>CAVORC010000026.1:0-6074 GCA_963698505.1 uncultured Chloroflexia bacterium | reverse complement strand
ATCGCGGCGCTCGCGGCGCCCGTCGCGGCGCAAGAGGCAACGCTGGAGGTCCTGGCCGAGGGGCTGAACACGCCGCGCGGCGTGGCCGTCGCCGACGACGGCAGCATCTACGTGGCGGAAGCCGGCGCCGCCGGCGAGTCCTGCATCGACATGGGCCTGGGTGACAGTGAAGGTGGCATGTGCTACGGCCCAAGTGGCGGCGTCGCCCGTATCGCTGACGGCAGCCTCGAGCGTGTCGTCGAGGGGCTGACCTCAGCTGGCGCCGGCCCCGAGATCGGCGGCGTGTCGGACATCGCGATCGCCGAGGATGGCTCGCTGTACCTGGTGATGAACCTCGGCGCAGATCCGGCGATGCGCGCGGAGATGCCGGCCGACTTCGCCACGTCCGGGTGGCTCATGAAGGCCGCTGCCGACGGCACGCTTGAGCCGGTGGCGGACGTGGCCGCCTTCGAGACGGAGAACGACCCCGACGCGGCCTGGGGCGGGACCGTTGACTCCAACCCCTACGGCATCGCCATCGTCGACGGCGGCGTCGCCGTCGCTGATGCCGGCGGCAACGACGTGCTGCTGGTGGGCGATGACGGCAGCGTCTCGCTCATCGCGGCCGTTCCGTTCACCACCCACGAGTTCTCGGCCGCGGCGTTGGCGGCCATGGGCGGGCCAGCGGAGGGCGAAGCGGCCGGTGAGCCACCTGCCGACGGTGAGGGCGCGGCGGACGGCGAGGCACCTCCCGAGGGCGACGCCGACCAGATGATTCCCATCCCGGTGCAATCCGTGCCGACCTCGGTGGCGCTCGGGCCTGATGGCGCGCTCTACGTTGGCGAGCTCACGGGCGGTCCCTTCCCTGTCGGTGGGGCGTCGGTCTGGCGCCTGGCAGAGGGCGAGGAGCCGGTCAAGTACGCCACCGGCTTCAGCAGCATCATCGGTCTCGCGTTCGGACCCGACGGGACGCTCTACGTCGCCGAGCTCGCGCATGACGGACTCATGAGCGTGTTCACCGGCGAGGCTCCGCCAGTCGGTGCCGTCATGAGTGTCGCTCCAGGCGGTGGCGAACCGACGCTGGTCGCCACTGGCGAGCAGTTGATGGCCCTCGGTGGCATCGATGTCGATGCTGACGGCGCCATCTACGTGTCCACCGGCACGATGATGGGTCCCGCCGGCGGCGCATTGGTGAAGATCACCCCGTAATACGACCCGACGCAGGCCTCGAAGGCGGCTCCCGCGCGCGGTGGGCCGCCTTCGTCGCGTCTGCTCAGGCCTCCGGACGGGGCCCGCTGCCTGCGAGGTGGCGGAAGTTCGGCCAGAGTGAGAGATCGATGTCCGGCGCCAGCTCCAGCAGCTCGCGGACATCATCCTCCAGCGACTCCACCAGGTCGGGCGGCTCGTCGAGCTCGGCGGGCGTCGGTCGTCGCTTGGCCACGTTGACGCGCTTTCCCAGGATCTCCGGCGGCGGCATCCACTCGGGCAGACCAAGGAACTCCAGCGTACGGCGGTACTCGGCGGCCGGGTCCTGCAGGCACTTCTCGAACTGCAGCACGAGCAGGCGCTCGCGACCGAACGCCGCCACATACGGTCGCAGCGCGTAGGCATAGAACGAGCGCGCGTAGGCATCCTTTCGCCCGGCCCACAGGTTGGGTCGCTTGCCGCGCCGCTCCTTGCGTTTCTGCCATTGGCCCACGCCCGAGCGGTAGCGCTCGACCGGGTCTCGCAGCAGCACCAGCAGCCGCGCCTCCGGGGCCAGTGCCGCCATCGTGTCGACCACGCCCGGCACATTCATGTAGCGCGGCGTCCATTCACCGGCCAGCTTGCCATCAGGTCGGGGGAAGTAGCGGTAGTAGGCTTCGCGATCCGCCTCGAACATGGGCCGCCATCCGTAGCGGCTCAGCTGATGCGTCTCCTTGAGCTCGCCCACCACGTCGGGATGCTTGGCGATGAGCTTCCACCAGCGCGTGGTACCAGCCTTCTGCACGCCGATGCCGATGTAGTCGGGCGGGCCGATGTGCCAGCCCGCTGGCAGCGGCGGATGCTCCTTGCCCTGCTCGCTGCGTGGCTTGCCGCTGGTGTTGACCCCCGATGCTGACGGTCGGACGATGCGCCGTAGGCGTCGCTTGATGTTCATCCCCGCGAGTGTGCCACGCCGCGCCCTCCTCGCGTCGGTGTCTAGACTCAACGCCGAATGCAGCGCATCCGAACGATCAGCGGGCTGCTCCAGCGCAACCCCGACTTCGCCCGACTCTACCTGGCCCTGCTGGTGGCCTTCGCCGCCGACTGGTTCGCCACCGTCGCACTCATCGACCTCGTGCTCGAGACCACCGGCTCGGCGGCTGCGGCCTCGGTCATCCTGGTGCTGCAGATGGCGCCGTTCCTGGTGGCCACGCCCATCGCGGGCATGCTGGCCGATCGCTTCGACCGGCGCCTGCTGCTCACCGGCGCCAACGTCGGGCGCGGGATCGTCTGCATCGGGCTGCTCTTCGCGGTCGACGCTGACAGCATCTGGATCGCCTTCGCTGTCGTGGCGCTGCTGGCCTTCGGGGCGGCGTTCTTCGAGCCGACCGTCTCGGCCTCGCTGCCCAATCTTGTCGAGCCTGCCGACCTCCCCACGGCCAACGCGCTCATCGGCTCCGCCTGGGGCACGATGGTGGCCTTCGGCGCGGCCCTCGGCGGGGTGGTGGCGGCCACCGTCGGACGCGAGGTCACGTTCCTGCTCTACCCGTTGCTGTTCTTCGTCTCGGCCACGCTGGTGTGGTCGGTGCGGCGATCGATGCGGGAGCCGGGCCATGTCGCGGAGGACGCGCCGCGCGGCATCGGCGGCCTGGTCTCCACGGTCACCGAGACGCTGGCCCTGGCAAGGCGCGATCGCGGCGTCGCCTCGCTGCTGCTGACCAAGCCGACCTTCGGGGTGGCCACCGGCATCGTCCATATGCTGGCCATCACCAGCGATGACATCTGGGGCGCCGGCCAGCTGGGTGTTGGCCTGCTCTTCGCTGCGCGTGGACTGGGGGCCCTGGTGGGCCCGTTCGCCGGCCGCCGCTTCGCCAGCGACGATCGCTCCCTGCTGCTGCGCGGCATCAGCCTGTCCTTCGTGGTCTACCTCGTGGGCTATGCGCTGCTGCCGCTGTCGCCGGTGATCTGGGCAGCGGCCGTCTTCGTCTTCATCGGCCATCTCGGTGGCGGCGCACAGTGGACGCTCTCGTCGTACGGGCTGCAGCGCTCGACGCCCGACCGGGTGCGTGGTCGCGTCTTCGCCGTCGACTTCGGCCTGGCCCTGGCGGTCTCGTCGGTGTCGACGCTCGCCGCGGGCTGGCTGGCGGGGGTCGTCGGCCCGCTCCCCACGCTCTACCTGATGCTGGGAGCGATGGCCGCTACGGTCGCGGTATGGTTCTGGTGGACGCGGCCGATCCGTCGCGACCCGGCGTCGCTGTCCGCGCTCGTGATCGACGAGCGGCCGCCACCGCACGCTGCACCGGAACCACCGCTGTGACCGCCCGCGACGGTCGCTCGCTCGACCACGGGAGTCTGCCGTTGTCATCATCCACGTCGGCCACCGCCGAGAGCATGGTGCGGGTCGAGGCGCTGGCCCGCAGCTTCGGCAAGATCGAGGCCGTGAAGGGCGTCTCGTTCGAGATCGACCGGGGCGAGATCTTCGGCTTCCTGGGCCCCAACGGCGCGGGCAAGACCACCACTATCAACATGCTCTGCACGCTGCTCAAGCCCAGCGCCGGTCGCGCCACGCTGAATGGCTTCGACGTGCAGCGCGATCGCAGCGACGTGCGTCGGTCGATCGGCCTGGTCTTCCAGCAGCCGACGCTCGACGAGTACCTCACGGCCGAGCAGAACCTGCGCTTCCACGCCTACGCCTACGCCATCCCACGCGAGCTGCGCGACCGTCGAGCGCGGGAACTGCTGGAGATGGTGGACCTGTGGGACCGACGCAAGACGCCCGTACGCAACTACTCCGGGGGCATGAAGCGCCGCCTCGAGATCGCTCGCGGCCTGCTGCATCATCCGCGCGTGCTCTTCCTCGACGAGCCCACGCTGGGCCTCGACCCACAGACACGACGCAGCATCTGGACCTATCTGCTGGACCTTCGCCAGCGCGAGCAGCTGACCATCTTCCTCACCACCCACTACATGGAAGAGGCCGAGAACGCCGATCGCATCGCGGTCATCGATCACGGTGAGATCCAGGCGCTCGACACGCCCGCCGGCCTCAAGGCGGCCGTCGGTGGCGACCTGGTGACGGTGGGCACAGCCGACCTGGACGCCGCAGTGACCGAGATCGCCGAGCGCTTCGACCTGGTGGCCACCCGCTCCGACGACTCGCTGACGTTCCAGGTGCGTAACGGGGAGTCGTTCCTGCCGGAGTTCGTGCGCGGTTTCAGTCAGCCCATCACCTCCATCGGGTTGCGACGACCCACCCTCGACGATGTCTTCCTCGACGTCACCGGACACGAGATCCGTGACGAGGAGGTGGGCGAGTACGACCAGATGATCCGGTCGATGGGACGAGGCCCGCGACACTGATGCTGCGATCGGAGACCCTCCGCGGCACATGGGTGGTGGCCTACCGCGAGATCCTGCGGTTCGTCACCGAGCGCTCACGCATCGTCGGTTCGCTGATGATGCCGCTGCTGCTGCTCATCGTCTTCGGCGCAGGCTTCACCAACGTCATCGGGGGGATGGCCCCGGGCGTCGACTACATCCAGTTCATGTACCCCGGCATCATCGCCATCACCGTGCTGACGACCTCGTTGTTCGCCGGCATCTCCGTCGTCTGGGACCGCGAGTACGGTTTCCTGCGTGAGATCCTGGTGGCACCCATCTCGCGCACGGGCATCGTGCTGGGCAAGGCGTTCGGGGCCACGCTCCAGGCGACACTGCAAGTCGGGCTGATGCTGCTGCTGGCGCCGCTGCTGGGCGTCACGTTGGACCTGGGCATCATCCTCGGGCTGATCCCGATGATCGTCATCCTCTCGCTCGGCCTGGCCGGGCTGGGCATCATGATGGCCTCTTTCATGCGCTCCCAGCAGGGCTTCCAGACCTTGATGCAGGTCATCATCTTCCCGCTCATCTTCCTTGCCGGCGTGTTCTTCCCGGTCAACCAGGTACCTGTCTGGATGGAAGTCGTCAGCAAGGTCAACCCCTTGACCTACGGGGTGGACGCGGTGCGCCAGGTCTTCCTGGGTGCGCAGGTCGGCGCTGCCTCACTCGGCGTCACCATCGGCGGGCACACCATGACCCTGCTCCAGGATGTGCTCGTGGTGGGCGCGATGAGCACGCTGCTCCTCGGCGGAGCCATCTGGGCCTTCAACCGCCAGGAGTAGGCCGATGGCAGCACCCACCGCGAGGACCTAGCGCCCTGCACACCGACCCAGCACCCGCACCGCTGGCCAGGCTGGCCCCGGGCCCTCCGCTCGACTGCGATACGCCTCGCGTGCGCGCCTGGACCGTGATCCTGTGGTTGCTGACGCTGACGTGGCTGATCCTGCTGGCGGTGCCGATCCTGGCCGACGCTGTTCAGCGTATCGATGACCGCGTCCATGACCTGGTGGTCGCGGCGGAGCAGGATGTGCTGGTGGCCGCCGCGCACCTCCTCGATATCGTCGGTGGCACCATCGCCAGCGGGGTCCTCGTGGTCATCGTGGCCGGCGTGCTCGCCTGGCAGCGACGCTGGCCCGGGCTGGCGGTGTGGCTGGTCGTGACGGCTCTCGCTGAAGGCCTCAACGCGCTCATCAAGAACGTCTACGAGCGGGCCCGACCGCCGGCGGGCCTGGTCGAGGAGCACACCTACTCGTTCATGTCGGGCCACTCCCTGACGGCTGCGGCCATGGCCATCGCACTGGTGCTCATCTTCGTGCCGGCCGGCCCCCAGCGTCGCCCCTGGCTGGCCGTGGCGGTGGCCTATGCGCTGCTGATGGCGGGTAGCCGGGTGTACCTGCGCGCGCACTGGCTGACCGATACGCTCGCCGGCGCCACGGTCGGTGCTACCTGTGCGCTGAGCGTGGCGCTCGCGGCCAGCTGGTGGCACGCCCGGGCGCAGGGGCCACCGCTCAGCGACGTCTAGGCTGAGCTGC
>CAVORC010000025.1:0-35953 GCA_963698505.1 uncultured Chloroflexia bacterium | reverse complement strand
TGGCCGCCGGCGCTGTGGCGACTGCGGATGCGGCGGCGGCCGGACGTCCCGGCAGCGCCACAGCCGGACGTCCCGGAGGCGCCACAGCCAGACGTCCCGGCAGCGCCACAGCCGGACGTCCCGGAGGCGCCACAGCCAGACGTCCCGGCAGCGCCGCAGCGGTCGCTCCCGCGCTCCGCGAGCCTCCGGGCATCACCTTCGAACATGTCGGCTTCACCTACCCGACGCGCGAGACCCCGGCGCTCGACGCGCTCGACCTGGAGCTCCGCGCCGGCGAGACCCTGGCGCTGGTCGGGGAGAGCGGCGCCGGCAAGTCGACGCTAGCCGGCCTGCTGCTGCGCTTCATCGAGCCAGGGAGCGGAAGCATCAGGGTGAACGGCGAGCCGCTGTCGGAGATCGCGCTGTCGGACTGGCGGGCATCCCTCGCGTGGGTGCCGCAGCGGCCGCATCTCTTCCACGGCAGCATCGCGGACAACGTCCGGCTCGCTCGCCCTGGGGCCAGTGACGCCGCGGTCGCCGCCGCGGTCGCCGCGGCGAACGCGTCCGAGTTCGTCGAGCGCCTGCCCCATGGCCTCGAGACGCAGGTGGGAGACGCCGGCGCCCGGCTGTCCGGCGGGCAGCGCCAGCGCATCGCCATCGCCCGGGCCTTCCTGCGCGATGCGCCACTGCTGCTGCTCGACGAAGCGACCTCCTACCAGGACGAGGCCAGCGAGGCCGCCATCGGCGAGGCACTGGCGCGCCTGCTGGCGGGGCGCACCGTGCTCGTCATCGCCCACCGACTGCGGCTGGCACAGCGGGCCGACCGGATCGCCGTGCTCGATCACGGCCGCGTCGTCGAGATCGGACCCCCGGCCAGGCTGCTGGCTGCCCGCGGCGCCTATCGCCGGCTCGTCGACGACCACGGTGGCGACCTGAACGACGACCACGGCATCGAAGCCCATGGCGACCAGTCCGGTGACCTGCGCGAGGGCCGCCGAGCCGCGGCTGACGAGGCTGCTCCATGAGCGACCTACGGCGGCTGCTCCGGCTCGTCCTGCCCCACTGGCCGTGGCTGGCCGCAGGCGTCCTGCTCGGGGTCCTCGCCGTCGGCAGCAACGTCGCGTTGATGGGGCTCTCTGCCTACCTCATCTCCAAGGCCGCCGTCGCGACGAGCGTGGCCGAGCTGGCGCTCGCGGTCACGGGCGTGCGAGTGCTGGCGATCTCGCGCGCAGGGTTCCGCTATCTGGAGCGCTACACCACGCACCGGGCGATGTTCCGCATCCTCTCCGGCGTGCGCGTCTGGTTCTACGGTGCAATCGAGCCGCTGGCACCGGCTCGCCTGGTGCACCAGCGTGGCGGCGACCTGCTCACGCGCCTCGTGTCCGACGTCGACGCGCTGGAGGACTTCTACATCCGCGTGCTGGTGCCGCCGATGGTGGCGGCCATCGTGGTTGCCTCGATGAGCGTCATCTACGGCATCTTCGACCTCGCCATCGGCCTCGTCCTGGCCGTCTTCCTGCTGCTGACCGGCGTGGCGCTGCCACTGGTCACCCGCTGGCTCTCACGTGACTCCGCGGCGACGCTGGCGAGCATGCGCGGCGACGTTGGTGCCATGCTGCTCGACGAGGTGCACGGCGTGGCTGACCTCGTTGCCCTCGATGCCGCTGCCGCCCACCGAGCCCGGCTGCTGGCACGAGCTCGTGAGCTGGACGAGGCACGTCGCCGCCTGGGCGCGATCGAGGGGGTCGGCAACGCGCTCGGCGGCCTGTTCGCCTCGCTCGCGGGCCTGTGCATCCTGGTGCTGGCGATCCCGCTGGTGACGTCCGGACGCCTGGAGGGGGTGTTCCTCGCCGCACTGCCACTGGCCGCCATCGCTGCCTTCGAGGCAGTGCAGCCACTGGCACGCTCGCTGCAGCTGCTCGATGCCACGCGCGCATCGGCCGGTCGGATCTTCGAGCTCATCGACGCACCGCAGCCGGTGCCCGAACCCCCTCGACCGGCCCAGCCGCCGGCCCGGACGCCGGCGCCCGACCTCGCGATCTCCGGCCTGTCCTTCCGCTTCGATCCCTCGCAACCGTGGGTGCTGCACGACCTGGACCTGCACCTGGCTCCGGGCGAGCACGTTGCCATCCTTGGGCCCAGCGGCTCCGGCAAGTCCACGCTGGTGTCGCTCCTCCTGCGGTTCTGGGACTACGAGCGCGGCACGGTCCGGGTCGGAGGTCGCGAGCTGCGCGAGCTCGAGAGCGAGGATGCCAGGGCGCTGTTCAGCGTGGTGCCGCAGGACGTCTACCTGTTCAATGCCTCCATCACCGACAACCTCGCGGTCGCGGCTGCCGAGGCCGACCGTGCCGCCATGGAGCAGGCCTGCCGCCTGGCCCAGCTCCACGACGTCATCTCGTCCCTGCCCAACGGCTACGACACGGTCGTGGGCGAGGACGGCGTGCTCCTGTCAGGCGGTGAGCGCCGCCGGCTGGCCATCGCGCGCGCGGTTCTGAAGGACGCGCCGGTGGTGATCCTCGACGAGGCCACCGCGGACCTCGATACCACGACAGAGGTGGCGCTGTGGTCCGCGCTTGGTCCGTGGCTGCGGGGCAGGACGGTCCTGGCGATCTCGCACCGGCCCGCGATCAGCGCACACGTGGATCGGATCATCGAGTTGCGCCCACCGATTCGACGGGCGTGATACCGTCATCAGGTTGCATGTTGCAACGCGCCCGCGTGGTCACCCCCTTTCCGAACGGACCGTGCGAAGTCGTGTTCTTCGTTCGGGATCCGTAGGAGGGCCCCAATGGCCAACGGTACAGTCAAGAAGCTCGTCTCTGATCGAGGCTTCGGGTTTATCGCCGCAGAAGACGGCAAGGAATACTTCTTCCACCGCAACGAGCTCGAGAGCTCGTCAGATTTCGACCGCCTCAACGGCGGCGAGAAGGTGGAGTTCGAGATCGGCCAGAGCCCCAAGGGCCCGCAGGCCCAGCACGTTCGCCTGGTCTAACTCTGTATCGGCGGCCTGAGCCGCCGTTCGTACGCACGAGGCCCGTCCCGCAAGGGGCGGGCCTTTCGCGTCGGTGCAGCGATGACCTGCGAGCCAACACCGTCGCCCGCTTACAGCAGCCAGGCCCCCAGGGCGGTCGCGCCCACCACGCCGAAGCCGAGGACCATCTGCCGCACGCCGAGGACCCTGGCCGGCCGCGGAGGCCGGACGAGGGTGAGACGCTGGACGGCCACCAGCGCAACGATGGCCAGGGCACCGGGGAGCAGCGAGCCGTCCACCACCACCGCGACGAGCGCGAGGCCGAGTGCCGTCGCATCCCCCACCAGCGTCGGGACGGCGGGCGCCGTCTGCCCGTGGATGCGCCGCACCTGGGCGCGAACGTGGGGGATCGAGGTGGCGATGCGAGCACCGAGGATGACCCAGGCGCCCAGCGCCAACGTCCATGTCGCTCCCCCCGCGAGCGCTCCCATGGCGGCGACGCTCGCGACTGCCACCGAGCCGACGACCTCCGGGGCCAGGTGCCGGCTCAGCGAACGCATGTCGAACCAGAGCGCCAGCGCGAAGAGGGGAGCAGCCAGCAGCAGGGGCAGCCACCACAGTGGGTCGACGGCCAGCAGCGCCGCGACGACGAGGCCGACGATCACCGTGGCCAGCTCGATGGCGGCGACGCGCGCGGCCAGCTGCGCCCGCTGCGCGCCCAGCGCGCTGTGCGGCCGCGACCCGCCACGATGGCGCCCGATGAGCACCAGCCGCAGCGGAGTGCGCACGAGGAACGCCAGCAGCGCCGCCATCCCGAGGGCCACACCGGCGGGGCTGGGGGCGAGCAGCACGCCGAGGACCGCCGGCTCCAGCGTCAGGCCCCAGCCACCATGCTCGGTCGGCATGGCGACCGAGCGAAGGGTCGGTCGACGAGCGGATGGCGCCACCGTGGGCGGCGTCAGGCTGTCAGGGCCTCGGCGACCTTGGCCAAGCGCCCGTGTGCTTCGGCGGCCACGTCCTGCAGCTCGGGAACGTCGATATCGCCCAGCATGCCCAGCGGGTCGACCACCGAAACGGTGGTGCCGCTGCCGTCCTCGTCCTCGTAGACGATCACGTTGCAGGGCAACAGCAGGCCGACCTGCGGCTGAGTGGAGAGTGCTCGTCGCGCCAGGCTGGGGTTACAGGCACCCAGGATGGCGTACTTGCGGAACTCGACGTCCAGCTTGGCGCGGAACGTCTGGCGCACGTCGATCTCCGTGATGACCCCGAAGCCCTCTACCCGCAGAGCCTCCTCCGTCCGCTCCCTGGCGGTTTCGTAGGGCAGGTCGAGGTGGATGGTGAAGGCGTATTCGTCGAGTGGTTCGCTCATCCGCTCAGCATACCCATGCGGCGACCCGGGTCCCGGCCGCGGCCGATGATGGATCTGGCTTACGATGCGGACAGGATGACTGCTGCCCAACCACTCGTCGAAGCCATGGGGAAAGCCGGCTACCGACTGACCGAGCCTCGCCGTGTCGTGGCCGAGCTGGTGGCGGGCCGGTCGGGCCACTTCACGGCCAACGACCTCATCGAGGACGCGCAGGCGCAGGACGTCGAGATCGGCCGGGCGACGGTCTTCCGCGCGCTCGACCTCTTCACCGAGCTGGAGGTGCTCGAGCGCATCGACCTTCCGACCGGAGACCACGCCTACGTGCCGTGCGTGCCGCAGCACCACCACCATCACATCGTCTGCGAGGTCTGTGGCCAGGTGACGGAGGTGGAGGACCTGGGCCTGGGCGCCGCCATCGACCAGATCCAGCGTCGCACGGGCTGGGAGGTGGAGAGCCACCGCCTCGAGCTCTTCGGGCGCTGTCCGTCCTGCCAGGCCGGTCAACGCTGACGCTCACTTGCCAGCACTAATGAGACTGAGTATCATCTGAGTATGAAGAAGACGCTCGTACTCACGCTGAGCCTGTGGCTCATCTCGGCGATCCCGACCGCGGCCGTCGACGACCCCCAGCCTGTCTCGGTCGTGGCGACCACGGAAGTGCTCGGCTCGGTGGTAGGCCAGCTGGCGGGTGACGTGGCCGATGTCACGACCCTGATGCGCGATGGCGTGGACCCACACTCGTGGCAACCTTCCGCGCGTGACAGCGAGGCCATCTTCGAGGCGGATGTCGTGGTAGCCAACGGGCTCGACCTGGAAGAAGGTCTGGCGAGTGTCCTCGAGCAGGCCGAGGCCGACGGTGTGACCGTCTTCCATGCCGCCGACCACGTGCGTCTGCGAAGCACCGCGGGCGCCGAACCCGACCATGGCGAGGAGGCCGACCACGCCGAGGAACCCGACCACACCGAGGAAGCCGACCACAGCGCCGAACCCGACCACGATCACGCCGCGGGCGACCCTCACTTCTGGCTCGATCCGCTGGCCATGCGCGATGTGGTCCTGGCGCTCGACCCGGTGCTGACTGAGGCAGGCGTGCAGCTGGGAGATCGCACAGCGGCGCTCGCTGCCGACCTCGAGGCACTGGACGCGGAGCTGGCCGAGGTGCTTGCGGTCGTGCCCCCGGAGTCACGGCAGCTCGTGACCGGCCACGGGGCCATGGGCTACTTCGCCGACCGCTACGGCTTCGAGATCATCGGCACCGTCGTGCCCGGCCTCAGCTCGTCGGACGAACCCTCCGCGCGTGAGATCGCGCAGCTCATCGACGACGTCAAGGCGGCCGGCTCGGCCGCGCTGTTCACCGACGTAGGCACGCCAGCGTCGGTGGCCCGGGCCGTGGCCGACGAGACCGGCGTCCAGCTGGTCGAGCTGCAGGTTGCGCAGCTCCCTGACGACGGCACGTACCAGGACCTGCTGCGCGAGCTGGCTCGGCAGGTCGCGGATGCCCTTGGTGCGTCCGGCTCGGACGCCTGATGGCCGTCGAGCGCTGGGACGAGCGGTACGCCGGTCGCGAGTACCTCTGGGATGTCACGCCCAACCGGTTCGTCGAGCGCCACCTCGCCGAGCTTCCACCCGGGCACGCCATCGACCTGGCCGCGGGGGAGGGCCGCAACGCCGTCTGGCTGGCTAGCCGTGGCTGGCGGGTGACCGCCGTCGACTTCTCACGCGTCGGCCTGGAGAAGGCGCAGCGCCTGGCGGACGACCACGGTGTGGCTGAGCGGGTCGAGATCGTCAACGCCGACGTGCTCAGCTATGCCCCGCCTGCGCCGGTCGATCTCGTGGTCATCGCCTATCTGCAGATCGCCGCCGCGCAGCGGCAGCTCGTGCTGGAACACGCGTCCGACTGGCTGCGGCCGGGTGGCACGCTCTTCGTCATCGCCCACGACCGCAGCAACGTGGAGCATGGGTACGGTGGCCCATCGGACCCTGACCACTGCTACGACGTCGCTGGCACCCGCGCAGCGCTGCACGGCCTCGACATCACCACCGCGGAGGTGGTCGAGCGCGACGTCGAGACCGACGACGGCCTGCGAACGGCCCTCGACACACTGGTCATCGCCAAGCGTCGCTAGTCGGTACCCGGCAGCTGTAGCTGGTGGGCCGCCGTGAACAGGATGCGACGCAAGCCCAGGGCGACGACGCTCGTCGTGACCGCCACCGAGCCGAGCACCAGGTACATGATCACGACCTGCGCCTGCACCGCGTCGAGCGGGGTGACACCGGCCAGCAGGAGCCCGACCATCATGCCCGGCAGGAAGACGATGCCGACCGCCTTGGTCGTCTCGATCTGCGGGACGAGCGCGGTCCGCAGCGCCTCACGCAGGTACGGCGCCGCGGCCTGCGACGACGGCTGGCCCAGTGCCAGGCGTGCCTCGATCTCCAGCCGCTTGTCCCTGAACTCGGCCATGATGCGGCGGCTCAGCAGCACGGTCGCGGTCATGGAGTTGCCGATCATCAGGCCGGCCAGCGGCACCACGGTGGTGCTATCGACGGGGAAGACCCCCGCACCGAAGAGCACGCCCAGTGTCACCACGGCCGCGGCGGTGAAGGCGGCCATCGAGAGCATCCACAGCCAGGGCACGTCGGGCACGCGGCGGTGCACGGTCCAGCCGGCGAACAGGATCATCACGGCCACCCACAGCCACGACAGCGCGATGGGCTGGCCGGGCGCGATCATCGCCACCAGCACCAGGCCCAGCAGGGCCAGCTGGACCAGCGCTCGCACGGCGGCGGTGATGAGGTCGCGCTCCAGGCGTAGACCGGCCCACGCAGAGATACCCACCGCCACCAGCACCAGCAGACCGGAGGCAGCCACGCCCAGGAGCTCGACCGGCCCGCTCATCGACCGGCTACCACCCGGCCGCCCTCGAGCACGACGCGCGCGTCGGCGATGCGGTCCACCTGGGCCAGGTCGTGCGTGACCCACAGGATGGGCACGCCATCATCGGCCAGCCGTCGCGCCAGCTGCTCCAGCGTGCGCGAGGACGCTTCATCGAGCGAGGCCGTGGGTTCGTCGGCCACCAGCACCTGCGGACGCACCAGCAGTGACCGTGCCAGGCACACGCGTTGAGCCTCGCCTCCGGACAGCGTGCCTCCGTCGCGCTGCAGAAAGCCGGCATCCAGGCCGACCCCGTCCAGCACCTCCTCGTGCGCGGCCGCGTCCGTCACGCCGGTCGCCGTGAGGTTGTCACCGACGCTGCCGTCGAACAGGGTCGGGCGCTGGAAGACCATGCCCACCGCGCGCCGCAGCTGGAGCACGTCAAGCGCGCGGACATCGGTGCCGCGGAGGTCGACGCGACCGCTGCTCGGGTCGAGCAGGCGGTTGCACAGCCGCGTCAGCGTCGACTTGCCCGAGCCGGATGGCCCGAGCACCACCGTGATGCCGCTGCCAGCGACGTCCAGCTCGAGACCACGCAGGACCTCGGTCGTCCCGAACCTGACACCCACGGCGTCGAAGGTGAACACGGCCCCGTCTGGCGACGGCGGTGGCAACGGGGCAACGGTCGCCGCGCGGGTCAGGACGCTCACTCGATCGCCCGCTCTCGATTCGGCTGCAGTGGACCCGCGCAGCCGTCGACAGCCACTCACAGGCCGACGGTAGTCATCGCGTCGGCGTAGCGTCCCAGCTGCTCCGGGCTGAACATCAGGCTCCTCGTGGTGCTTCGTGGCGTCCATTCTGGCAGCGCGCCGTGTCGCGCCGTATCCTTCCCGGGCCGTCGCCGTGCGGGTCGACCTCGGCCCTGGTGGCGCGCAGGAGGGCCCGCGGATGCGCATCGTCGTGATCGATCGCGAGGGAGGAGGAGGTCCGTGCCACTGATCGTCCCCAGCCTCTGGTTCGACACCGAGGCCCTCGATGCCGCCGAGTTCTACGTCTCCGTCTTCCCCAACTCGCGCATCATCAAGGTGACCCACTACGGTGAGGCGGGCCCTCGCGAGTCGGGCATGGTCCTGAGGGTCGAGTTCGAGCTCGACGGCCAGCGTCTCAGCGCCATCAACGGCGGACCGGAGTTCACCTTCGACGAAGCCATCTCGTTGGCTATCGAGTGCGCCGACCAGGAGGAGATCGACGAGTACTGGGCCAGGCTGACCGATGGTGGCGAGGAGAGCGTGTGCGGCTGGCTCAAGGACAGGTTCGGGTTGTCCTGGCAGGTGGTGCCGGTCGAGCTGGAGCGGCTCATCAACGATCCCGATCCGGCGCGGGCGGCGCGGGCGACCGACGCGATGCTCGCCATGCGCAAGATCGACATCGCGACGCTGCGGCGGGCGGCCGACGGGGACTGAGCCTGCCGACGCAGGGATCGGAGTGGGATGCGCTCCGAAGGCCCCGTCGAAGCGTCCGGGGCCTACCCACACCCGCCGGCGCGCGCGCCCTCACGCGACGCCCGGTCGCTTGCTCAGTTCCCCGCGAACACCAGACTCAGACCCTCGCGTCGGCCGGGCTCCGGCCAGCGCTCGGTGATCGTCTTCTGCTGCACCTCCACGGGGTGTCCATCGATCCAATGGCTGATGACTGGGGCGACAGCGGTGCTGTCGGGCGCGGTCTTGGTGTCCGTCATGTCCGGACCTCCTTTCTTCCTGCGTTCGCGGTCTGGCTCAGGACGCGACGAGCCACTCGGCGATGTCACCCACGGACGGGATGCGGCCGGTCGAGCGAACCTGGCCGTCGATGACCAGGCCCGGCGTGGTCATCACGCCACGCGAGGCGATCTCGGCGTAGTCGGTGACCTTCACGATCTCTGCCTCCACGCCGGCCATGCTCACGGCCTCGCGAGCGTTGGCCTCGACGGCCTTGCAGTTGGCACAGCCGGAGCCGAGCACTTCGATCTTCACCATCAGGGTTCTCCTTTCGATGCTGCGGGCATCACATACCGAGGGCGTTGAAGAGGTAGCCGACCGCGAGGATGCCGCTCACGACGACACCCAGGAAGATGGCCAGCAGTGGCAGGCGTGCGACCCGCCGGAGGATGAGGAACTCGGGCAGGCTGATGGCGACGGTGGCCATCATGAAGGCCAATACCGTGCCCAGTGGCAGGCCCTTGTCCAGCAGGGCCTCCACGATGGGGATGACCCCCGCCGCGCCGGCGTAGAGCGGCACGGCCAGGAGGGTCACGAGCGGCACCGCGAGCGGATTGTCGGCCCCGCCGATGTCGACGATGACGTCGGTGGGCACGTAGCCATGGATGAAGGCGCCGACGCCGATGCCGATGACGACCCAGGGCCAGACCTTGCGCACGAGATCACGGGTCGAGGTCCAGGCCTCGCGCAGCCGCTCCTCGGTCGAGGGCTTGACCTCCACCACCTCGGCGCCGCCGCCGGCACCGCGGAGATCCTGCACCCAGGGCTGGAGGAAGCCCTCGAGCGGCAGTCGGCCGAGGATCAGTCCGCCCACGATGGCGATCGAGAGCCCGGCCACCATGTAGATGACGGCGACCTCCCAGCCGAACAGGCCCCATAGCAGCACCAGCGCGACCTCGTTCACCAGCGGGGAGCTGATGAGGAAGGCGAGCGTGACCCCGATCGGGATCCCGGCCTGCAGGAAGCCGATGAAGAGCGGTACGGCCGAGCAGGAACAGAAGGGCGTGATGATGCCGAACAGCGCCGCGGCCACGGTGCCCCCGACCACGTTCCTGCCGGCGAGCGCGGCACGGACCCGCTCGGGCGGCACGTACGAGCGCAGGAAGCTGACGACGGTGACGATGCCCAGCAGCAGCAGCAGCACCTTGGGCACGTCATAGAGGAAGAAGGCCACCGCCTCGCCCAGCGAGCTGCCGTGCTCGAGGCCGAGCAGGTCGAAGGCGACCCACTGGCTGCAGCGGCCAGGCCGCGAACCAGGCGATGAGCCAGGCGAGGACCGCGAGCGCGACGGTCGGCCAGAAGGGCAGCTGGTGGCGCTGGAGGGTGAGCGTGTTCACGCGAGGAGTCGCGCGAGGGCCTTGGAAGCGGCCGCGAGCGCCTCCTCGTCGCGCTCGTAGTAGACCCAGCGCGCATCGACCTTGTGGCGGCTGGTCCGGACGAGCCCGGCCTCGCGCAGCTTGACCAGGTGATTGCTGAGGTTGTTCTGCCGGACGCCGAGCGCGGCCGCCATCTCGCAGACGCAGTGGGGACCGTCGCGCAGGATGGCGAGGATGCCGGCCCGGACGGGCTCGCCGCAGAGCGCTGCCACCCGTGCCGCCTCGCTGACGTCCGGCCGGGGCAGGTCGAGGCGAAGCTCGGGCACGACCGGGAGCTCGGTCCTCGTCGCCATCAGTGGGCCACCCTCGGATCGGTCACCCCGGCCTCGGTCGCCATCCTGTCGGAGGTGGCGTCGGGCTGGGTGCTGACCGCCTGGCCGAACCAGCGCGGCGCCAGGCGCGTGGCGGCCCACACCAGGAAGAGCATCACCGGGACCTCGATGAGCGGGCCCACGACCGTCGCCAGCGCGACCGTCGGGCTGAAGGCCGTGATGGCGATGGCGATGGCGATCTCGAAGTCGCGCCCGGTGGCGTTGAAGGCCACCGCCACGCCGTCCTCGTAGCTGAAGCGCAGGCGCGAGCCGATGAAGAGGACGAGGAAGAACATGACCGCGAAGAAGATGGTCATGGGGATGGCCATCTCGAGCACGATGCCCGGCTGCTCGAGGATGAGGTCGCCCTTGAGCGAGAACATGACGATGAGCGTGAAGAGCAGGCCCGATGATCGAGAGCGCGTTGAGGCCCGGCTTCAGGCGATCCATGGCGGCCTCGCCACCCCGTCGCACGACGAGGATGCGGGTGAGCACGCCCAAGCACGAGCGGCAGGCCCAGGTACAGCAGCACGCTCTGGCCCACCACGAGCACGTCGAACTCGACGTTGCCGATGAGCAGGCGCGCATACACCGGGATGAGCAGCATCTGCAGGACCGAGTTGACGGCCACGAACACGAGGGCCATGGGCACGTTGCCCTTGGCCAGGTAGGTGAAGATGATGACCATCGCGATGCAGGGCGCGAGGCCGTAGAGGACGAGTCCGGTGTGCAGCTCGGGGTCGCTCACGAAGATATTGGCCAGCAGCAGCATGAGGAACGGTGCGACCGCGAAGTTGAAGAACAGCACGACGGCCAGCTGTCGTGGCGAGCGCAACGCCGTGCCGACCTCGCCCAGGCGCACGTTGGTCATGGCTGGGTACATCATCATGAACAGGCCGATGGGTACGCCCAGGCTGATGGCACTCGCGACCGAGAGCTCGAACGTACCGTCCGCCATCGCCTTGAGAGCGTCGATGGGTGGCGTGAGCTCGAAGTCGGAGATCGAGAGCAGCTTGCCGATGGCGATGCCGATGGCCATGCTGACGATGACGAAGATCGGCAGCAGGCGGAAGTCCTCCAGCTTCTCGAGCAGGCGGCTGGTGGTCACGTCTGTTCCTCCATGGGATCCGTGGTGAGGAGGGCTTCGACGTCCAGGGCAGCGGGTGCCCCGGCGACGGACAGGTTGATGACGAGCGGGCAGGCCCGGGCCAGCGTCCGCGTGATGGTCCCGTAGCGCAGCGCCAGCTCGACCACCCGTCGGACCCGCTCCGGCTCGGCGTCCGCCTCGACGTCGAGGTCGACGATGAGCGAGGTCACCATCGGTGGGTCGTCCGAGCGGGTCGCCGCGAGGTGGAGGTCGACCCGCTCGAGCGTGATGCGACGGCCATCGGCCATCGAGCGCAGGTTGCGCACGAGGCAGCCCGCCAGCGCGGCCATGAGTGCTTCGATGGGCGAGGGTGCGTCATTCGTGTCATCCGGCGTGGCGTTGAGGACGCCATCCCAGAGCGCGCCATCGGCACGCGTCCGCTCACCACGGACCGCGTGGACGTCGAGCAGGTAGACCGGCGCCGCAGGGTGCTTGGGGCGCACGGTCCCGATGCGGACGGCCGGCTCGTTCGTCGTGGTCATGCCGAGCCGTCCCGGCCGGCGACCGACCCGACCATCGAGGGGACCGCCTCGCGCGGCGCCGGGAAGGGCCGATCGGGATGGTGGTCGCAGCCATACTGCGGCACCCGGTCGCTATAGAACGACGAGACGAGATGGTCCTTGCACAGGGCCACCGAGCAGGACCGGCAGATGGCGACGGCCATGCGCTCTGCTCCCGCCCGGGCGCATTCATGGCAGTGCATCGATGATCCCCCAACGGCTGATGTCTCATCACCGAATGTGACATCAGCCGATGAGGAGTCACAGGGCTGACTGGCCCTCTCGAGCGGGCCGGAGGGCCGCTGGCGCGAACCTTCTCGCCCCGAGCACGCCCACGCGGTCGTCGTCTCGCCAGAAGGTGTGGCAAAGGGGGGAAGTGGAGCGGGAGACGGGATTCGAACCCGCGACATCCAGCTTGGAAGGCTAGCGCTCTACCAACTGAGCTACTCCCGCTCGGAGGAACCTGCCCCGCGACGACCGTGGCTGCGGTCGCGACGGCAGCTCCCGCACACGATATCGCACTTGGCGACCTCTGCCGTGATCCGCGTTGCACAGGACGGCCCCTCGTCGCCTCCACCGAATGGGGCGGCGCAGCGGTGGACACCGGCGGCGCGAGCGTGCACCCTTGGGCCAGGCACCCACAGGAAGGCAGGCGATGAAGGCACTTGTTCAAGAACGGTACGGCGAGCCCGCCGAGGTCCTGGAGGTCCGTGACGTGGAGCAGCCCGCTCCTGCTGCCGACCAGGTGCTCGTTCGCGTGGCAGCGGCATCGATCAACATCGGCGACTGCTTCGTCATTCGCGGCGTGCCCAAGGCCATGCGACCGATCTTCGGCCTGCGCGGACCCAGGCGACCGATCCCCGGCACCGACATCGCCGGCACGGTCGACTCGGTCGGCAGCGATGTGACGGGCGTGAAGGCGGGCGACGAGATCATCGGCTGGGGTAGTGGCGCCTTCGCCGAGTTCGCCGTGGTCGCGGCTGATGCGTTCGCCCCCAAGCCGTCCGGTCTCTCGTGGGAGCACGCCGCGGCCATCGGCGTCTCCGCGCAGACCGCGCTGCAGGCGTTGCGCGACCAGCTCAAGGTGCAGCCCGGCCAGTCGGTGCTCATCACCGGAGCGTCGGGTGGTGTCGGCACCTTCGCCGTGCAGATCGCCAAGGCGCTCGGCGCGGAGGTGACCGGCGTATGCAGCACGCGCAACGTCGAGCTGGTGCGCTCGATCGGCGCCGACCATGTCATCGACTACAGCGTCGAGGACTTCACCGCCGGCAGCGCACGCTACGACCTCATCGTGGACAACGTGGCCGCCCATTCGTCATCGGCCACCCGGAGCGTCCTTTCGCCCGGCGGCAAGCTGCTCTCGAACGGCGCCCCGGTCGGCGGCTGGTTCGGCGGGCTGGACAACGTCATCAAGGCGCTCGTCGGCTCCATCGTGGACAAGCGGCAGGCCCGCCCCTTCGTCTCGACCAATGACAAGGCCGACCTGGCCACGCTCACGGAGATGGCTGTGGCCGGCACCATCACACCCGTCATCGACCAGACCTTCACCCTCGACCAGGGTGTCGCTGCCGTGGCCCACGTGGCGGAGGGCCATGCGCGAGGCAAGACCGTCATCACCATGTAGCCGCGGACCAGCCGGCTCTCAGGGGCGCAAGTGAGGTTCGGCGATGACGATGGGGTGCGACAGCTGCGGGTGCGGGATCACCAGCATGGGGATATCGAAGACCACCTCGAGGAGGTCCGCGCGGAGCACATCGCCCGGTGGACCGTCGGCGACGATGGAACCCCCGGCCATGAGCACCACCCGGTCGGCGTAGGCAGCGGCCAGGTTGAGATCGTGCAGCACGGCGACCACGCCGCGGCCGGCATCGGCCATCGCCGGATGAGCCGCATGGCCGTGTGCTGGTGTGCCGGGTCCAGGCTGGAGGTGGGCTCGTCCAGGAGCAGGAACCGCTCATCCGGCGACGGGGGTCCCGGGTCCGTCGCTCACCTGCGCCAGGGCGCGTGCCAGCTGCACCCGCTGTCGCTCACCGGTGGAGAGCGTGGCGTAGACGCGCTCGGCCAGCTGCGTGCAGTCGACGGCCGCCAGCAGCTCGCGGACCACCCTGTGGTCGCCCTCGTCGGGATCGCCGCCGTGGAGGGGCATGCGGCCCAGCAGCGCCACCTCCGCGGCGGTGAAGGCGAACGCCACGGCACCCTCGGTGCTCATCACCGCGCGCCGGCGGGCCAGCTCGTCGCGAGGCCAGTCGGCCAGCGCTCGCTCGCCGAGCGTGACCGTGCCGGTCTCTGCTGTCCGATCGCCGGCGAGCACGCTGAGCAGCGTCGTCTTGCCCGCGCCGTTGGGCCCGGCCACGGCCACGACCTCTCCCGCCTGCACCGCCAGCGAGACGTCATCGAGCAGCCTGGCCTGCCCGACGCGCACCGACACGCCTGCCGCGCGGTACGTCATCGTGCCAGCAGCCCGCGGTCGCGCAGCAGCAGCCACAGGAAGAAGGGCGCGCCCGCGAGGGTGGTGATGACGCCGATGGACAGCTCCACCGGCGACAAGAGCTGGCGCGCGATGACGTCGGCGATCACCAGCAGCGTGGCGCCGAGCAGGGCCGATCCGACCACCACCGGGCGATGCGGCTGCCCTACCCAGGCCCGGATGATCGCGGGCACCATCAGCGCCACGAACGCGATGACGCCGGCGGTGGCAACGGCCACGCCGGTCAACAGCGCGAACAGGGCGCTCACCACCAGCGTCAGGCGCGGCACGTCGACCCCGAGATGACCGGCCTCGGTCGCGCCCAGCGCGAGGGCGTCCAGCCGGGGGCCGAGGCGCGCCAGCACGACCACAGCGGGGATGACCGCCAGTGCGGCCACGGCGACGTCACGCCCCACGATGCCCGCGAAGGAGCCGAGCGTCCAGAAGGCGACGGTGCCCAGCTCCGGCGTGCGTCCTGCGGTCACGATCAGCGCCGTCAGCGCCGCGAAGAGGGCCGACAGGGCGATGCCGGCCAGCAGCATCGTGGCCACCACCACTCGACCCGAGGATGCCGCGACGCGGTAGACGATGAGCGCGGCCACGAGGGCGGCCACGAATGCCGACGCTGCCACCAGGATGGTCCCGCTGGACTGCGCGACGAGCCCCAGCCCGACCGCTGCCACGGTCCCCAGGGCCGCTCCCAGCGCGGCTCCGCCACCGATGCCCACGAGGGCGGGATCCGCCAGCGGCGTGCGGTACAGGCCCTGCATCGCGACGCCCGCGCTGGCCCAGGCCGCGCCCACCAGTGCGGTCGCCAGCACCCGCGGTAGACGGATGGCGGTGAGCACCGTCTCCTGCTGCTCGCTGACCTGCGGCCCGACCTGCAGGCCGGTCTGGCCCAGGAGGATGGCCAGCACCTGCGCCGGGCTGATGGGCACGGCGCCGATGCCCATGGCCACCACCATGGCCGCCAGCAGGGCGACGCCCAGGGCGGCCAGTCGGACCTGCGGGCGCGCTACTGCGGAAGCTCCGGATGCAGCAGTCGGGCCAGGTCGGCGATGGCCCGACCGGTGCGCGGGCCGAAGCCCATCAGGTAGAGGTCGTCCATGACCACCACGCGCTCGTTGGCGACCGCCGGCGTCTGGCTGATGCCGGGGTAGTCGAGGAAGCCGTCCATGCCGCCGAGCCGCTCCACCGACCCGGTGGTGGTCAGGATGACGTCGGGGGCGGCCTCGAGGATGCCTTCAGGGGTCATGGGGATGTAGCCGGGGAAGCCCGGATAGACGTGTCCGCCCCCGGCGAGGCTGATCATGTGGCCTGCAGCGCTGTCCTCGCCTGACACCAGCATCGGGGCCTCGGGCGGCTGCAGGATGAACAGCACACGTGGCGAGTCGGTCGCCTGTGCCACCAGCTCCTCGGCTGTGGCGACGTCGGCATCGAGCTGCTCGATCAGCACCGCGGCCTCTTCCTCGCGTCCGAAGATGGTGCCGAGGGTGTCGATGAGGTCGCGCGCCGCCTGCACGTCGTTGTTGTCCGGCAGCAGCAGGATGGGCACGCCGGCATCGCGCAGCTGCTGCACGACCTCCGGTGGGCCTGTCTCCTCGTTGCCGATGATGAGGCTGGGATCCTGGGCCAGGACAGGCTCGGCCGAGAGGAAGCGGTAGTAGCCGAAGTTGGGCTTGTCGGTGAGTGCCTCGGGTGGATAGAAGCTGGAGGCGTCGACGGCGACGAGCTGGTCCTGCGCGCCCAGTGCGTAGGCGGTTTCTGTGAACACCCCGCCGAGCGTGGCGACGCGGGAGGTGTCCTCGATGACGACCTCGTTGCCGTCCACGTCGGTCACCGTGAGTGGCTGCTGCGCGGCGACGCCGACGGTGGTGGCGAGGGTGACAAGGGTAGGCAGGGCGAACGCGGAGAGGGCTCGGAGGATCGTGTGCATGCCCCGATTGTGCCCCCGAGTGACGGAGGCCGCAGGCGTCAGCCCAGGACAGCCCAGAGCGCGATGGCGCCCCACAGGAGCGTGGCAGCGATCAGCACGACGGTAAAGCTCGTCTTCTGCGTCTTGTGGTGGAACACCGCGCGACCGGCCCAAGCGCCGAGCACGCCGCCGATGAGTGCCAGGCCGTGCAGCACGATCTCCGGCACGCGCCAGCCGCCGCGCTCGGCCTGGCGCTTGTCGATGCCGTACATGGCGAACGCCGGCAGCGTCCAGCCCACGATCCAGGCAAGGAGCGGGGAGAGGCCCAGCCACCACAACAGCACGAAGGCGGCGATACCGGCGATGACGGAGGCCAGCAGGGCGGGACGGTTGCGCGGGTCGATCATGGCGTCATGCTAGTGCCTGCGGGCAGCAGCCCGCGGGGCGTAGCGAACAGGAGACGGAACATGACCAACGAGAAGGACGAGGCCTTCGCGGCTGCCGAGGAGGCGGCCCACTCAGGATCCGCGGGCATGCTGGCGATGGTGCTCGATCGCCTGGGCGCCAGCGTCGGGGCCAGCGCGGTCTTCGGCGAGCCGGTCGAAAGGGACGGACGCACCGTCATCCCTGTGGCACAGGCGATCATCGGGACCGGCGGAGGCAGTGGCAGCAGCGGCGGCGCGGACGACGGTGGGACGGGCGAGGGTGCCGGGGGTGGCGCCGTCACGCGACCCCTTGGCTACATCGAGGTCACCGCCCACGGCACGACCTTCGTGCCGCTCAAGCAGCCCTGGCAGGACCCTGCGCTGGTGCTGGCCTACTCGGTCCTCGGCCTGGTGGTGCTGCGTGCCGCGGTGCGGCTGATCCGCGGCTGACCTACCGACCCGCGACGTCGGGGGCCCAGCGCCCCGGGCGTGGTGTCCAGTCCCACTCCCCGAAGCGCAGTGGCCGGCCCCAGCCCTCGACGTCGTATCGGCGCAGGAAGCGTCGGACACCAGGAGGCCCCCCGAAGTCACCGATGAACCACAGGAACACGGCGGGGATCTCCAGGTGGCCGGCGCGCAGCCGGGCCGACTGCTGCAGGTAGCCGCGCGTCGCCAGATCGAGCTGCGCCTCGATGTGCTCCGCTCGATAGGCCGCGATGGGCGGGCAGGAGGCGGCGGCGCAGTTGAGCGCGAAGTGGATGCGTGGATCGACGCGGCGAACGCGCTGCTCCCGCTCGAAGGACGAGGGTGCGGGGTTGGCTGCATAGCCCAGTCCTAGCTTCAGCCGGGAGCGACGCAGGATGCCATGTTCGATGGCGTCGAGCGACAGCCGCCGACCAGCGATGGTGACCGCAGGCCGGCTGAAGAACCGCGAGCGAGTTCGCCAGCTGGAGAAGTCGTAGGCGGGCTGGCGTAGGACGGCCGCGTTGTAGACGTCGACCCAGAAGGCCGCGCGGGCTCCGTCGCTCGCCAGTGTGGCGCGCAGCTGGACCGCGTCGATGGTCGCCAGCTCCTGCTCCAGCTCCGCCGCCCTGGCCGGGGCCACGGTCCTGGTGGCCAGCAGGTAGTCGATCGCGAGCGCCGACGGGTCGGCTGTCATGGGCTGCCCGGACCGCTGCCCGACAGGATGCCGACCACCAGGCTGCCGCCCGTGACGATGCCCAGGCCCACCATGGCCGTGACCGCAGCTACCGGGCGCTCGTCGCGCGTGTAGCGCAGCAGCGCCTCCACCAGGAACGGTGCCACCAGCAGGCCGGCCATGGCGTAGGGCAGGGCGGTGGTGGCGGCGGAGAGCAGTGTCGCGATGCCGAAGGCGACGGTCGACGCGAACGCGATCAGCCGGAGCTCGCCCGGGCCTCGCCGCACCTGCATGGTGCGCTTGCCCGTGGCTGCGTCGGCCGCGCGGTCGGGCCAGGCCGTGGACATCACGCTGAGCAGCACGACGAAGACGAAGGGCAGGAAGGCGATCAGGGCGTCGACGCTGATGGTGCCCGCGACCACGGCCACGCCGAAGAGGGGCAGCAGCAAGCCGCCCAGCAACGCGTTGAGCGGCTCACCCCAGCCTCGCCGCATCGCCGACACCGGTGGCAGCGAGTAGGCCAGGCCGCCCAGCAGGCCGGCCAGCAGCAGGGCCGTCGCCACCATGGAGAGCACCCCGCTGAGACCAGCGACCACGGCCGCGGCGATGACGACGGCCGCGAGGCCCAGCGCCAGCCACAGCGGCCAGCGCGGATCAAGGCCGCTCGCCTGCAACGCCCCGCTGCCGCCGGAGTAGGGGGTGCGGATCGTGAGCCGGTCGGTCTCAGCGTCGACGGCCTCGTTGGCCAGGTGCACCGCCGCCGCGGCCAGCAGCGTCAGCGTCGCGGCCAGCGCGACCGTGACGACGGAGAGGCCGGCCGCTGCACCCTGCCAGACAGCCAGCAGCATGCCGTTTGCGAATACCAGCCCGACGAGCGCGATCTGCGACGGCCGAGCCATGGCCACCAGCGCACGCCACCGACCTAGCCTGGTGTTCGTCTCGCGGGCATGCTCCCGCGGCATCGCGGGCACAGTGGTGGCCATCGGTCAACTCGTCGGGGTGGAGTGGGGGGGTCGGTCTGGGAGCGGTCGCCAGTGTCACCCGCCCTCGATGACACCGATGTGACGCAGGTCGAGCGACTCGCGCCCAGCGGCCCGCGCACGATGGTCTCCTCGGCACTACGCTGGACCCACGCGGTCCGTCATCCTCGCGCCCTACGCCTCCAGACACGGAGATCCCATCAGATGAAGATCCTCGTCGCCGTGGCCTCCAAGCACGGCGCCACCATGGAGATCGGCCAGGTCATCGAAGCCTCGCTCCGCGCGAGCGGTTGGCAGGTCGACCTGAAGCGCATCGAGGACGTCACTGGCCTGGGCCCGTACGATGCGGTCGTCCTCGGCAGCGGCGTCTACGCCGGCCACTGGATGCGCCCGGCCCGGGAGTTCGTCGACATCCATGAAGGTGAGCTCAGGCGCCTGCCGGTGTGGCTGTTCTCGAGCGGGCCCGTGGGCGACCCGCCCAAGCCGCTGGAGAACCCTGCCGAGGTCGCCGGCGTGGTGAAGCGCATCGACGCCCGCGGTCACCGGCTCTTCGCCGGCAAGATCGAAGGTTCCGACCTGGGCATCAGCGAGAAGGCACTCGTGGCGCTGGTGCGGGCACAGGAGGGCGACTTCCGGCCGTGGTCGGAGATCTCCACCTGGGCAGAGTCCATCGCGCAACAGCTGCGGGAGCTGCCCGCCGCGCCATGACGCTGACGTACGACGCGGCCATGGCCGCGCTGGCGGCCAGCGGCAGCGAGCAGACGCGCACGACGTACCTGCGCCACGGAGCGTCAGAGCCGCTGTTCGGTGTCAAGTTCGGCGACCTGCGGCCGCTGGCCCGGCGCATCGGCACCGACCAGGCCCTCGCCGACCAGCTGTGGGCCAGCGGCAACGCCGATGCGCGGCTGCTCGCCTGCATGGTGGCCGATCCCACGTCCGTCTCGGAAGACGGACTGGATGCCTGGCTCGAGGACATCGACAGCTACTTCCTGGTCGACACCTTCGTGTCGTCCCTCGCCTCGCGCGTGCCCGGCCGACGTGAGCGGGCGGAGCGCTGGATCGGCTCGCGTCGTGACCGCACGGCACAGGCTGGCTGGGACCTGATGAACCTCGTGGCCCTCAGCGATGAGCAGGTGCCGAGCGGCTACTTCGAGGCGCAGCTCGACACCATCGCGGAGCGCATGGAGCAGTACGGCAACTGGACGCGCCGCTCGGCCAGCAACGCCATCACGGGCATCGGGCTGCGCAGCGATGAGCTTGAGGCCGCAGCGCGCAGGACGGCATCCGCCCTGGGTCACGTCGAGTTCGATCCCGGTCAGACCGCCTGCGTCATGCCCGACCCCATCGAGTACTTGGAGAAGACCAAGGCCCATCGTGCCCGACAGGCAGCCAGGCGGAAGACGCCGTAGCGGTCCCTACGCAGACTCCAGGGCCATGATCTTGTTGACCCGCGCCACGTGACGGCCACCCTCGAACTGCGCCGCCAGGAACGCCTCCACGCAGCCGATGGCGACCTGGGTGCCCACGATGCGTGCGCCTAGCGAGAGCATGTTGGCGTCGTTGTGCTGGCGCGACAGGGCCGCCGTGACCGGCTCGGTGGCCTGGCAGCAGCGGATACCGTCGATCTTGTTGGCCACGATCTGCTCCCCGGTACCGCTGCCGCCGAAGACGATGCCGAAGCGGCAGTCGCCGGCAGCCACCGCTCGTGCCGCGGGGGCGACGTAGTCGGGGTAGTCCACCTGGTCGGGCGTGTCCACGCCGAAGTCCACGACCTCGTAGCCGTGCTCGGTGAGCCACGCCACGATGACCTGCTTGAGTGGCAGGCCGGCGTGATCGGTGCCCACGGCGATGCGCATCAGCGCCCCTCCTCAGTCACGTGGTTGGCCTCGCGGGCGCGATAGGACTCGGCGATGATCTCCACGACCTCCTCGATGTCGTCGCTGACACGGAAGAGCTCGAGATCCTGCTCCGAGACGTTGCCACGCTCGACCACCTGCGCCCGCAGCCAGTCGATGAGCCCCGCCCAGTAGCTGCTGTCGAAGAGGATGATGGGGAAGTGGTCGATCTTGTCGGTCTGTACCAGCGTCAGGGACTCGAACAGCTCGTCGAAGGTACCGAAGCCGCCGGGGAAGATGACGAAGGCCTGGGCGTACTTGACGAACATCGTCTTGCGCACGAAGAAGTAGCGGAAGTAGGCGGGCAGGTCGACGTAGGGATTGAGGCCCGTCTCGCGCGGCAGGTCGATGGCCAGGCCGACGGACACGCCGTCGGCTTCCTTGGCGCCCTTGTTGGCGGCCGTCATGATGCCCGGGCCACCGCCGGTGATGACGGTGAAGCCCTGCTCGGAGAGCCGGGCGGCGAGCGTCTCGGCCTGCCTGAACATGGGGTCGTCGGGCTTGGTCCGCGCGGAGCCGAAGATGCTGACCGCCGGCCCCAGGCGCGCGAGCGCATCGAAGCCGTCGATGAACTCGCCCATGATGCGCAGCGCGCGCCAGGCGTCGGACTCGAGGAAGGAGGGGTCGGCGAACGGCCGCTGCATGAGCAGCTTGCGATCGTCCGTGGGGCGGGAGCGAGAGTGGTTGGGTCTGTCAGTCACAAGGGGAGGATACGCGGACGAGCCCGGATGGGGTCGTCGCGTACACTCGCGCGCATGAACCATCCAGCGACACCACCCGGTCCCGGCATCGCCATCGATCCGGTCTGCGGCATGCAGGTCGTCATCGAGGACGCACAGCACACCGCCGAGCACGACGGCACGACCTACTACTTCTGCGGCAAGGGCTGCCGGCTCGACTTCGAGGATGACCCCGGGCGCATCCTTGCGCCCGACTACGAGCCATCGATGTAGTCCGTGATAGACCGGTGACGTCGGAGGCGTGAAAAAGGTGCTAGCGCCGCGTCGATGTGGTCGCTATAGTCCGACTCGGTAATCTCAGGAACGCTCATCGTGGTCCCGTATCCCGCTCGAACGTCCCTGGTCAATGTTAGGAACCTAGGAGGTTCGTTCGTTCGTGTACGAGGACAGGACTATCACCTGTGCCGATTGTGGTCAGGAGTTCATCTTCACCGCATCCGAGCAGGCGTTCTACGCGGAAAAGGGCTTCACCGACGCCCCCAAGCGCTGCAAGTCGTGCCGCCAGGCCCGCAAGACGCAGCGCAACAGCGGCGGCTATGGCGATGACAGCTACAGCAGCGGCGGTGGCGGCTACAGCAGCGGCGGTGGCGGTGGCTACGGTGGCGGTGGCGGCGGATATGACCGTCCCCCGCGCCAGCTCTATGACGCCACCTGTGCCGACTGCGGCAAGGTCGCGCAGGTGCCCTTCCAGCCCACCGGCAGCCGACCGGTCTACTGCAACGACTGCTTCCGCGCTCGCCGCTAGGTGACCGTGGCGGCCGGCCCCGGTCGCCCGTGCAGCAGTCGCACGAAGGCGCTCTCCTCGGAGGGCGCCTTTCGATTCGTCCACCCCCCCGCGCTTGTCCACATCCGGATAAGCGCGCGTGAAGTCCCCGGCGATGGTCGCCCAAGAGCCCGACCCTAGCCTCGCTCCCATCGATCCGCCACGTACGCGCAGAAGGATGGGACGTCATGCAGATCACAGCAGCACTCGCGGCCGAACTGGGTCGTCGCCTCGGACGCATGGGGGCACCGCTCTGGCTGGTGTGGCTCGGCGTCACCGCCATCGTGCTCGCTGCCGCGCTGACGCTTGCCGGGCTCCTGCTGCCGGGGCCGGAGCCGGTGCTGGTGGCTCCGTTCCGCTGGTAGGCGTCGTTGGGCCGTCAGCCTGGGCACGTCCGCCTGGCATGACGAGCGAACAGGGCCACGCCGCGGCGCGGCCCTGTCGTTGCGGGAGCCTGCACGAGCGTTGGTGCTACATCCCCAACGCTTGCGCCGGGAGCTCCAGGTCGAAGATGAAGACCTGTCCGCCCTGGTCGGCCCCGATCTCGGCCACGGCCCCGCCGGATTCACCGCTGTGCTGGACCACGCCGATGAGCGTGTGCTCGGCGAGGGGCAGGCTGCTGTTCACTGCCTGCTGCCCGGCGCCCGCCAACTCATCCATGCTGTAGAAGCCGCCGTCCTCCTTCTGGGCCACCAGCGCCGTGATGTCCCAGGTGCCGGAGAACTCGCTGGAGGTGGCATCGGAGAAGGTGCCGCCGTAGGCGGACACCTCGCTCATGGCTCGCGGGTTCAGGGCGCCGCCGGCCATGGCCAGGAAGTAGCCCTTGCCATCCTCGGTGAGCTCCATCGTGGCCGGGTCGATGATGAGCGCGTACTTGCGCTCGCCCAGGTCGTTGCCGGAGTCCTCGTCGACGATGAGCACATCGGCGTCGGCAGCCTTGATCCACTGCAGGCCGTCAGGGGAGACCATCTTGGCCTGGCCGTCCTCCCACGTGGCGTGGGTATCGGCACCGCCGTGCTTGACGCCCTTGTCACCGACCTCCAGGGTCAGCGCGCCGTCGACGGCGGGCAGGATGCGCGTGACGCTGACCGGCAGGGTCTCTGGCAGCTCGCCGCCGAGCTCCTCGAACGTCGCGCCCAGGCCCTCGAAATCGAAGCCCAGCATGGCGCCTTCCTGGGTCATGTTCTGCACGTAGCGCTGCTTGCTGATATCGGGGTCGACCGCCGGATGCTCGGTCTTGCTGTCACCGACGATGAAGGTGTGGCCCTCGGGCTGCTCCTCGACGGCCTGCCACAGAGCCATCTCCGTCTGACCGACGGCAACCGGCTGGTCCCAGCCAGCCCACTGGTAGCTGGTCGGCGCGAAGATGGCCTCGAAGGTATCGGGCGCGTCCGCGTTGGTGAGGTACGCGTCCATCATCTTGGTGCTGGGGTCGACGGTCTCGATGCCCAGCTCGGCGAACTTCTCGTTGGCCAGGGCGAGTCCGTAGATCCTGCCGTGGAGCAGACCGTTGCGAGCCAGGAACTGGTCGCGCTCGGACGCGTCGGCGGCGAGCTCGGAGCCGTCCGCGGCGAGTCCCTTGACGCCGACGTAGACCTTCAGCGGCGCCGGCTCCAGGTCGTGGTTGTAGCCGGCCAGGACGACGACCACGTAGTCCTCGTGGCCCGGGTTGATGGGCATCAGCTTCTCGTAGCCGGTCTGACCCAGGGCCGGGACGGTGTAGGCGGTCGCATCGGCCAGATCGACCACGATGGAGGCAAGGCCCATGGTCTCGTTGGTGTCGATGACCGACTCGAGCACGTTGCCTTCCGCGTCGGCGACGTTGAGCATCTCCTGGATGTTCCACTCCTCGGAGACCAGCCACGCGTCGTCGGCGAAGCCGATGCCGTCTCCATACTTGTCGGCTGGTTCGAAGTAGGCGCCGCAGAAGGACTGGAAGAAGAAGTCGCCGTTGGCGAGCTCGTAGCCAGGCGCGAACTGCACGTAGGTGCCGTCGGGCAGGGCCTGGCTGCCCCAGGCGCCGCCCTCGGCGAGCGGTACGACCTCGTCGCCGAAGACGTTGAAGATGGTGCTGAAGATGTGCTCGGTGCCCTTGAAGATGTCGCTGGCCGGAGCGTCGTTGGCCAGGAACTGGGCCAGGCCGGCGCGATCGTAGTCGACGCCGTGGATGTGCGAACCGGTGAACGCGGCACCGCTGTCCATCACCCACGGATAGGTCTCGCTGGACATCGTGGCATACGACTCGGACTGGTAGGCCACGCGGACGGTCTCGTCGTCGGCCAGCCAGGCAGCGTGGCCGTCGGGATAGCCGGTCATGCCGAGGCCGCTGGCGGCGTCCATCTCCCCCACGGTCACCAAGGGCTTCATGCTGCCGATGAACGGGAAGTCCACGTCGCCGCTCTGGCCATCGACGGAGTAGTGCCCGGGATCGGTGGCCGTGCTGGCCTCGGCGATGAGGGCGGTGACCTCGCCGACGCGCTTGAGATGGTCGGCGGCAGTGGCGGGCAGGGCGGCCGCCAGCACCAGGGCGGTGCCAAGGGCCAGAGGCTTCACGGGGGACGGTCTCATCCTTCTCCTCGATGCTGCTGTGCCTGTGGCGGTCAGACCCCCGGCGTGGAGGCAGGAGGACCCGCCGGCTGGGACCAACGCTGGCGCCGATGTGTGAACGCTAGCTGAGGGACCTGCAAACAGCTGATCAGCGGTGCGTTGACGCAGTCAGCTCTGGAGCCGGAACCTCGTCGCGTCGGTCCTCTGGGCTCGGTCCGCCCGGCGGCACGTGGTCGAGGCTGCGCGTACGTGACCGACCCCGGGGCTCGCGAGGCCTTGGAGAGTCACTGACGAGCCGACGCTCAGGCGGTGACCGCCGTGCTTGAGGTGGTCGCCGCGGCAGGTTCGTCGTCTGCGACTGCCTCCCGACCCTGGCGCTCGTGCGTTGGCGGCCCATCCGCGCCGCCTCGGCTACCCTGCGGCGGTGCCACAGCAGTCCATCTCCCGCGCTCCCGTCGTCGTGGTCATCGTCTTCGCCGTCGTGGCTGTCACGCTCGTGCTCATCGGCATGCAGCGACCCGGAGCGCCGCCACCGGACGTCACCATCGCGCAGCCCGGCACGGCGGATGCTCCCCGCGACGTGACGGTCATCATGCGCGACTACCGCTTCGATCCCACGCCGGTCGTGCTCGTGCCCGGGGAGACGGTGCGCTTCACCATCTTCAACGCTGGGCTGGAGGTGCACGATTTCGTCATCGGGGACGCCGACGTCCAGGAGGCCTGGCACCGGGCCGACGCCGCTGCGACGCCACCCAGCCTGTTCGCCACCGCCCCACCGGCCAGCGTCCCACCACGCACCGGTGGCCTGCGCGTGCTCCTCGGCTCGGGCGAGCAGGCGACCATCGACTACCGCGTGCCCAGCGACGAGTACCTGGCCATCCTCTGCCACATCCCCGGCCACATCGAGAAGGGCATGGTCGGGGCGGTCGACCTGCGCGACATCGCCATCAGCCCGTGAGGCCCGCGTGGGGACCCAGTGAGGCGCCCGATTCCGGTCCATAGCGCACCCGCCGCGGGGTCCGAATGCACCCACGGATCTCGGTGCTCGTGGGTAAGATGGGCTCAGCCGACCAGTGAATGACCACCGGGGCGTGCGCCTCGGCGACCAACCGAGACAACGAAGGAGTGCGTCAATGACCTACGTCATCGCAGAGCCCTGCGTCGATGTGATGGACCAGGCCTGCGTGGCCGTCTGCCCGGTGGATTGCATCCACTTCGAGGAAGGCGTCGACCGGACCCTGTACATCGACCCTGACGAGTGCATCGACTGCGGTGCCTGTGAGCCCGAGTGTCCGACCGCGGCCATCTTCCCGGAGGACTCTGTGCCCGGCGACCAGGCCGCCTACACCGAGGTGAACGCGCTCTGGTTCAAGGACAAGGATGCGGCTCGCGCCATGGTCAACGAGCTCAAGCCCGCCTGATCGCGCTGCCGCTCGCGGGCGGCTCGCCCATCACACCTGCAACACGACCCCACGTCGGCCGGCGTGGGGTCCTCGCTTGCACCGTTCGGTCGCGCCTCTAGCGGCCGCGCGCCCCAGTCGGCCGCCGCATGCATCAGCGCGGGGAGCGGACCGCGTCCATCAACTGGCGCAGCGAGGGTCGCACGCCGTACAGCAGCACGGTCGCGCGGAAGATGCGTGCCGAGGCCCCTGTGGCGAGCAGCGCGAACAGCGACAGGCTCACCAGCGACGCGCCCACCAGCGTCCACGGGATGGACTCGGACAGCCCGAGCACCAGCAGCATCGAGGTGGGCGCGGTGAGCGGGAATATCGAGAGCGCCACCACCAGTGGTGATGACAGGTCCGTCAGGAACAGCGACGTGACGATGAGTGGGATGGCCGCCGCGAAGCCGAGGAACCCCGAGTACTGCTGCGCCTCACGGTTGCCCGGCGCGATGGCGCCGATGGCCGCGAAGATGGCGCCGTAGGCAAGGTAGCCCAGGACGAAGTAGGTGAGCGCCAGGAGCAGCACGGTGGGGTCGAGGCCGATGGGGCCGATATCGGGGACCTGGCTCGACAGCAGCGGCACGGCGACCAGCGCAGAGACGGTCCAGATGGCGACCTGTGTCAAGCCGGCCCCACCGAGGCCCAGGATCTTGCCGCCCATCAGCGGCGTGGCCGGAACGGAGCTCAGCACGATCTCGACGACGCGGTTCTCCTTCTCCTCGGTCACCGACTGCAGCAGGTAGCCGCTGGTCATGAAGATGCTGATCATGAAGATGGCCACGAAGACGATGGGAATGGCGATGCCGGCAGCGACATCGGCGGCGGAGACCTTGTCGCCCTCGGTCGTCACGGCCGTGACCGTGACGCCCTGCAGGATGCGTGCCGCGTCCTCGCTGGACACGCCGGCCTCGCGCAGCAGCGCGTCGCGGATGACATAGCGCAGCAGGCCCTCGTTGTTCTGCTGGCCCTCCAGGCGCGTGATGTTCAGCCCCGCGGCTGGCTCGATGCGCGTCACCTCACCGCTGCTGCGGAAGTCGGCCGGGATCTGGTAGTACTCGCTGATGGAGCCGGCCTCGAGCTGTGCGGCCGCCTCTGGCTCGCTCAGTGTTCGCAGCGTGGCCGAGTCGGTGCTGAAGTCGCTGATGGGCACATCGGACGCGTTGACGATGACGATGGTGCCGCTGGCCTCGCCGTCGGAGGAGAAGCCGCTGGTCGAGAAGAACATCGAGATGGTCATGAGGAAGCCGATGCCCAGCGGCAGCAGGATGGTGCCGAACATGTAGCCACGCCGTCGCACCGTGCGCAGGTACTCGCGGCGCGCGACGAGCGACGTCAGGCGCAGCCGTCCGGAGCGGGCCTCGGGCGGCTGAGAGCGGGACGGCTGGGTCGTGCTCACCGGACGGCCTGGGCGCGTGGGTCGCCGGCGACCGTGCGGATGAAGATCTCGTCGAGGCTGGGGGCCTCCACCGCGAACTGGTCGACGTGAGCCCCGCTGGCAGCGAGCTCGCGGAAGAGGTCCTGTGGCGAGGCTCCGTCGCGGATGAGGTAGCGCACCGCGCCGTCGACGACGTTGACGTCGGTGACGCTGGCCAGATCGGCAGCACTGGTGGGGATGTCCGGCCCGCTGACCTGGACAGCACCATCGCTGAACGCGTCGCGCACCCTGGCCACGGTGCCATAGAGCAGGCGGGTGCCCTTGTCGATGAGCAGGATGCGGTCGCAGAGCGTCTGCGCGTCGCCCATGTCGTGTGTGCTCATGATCACGGCCGCTCCGCGGTCGCGCTGCTGCTTAACCACGCCCTTGAGCATGTCGGCATTGACCGGGTCGAGGCCCTGGAAGGGCTCGTCGATGATGAGCAGGTCGGGGTCGTTGAGGATGGTGGCGATGAGCTGCGCCTTCTGGTGCATGCCGCGGGACAGCTCGGCGGCCTTCTTGTCGGCCGCGTCGCCGAGGCCCATCTCTGTGAGCAGCGACATCGCCCGCTTCCGCGCCGCCGACTGCCGCATCCCACGCAGGGCTCCGAAGTAGGTCAGCGTGTCGATGATCTTGACGTCCCGGTAGAGGCCTCGATCTTCGGGCAGGTAGCCCACCCGCTCCTGGTGCTCGACGCCGGGCGGGTTCCCGAAGACCTCGATCTCACCCCGGGCCGGTCGCACGATGTCCAGGATCATGCGCATCGTGGTGGTCTTGCCCGAGCCGTTGGGCCCCAGGAAGCCGAGCACTTCGCCCGGTTGCAGATCGAAGGAGAGGTCGATCACGACATCGGTGTCGCCGTAGCGCTTCCAGACGTTGCGGACATCGACCGCTGGCGATGGCATGCCTAGAGGCTAGCGCATCACCTCCCAACGCCGTGGTGCTCGGCGGACAGGTCTGTGCGGGCGTGGGACGATGGGGCGGCCATGCGCATCGTCTCCCTCACGCCCTCAGCCACCCAGATCGTCGCTGCCCTCGGCCTGGCTGACGAGCTGGTCGGCCGTAGCCACGCCTGCGAGGACCCGCTCGAGGTGTTGGACGTGCCCATCGTGACGCGGCGTGACCCCGATGTGATGGGTCGGCGCCTCGATGCGAACCTGCTGGCGGCCCTGGAGCCCGACCTCGTGCTGGCCGATGGATCCGACGACGAGCCGCTCGTGGACTATGCCGAGGTCAGTGCCGCGGTCGGTGGCCTGAAGCGGGACGTCACGCTCGTGGCCTTGGCACCGCAGACGCTGGAGGGCATCTTCAACAGCATCTCCACCGTCGGTGCCTACACCGAATCGGAGTACGAGGCGGTCGGCCTCGTCGAGCTGCTGCGTGAGCGCCTGGCGGAGGTGGAGCAGCGCGGGCCGGCGCACGCGACGCGACGAGTCGTCGTGCTGGAAGGCCTCGACCCGCCCATTGGCTGCGGACGGTGGGTGCCGGAGATGGTGCGCCGCGCCGGCGGATGGGAGCTGCTCGGGCGTGAGGGCGAGCCGTCGGCGCTGACCAGCTGGGAGCAGGTCCGCGACGTCGAGCCCCAGGTGCTCGTCCTCGCGCTGCGCGATACCGACGCGGCGGGCGCTGCCCGTGCCCTCGACGCTGCGCCCCTGCCGGTCTGGTTCGATGAGCTGGAAGCGGTGCGTGAGGGCGAGTTCTTCGCCGTCGACGGCCGCGGCCTGTTCGCCTATCCGGGCCCGCGCGTGGTCGAGGGCATCGTGGTCCTGGCCGAGCTGATCGCCCCCGATGTCTTCGCCGGCGATGGCCCGGTCGGGAGCTGGCTGCCGCTCGCACCGATGCGTCTCGTCGGCCGCGACCTGTCCGACCGCCCGGCCGGCTGAGGTCCCGACGATGGTGTTCCGACGCGACTTCGATTGCCTCTGGTGCGGCCGGCCGTGGCAGGTACGCGCTGCCGAGGACCTGGAGGGCTGGGCCGGACTGTGCCCCGAGTGCCTGGGCAGGGCGGATGGCAACGAGTTCCTGCGGATGCGCCTGCGAGCCGCCCTGCGCGACCGTGCTGCCGCCGCAGCGCCGGCCTCGGCGACCGCTGCCGAGTCGAGCGTGCCGGGGTCGTCGGTCACCGAGGGGGCGCCCCCGGTGGCGGTCGGGGACTGGGAGGACTGGTACCTGCGCCGAGGCGGCTTCTCGCGCGGGCCCATCCACGACGGGCCCTGGTCGATGGAGCTCGAGCAGGTCACCGGCTGGCTGGACGAGACTGTCAGCGGCGGCGTCATCGTCGAGCTTGGCGCGGGCATGGGCTGGTGGACGGCGCTGCTCGCCGAGAAGGGGGAGCTGTGGCTCTATGACACCGACACCGCGTCGCTTGACGCTGCGCGCACACGCCTGATGGTCCACGGGCTCCTGGCCCACCTGCACGAGCGTGATCCGCTGGCCGCGCCGGACACGCCGGTCGACACCGTCTTCGCCGCCTACCTGCTGGGAGCGGCTGGCATCACCGCTGCCCTCCCGGTCGTGCGTGACTGGCTCAAGCCCGGCGGCTCGTTCCTGTTCGTGGAGGCCAAGGGTGGCCCCGCTGCGCAGCCGATCGCCGGCCCCGGGGGTCCGCTGCAGCCTCTGGCGCCGGACATCCTGCGGACGGCCATCCTGCAGGCCGGGTTCGCCTCGGTCGAGCTCGACGTCACGCTCAGCGCGTTCGTCTTCGGCCGTGCCCTGACGCCGGCGTAGCGTCGCCACCGCGCCGGCGTAGACCCAGGAGCGCCACCGCCCCCCATCATCCCGCTCATCGCCACGGCGCTGGCGGTGGCACCCCCGAGCATGGGCCCGTGCTCGAAGCGATGGCGCCGGGCGGCTGACGCCCGCGGCCACGCTCGCGACCCCCGCGGGGCCACCCTCGCGACCTATACTCGCGGGCGTGTCATCACTGCAGGGAACGACCATCGCCACCGTCGGCACCGGCGTCATGGCTGAATCGATGATCGCCGGCCTGCTGTCCGTGCACGGCTTCGAGGCGGCCCAGGTCATCGCCAGCGATCCGCGTGCCGAGCGCCGCGATGAGCTGGTAGCCAAGCTCGGCATCAGGGCCACGGCCTCCAACACCGAGGCTGTCGAGGCGGCCGACGTGGTGGTGCTGGCGATCAAGCCGCAGATGCTCGCCGACGTCGGCCGTGAGATCTCCGAGTGCCTGCGCCCCGAGCAGCTCGTCATCTCCATCCTCGCCGGCGCCACGACCAAGGCTCTGCGCAACTCCCTGCGGCACGAGGCCATCGTGCGCGCCATGCCCAACACGCCGGCGCAGCTGGGCAAGGGCATGACCGTGTGGTGCGCCACGCCACAGGTCACGCAGCGGCAGCGCGAGCAGGCGGCGGCGCTCCTCCGCAGCCTGGGGGCGGAGATCGAGGTCGAGGACGAGAAGTACGTCTCGATGTCGACGGCCGTCAGCGGGACCGGCCCGGCCTACGTGTTCCTCGTGATGGAGGCGCTCATCGACGCGGCCGTCCACCTCGGGTTCCCGCGCCACATCGCCCACGACCTGGTCATCGAGACACTGCTCGGCGGCACGCTGCTGGCACAGGCCAGCGGTGACCACCCGGCGTACCTGCGCAACATGGTCACCTCGCCCGCGGGCACGTCAGCGGCCGCCATCCACGAGATGGAGAAGGGCGGCCTGCGCACGGTGCTCTCGGAGGCGGTCTTCGCTGCCTACCGCCGCACCGAGGAGCTGGCTCGCGAGCTGGAGGCGGAGACCGCCAACGACGAGCAGGTGTAGCCACGGCCAGCGCGCGGACAAACGGGGCTAGTAGTCCTCGTCCGGGTCCACCAGCTGCGGGTCGAATACCGAGATCTCGTCGAGGGTCTTGCGGCGCAGGTCGGGCACCGTCGCGTCAGCCGCCGGATAGCCCACCGGGAACAGCACGAACGGCCGCTCGTTGCGCGGCCGATCGAGGATCTGGGTGAGGAACCCCATGGGGCTAGGCGTGTGCGTGAGCGTCGCGAGGCCCATGTGGTGGATAGCGGCGATGAAGAGGCCGGCCGCGATGCCCACCGACTCGCGCGTGTAGTAGTGCTTGCGGTGGCCGCCGTCGGGGAAGGTGCCATGGATCTGCTCGAAGAGCACGACCAGCCAGGGCGCGGTCTCCAGGTACGGCTTGCGCCAGTCGGTCCCCAGCGGCGCCAGGGCGTCGAGCCACTCCTCGGACATGCGGCTCTCGTACGAGCGCCGCTCCTCGGCCTCGGCGGCCAGCCGGATGTGCCACCTGGTGCCGGGGTCACCGACGGCCACGAAGGTCCAGGGCTGCTGGTGGGCACCGCTGGGCGCCGTCGAGGCGGTCCGGATGGCCGTCTCGATGAGGTGTCGGGGAACTGGATCGGGGCTGAAGGCGCGCACCGATCGACGTCGGTCCATCTCGGCGTAGAAGTCGGCCGCACGGGCATCCATCTCCGCGGGATCGAGGCGGGCAGGTCGATAGGGGATGCGGCCTCCCGCGTCATCAGGCATTCACACGATGCTAGCAGCGCCGCGGTACCCTCTGGTGCCCCATCGGAGGCCGACCATCCATGACCGAACGAGCCGACATCGTCTCCGCGCTGCGCGCCGGCGGCATCATCGACATCACCACCACTGGCCGCCAGTCCGGGCAGCCGCGGCGCATCGAGATCGTCTTTTTCTACCAGGACGGGCGCGTGTACATCACCGGCCTGCCGGGCAAGCGGGCGTGGCTGGCCAACCTCACGGCTGATCCACGGCTGATCTTCCATCTCAAGAAGCGCGTGGTGGCCGACCTGCCGGCGACGGCGCGCATCGTGACGGACGAGGCGGAGCGCCGTCCCGTGCTGACACGTGTCTGCGTGACGTGGAACCGCCAGGCGCAGACGGAGGACTTCATCGCTCGCTCGCCGCTCGTCGAGGTGCTCTTCGAGGACGAGACGCTCCTGGCCGCCGCTTAGGCCTCCGCGTCCGCGGGCCGTTCGACCTGGCCCCGGTCGCGGGGACGATGCCCCGCGGTTACGCCTCAGTCTCACTTCCGGCTGCTGGCACCGACTTGTGGCCTTCGGGGCCCAACCCACGCGGCATCCGTGGCACACTCCGCCGGACGCAGCGGCGCAGAGGCCGACCCCGGGACCGGATCCGCCCGGGGGACCCCCGCGCCGCGGAACGGAAGGTGGACGACATGGTCGAGGAGACCCGGGGGGTCATGAGCGCCGAGGAAATCGTGGCGCTGTCGAAGAAGCACACGCTGTTCGAGTGGGTCGCCCAGAGCGCAGCTGACCCCATCCCCGTCGAGACGGCCAAGGGCTCGTACTTCTACTCCACCGACGGCAAGCGGTATCTCGACTGGAACAGCCAGCTGATGTCGGTCAACATCGGCCACGGCGACCAGCGCGTCATCGACGCCATCGCGGCGCAGGCTCAGAAGCTGGCCTACGCCAACCCCTTCATGGCGCACGAGCCCCGTGCCCGACTGGGCCAGAAGCTGGCGCAGCTCACGCCCGGTGACCTGGACGTGGTGTTCTTCACCAACGGCGGTGCCGAGGCCAACGAGAATGCCATCAAGCTGGCTCGGCAGTACACCGGCCGGCACAAGATCCTGGCCCGTTATCGCTCGTATCACGGCGCCACCGGCCAGGTCATGGTCGCCACCGGCGATCCGCGCCGCTGGGCCAGCGAGACCGGCGTGGCAGGGATCTACCGCGCGCCTGACCCGCATCGCTATGGCCGGCCGGAGCCGGAGCCGGTCGAGCAGGCCCTCGCCGATCTCGAGGAAGTGATCATGTTCGAGGGCGGCCACACCATCGCCGGCTTCATCCTCGAGCCGGTCGTGGGCACCAACGGCATCCTCATCCCGCCGGACGGCTACCTGCAGGGTGTACGCGAGATCTGCGACAGGCACGGCATCATGCTCATCGCCGACGAGGTCATGAGCGGGTTCGGCCGCACCGGCGCCTGGTTCGCCGTCGACCACTGGGGCGTCGTGCCAGATCTCCTCACCATGGCCAAGGGCCTGACGTCCTCGTACCTGCCCCTTGGCGCGGTGGCCATGCGCCGGCAGATCGCCGACGCCTTCGAGGACAAGGCCTTCGGCGGCGGTCTGACCTACAACAGCCATCCGATGGGCTGCGCCACGGCCCTCGCGGTCATCGACGTCTACGAGCAGGATGGCCTCATCGAGCGTGCCTCGCGCATGGGTGAAGTCATGCGCGACCACATGGCGCGCCTCAAGGCCAAGCACCCCAGCGTCGGCGCGCATCGCAACATCGGTCTGTTCGGCATCCTCGAGCTCGTGCGGGACCGCGAGACCTACGAGCCGATGGCGCCCTACGGGGGCCTGTCGGACGAGATGAAGGCCATCGGGGCGTACTTCCGTGAGCACGGCCTCTTCACCTTCATCCGCTTCAACACCATCCACTGCAACCCGCCGCTGACCATCAGCGAAGAGGAGATGGCCGAGGGCTTCGAGATCATCGATGCCGCCCTGGACCTCGCCGACAGGGGTGTGCGCGCCTAGCGCCGGATTTCGACCGGTAGACGGCCGACACGAGCCACCGATGAGCGACGAGCGCCCCGAGCAGGCCACGCCACCGAACCCGCCGGCAGCGCGGGCGGGGCGCCCGCCTGACTCGTCGTCGGAAGCTGACGCTGGTCGACGCGTGCCCATGCCCTATCGCGCGCTGGGGCCCAACACGTCCGCCTGGTCGCCTGCCGACCGTCGGCGCGATCTCCTCGGCGACCCCGAGGCGGGCGAGATCGCGCTCGACATCGAGCGATGTGGCCGACGACGTCGCCGTCCCGCACGGCGGCGCCGGGGCATCGTCGGACGCTGGCAGACGCCGCCGGGGCCTTCGCCCGCACCACCCTCGCCTGCGTCGCGTTCTTCCTCATCGCCGGCCTCCTCTGGGAGGCCTTCAAGTGGTCTGGTCGGTGACCCCGTGGCGCTTCGAGGACATCCTGGGCACCGGGGCCGACTACTTCCACGACCCGCCCTTCCAGGTGCTGCAGGCGGGCGACCGTCAGCTGCCGCACATCTGGGACATCGCCGTACGAGCTCGTGAGCCCTTCCAACGTGGCTCCGAGAGTCCCTGCTCGCGTTCCTCGTGGGAGCGGCGCTGTTCACCCTCCGGCCAGGCCGTCATCGGCTTCGCGCTGGGCGCCCTCATCGGCATCGGCTGGCCTCGGTCTTCGTCCACTCCACGCGCTCGGAGCGTGCCTTCATGCCCTACGTCGTGGCCAGCCAGGCCATCCCCATCGTGGCGCTGGCGCCGATCATCGTGCCGCCGCGGCCTGCGGCGCACGGCCGTCGTCATCATCGCCACCTACCTCACCTTCTTCCCCGTGACCATCGCGCAGCTGCGCGGCCTGCGCTCGCCTGACCCGAGGGCACTCGAGCTGATGCGCTCCTACGGCGCCTCGAGGTGGGACGTCTATCGCAAGCTGCGCATGCCGGCCTCGGTGCCCTACCTCTTCACGGCCCTCAAGGTGGCGGCACCGCGGCCATCGTCGGCGCCATCATCGGCGAGGGCCCGGGCGGCGTGAAGGACGGACTGGGCAAGGCCATCATCAGCTTCACCCAGCAGTACATCACCGGCCCGGAGAAGCTGTGGGCGACCATCCTCATCGCCTCGCTCGTTGGCATCGTGGCCTACCTCGCGGTGCGAGCGGCCGAGGTGCTCATCCTGCGCAACCGCCCGGGGGCCAACCTGTGACCACTCCCGCCACCTCGCCGCCCGTCGTTCACCTTGCCGCCGTCGACAAGGTCTTCCCAGCGCAGAACGGGGATGACACCGTCGCCCTGCAGGGCATCGACCTCGACATCGAGGCCGGCGAGTTCATCTCGCTCATCGGCCCCTCGGGCTGCGGCAAGTCGACGCTGCTACGCGTCGTGGGCGACCTCATCGAGCCCAGCGCCGGCACCGTCGAGATCAACGGCAAGAGCGCGCACCAGGC
>CAVORC010000024.1:0-10573 GCA_963698505.1 uncultured Chloroflexia bacterium | reverse complement strand
ACGCGTGGGCCGGGTGCCCGTCTCCACGCCGGCGCCGGCCGCCACGGCCGCGGCTTCTGTCATGCCTGCGCTCGCCTCCCCTCGACGATGCCGCCCTCGGCCTACTTGGCGCGCTTGACGAAGACGCGCTCGTAGCCGTCCGCGTCGCTCACGCCGAGGAAGCCGTGGCCGACCTTGTTGCACCAGGCGCCGATGTCGGACTTGGTCTGCGGGTCGGTGGTGAGGATCTCAAGGACGCCGCCGACGGGGACGCCGCCGATGCCCTTCTTGGCTTCGAGCAGCGGGCCGGGACAGGCGCTACCGCGGGCGTCGGCGACCTTGGCGGCCTGCAGCGCGGCCAGGCCGGCGGGATCGAGCTGAGCTTCCATGGCGATGGTTCCTCCGGTGATGACTGGACGGTGGCTGGCTAGTAGTTGAGCGTGGCGGTGGCCGACGCGATCTCGATCACCAGGCGGGCCGCGCCGATGACCTCGACGCCCTCGAGCAGGTCCTCCTCGCCGATGCCGCGGTTCTCCAGGCAGGGCGAGCAGGGCATCAGCAGGCCACCGATCTCGGCGACGGTGCCGATGAGCTCGGACAGCGGGGGAAACGACTCGGCGTGGACGCCGTCGGCGCCGCCCTTGGTGACGAGACGGACGCCATCTGCCTGGAATGCGAGCGCGACCTCGATATCGGACACCAGCGCCCCGGCCGCCATGACGAACGGGAGCGTGGCCAGCTCAGGCTCGTCAGGTCCGTGGGTGACGATGATGACCAGCTTCTCGGGTCGGTCCATGCGGCCTTCGTGCCTCCTCGGTTGGGCGCCGGAAGTCGACCGGTTCGCCTCGACATCTATCTAGATGGCTCACCCATCTATATGCTTGTGCCATATTGTACCCCTGATGGGGGCCGGATGGACCTGTCGAGCGACTGGGGACCGCGGCGCATGCTTGAGCCGGGCGGACGGCGAGGTATCGTTCGCGACTCGCAGCAGGGAGGACGAGCGACGTGACATCGGTAACTGTGGCCGGCCATGAGCACCACGAACGCATCGACACGATGCTCGATGGCCTGCCGGCGCTGGCGGACATGCTTGACGAGCGACCGCGACCGGCGCGCTTCGAGGATCGCTACGAGACGCTCTACGGCTTCGTCACCGGGACGCTGCTGCCGCACGTGGCGGTGGTCGAGACGACGCTCTACCCCGAGCTCGACCGGCTGATGCAGAACCGCCACTCGATGACGCAGATGCGGCGCGAGCACGAGGACATCAAGGGACTCGTGGAGCGCCTGGGCACGTTCGGCGAGGCCATCCGCGCCGACGCGCTGGGGCCGGCCGGAGCTGCCGGGCTACGGCGCGTGCTCTATCGCCTGTACGCGCTCCTCAAGGTCCACCTCGCGGAGGAGGAGGAGTATCTGCGGGTGCTCGAGCACAACCTTTCCGCGGAGGAGCAGGCCGAGCTCATCTCGGGGCTCGAGCACGCCATGGCGGAGCCGCTGTAGGCAGCGCGACGGCCGGCAGCGGCGGACGACAGGGCGCTAGCCGGACGTGCCGCGGGGGCGGGTCACGACCTCGAGGTAGTCGGCGTTGAACTCGCCGATGAGCCGGGCCCGTTCACGCATCACGACCGCCCAGTCGTCGAGCGCCTCGTAGCCGGCTTGGGTGAGCTCGTAGGAGCGCCGGCGAGGGCCGGCCGACTCGTCCGCCCAGGTTGAGCTCACCAGCCCGATCCGCTCGAGATCGCGCAGGGTGCGGTAGACCAGCCCGACATCGAGCGGGCCGTTGGTGATGCGCATCTCGTCGAGCCGACCCAGCAGGGCATAGCCGTAGGCGTCACGGCGCGCGAGCATCGCCAGCACGAACGGCTCGATCCAGCGCCGTCGTGCAGCCAGCGGCATCCAGCCACGATGGATGGGCGCCCCGTCGGCATCGCGAGCCGCGATGCGCTCACCTGCTTCAGACATATGCTTGGGCGCGGCAGATCATGACGCCAAGTCTAGCCGCCGTGGCGGCCGGGAACGAGAGCGTCAGTAGAGACTGGGGAAGCGGTTGTGATAGCGCTTCAGGACGCCGTCGCCCAATCTCGCGCGCAGCGCCTCCAGGAGGCGCGAGTTGCTGCCGATGTCATGACGGTAGTCCCGCGTGTAGTCGCGGATAGCAGCCTTGAACTTGGCCTTGCCGAAGTCCTTGCGCAGCTGGTCCAGGAAGTTCGACCCCTGGATGTAGACGACCTCGAAGTAGCACGATTCCGAGTACGAGCGGATCTCGCGGTCGAGCCGGTCCTTCCCGCAGCGCGAGCTGCGGAGCGACAGGCGAGCCTTGCGCGAGAAGTAATCGGCCAGGGCCTCATCGGCGAAGGCGCTCCTGGACTGGTCATTGCCCACGGTCGAGTACCACCACTGGTGAGCGGTCTCGTGCGAGACGAGATAGGGATGGTCGTACGCGGCCCGCGCGGCCGGGATCCAGATCATGGCCGGGGACTCCATCGCCAGCCCGCCGCCTGACTCGGCGACGCGGTACGTGTCGTGGGGATAGCGCACGCCGGTGATGGCCGCGTAGCGCGCCAGCTCCTCGCGCGCGAGCCTGACCAGGCGCTTGCCGTCATGCCGACGTGTGTGCGCCACGATGGTGGTGCGGCCGTCCTTGGAGGTACCGCGCACGGTCCTCCAGCCGGGGCTGGCGGCGATGTTGAAGTCGCGCACATCGGTGGCCACGTAGCGGAACGACCTGGGGCCGAGCTTGGCCACGCGACGGCCGCTGGTGGCCCACACCAGCTTGCGGTCCGCGCTGACGGTGACGCTGACGTAGGGGCTCACGGGTGTGAGCCAGGGCTCGCCGTGATTGCCCGAGCCGAACGGGATGCGGCGACTCAGCCAGGGGATGAAGCGGTAGACCTGCGCGACACCACCCAGCTTGGCGAAGAACCAGCCGCGACCGGCAGCGCTGGTGCCCAGGCGTGCCTTGTACGAGACCCAGACCCTCGCCGTCGCGTCGTCGCCGAGGGTCTTCCCCAGGGGCACCTTGATGGTCTGGCCGGTGGTGGACGCAGGCACGCGCTCGCCATCCACCCGCACTCGAAGGTCCTTGAGGTTGCCCAGCTTGGCAGGAGCCGCGTTCAGCTCGAGGCGATCGACTGGTCCGCCGCTGGTGTTGAGCAGGTCGATGGCGGTCTTGACGCGCACGCGTCGCGTGTCCCAGTCGAGATGGAAGTCGACCTCGTAGCGAGCCTCCATGTCGTAGCTCGTGGCGGCCTGCACGCTGGACGCGGGCAGCAGCAACGCAAGGATGGCGAGGGTCAGGGCCAGCGCGATGACCTGGCTACGCGCCACGGTCGGCCGGGGGGCGACGGCGGCATCCAACGGCAGCATCACGCGCCCACAGTACCGCCACTCGCTGCAGCGCGCAGATGCCGAGCCACCTCGAGCTCGGCGGCTCGTTGCTTACGCGGATGACCCCGCGTGGCTTCGCGGCCGTCCCGGGCCCGCCCCTGCGGGTGTTCTCCGTGTCTGACCTCACGATTCTTCAACGCGCGTTGCGCGTCGTCACCATTCGGGCCCGCCGCGGCCCGTATGGCTGCGTGGCCAATCCGTGGTGCTACGGACACCTGACTCAGTAGGCCGTTCCGTAGCAGCACGGATGACCGCAGGAACGCCGAACGCCATGATGCATGCATCAGGTTGCATACAGCACTCGCCCCTTGACCCTTCACGGCGGGGTCGGAATGAGCGAGCAGAGAGTCGGACAGCGCTGGGGCGCGTCCGGCTCTCGCATTTTCTGCGAGACCTATCATCGCCTTCATGCAGAGCACTCGCGCCACACGGCAGCGACGTCGGACGATCCAGCTCGACGTCTTCCTGCTGGCGACCGCTGGCATCCTGCTGACCGCCACGCTGCTGCCTCAGATCGATCCCGATCTGAACATCGTGATGAAGGACCGCACGCTCGACGTGGCGCTGTCGGCCCTGACCTTCGTCGCGGTGGCCGGCCTGGCCGTGCTGACCTACCTGCGCTACCGCGAGACCGGACGACTGGCCTCGTTCGTGCAGTCGTCGGCCTTCGGGCTGTGGGCGATGTTCACGCTGATCACCCTGCTGTTCATCGTCTTCCGCGTGGACGCGCGCGTGGGCATGACGCTGGGTGCGCCCGAGCAGCTCCCGGCCTGGGTCTCTGGACTCGTGCGCATCAGCGTGTCCGGCCTCTTCATGATGAGTGCCATCGCCGCCTTCATGGGCATCTACGGCGGCAGCAAGCGGCGCTTCCGCGTGGTCTTCCTGCCGGTCGCGGTGATCGTGGGCATCACGCTCGTGGTCTATCCCTTCCGCGACCTGCTGCCCGACCTGATCGAGGCAGCGGGGCTGGCGGCGCTGCTGGCAGAGCCTGGCGAGTTCGGCGTCCTGCCCGGGTTCACCGGCGTGGCCCTTGCCCTGGTGGTGATGACGGTCACGGGCCTGCTCGCCGCCATCGTGCTCTACCGCTTCACCTGGGCGCGCGGTGGTCCCACCAGCGACGCGTTCACCGCCCTCGGGCTCGTCATCCTGGCCGTGGCCGAGGTGCAGTACGCGCTCTGGCCCAGTGTCTACACCAACCTCGTGACCATCAGCGACATCATGCGGCTGGTGGCGTACACGGTCCTGCTCGCCGGAGCCTTCGCCGACCAGCGTAGCGACCTGCGCGCCCTGCGCTCGGCCTACATGGCGCTCGACCGCATGCGTGTCAACGAGGCCGAGCGGGCCACGCTCGAGGAACGCGCCCGCCTGGCGCGAGAGATCCACGACGGGCTGGCGCAGCATCTCTGGTTCGCCAAGCTCAAGTTCGAGCGGCTCAGCTCCACGCTCTCCGAGGACGATCGACCGCTGGCCGACGAGGTCACCAACGCGCTCGATGCCGCCATCATCGAGGCTCGCGAGGCCCTCGTGACCATGCGCTCCAGCCTGGAGGGCGACGTCCCCTTCGCCGACATGCTCGTGCGCACCGTCGATGACTTCGAGGAAGCCTCCGGGCTGCGTGCCGAGTTCACCGCCGCCACCGGCATCCCCTCGTCACTGGCGCCGAGGGTGCAGGTGGAGCTGCTGCGCATCGTGAGCGAAGCGCTCAACAACGTGCGCAAGCACGCCGACGCGACCCTCGTGCGGGTGAGCGCGGAGGTGGCCGACGGCGAGCTCACGCTCACCATCACCGACAACGGCCGAGGCTTCGCCCAAGCTGAGGCCTTCGATCGCGGCATGGGGCTGCAGGGGATGCGCGAGCGGGCACGCCTCATCGGCGGCAGCCTCACGGTGGCATCGGAGATCTCCGGCGGCACGTCCATCGAGGTCCGTGCGCCGCTCGTCGCGTCGGGCGTGGCGAGCGCAGCCGAGACCAGCGAGCGCACGCCGATGGCGCCGCGACAGGCGGACGAGCCACTACCGGAGGCCCTCGCGCCACCCGGCGTCCTGGACGCGGGGGACGCCGATGTCGAAGCGGTCACGCTGATGCCGGGCACGACGAGTGCCCCTGACGTCAAGCCCACGGGTATGCAAACCTAGCGAGGTCATGACCATCGAGGAGCCGCGCAGCGTGGCCACTGCCAGCCCGGGGACCGTGAAGCCGACCCTGCGCGTGATGCTCGTGGACGATCACGCGCTCGTGCGCTCTGCGGTGCGCCAGGCCATCGACGCCCCCGACGTGGAGATGGTCGGGGAGGCCGCCACGGCCGAGGACGCCTTCGCCCTGGCGCTGGCCGTACGGCCCGACGTGATGCTGCTGGACATCGACCTGCCGGGCATGAACGGCATCCAGATGCTGGAGGAGCTCGCGCCCCGCCTGCCCGACACCAAGATCGTGATGCTGACGGTGTCCGATTCCGAGCGCGACATGATCGAGGCGCTCGCCCGTGGCGCTGCCGGCTACCTGACCAAGGACCTGCACCCGGAGGCCCTGCTGCGAGCGCTGCGCGGCACGCAGAAGGGCGAGCTGGCCATGTCGCGCCGCTATGCCGCGCGCGTGATGCGCCACTTCGTCGAGGCCGCGCGCAAGGGCCGCACGGGGCGCTCCGGTGCGCTGGAAGGTCTCTCCCCGCGCGAGAACGACGTCCTGCGCATGCTGGCTGACGGGCTGACCGACCGCGAGATCGCCTCGGCGCTGATCATCTCGCCGCGCACGGTAGAGACGCACGTCAGCAACATCCTGCACAAGCTGAACGTGCGCAAGCGCGCGGAGGCGGCCCAGCGCTACCGGGATTCGCGCTAGACCCGCCTCAGGAGTCGAGGAGTCGCCGTGAAGATCGGGATCGTGGTGCCACAGGGCTGGGTGCTGGAGTACCGCGGCTGGGCCGGGGCGGACGCCTGGCAGCGAACCGTCGAGGTGACCCAGCAGGCCGAGCGGCTCGGCTTCGAGTCGGTCTGGATGTACGACCATTTCCACACTTGGCCGCAGCCGGAAGACACCGTCGTGCTGGAGCCCTTCGTGGCGCTGACCGCGCTGGCGGCGTTGACCCGGCGGGTGCGTATCGGCCACATCGTCATCTGCACGGGCTTCCGCAACCCGGCGCTCACGGCCAAGATGATCTCGACGCTCGATGTCGTGAGCGGCGGCCGCGCCGAGCTGGGCATCGGTGCCGGCTGGAAGCAGGAGGAATGGGAGGCCTTCGGCTACGACTACCCCTCCACCCGCGAGCGGCTGGCGGCCTTGCGCGACCACCTCGAGGTCATCACCCGCATGCTGCTGCCGGGTGCCGAGCGGGCCACGTTCGAGGGCCGCTACGCGCGCGTGGCGGGGGCCATCAACCAGCCCAAACCGCTGCAGCAGCCACGCGTGCCGATCATGGTGGGCGGCAATGGTCCTGAGGTGACCTGGCGGCTGGCGGCTCGCTTCGCCGACGAGCTCAACCTCGACGGCCTGACCCCGCCCGAGGTGGCGGAGGCGCTGCCCATCATCCATTCGCGCTGCGAGGAGATCGGTCGCGACCCGGCCTCGCTGGCGCTCTCCGTGCACACCTGGCGTGAGTCACCCGGCGTGAGCACGCCGGGACAGCAGCGGATCGACCTGTACGGCGACTATCGTGAGCTGGGCATCTCGCGCGTGCAGTCGTTCATCGATGGCATGGTCGACGGGCCGGAGGCGCTGGAGTCATTCGCCACCGATCTGCGCGTCGCCGGCGCAGCGCTGGAGCCCGCGCCGACCGACAGCTGAGCAGCGACGAGCGCTGCTACTCGCCGGTGTCGCGGGCGGCGTGGTCGAGCAGCAGCGCCCCCAGCGCCGCGCCGGGCCAGGCGAACCAGTGGCGTACCGCGGCGTTGGAGCCCTCGGGGTCGTAGGCCTCCGGGAGCATGCCATCGGAGAAGGCGGTCTGGGCCAGTCGCTCGAGCGCGGCATCGGCAGCGCCGGGCTCTTCCATCAGCCCGAAGGCGACCCAGCCCATGATGTCGCCCAACGACCATGTGCCGGGCGTGTGGCGTGACCCCAACCCACCGTACGGCCCGTCGACGAACCCGGGGTTCTCCGGGTCGAAGGCGAAGCGCAGCGTGGCCTGCCAGATCTTGTCCGTGGGCTTGCAGAAGCCCCACAGCGGAGCCAGCGCCGCGGGCAGGTCGTTGGCGTCCATGTAGCGCTCGATCCCGCCACGGCCGTTGACCGAGTAGGCCCACATCTGGCCCAGCGGCCCATCGACCACGAAGTGCTCGGTCACGGCTGCGCGCACGCGGGTCTCCACCTCAGCCAGTGCAGCCTTGTCCAGCCCGAGGCTCAGCGCGACCTGCGCCAGTCGACGCGCGGTGTGCCACAGCAGCACCTGGTCGGACAGCAGGTAGGGATAGGTCGGCGCGTCGTCGGCAGCGTTCTCATCGGTGCGCATGAGACCCGTCTGCTCGTCGACGGCCTCCCGGGCCGCGGACCAGGCCGTGCCGGCGAGGTCGCTCCACGTGCTCTCGGGCGGCAGATCCGGCAGGCGGCCCGTGGCGGCCAGGTAGTCGGTCAGCTCCAGGAGTGGGTAGAGCTGCTGATCGGACGGCAGGGGGTGGTCCTTGCGGCGGCCATCGGCGTAGTGGCTGCGCACCCAGCGGCCATCGGGCCGCTCGCAACGCAGGAAGAGCCAGCGCAGGTGATCGGCCACGATGCGCTCGTCGTCATCGTGGCCGCCGCGGCCCCACGTCGCCAGCATCAGGCGTGCCTGCCAGTAGGCGTCGCGCGTCCACGACAGCGGCAGGATGCGGTGGTCGGCAAGGATGACCCGCTCGGCGCCGCTGACCTGCAGGGCGGTGCACCCGCGCGTGTACGTCGCCGCGCGCTGGTTCATGCGCCCGAGCGACTTCACCAGCCGGGCTGGCACCAGCAGTGGCCGCAGCTCCTCGCGGGCAGCCTCGGCGGAGCGCGGCGGCGGGCTCAGGCGCTCGCCAGCGCACCACTCGGGCAGCTCCGCAGCGGGCGAGTCGAAGGTGCAGGCGATGTCGAGATGGACCTCGGCGGCATCGCCGGGCCAGTCGATCCAGGCCACCGCGGTGGGCATGCGCCGGCGCAGCACCTTCCAGGCGATGCGCATGTCCGAGCGGCCCTCGGTCGAGCCGCGCGACGACTCGCCGCCCTTGCGCATCCACGCCTGCACGATCACGGGACCGCCCTCGCCGTTGACCCGCAGCGTGCCCTCGCGAACCTTCACCCGCGACTTGGTCTCGGGCTCGGGCGGGGGATCGACCTCGGTGGTCTCGGCCAGCGCCGGCGGCCCGAGGTAGCCGTTGAGCCGGATGCGGATGCCCGCGGGACGCTCTCGAAACGATGCGCTGATGACCAGGCGCTGCACCACGCCACGCGTGCCGCGCGGCGCGTCCTGGCGAGTCGTGACGGTGGCACGCCCGGCGTCCACGTGCAGGAAGGCGTGCTCCTCCCGGCGCATCCAGGAGCGATAGCGCCGCACCGCCACCGGGTCGCTGCGCCACTCGGGCGCGAAGAGCGGCAGCCCGGTGAGCTCGACGAAGCCGGCCTCCGGGTGCACGGTGCCGAGGCTCAGCCATTCGCCGCCGCTGCCGAACGAGGCACCGACGAGGCCGTTGCCGATATCGCGAGGTTTGCGCCGAGCGGTCACAGGCCGATGGTACGTTAGCGCCAGCGCGGAAGGGGCGCGAGGAAGTCAGTCATCAGCGCCGCCAGCTCCCCTGGCGCCTCGAGGCCGACCATGTGGGCCACGTCGGGCATGATCACGGCCCGCGTGTCGGGGGCGTTGTCCTGCAGGTAGCGCGCCGAGGCGACGTGATAGGAGAAGTCCAGCTCGCCGGCCACAGCCAGCACGGGCATCGTCAGGCGTTCGAGCTGCTCAGATGCCGGAGGGCGCATGGGGAGCGGGCGCCCGCGGACCACTCCCGGCTCGTTGAGGGCGCGATCCATCTCACGCACGAGCTCGCGGATGTCCTCGGGTACGCGGTCGGGCGGCTGACCCGGGCCGTCGACCCAGGCGCGCACGTCCGCGTCGGCGATGGCGTCAGGGTCGCCGCTCTGCTCGGCTCGCTCCAGCTCAGCCTCGACCGCCTCCTCCTGCGGCGTCATGCCAGGGAAGTGGTCGGGCACGATGGAGCCGATGGTCACGACCGCGGTGACGCGGTCGGGAGCCTCGATGGCCGTATCGAGCGCGATCTGGCCGCCCACCGAGTTGCCCACCAAGGCGGCTCGACCCAGCCCCAGGGCATCCAGCACAGCGGTGGTGTCGGCACGGCTGGAGAACGCCACGTCCTGCGTGCTCGAGTCGCCGGCACCGCGGCGGTCGAAGGCCACCACCCGGTACCCGGCATCGAGCAGGAACGGGGTCAGCGGCTCCCACGCCCAGCTGGTCACGATGCCCGCGTGCAGCAGCACGATGGCCGGGCCCTCGCCGAAGTCGTGGACCGCCAGCCGGCCGCCGGGTACGTCGATGCGTCGCTCGGTCATGCGCGGCAGTCTGTCACACGACCGAGTACAGCCGCTGCTCGGCTCTGGCGTGGTCGCACCGGGGACGCGGTGGGCATGCCCGTGCCACGCTTGTCGAAGGCGCGAGACGAACGAGCTCGCCGAGGCTGCTCAGTCGCCCGCGTCGAGCTCCAGCACCGCCCGTGCGACCGCGTCGCGCAGAACAGGGACCGACGCTGCCACCGACGCCGTCGGCTCCTCGCCGATGGCCACCGCCTCGATGCCGACACCGACGAACCTCCCCACGACCGGCTCATCGCGCAGCAGCTGGGCGATGGCCACCACCTGGTCGAGCGGCAGCTGATGGGTCGAGGTGGTCACGACCTTCTCGGCGCGGCCGCTCATCTCGGCCAGGTCCAGCTCCACGAGCTGCCCTGGCGGCGGGCCCACGACAGCATCGACGATGACGGCACGCACCCCCGCGGGCATGTCCCGCAGATACTCCGCCTCCAGGGCGCCGATGAGCTTCACGTCCGCGCGCGCCAGGACCTCCGGCGGCAGCGACGTGCAGGCGAGCGGCGCCACCGAGTCGTCGCCACGCAGGGGGTCCCCGCAGGCGAACACCACCACCCCGCGAGGCGCGCCCGTGAGATAGCCCGGCACCTCGTCTGCGAGCGGCACTAGAGGCGCTCGATCTCCAGCCGCAGGAAGTGGGTCGCGCAGCTGATGCAGGGGTCGTAGCAG
>CAVORC010000023.1:0-92632 GCA_963698505.1 uncultured Chloroflexia bacterium | reverse complement strand
CTCGCCCTCGTATTCCTGGCTCATGGCGAAGGCAGGGCAGCCGGAGAGGACCGACTCCATGGCGGCGCCGACGGTGCCCGAGTAGGTGATGTCGTCGCCCAGGTTGGAGCCGTAGTTGATGCCGGACGCGACTAGGTCGAAGCTGATGCCGAAGTAGCCCAGGAAGGCAAGGCTGACCGCGTCGGTCGGCGAGCCGTCCACCGACCAGCCGGGGGAGCCGTCATCGAGGACGCGCTGGCGCACCCGCAGGGGACGCATGAAGGTCATCGAGTGACCCACGGCCGACTGGTTCGTATCGGGCGCCATGACGTAGACGTCGCCGATGGCCTCGAGCGCCTGCTTCAGCGCCAGCAGGCCACGTGATTCGATGCCGTCATCGTTGGTGACGAGGATGCGTGGCCGCGTATCCCACTCCGACAGCGGCCTGGCCTGGCGGGGAGTGGCGCGCGCGGTGGGGATGTAGCGTTCTCCGAGGCCTCGCTCGAGCCGCTCGCCAAGGCTGCCGGTGAGCGCGTCGACCGGCGCGCCGCTGCGGGCGCGGGCAGACGGCGGTGCTTCTGGGTCGGTGGCTGCCTGCTCCTGATCGTCGTTCACGGGGACTCCTTGGGGGCTTCGGGTGCGTGGGATGGGGACGTCGCCGGAGCGACCGACGGGACGCCTACCGCCGGCGGCGTCGGCACGCGCACCGGCCGGCCCTCGCGCTCCTCGAGGCGGCGAGCGGCGCGGCTGGCGACGTCACGCGGGCCGCCCTGGGAGCGGTTGAGGTAGTGGAAGAAGAAGGCTGAGATGACTGCCGCCACGGGGATCGCGAACACGGCGCCGATGACGCCCTGCAGGCGCAGGCCGATGAGCACGGACACCAGCACGACCACGGGGTGGATGCCGACTGAGCTGGCCATGACGCGTGGCTGCACGATGTTCATGGTGATGAACCAGCCCACGGCCATGACGATGACGATGGGGACGAGCGCGTCGGGCTGGGTCAGGATGGCCGCCACCACCGGCGGCGCCCACGACAGGAAGGGGCCGAAGAAGGGGATGAACTGGAAGATCGCCACAAGCGCCGTGGTGAGGGGCATGTAGTCGATATCGAGCGCGAGGCTGCCGGCCGCCGCGATGGCGCCGTAGACCACGCCCTGGATGGCCTGGCCACGGATGAAGCCACCGAAGGAGGCGGCCACGCTGGTCTGGAACAGTCGTACCTCGGGCGCGTAGCGCGGCGGTGTGACGCGGTTGACGAACGCGAGCAGGCGGTCCTTGTCGATGACGATGAAGAGCGACAGGAAGATCATGAAGATGAGGTTGCCCAGCATCCCCAGACTGGCGAAGGCGATGTCCTGCAGGGGACCGACGAACTGCCCCGACGAGGAGGCGATCTGCTGCAGCGTCTCGTCCAGCACGAGGACCAGGTCGACCTGCAGGCCCAGCTCGCGCAGCTGCTCCTGCCACGGCCTGACGATCTCGGGGATACGCTCCTGCAGCGTCGGCAGCTCGTCGGTGAAGGCCACGATGGAGTTGCCCAGCTGGGTCGCGATGATGAGCCCGAGGACGGCCAGGATGAGGAACAGCAGGCCGTAGACGAGCACCACCACCAGCGTGCGTGGCGCCGCCGGCAGGAGGCGCTTGATGCCATCGACGAGCGGCGAGAGGACGAAGGCGAAGACCCACGCCATCACCACGATCAGGATGATGTCGCTGAAGTAGACGATGACGTCAGCGGCCAGGCCGGCGAAGACCAGCGCCACGGTCAGCGTGGCCAGGACCAGGAGGGCGCGGATCCAGCGCCCCTCTTGCTCGACGAGCCGGGACATCATGGCCGGAGTCTACTCTGCGTCGCGGGCCTCACCAGCGTGGCGACGAGCGGGCTCGCGCTCATCAGTTGCGCGGCGCCAGCCCCATGCGATCGTGGCATTCGGCCAGCGTCTCGGCCGCCAGCGGCGCCAACCGGCTGGCCCCGGCGGCGAGGATCTCCTCGACCAGCCCCGGCTGGGCCTTGAGCTCGGCGTAGCGCTCTCGAGCCTCGCCGAAGTAGTCCAGCATGCGTTCGGCCAGCAGTCGCTTGGTGTCCACGCAGCCGGTGCGCGCGCTGCGCTCGCCCTCCCAGATGTCCTGGTAGTCGTGGGGACTGAAGATGCGGTGCAGCTGACACACGTTGCACACCTCCGGTCGGCCGGGATCGGTGCGACGTTGGCGCTCGGTGTCCGTGACCATGCTCATGATCTGCCGGCTGATGACATCGGCGTCGGCGAAGATCTCGATGACGTTGCCCAGCGACTTGGACATCTTGGTGGCGCCGTCGGTGCCCTTGACGATGGGGGCATCGCTGAACACCGCCTGTGGCTCCGGGAAGACCGGCCCGTAGCGAGCGTTGAACGCGCGCACGATCTCGCGCGCCAGCTCCAGGTGCGCGGCCTGGTCCTTGCCCACGGGCACGAACTGGGCCTTGTAGATGGCGATGTCGGCGGCCTGCAGGACGGGGTAGTTGAGCAGCGCCAGGTTGACGTCATCGGGCTGGCTGCGGCGCTTCTCCTTGAAGGACGGCGTGCGCTCCACCCAGCCGGTCGGCGTCACCGACGCCAGCAGCCACATGAGCTCGAGGTGCTCGGGCCGATCGGACTGACGGAAGAGCACGGCCCGCTCGGGCTCCAGGCCCAGGGCCAGCAGGCCCAGTGCCATCTCGTGCGTGTTTCGACGGATCAGCTCAGCGTCGTGGGTCGAGGTCAGCGCGTGGTAGTCGACGATGCAGTAGATGGCGTCGTAGCCGTGCTGCATGGCGATGTAGTTGGCGAAGGCGCCAAGGTGGTTGCCGACGTGGGGCAGTCCGGAGGGCTGCACCCCGGAGAACACCCGCTGGCCGCTGCCGGGGATGGGGGTCGCGCGTTCAGGCATCGTGTCGGTCATGGGCTCGCAGGTGTGCTCCGGGTGCGTGGGGTCGTCGGATCCGTCGGCGCTCGACTCTAGCAGGCGAGCGCTGCGCTACGATCGGGGCATGGATCATGATGCCTCGGACATGAAGACGACCTCCCCGCAGACCACCCTTGGCACCAGCGGCTTGCGGGTCGCGCTCGTCGGGTTGGGCACGGTCGGTACCGCGGTTGCGGGGCGGCTGCTGGACCCGGCCTGGGGAGCCGAGGTCGCTGCCCGCGGGCACCGTGTTCCGCAGCTGGTGGGCGTGGCCGATCTCGACCTGGAGCGTGAGCGCGGGCTATCCATCCCCGACGATGTCCGCCAGGTCACCGACTACCAGGAGCTGCTGGGCGACGAGGTGGATGTCGTCATCGAGCTCATCGGTGGGGCCGGCGTGGCGGGCGACGCGGTGCTGGCGGCGTTCGCGGCCGGCAAGAGCGTGGTGACGGCCAACAAGGACCTGGTGGCGCGGCGCGGACGTGAGCTGGAAGCGACGGCGCGCGATGGCGAGGTCTCGCTCAGGTTCGAGGCCGCCGTGCTCGCCGGGGTCCCCGTCCTCGGGCCGCTCGTGGAGGAGCTCGCCGCCAACCGGGTGGACCAGGTGCGCGGCATCTTCAACGGCACGACCAACTACATCCTGAGCACCATGGCCGCCGATGCGCGGGAGTACCACGATGTGCTGGTCGAGGCGCAGGCCCGCGGCTTCGCCGAGGCCGACCCCAGCAGCGACGTCGAGGGCTACGACGCGGCCTATAAGCTTGTGCTGCTGTCGCGCCTGGCGTGGGGTGGCTGGGCCGACGTGGATGCCGTGCGCAGATCCCTGCCGCTGACCGGTGGCAGCGAGCACGTCGGCATCATGGGCCTGGAACGCAGCCACATGAGCGCCGCTGCCCGCCTCGGCATGGCCATCAAGCTGATCGCGCGCGCGGAGCGCCTGGCCGACGGCGCGCTGCGCGGGGGCGTGACGCCAATGGCGGTCGCCGCCAGCTCGACCATCGGCTCCACGCACGGCGTCACCAACGTCATCGAGATCAGCGCCGATTCGGTGGGCCGCGTGGCCATGCGGGGACCGGGCGCCGGTGGCGCGGCCACGTCGTCGGCCATCCTCGCCGACGTGCTCGCGTTGTCACGCGGCGGCGGCTCCACGTGGGCGCAGCTGCCGCCGGCCGCGGACATCGACATCGCCGACGACCTGGCCGGCGAGCAGGGTTGGCTGGTGGTCGTGCAGGGCCTCGGCGTGGCCGGCTTCAGCGATGCCATCCGCGAGCTGGCCCTGGCCACGACCGACGAGGGCTTCGTGACGGCACCCATCCGGCTCACCGAGCTGATGGCCAAGCTCGGTCCACTCGAGCACGCCATCACGGTCTACCCCATCCTCGCGGACGCCTAGGACATGCGCATGAGCCAGGTCCTGCGGCAGCTGCGGGCCGAGCAGTCCAGCATGGGTCGCCGCCCCCGGCTGATGGAGCGGTTCGCCGACTTCCTGCCGGTCACCTCGGAGACGCCGCCACTCGGGCTGGGCGAGGGCTTCACGCCACTGGTCCACGCGCGGAACCTGGGACGCGCCCTGGGTGTGCCCCAGCTGCACCTGAAGGTGGAAGGCCAGAACCCGACCGGCTCGTTCAAGGATCGCGGCATGGTGGTCGCGGTGGCCAAGGCACTGGAGGGCGGCGCACGCGCAGTCATCTGCGCGTCCACCGGGAATACCTCGTCGTCCGCCGCGGCCTACGCCACCAGCGCCGGCCTGGAGGCGGTCATCGTGCTGCCCAAGGGCAAGATCGCAGCCGGCAAGCTGCTGCAGGGGTTCGCGGCCGGGGCCCGCGTGGTCGCCATCGAGGGCAACTTCGACGATGCCCTGAGGATCGTGCGCGAGATGACCGCCGAGCGCGACCCGGACTACCCGGTGGAACTCGTCAACTCCGTGAACCCCTACCGTCTTGAGGGCCAGAAGACGGCCGCCTTCGAGATCTGCGAGGACCTCGGTGGCGCGCCCGACTACCTCGCCATCCCCGTGGGCAACGCCGGCAACATCAGCGCCTACTGGCGCGGGTTCAAGCAGTACCGCGCGATGGGCCTGGTCGAAACGGCCCCGCGCATGATCGGCTTCCAGGCCGAGGGTGCCGCCCCGCTGGTGCTGGGTCACGACGTCGACGACCCACAGACCTTCGCCACGGCCATCCGCATCGGCCGCCCGGCCAGCGGCCACCTGGCCCTCGCTGCGCGCGACGAATCGGATGGCCTCATCGATGCTGTCAGCGACGACGAGATCTTCGAGGCGTATCGGGATGTCGCACGCCTCGAGGGCATCTTCTGCGAGCCGGCGAGCGCGGCGTCGGTGGCCGGCGTTCGCAAGGCCGCGCGCGACGGGCGCATCGACCCCGGAGCGACCATCGTGGCGGTGCTGACGGGAATGGGCCTGAAGGATCCTGATACCGGCCTGCGGCTGATGGAGCCCCCGCTGGAGGCTGAGCCATCCGTCGACGGCGTTCGCCGCGCGCTCGGCTGGTGAGCGTTCCGCGCTCGGGCGCCGACCTCGTGGGGCGCAGTGTCACCGTCGACGTGCCCGCGACCACCGCCAACCTTGGAGCCGGTTTCGACGCCCTGGCCATGGCGCTCGACCTGGCCACCACCATCGACGTGGCGGCGGTGCCGCTCGCGTCCGAGCCTGACGTCTGGGTCGACGTCGTCGGCGAGGGGGCAGGTCAGCTGCCGACCGGTCGTCGCAATCGCTTCATCAGCGCGCTGCTCGAGGGGCTGGCCGCAGCTGGCATCGACCCGGACGGGGCCGGCTGGCGCGTGCGCATGGACAACGCCATCCCTGTCGCACGGGGCCTGGGCTCATCGGCGTCCGCAACCGTGGCGGCGCTGGTGGCCGCCGATGCGCTCTGTGGCGGCGGGCTCGGGCGGGAGCGCATGCTGGAGCTGGCGGCGGCGGCCGAAGGTCACGCGGACAACGCCGCCGCGGCCGTGTACGGCGGCCTCTGCGTGGTGACACAGGTCGGGGGCGTGCCGCGAGCGCTTCGCTTCGACCCGCCCGACAAGCTGCTGGCGGCGCTCTACATCCCCGACAAGCACCTCTCCACCGCTGCCATGCGGGCGGCACTGCCGGACAGCGTGCCCTTCGCCGACGCCGTGCACAACGTGGGTGCCGCGACGCTGACCTTGGCAGCACTGAGCCAGGGTCGCTTCGACCTGCTGGCGGCCGGGACGGTCGATCGCCTGCACGAGCCCTACCGGGCGCAGGCGTACCCCGAGCTGCCCGAGCTCATCGAGGCGGCGCTCGCGGCGGGTGCCCGGGGTGCCTGCCTCTCGGGCGCCGGGTCGACGGTCATCGCCTTCAGCGAGGATGTGGCCGCGGCGGCCACCATCGCGGCAGCCATGGAGCGCCGCGCCCAGCAGCTGGGGATGAGTGGCCACGCCGCGGTCCAGGCGGCCCGCGCAGAGGGTGCCCGCGTCATCGAGGACGGTGACCTCCGGCCCCGCCGGTCATCCCGCGTACTCGCGTAGACTCGCCGCATGCCCGCTCTCATCGTTCAGAAGTACGGCGGCTCGTCGTTGGCCGACGCCGAGCGCATCCGCCATGTCGCAGGACGCATCGCCCGCGACCGCCGGGACGGCGCCGACCTGGTGGTCGTCGTCAGCGCCATGGGCGACACGACCGACCACCTGACCGAGCTGGCGGCGGCCATCACCGATGAGCCCGATCCCCGCGAGATGGACCTGCTGCTGGCCACCGGCGAGCACATGAGCGGCACGTTGGTGGCGATGGCCCTGCATGCGCAGGGCATCGAGGCCATCTCGCTGACCGGGCCGCAGGCGGGCATCCGCACCGACACCAGCCACGGTCGCGCCCGCATCGCCAACATCGACCCCGCGCGCATGCGCCGCGAGATCGAGCGTGGCCGGGTGGTCATCGTCGCCGGCTTCCAGGGCTCCACCGATGAGACCTTCGCCACCGGCGAGGTGACGACGCTGGGGCGTGGCGGCTCCGACACCACCGCGGTGGCCCTCGCCGCTCGGCTGGGTGCCGACGCCTGCGAGATCTACACCGATGTCGAGGGCATCTTCACCGCCGACCCGCGCGTCGTGCCCGACGCACAGCTCATCCCCAAGATCGGCTACGAAGAGATGCTCGAGCTGGCCCACCAGGGCGCACAGGTGATGCAGACGCGCGCCGTGGAGCTGGGTTGGGTCAACGACGTCGTCATCCGGGTGCGCTCCACGTTCAGCGATCACCCAGGCACCAGCATCCAGGAGGTATCGGCTGTGGAGCTGCGAGACAAGGTCCGGGCCATGGCGCTCGACCGCAAGGTGGCCAAGGTCACCATCGTGGGAGTCCCCGACCGCCCCGGCATCGCGCGAGCGATCTTCGAGCCGATGGCCGACCAGGGCCTCAACGTCGACATGATCGTGCAGAACGTCGGGCACGACGGCAGCACGGACCTGTCGTTCACCGTCGAGCGCGCCAACCTCGCCCGCGCCGAGCGCCTGCTCGAGCTGCTGGCCAACGAGCTCGGCTTCGAGGGCGTCCGCACCGATGCGGCCGTGGCCAAGGTCAGCATCGTCGGCGAGGGCATCCACAATCACCCCGGCTACGCCGCACAGATGTTCGGCGCGCTGGCGGACGAGGGCATCAACATCAGCATGATCTCGACCTCCGAGATCCGCATCACCTGCATCATCAGCGAAGACCAGATCGACGCCGCGGCCAAGGCCATCCACCGCACGTTCCGCCTGCAGGAGCCGGAGACCGTCGACGCCGCGCCCGAGGCGAGCGCTGGCTGAGATGGCGGGCGACCTTCCGCCGTTCGTCTCCCGCCTGGAACGGCTCGGCAGCGTCGACTCGACGCAGTCGGTCGTCCGTGGCTGGCTGGAGGAAGGCCTCGCCGAGGTCTGCGTCGCGGTCGCCGACGAGCAGACGAACGGCCGCGGACGTCTCGACCGCATCTGGACCGATCGTCCCGGCAGTGCGCTGCTGGTCTCGGCTGGGTTCCTGCCTCGCGAGCTCGCGGCCGTGCATGGTTGGCGCCTGGCGGCCATCGCCTCGCTCGCGATGCTGGGCGCTGCCACGTCGCTGTTGGGACCGACCGCCGATCGGCTCGCCCTGAAGTGGCCCAACGACCTCGTCGCCATCCACCGGGGACGGATGCGCAAGGTCGCGGGTGTGCTCAGCGAGGCGAGCCTGCAGGGCGATCGCGTGGTGTCGGCGATCGTGGGCCTGGGTGTCAACGTCGACTGGCCGGCGGCTGACTATCCGCCCGACCTCGCCGAGACGATGTGGAGCCTGTCGGAGGCGTCGGGCCGACGCCGTATCGACCGCGAGGCTCTGCTGGCGGCGTGGCTCGAGCGCCTTGGCCCGCTGTACGAGGCGCTGTCCGCGGGGCGGTTCGATGGACTGCGCTGGGCGGACGCACAGATCACGACGGGTGCCGCGGTGGACGTGGAAACGGACGCGGGCACCACCAGCGGGACGGGCGTGGGCATCGACCGGGAGACCGGCGCGCTCCTGGTGCGGACCGGACCGGGTCAGCCGTTGGCAGCGATCTCTGTCGGGGACGTGGTGCGCTGTCAGGTGCTGGACGCGGCCTGACCCCTGTAACGGCTAGACTTCCCCGGTGTTTTGGAAGGGGAGAGGGCGTTCCTCGGCTGCGGCTGTCGTCGTTCCGTTCGATTCGGATCGGCCGGCGGTGGAGGCTGCCAAACGGGATCCTGGCGCCTTCGAGCAGCTGTATCGGAAGTACGTGGCACAGATCTACAGTCTCGCGCTCTACGAGACACGCGACGCGAACGCCGCCGAGGACATCACCGAGTGGGTGTTCCTGAAGGCGTTGTCTGCGCTGCCCCGCTTCCGCGAGCAGGGTGAGGGTGGCGACTCGACCTTCAGGGTGTGGCTCTACGCCATCGCGCGCAACGTCATCGCCAACGAACGCCGGCGTGAGCGGCGCCACCCGCAGGACCCGCTGGAGCTGGCGCTCGAGCTGCCCGCCCGCGACGATCCGGCGACCACCGCCGAGAACCGCGTCGAGGCGCAGCGAGCCCTGCGCGCCGTGATGGAGCTACCGCCCGAGCGACGCCAAGCCCTCGTGCTGCGCTTCGTCAACGAGCTCAGTGCACGCGAGATCGGCGAGATCATGGGCAAGTCAGAAGGGGCGGTCCGCGTGCTCATCCACCGTTCGCTGCTGTCGGTGCGGCGGCGGCTGGAGCCATGACCGAACGGATCGAAACGGCGGCGCGACTCGATGCAGCCATCGACACGCTCCTGCGGGGCTCGCCGGCGCCCGCCCTGCCCGACGAGGGTGAGCTGGTCGCGACAGCACGCCTGTTGCGAGGTGCTCTGCCGCGCATGCATCCCCGGTTCGGGTTCGAGGAGCTGCTGGCGGCGCGGCTGGCCGCGGCGGGCCGAGCGGCACACACTGGCTCCGCGGCTGCCGTCACGGCGCTGCCCGAGCCGACCCCGTTGCGGCCCTCGAGCGACCTCGAGGCGCCCCCGGCGAACGGCTTCGATGCCGCCGCGCGCCGCCGTCTGCTGGCCGGTGGCGCCATCGCCTCGGGAGTCTCGCTGGCGCTACCCGATCGCCGGTGCCGCGCTGGTGGTGTGGCGTCGATCGCGCTCATCGGGCGGGCTGCTCTGATGCCCATCCAGTGGCCCTTCCGCCCGCGTCCCGACTCGTCCCGCTCGGACCTGTGGACCAAGTGCCCCGGTTGCAGCGAGATGGTCTACAACAAGCAGCTCGAGCAGAACCAGCGTGTCTGCCCCAAGTGCGGCCATCACTTCCGGCTGCGCGTCGACATGCGCCTGGGCAGCCTCCTCGACGCGGACAGCTTCGAGGAGCGTGACGCCGGTCTCGAGTCGCTCGACCCGCTCGGGTTCGTGGACCTCAAGGCCTATCCCGACCGCGTGGCCGAGCAGAAGGCCAAGACCGGGGTGCGCGACGCCGCCGTCTGGGGTGTGGGTGCCATCGCCGGCCAGCGCATCGCCATCTGCGCCATGGACTTCGCCTACATGGGTGGCTCGATGGGCTCCGTCGTCGGCGAGAAGGTCACCCGCGCGGCCGAGGCCGCCCTCCAGGAACGCATCCCCTACATCGCCATCAGCACCTCCGGCGGTGCGCGCATGCAGGAAGGCACGCTGGCCCTGATGCAGCTGGTCAAGACGTGCGCCGCCGTCGAGCGCCTGGCCTTGGCGGGCGTGCCCTACATCAGCATCATGTCCGACCCGACCACGGGCGGTGTCTTCGCCTCCTTCGCCGCCCTGGGCGACGTCAATATCGCCGAGCCCAACGCGCTCATCGGCTTCGCCGGGGCGCGGGTGGCGGCGGGCACGACCGGTGATGAGCTGCCCGAGGGCTTCCAGCGCTCGGAGTTCCTCTTCCATCACGGCTTCCTCGACCTCGTCGTGCCCCGCGCCGAGCTGCGCGACGAGGTGGCGCGCCTGCTGCGCTATCTTCAGCCACGACCAGAGCGAACGCCCAACCACAACGGCCACGCCGGTATCGATGGCCGTGGCGGCGCTGACGTGGAGGCCATCCGTGGCTAGAGCGGCGCAGCAGGAGCAGGACAGCGTGGGCCAGTCTCCCGCGGCCGTCGCCCCGGTCGGGCCGGTGGTGGATGACGAGAAGATGCGCGATGCCGTCTGGGCTCGCGTGCAGATGGCTCGCAACGTGCAGCGGCCGCACACGCTGGAGCTGCTGGCGAACATGGCCACCGATGTGATGGAGCTGCACGGCGATCGCCGTTTCGGTGACGATGCCGCGCTCGTCGGCGGCCTGGCCACCATCGGCAGCTACCGCATCGTCTTCCTGGGCCACCAGAAAGGCGGCGAGGTGGAGGAGAACATCCGCCGCAACTTCGGCATGCCGCGGCCGGAGGGCTATCGCAAGGCTGGCCGCCTGTTGCAGCTCGCCGAGCGACTCGGCCTGCCGGTGGTGACCTTCGTCGATACCCCTGGTGCGGCGCCCGACGCACCGTCGGAAGAACGGGGCCAGGCAGAGGCGATCGCGCGCAACATCGCGCTGATGACGTCGCTGCGCACCCCCATCGTCACCGTCATCACCGGCGAGGGCGGCTCCGGCGGGGCGCTCGCCATCGCCGTCGGTGACGTGGTGCTGGCCCTGGAGAACGCCATCTACTCGGTCATCTCGCCGGAGGGCTGTGCCAGCATCCTGTGGCGCACGAGCGATATGGCCAAGCAGGCCGCGGTGGCGATGCGTCTCACCGCGCGCGAGCAGCAGGCGCTCGGCGTCATCGATGCCGTCATCAGCGAACCGGGTGAGGGCGCGCACCAGGAGCCGGAGGAGACCGCCGCCCGCCTGCGAGAGGCCATCGAGGCCCAGCTCGAATCGCTCGTGCACCGCGACCTCGACGACCTGGTCGACGCGCGCTATGCCCGCTATCGGGAGTACGGTGCCTTCACCACCGCCGAGATGCCCATGCGCGAGCGGCGTGAACGGCAGAACATCGTGGAGCGATTGCGGGCGCTGCTGGACTCAGGCCGCGTGGTGAGTGTGGGCGAGGGCGATCGACTCGCGCCTGATGTGGCCGACGATGAGGAGGCCACGGTCGGCTCCGAGGTCGACGGGCATGCGCACCTGGACGAGGAGGGACGTGACGAGTGAGCGACGACGCGACCGGCCGGCTGCCGGCGAGCACCAGCGACGTGTCGACCGCCGGCGTCGACGCCCTGGCCGATGAGGTCGTGCCGGCGCTCATCGCGCGCCTGCGCACGAGCCGCCTGGGTGAGCTGGAGATCCGCAGCGGCAACTGGCGTGTGCGGCTGCGCCGGGACCCCGGTGCCACCTCGGCTCGCTCCGACCGGTCCGCCGCACTGGCGACGGACGCCGACGCCGTGCTCGATGGCAGCGTCGCGCGTTCGCCCGCGGTGGGCTACTTCACACCCGTGCCCGACCTGGCCCTGGGCCACTCGGTGCAGACGGGAGACCTCATTGGCAGCATCGACGTCCTGGGCATCGCCCAGGAGGTCACCGCACCCGCTGACGGCATCATCAGCCGGCTGCTGGTCGAGGATGGCCAGGCCGTCGAGTATGGCCAGGCCCTGGCTGAGATCGACCCGCTCGAGCCGCTCCCTGGGCTGGACCTAGCCGAAGAGGATGCGGCAGCGCCGCCCGTGGGGGACGAAGGATGATCGAGCGCGTCCTCATCGCCAACCGCGGCGAGATCGCCGTGCGGGTGCTGCGCGCCTGTCGCAGCATGGGGCTGGAGGCCGTGGTGGCACACAGCGAAGCCGACGCGGAGTCGCTGGCCGTGCGCATGGCCGACGAGGCCATCTGCATCGGTCCGGCCGAGTCGGCACGTTCGTATCTCAACGCCGCCTCGGTCATCTCTGCTGCGCTCGTCAGCGGCTGCGACGCCATCCATCCCGGCTACGGGTTCCTCTCCGAGGACGATGGCTTCGCCGAGATGACACGCGCGCACGACCTCGTCTTCATCGGGCCCCCGGCCGAGGTGTTGGAGCGCTTCGCCTCCAAGGCCGGAACCCGCGAGTTGCTCGCGGCCCACGGGCTGCCCGTCGTGCCGGGCTCGCAGGGCATGCTGCGCGACGATGAGCACGCCCTCGCCGAAGCCGAGCGGATCGGCTACCCGCTGCTCATCAAGCCGTCCGCCGGTGGCGGAGGCAAGGGCATGCGCATGGTACGCACCGCGCGCGAGCTGCAGCAGGCGCTCACGGTCTGCCGCTCGGAAGCGCGCGCAGCCTTCGGCGACGACTCGCTGTACCTGGAGAAGTGGCTGGAGAAGACGCGCCACATCGAGGTGCAGGTGATGATCGACGAGCAGGGCCACGGTGTCCACGTGGGCGAGCGTGACTGCTCGGTGCAGCGCCGGCACCAGAAGCTGGTGGAGGAAGCGCCCAGCCCGGCCATCGATGAGGCGACGCGCACCCAGCTCGCCGAGGCGGCCATCGCGGCTGCTGTGGCCGCGGGCTACCGCAACGTGGGCACGCTCGAGTTCCTCGTCGATGGCGATGGCCGCTACTACTTCATCGAGATCAACGCCCGCATCCAGGTCGAGCACCCGGTCACCGAGATGCTGTCGGGCATCGACATCGTGGCCGAGCAGATCCGCCTCGCTGCCGGCGAGCCGCTGGGCTACGACCAGGAGGCGGTGCGACTGCGAGGGCACGCCATCGAGTTCCGCATCAATGCCGAGGACGTACGCGCGGACTTCCGGCCACAGGCCGGTCGCGTGGACCACTATGTGCCACCCGGCGGCGCCGGCATCCGCATGGAGACGCACCTCTACAGCGGCTACGAGGTCCCGCCGTATTACGATTCGCTCCTCGGCAAGCTCATCGTCTGGGGGCCCGACCGCGAGGCTGCCATCGCGCGCTCGCGTGTCGCCCTGCGAGAGCTGGTCGTCGAGGGCATCGAGACCAATATCCCGTTCCACCGCGCCATCCTGGAGGACGACACGTTCCTCTCGGGCGGCTTCGACACCAACCTGCTCGACCGCAAGGGCGCAGCCGCCTTCCTCGGCGCTGTGCCCACCGACGATCGAGCCTGACGCAGGCTCGAGACACGAGGGAGACCATGACCGACAGCCAGGCGCTCGACGCCGCAGAGGTGCCCGCGGTGCTGCTCACGACCGCGCAGCTGCAGCAGCTCATCCCGCATCGCTGGCCCTTCCTGCTGGTGGATCGCATCGTGGAAGAGGACAGCCGGCGGGGCTACATCCGCGGAGAGAAGGCGGTCACGGCCGGTGAGTGGTACTTCGGCGGCCACTTCCCCGACCTGCCCGTGATGCCCGGCGTGCTGCAGGTCGAGGCCCTGGCCCAGACCATGGCGGTCTACGTCGCCCGGCAGGAAGGCTTCGGTGACCGCATCGGGCTCTTCGCCGGCATCGACGACTGCCGCTTCAAGCGGATCGTGCAGCCGGGCGACCGTCTCACGCTGGAGGTGACGATGGAGAAGCTCGGACGACGGATGGGCCGGGGCCGGGCCGTTGCCTCGGTGGACGGCGAGGTCGCCTGCGAGGCGCGGATCTCGTTCATCATCCCGCCAGCGGACGCCCTCCGATGACCCTCCGGCTGGCGCTCATCTCCGACATCCACGGCAATGCCGACGCCCTCGAGGCGGCCCTTGCGGCCATCGCCGGCGCAGCCCCGGACCGCCTCGTGGTGCTGGGCGACCTCGTGCTCAATGGCCCGCGGCCCGAGGAGTCCGTCGACCGCATCATGCAGCTGGAGGCCGAGGGGGCCCTCGTCATCGCAGGCAACACCGACATCGCCGTCGCGGATGGCGACTACACGGCGGCCTTCCCCTGGCTCGACGAGGTGCCGGCCGGACACGTGGCCGCATCCGAGTGGGCTCGCGACCGGCTGCGGGACGACCAGCTCGAGTACCTTCGGCGCCTGCCGTCAGAGCGTCGCCTGGCTGTCGGCGAGGAGCTCGTCCTCGCCTGCCATGCCTCGCCCGGGAGCCAGACCAGCGGGCTGCCAGCGGACCTCGATGCCGCCGTGACCGTGCAGCGCGTGACACGCACCGATGCCCGCGTCATCTGCTGTGGTCACACCCACGTCGCTGACGTGCGCGACTTCGGCCGCAAGCTGCTGGTCAACCCAGGTTCCTGCGGCTACGCCTTCGACGGCAGTCCTGACGCCTGCTGGGCGCTGCTGGTCGTGGACGAGGACGAGGCGCCGCGGGCCGAGCTCTTCCGCACCACCTATGACCCGCATCCTGCCGCCGAGGAGGTCGCCGGGCGCGGCCTGCCGGGTGACGTCTACCGAGCCGCCACCATCCGCACCGGGAGGTTCGTCAGATGACCACTGTCGCCCCTGGCCGCCGCGTCGTGGTGACCGGCCTGGGCGCCGTCACGCCCCTGGGGTCCGACGTGCCGACCTATTGGCGCCGACTGATCGCGGGTGAGTCGGGCGTGCGCCCCATCACGCTCTTCGACGCGAGCGCCTTGCCCAGCCGCATCGCGGGCGAGGTGCCGGACTTCGATCCGGCGGGTGTGCTCGACCGCAAGGAGGTCCGGCGCAACGACCGCACGACGCAGATGGCGCTGGTGGCGACGCGCGAGGCCTTCGATGATGCGGGTCTGCCGCTTCGCCTGGAAGGCGAGCTCGCGGAGGCCACCGGCATCCTCATGTCGTCCGGGCTCGGCGGCACGATCACCCTCATCGAGCAGATCGCCACCGTGCGCCTCGAGGGACCCAATCGCGTCAGCCCCTTCTTCATCCCCATGGCCATCGCCAACATGGCTGCCGGCGTGGCCGGCATCATGTTCGGCGCGCTCGGCCCCAACTACTCGACGACCAGTGCCTGTGCCTCGTCGGGCCACGCCCTCGGTGAGGCCTGCGAGATCATCCGGCGCGGCGATGCCGACGTGATGGTCGCGGGCGGCTGCGAGGCGCCCGTGGCGGACGCCACGGTCGCCGGCTTCGCCCGCATGAAGGCGCTCTCCACGCGCAATGACGAGCCCGCTGCCGCCAGCCGACCGTTCGATGCCGAGCGTGACGGCTTCGTGGTGGCCGAGGGTGCCGGCGCGCTCATCCTCGAAGAGCTCGAGCACGCCCAGCGGCGCGGAGCCCGTGTCTACGCTGAGGTCTGTGGCTACGGTGCCACGGCCGACGGTCACCACATCACCACGCCCGCGCCCGGCGGTGCCGGGGCCGTGCGCGCCGCCCGCCGCGCGCTCCAGAAGGCCGGGCTGACCGCGGATGCCATCGACCTCGTGAGCGCCCACGCCACCGGCACCGGCGAGGGCGATCCCACCGAGCTGATGGCCATCAACACGCTCGTCGGCGACCATGCCGCGGATGTCAGCGTCACCGCCACCAAGTCGTCCATCGGCCACACGCTCGGCGCCGCCGGGGCGGTGGCCGCGGTCGCCACGGTCAAGGCGCTCGAGGAGGGCGTGGTCCCCCCGACGCTCAACCTGCATCAGCCCGATGAGCGCGCCGGCGTTCTGGACCTCACGCCGCTGACGGCTCGACGGCGCACCCTCGAGGTGGCGCTGCTCAACGCCTTCGGGTTCGGCGGTCAGAACGCCGCCATCATCCTGCGTCGCTGGGTGGGCTGATGACGAGCCGCGAGCAGGTCAACGAGCTGGTCGGCCTTGTCGACCGCCTGGAGCGACTGCTGGAGCGGTCGGGTCTCTCCGAGATGGAGGTCGAGGCCGACGGCACCACGGTGATCCTGCGGACACCCGCGGCCATCGACCCACGAGCCACCGCCGCCGTGGTCGACGATGGCCTCGGTGAAGCGGTGCTCGACGTGCTGCTTCCGGCCGAGGAGCCCGCGAGGGACCGGGGCGCGCATGTCATCGGGGCGCCCCTGACCGGTGTCTTCTACCGTTCCCCCTCGCCGGGGGCAGAGCCCTACGTACGCGAGGGGGGACAGGTCAACGCCGGGCAGGTCATCGGTCTCATCGAGGCCATGAAGCTCTTCAACGAGATCAAGAGCGACGTCACGGGCACCGTGCGGCACATCGCCGCCGGCGACGGTGACCTGGTCAAGGCGCGCGAGGCGCTCATCGAGGTGGACCCCTCGTGAGCGGGCCGGGGGCCGGGCCGACAGCTCCACCGCGCAGCGTCCGCGTCAGCGGCTGGGGATCGTACGTCCCCGAGCGAGTCCTCAGCAACGCCGATCTCGAGCGCATCGTCGATACCTCGGACGAGTGGATCCGCACGCGCACCGGCATCCGCGAACGGCGGGTCGCTGCGCCGCACGAGACCACCGCCACCCTCGGTGCCATCGCTGCCAAGCGGGCCATCGCCACGGCCGGCCTCGTGCCCGACGACATCGACGTCATCGTCGTCGCCACCCTGACACCCGACTACCCCATGCCCTCGACGGCTGCCCTGGTCAAGGAGGCCATCGGCAACACCACCGCCGCGGCCTTCGACATCGGCGCCGCCTGCTCCGGCTTCGTCTTCGCCTATGCCACCGCGGACGCCTACGTGCGCAGCGGCCTGGCCCGCCATGTGCTGGTGGTCGGCGCTGAGCTGCTCACGCGCTTCCTCGACTTCGAGGACCGCGGCACGTGCATCCTCTTTGGCGACGGCGCCGGCGCCGTGGTGCTCTCCGCCTCCGCCGAGGAGGGCGGCGGCATGGCCGGCGTGGAACTCACCACGGACCCCGACGGCGCCTACATGATCTGGCTGCCGTCGGGTGGCTCCAGGAGCCCCTCGAGCAGCGAGACTGCCCGGCGCGGCGAGCACTTCATCCGCATGGAGGGTCGCGAGACCTACCGCTACGCCACGCGCACCCTGGCCACGTCGGCGCTGGCGGCCATCGAGCGAGCCGGCTGGTCGCCCGAGGAGGTCGACCTCTTCATCCCGCACCAGGCCAACGTGCGCATCATCGAGGCCGTGGCCAAGGGCCTCAAGCTGCCCATGGACAGGATGTTCGTGAACATCGACAAGTACGGCAACACGTCTGCGGCCTCGGTCGGCATCGCCCTCGATGAGGCGGTCCGCGAGGGGCGTGTCAAGCCCGGAGACAAGCTCGTCTTCGTCGCCTTCGGAGCGGGCTTCACCTCCGGTGCCATCGCGCTCACCTGGACGGCCGATCCGGCAGATTCCGCCCGCAGCGCGGACGTCGAGCCCGTGGCCAGCGTGCGCGCCCCGCTCGACTGGGCTTCGGTCGACCCGATCCCGCCACGCCTGGCCGCGGTCCTCAACGACCCGGCCGGCCCGCCGATCCCGCTCGACGACGTCGTGCCGGGCGAACCCGAGCACGCCCACAAGGAGGAGCCGTCATGATCGATCTCTCCGGCAAGACCGCCGTCGTCACCGGTGGCTCGCGTGGCATCGGCCGGGCCATCGCCCTGCGTCTGGCGACCCAGGGAGCGGACGTGTGCATCAGCTACCGGGGCAACGCCGCCGCCGCCGAGGCGACGGTGGCCGAGATGGCGGCGATGGGTCGCACCGCCTTCGCGGTGCAGGGGGATGCCGCCGAGCCAGATGCCGCGAAGGCGCTGATCGACGCGGCCCTGGCGCGACTCGACCACATCGACATCCTGGTCAACAACGCCGGCATCACGCGTGACGACCTGATCATGCGCATGAAGCCCGAGGACTGGAACGACGTCATCGCCACCAACCTCTCGGGCGCGTTCTGGACCACCAAGGCCGCCACCAGGCCGATGATGAAGGCGCGTGCGGGTCGCATCATCAACATCACCAGCGTCTCCGGCCAGGCAGGTCAGATGGGCCAGGCGAACTACTCCTCGGCCAAGGCCGGACTCATCGGCCTGACCAAGGCCACCGCACGCGAGCTGGCGAGCCGGGGTATCACCTGCAACGCCGTGGCGCCCGGGTTCGTGCTGACCGAGCTGACCGCCGATCTCGATCCCAAGCTCCTCGATGCCATCAAGGCGCAGACGCCGCTGGCGCGCTTCGGCACGCCCGAGGAGATCGCCAGCGCGGTCGCCTTCCTCGCCTCCGACGAAGCCGCCTATATCACCGGGCAGGTGCTGGCCGTCGACGGCGGCCTGGTGATGATGTAGCGAAGACGGGGTACTGTTGACCTCCGTGGGACACGTGAAGACGACGCGCATCGCCGCGATGGTGCTGTCGCTGCTGCTGCTCGCCGGCTCGTCACCGGCGCTGGCCCTGGGCCCCGGCGCCACCGGCGCAGAGGATGGTCTGCGGGTGGCCGTCGATGCCATGCGCCAGCTGGCGACCAATTCGCGCAACAACAAGAAGCAGAAGAAGACCACGCGACCGAGCTCGGGCCTGCCGCTGAAGCTGGGCAAGGATGGTCGCCTGACGATGCTGCTCGTCGGCTCGGACTGGCGGCCCGATGCTCCCGGCGAGCGACTGGACGTGCTGATGGTCGCCACCATCGATCCCACCACCGGCCAGGCGGCCGTGGTCAGCATCCCGCGCGACATGGCGGGCATCCCCTTCGCCGGCGGTGGCAGCAGTGGCGGCATGCGCGTGAACTCCATCTACTACATCCGCTATCGCGATCCCTCGCTGGGACACGGCGCCGTCGACCGCAAGGCGATGAAGCGGTTCAGCAAGGACATCGGCGCCTTCCTGGGCACGCCCATCGACTACTGGGCGATGACTCGCTTCGCCACCTTCGCCAACCTCATCAACGCGCTCGGTGGGGTTCGGGTGGACGTGGAGAAGGAGGTGGTGGACTCGTCGTACCACCACCACAACACGCGCGGCATCTGGTTCCCCGTGAAGAAGAACTACCTGCTGAAGGGCGACCCGCACTGCAAGCCCAAGCCCAAGCGCTGCCACAGCGCCCTGGTCTATGCCCGTTCGCGCCACGGCACCTTCGGCGACAGCTTCAACAGCGACTGGGCCAGGGCCGAGCGGCAGCAGGACATCGTCCGCGCCGCGGTCAAGGACGTGCTGGAGGACGAGGGCGCCGGCATCCGCCTGCTGGGCACGCTTGCTCAACGTGCGCGACAAGATCGAGACCAACATCCCCAAGACGACCGAGGCAGCGGCGCAGCTCTTCGCGTTGCTCGACGGGATGAAGCTGCCCCGAACGAACATGAAGGTGCTGGCGCCCGCCACGTGGGCCGGCCTGGCCGCCGACGGCACGACGCGGCCCAACCTGCCGCGCATCCGCGACTGGGTCGACAAGCACTTCTACAAGGTCAAGGGCGGCTAGCGAGCCGCCACCGGCGGCGCGCGGCATCGCGGAGAGTCGCACGCGCTGCTGTGCTGTGCCATCCTCGGTCGGTGACCGACCCTGCTCCCGCATCGGGCTCCGCCGCCGCAGACGACCTTGAGATCGCGCCCGGCACGCTGGCCGACGCCCAGCTCAACCGCCGGCTGCGCTCCGCCCGGCGCGTCCTGCTGGCCAGCCTCGCAGTCCTGGCGCTGGTCGCCAGCTGGCTGCTCTACGAGGGTGGCATCGGTCCGGCCGACCTGCTGCTGACCGTGGCCCTCGTGGCGCTGGTGCTGGCGCTCTACGTGTCCTACGCCACCATCGAGGCGCTGACTCGCAATCGGCTCGAGCGCGAGGCGAGCGTCCGCCGCATCGTGACCGGCCTGTCACGCTCGCTCTCGCCCGAGTCGGTCGTCGACACCGTCATCCGCGACCTGCGCTCGGCCACCGATGCCGACCACGTGGTCGTGGCGCGGGTCAGCCAGCCCGACATGAACGTGGAGGTCACGCTGGTGGCGGCACAGGCCGATGCACCACCATCGCGAACCACGCTGCGGCCGGAGATCGATGCGCCCGGTGCGCTCGACAGCGACGAGCTCGATGAAGGGGTAGGGGAGAGCGCCGGCGAATCGTCGGATGCGGCTGCCGCGGCGGCCGAGGAGATCGCGCGCCGTGTGCGCTCTGCCTATGGACTGGCGCACACCTTGGCCACGCCGCTCGTCGCAGGCCGCAGCTTCCTCGGCGCCCTGTTGCTGGCGCGGCGTCGGCGTGAGGCCTGGAGCGAAGGTGACCGCCGGCTGCTGGCCTGGGCCGCCAACGAGGTCGCCACCGCGTTCCAGCGCGCCTACGCCCTCGAGGCTGCCGAGCGTGGCGCCAAGATCGATGTGCTGACCGGCCTGCCGAACCGACGCTACTTCGACGAGGTCCTCGCCATCGAGCGCCCCCGGCGGAGGGCCAATGACAGCCTGGGCATCCTGATGGTCGACATCGACCACTTCAAGATCCTCAACGACCGCTTCGGGCACGCCACCGGTGATCGGGTCCTGCGTGCGGTGGCGGGGGCCATCACGCAGGGCGTGCGGGCCGAGGACACCCCCGCGCGCTACGGTGGCGAGGAGTTCGCCGTGCTCCTGCGGCGCGCCTCGGCCGAACAGGCCATCGAGGTCGGTGAGCGCATCCGGCGCGAGGTCGTGCGCCTGCATCCGGCCAGCCTGGGCATCGACGAGCCGGTCACGGTCTCTGTCGGCGTAGCGGTCGCCGGCCCCGACCAGGTCGCCATCCCCGGCCTCGTCGAGCGCGCCGACCAGGCACTGTACCGTGCCAAGCGTCTCGGCCGGGACCGTGTCGTGGCCGCCTGAGCCGGCGTGACGCCACGAGAGACCAGGCCGCCGCTGGATGTGGCGGCGCCGCTGACGAATGCTCGCATCGCGGCGACCCTCGCCGAGATCGCCGACCTGTTGGACATCAAGGATGCGTCCTCCTTCAAGGTAGGCGCCTATCGCCGTGCGGCTGACTCGGTGGCCCGCAGCAGCGTCGACGTCGCGGCCGCCTATCGAGCCGGCGACCCACCACGGTTGCGAGGCGTCGGCGACAGCATCGCGGAGCGCATCCGTGAGCTGGCCATCAGCGGTCAGCTGGGCTATCACCGGGCCCTGCGCGAGGAAGTGCCGCCGACGCTGCTGGAGCTGCTGGCCATCCCCGGGGTCGGTCCGCGCACCGTGGGCGAGCTCTGGCGCGGGCTCGGCATCGCCACCCTGCCCCAGCTGGAGGTGGCCGCGCGCGAGGGCCGCCTGCGCCAGCTGAAGGGCGTGAGCGCGCGTACCGAGGCACGCATCCTTGCTGGTGTCGCGGAGCTGCAGCAGCGTCCGCCGCGGCGCATGCTCATGGGGGAGGCGCACGCCCTCGCGGCGCGGCTGGTCGCGCTCATCGAAGCGCTGCCAGGCGTGGTCAGCGCCACCGCAGCCGGTTCCGTGCGACGCTGCTGCGAGACGGTCGGCGACCTTGACGTGCTCGTCGAGACGGCATCGCCGAAGACGGTGCTGGCGTCGTTGGAGGGGACGGCGGGCGCGGTCGGGGGCGGCATGCCCAGCGGCGGTGACCGCACCAGCCTGCGCCTCATGGATGGACCGCGAGTGGACGTGATGACGATGCCTCCGGGCCAGACGGGCAGCTACCTGGTCCACTTCACGGGCGCCGCCGCCCACAACGTGGCCCTCCGCCACCGGGCCCGCCAGATGGGCATGTCCCTCTCGGAGCGTGGCCTCGTGCCGCTCGATGACGCCGGGGCCCCGCCCAGGACGTTCGCCTCGGAGGGCGAGCTCTACGCGTTCCTGAGCCTGCCCGAGATCCCGCCCGAGCTGCGTGAGGGACGGGGCGAGATCGAGGCCGCCGAGGCGGGCACGCTGCCCGACCTCGTGCGGCGCGACGACCTGCGCGGCGATTGCCACAGTCACAGCGACTGGTCCGACGGTCGCGAGTCGCTGGACGTGATGGTGGAGTCGGCGCGACGTGACGGCCGCGAGTACCAGGTGCTGACCGATCACTCGCAGAGCCTCACCATCGCCAACGGTCTCTCGCCCGCGCGCGTGGAGGCGCAGCGTCGCGTCATCGCGGAGCTCAACGAGCGCTTCGCGCGCGAGGAGGCAGCTGGTCTGCTGCCTGCCGGCGCTGCCCCTTCCGGCTTTCGGCTGCTCCATGGCACGGAGCTGGAGATCACGCTGGATGGGCGACTCGATTACGACGACGAGCTGCTGTCGCGCTTCGACGTGGTGGTAGCCTCGCTGCACGTGGGCCGGCGCCAGCCGCGGGCCCAGCTGATGACACGCTACGCCCTGGCCATGCGCAGCCCGCATGTCGACATCATCAGCCATCCGTCCGGTCGCAAGATCGGCCGGCGCGCTGAGCTCGACCTCGATTGGGAGGCCTTCTACCGGCTGGCGGCGGAGACCGGCACCCTGCTCGAGATCAACGGCAGCGAAGCACGCCTGGACCTCGACGAGCACCATGTCCGGGCGGCCATCGATGCCGGCTGCCGCTTCACCATCGACTCCGACGCTCATGAGCGACGCGAGTGGCAGGGACTGGCCTGGGGGGCCGCTATCGCTCGACGCGGCTGGGTCGGCCGCGGCCTGGTGGCCAACACCCTGCCGCGGGCGGCCTTCATCAAGCTGATGCGGGAGAAACCGCACCGCTTCTGAGCTGCGGACCTCAGCGGTGGTACGATTGGACGTCGCTGAGTCGGTGCTGTTCTGGCACGCCCTGAACACGCCGATGCGCCCGTCGCCGGCGCCTCACCCTGCATGCCCGAGGAACGAATGAGCTTCGACCCCCTGACCGAGAACGAACCGGCTGCTGTCTCGAGCGCCATCACCGCCAGCCGCCAGAAGCGGCAGCTCGTCGAGCAGGCCATCGATGCTGCCCGCAAGGCCGACTGGGTGACTGCTGCGCAGATCAACCAGAAGATCCTGGAGATGGGCCCGGACAGTGCAGCCGAGAACCGCGTGGCCAAGGCCTACTGGGAGCAGGGCGAGCTGGGGCAGGCACGGGAGCACTATCAGTCGGCGCTGGCCATCGACCCCACCAATCGCATCGCCGAGCGCAACATCGGCCGCCTGCGCATGCTGATGGTCGACGCCGGCTCCAAGACCGTCCCCGCCTCGCCCGGCAGCAAGGCCCCGGTGAGCATCTTCGTCGAAGAGACCGGCAAGACCGGCTTCGCGCACCTGGTCGACCTCGCCGCCCCCATGGACCTGGCGCAGGTGAACCCCGGTGACTTCGTCGAGCTGGAGCCATCCGGTCCGCGCGTGGTCGCCAGCTCCAACGGTGTCCGCATCGGCGTCGTCGAGCCACGCGTGGCGGCGCGGCTGCTGCGTCTCATGGCGGATGGCAACAAGTACGCCGCCGGTGTCACCAGCCTCGGCGACGAGGATGTCCGCATCATCATCCGCGAGACCTACCAGGACCCGAGCAACTACGGCAAGGTCTCGTTCCCCACGGCTGCCAAGGTCTCCGACCTACGCCCGTACACCAAGGGCACGCTCGTGCGGGAAGAGGCCGAGCTCGAGGATGATCTCGAGTTCGACGAGGAGCCGGAATCGTTCGACGACATCGGCTCGGTGCTTCCGCCGGAGACCCATGCCGAGGAAGGCTTCCAGATCGAAGGCGAGGACGACGCCGACGACGACGAAGACGACGACGAAGACGACGATGTCTCGGTCGGCGACGATGACGAGGACCTCGAGGAGGACTGAGCCAGTTCGCCATCCCGGATAGACTCTGGACCATACGATGGCGGACGCTCGACAGTCTCCCAGGACCCAGGCACGGAGTCCGCGTCTGCCCGCGCTCGAGCGACTGGCGCCGGTGCCCGAGCCGGGCGTGCTGCGGGCGCAGCTCGAGTCGCGTACGAAGGCCGGGGATGTCGTGCTCGAGTTGCACGGACGCGGAGGCTGGGTGACGCGCAGTGCCATCGACAGCCTGCGCCGCTCCTTCGTCGTCGAGTCGAGCGCGCTCACGCGGCTGGTCGCAGAAGTCGTGCTGCGTCCGCCGGACCTGCGCCACCTGGACGCGGCGGTCTCCGGCATCGCGGTCGACGCCCGCGGCATGGAGGGCGGGTTGCGCTCGAGCATCGAGGCCAGCTACGCCTCGCGCTGCCCCAGCTGCGGCAACACGGTCACGGTCAGCGAGTTCATCTGGGATGCCGAGGCCAGCGACCCGTCGCGCAAGGCCTTCAGCTGTCCGCGCTGTCGCGACAAGCGCACGGAGAAGCGGCCGCTCCCGGTCGATCCCGACGACCTCTATCGAGCGCGCTCGGTCGATGCAGCCGCGGCACGCGCCGCGCTGCGCGAGCGGTTTCCCGTGCCCACGGCCGACCACGCCCTGCCAGACGAGCTGGTCGACCTCTTTCCGCCCCGGGCGCAGGTCGCCCTGGTGGCCATCCTCGAACGGATCGAGACCGAGCTGCGCGCTCCCTCGGTCCAGGCAGCCCTGCGCCTGGCGGTCCTTCACATGGTGCTGCCTGTCAGCCGGCTCAACGGGTACCCGGGACGGATGGCGCAGGTGCGCATCAGCGGCGGCCAGGTGCGCGGCTCCAGCTCACGCCAGTGGCGCGAGCGGAACGCGTGGCTGGCGTTCGAGGAGGGCACCAGGGCGGTGCGTGAGTTCGTGGCCGCGCTCGAGGCCGGGGGCGCCCACACGCCGGCGCGGGTGGGTCCGGACCTGCGCTCGTTGCAGGACGGCTCGGCCAACGTTGCTCTTCGGTTCGGCGTGCCACACGGTCGCGAGACGTTCGGGCCCCCGCCCCGCGCCGGCGTCGAACCTGGGCCGCGGCCGCGCGTACGGCCGGGCATCCGGCTGGTGCTGAGCCAGCCTCCCATCCACTGGTCAGCAGACAACCTCGGCTTCGCCTACCTCGCATCCTCGCTCGCCATCGGGCCCGAGGGCGCCGCGACGCTACCGCTGGCGTCGCTCTTCGGGGCAGCCCCGCGTTCGGAGTGGGCACGCGATGCCTCGACCCTGCAGCGCGCGCTGAGCGCGGTGCAGCCGGTCCTCCTGCCCGACGCCCAAACGGTCATCATGCTCGCCAAGGCCAGCCCCGAGGCTCTCGTGGCCACGGTCATCGGAGGGGTCGGTGCCGGCATGCGCGTCGACGACGCGGTGTTGGGCGAGACACCCGAGGGCGTCGATGGTCACGTCCAGTTCGGGCAGGCGGCAGCGGTCGCCAGCACGCGCGATGTGGCCATCCGCTCGACATCGGACCCGTCGGGACCGTTCCAGATCTCGGCTGTCGGGTCGGCAGTCGCTGACATCGCCGTCGCGGTCATGCAGCTGCGGGGCGAGCCGACGCGCTTCATGCGCATCCTGGGCGAGGTGCTGCTGGGACTGGACCACCTGGGTCACCTGCGACGGCTCGTGGGCACGCCACGTGCCGTGGAGGACGAGGACGAGGAGGGGGTCGAGCGCGAGACCGGGCTCTTCGGCGTGGTCAGCGATCCCTCGGCCACGCACGCCGCCGACGTGACCGCAGAGGGGCGCGACGCCGGCCGTGCGGAGTCTCCGGCCGGAGCCGCGACGCCGGAGGGTGTCGACTGGAGCGACCGCGGGCCGGTCTCGGATCCGGTTCGCCTGACGCTGGACATCATCCGTCGTGAGCTGCGTCGGGCCGACCACCCACGCCTGCAGGAGGTCGACGACGAGCTCTGGTGGTTGCGCGACGCGCGCGACCTCGCCGCCGCCAAGCAGCCGCTGTCGGAGCGCGTGGAGTGGGGCATCTTCAGCCTGCTGACCACGAGCGGCGGTCTCAGCCGCGGCGCCTTCGATGATCGCGTGGCGCGCCTGTTCCGTGGTCCCGAGACCGCCGATGCCGAGCTGGTCGAGGCGTGTCTTGAGAGCTATCGCAGCCAGCGACCGCCCGAAGACGGGCTCATCCACTGCGACGAGTCGCTGCAGCAGCGCTACGCCGAGCACGGCGAGATGGTGGGTCTGCTCACCGACTTCGCCCACCGTGCCGGGATGCGCGTCTGGATCGCCCGCCGGGAGCAACGGCGCCGGTACCGCGACGGCACGCTGGGGGACCTGCTGAGCGATCCTGAGCAACGTGTCTACCTGCCGCTGGTGGCGCCCGGCCCCCAGGAGCTGCTGGAGCAGCTCGATTGCATCTGGTACGTCCGCGGCAAGGGCGCGTTCCTCTTCGACGTGGAGTGGCAGGCCGTGCTCGACGAGCCGGTGCTGAAGCGTGGTCCCCGCATCGAGACCACCGACAGCATCGTGCGCTTCCTGGTCGTGCCGGACGAGCGAACGCCCCTGCTTCGGCTGCGGCTGGCGAGCTCACCCGTCCTGCGCCAGCGCCTTGAGCGGGACAACTGGCATATCCTGAAGTGGAGTAGCGTGCGCCGCCTGCACGCAGCCGAGCGCGCCAGCCTCTCCGCGCTGGGACCTCTGCTGGGGCTCGACCCCGAGGTCGATCGCGGGAGAGGACCAGATGCCGATGTTCGCTTCCTGATCGCTCGGCCCGATCACGCGACGCCAGAGGAGACCCGACCCTTGCCCGAGCCCGCAGTGACGCCCGTCCACGCCTTCGCCGACCGCGCCTGGGAGCAGTATCTCGAGCTGAACCCGCTGTGGGCAACGGCGCAGGGTGACGAGCGTTGGGATGACCGCCTGGGCGACCCCGGCCCGGACGGCCGCGCCGCAGGTCTGGTCCTGGCGGATGCCTGGGAGGCCGAGATCGATGGGTTCGCCGGCCTGGCCCTGTCGACCGAGGACACCATCACCCTGGAGCTGATCCGCATCGTCATCGCGCGAACGCGAGAGGCAGAGGAGCTGCGCCTGTGGCAGATGGAGGCGATGGACCAGTACAGCGGCCCGCAGGCGCTCATCGGCGACCTCGCTCGCCTGCAGCGCGCCGATACCCCGGAGCGGTTGGCGAAGCTGCTCGCCCGCATGGAGCAGTACCCAGGCTGGATGGCGGCGCACCGAGCCAACCTCGCCGCCGGCATCGCTGCCGGTCGGACGGCCGCGGCACCCGTGATCGAGCGCTGTCTGGCGCAGACCAGGCGGATCGTCGAGACACCTGCCGAGGAGTCGCCCATCGTGGCCGTCAACGCCGCTCTCGATGAGCCGGACCGAGCGGCGCTGGTGGGTGCCGTGGAGCAGCACGTCCTCCCGGCGCAGCGCGAGTGGCTGCGCATGCTTGAGGGGTATCGCGAGCACGCCCGCGGTGGTGACGGCATCTGCCACCTGCCCGATGGCGAGGCGCTCTATGGCCACCACATCCTGGCCTGGACCACCATCTCGGAGGATCCTCGCGCTATCCACGAGTACGGCCTGCTGCGCCTGGCCCAGATCGACGAGCAGGAACGAGACATCGCCGCCGAGCTCGGTCTCGCTGATGTGGCAGCCTTGCGTGCCCAGCTGGAGGTGGACCCGGCCAACCACGTGGGCCAGCCATCCGACCTCGTGGAGGTCGCTCGCGAGCTCATCTCGCGAGCGGAGTCTGAGGCCCCCGCCTGGTTCGGCCGCTTGCCGCGGGATACCTGCGAGGTCCGGGCAGTGGAGCCGCACATGGAGCAGGAAGCGCCACCCGCGTTCTACATGCCACCCACCGAGGACGGATCGCGCCGGGGCATCTACTTCATCAACACGTTCGAGCCGGCTTCGCGGCACCTGCACCGCATCCCGGCCGCGACCTTCCACGAGGCTGTCCCCGGCCACCACTTCCAGATCGCCCTCGAGCAGGAGCTCACCGCTCTGCCCGCGTTCCGACGGTTCGGCTCACGCCTGGCCGGCGGGGCATTCGTGGAGGGCTGGGCGCTCTACACCGAGCAGCTGGCCGCTGAGATGGGGCTCTACCGCACGCCGCTGGAGCGCTTCGGCGCGCTCGAGACCGAGGCCTGGCGTGCCGCTCGCCTGGTCGTCGATACCGGCATCCATGCCCTCGGCTGGACCCGTCAGCGGTCCATCGACCTGCTGGTCGAGCGAGCCGGCCTGTCATGGCTGGAGGCGGAGACGGAGACCGATCGCTACATCAGCTGGCCCGGACAGGCCCTCAGCTACATGATCGGGCAACGCGAGATCCTTGCGGCCCGCGCCGAGCTCGAGGCGCGCGATGGCCGCGCCTTCGATCACCGGGCCTTCCATGACGCGGTCATCGGCCATGGCTCCCTGCCCCTGTCGACACTGAGGGCGTTGCTGCCGGGCTGGGTCAGCCCCAGGCACGCCTGACTGACCAGCGGGCCAGCGAGGACGAGGAAGGAACCGCGATGAGCGCCACCCCGGTGCATGTGTTCGCCGACCGAGCGTGGGACGAGTTCCTGGCGCAGCATCCGCTGTGGGCGACCGTCCAGGGTGACGAGCGCTGGGACGACCGCCTTGACGATCCCTCCGCGGCCGGACGAGCGGTCCACGTGACGATGGTCGAGGGCTGGGCCAGCCGCATCGAGCAGCTGGGCTCCGATGACCTGTCGGTGGAGGACGCCGTCACGCTGGGACTGATGCGCGCCGTGGTCAGACGGTTCCGCAGTGCGCATGAGCTGCGGCTGTGGCAGATGGACGCGCTCGACCAGATCAACGGCCCGCAGACACTGACCAGTGAGCTGGCACGTTTCGCGCGCACCGACACCCCGGAGCGGTTCGAGCGGCTGCTGGCCCGTCTCGCTGCCTACCCCGCCTGGATGGCAGCACACGCCGCCAACGTCTCGGAGGGTGTGGCGGCCGGGCGCACGGCGCCGATCGAGGTCATCGAGCGCTGCATCGAGCAGACGCGCCGCATGGTGGAGACGCCGGCGGAGGCGTCGCCACTCGTCGAGGCCAACCCGGAGCTGGGGAACGACCAGCGTGCGCGCCTGCTGGGCGCTGTGCGCCGGCACGTGGAGCCGGCGCTGGAGGCATGGCTGGCGACGCTGGAAGGGTACGCCGGCCATGCCCGTCCGGGACCGGGCGTGTGCTACCTGCCCGACGGCGATGCCGTGTACCGGCACCACATCCTGGCCTACACCAATCTCGCCGAGGACCCAGCGGCCATCCACGCCTACGGGCTTGCCCGCCTCGACGAGATCGAGGCCGCGGAGGCACCCATCGCCGCCGAGCTGGGACACGACAGCGTGGCCTCGTTGCGCGTGTTCCTGGACCGGGATCCGGCGAACCACCTCGAGGACTCGGCGGCACTGGTGGCGGCGGCACGGGAGTGGGTCGCCCGTGCCGAGGCCGAGGCGCCCGAGGTGGTTCGGCGACCCGCCAGCCGAGCGCTGCGCGGTCGTGGCGGTGGAGCCGAACCTGGAGCGAGACGCGCCAGCGGCCTTCTACTACCCACCCGCGGATGACGGCAGCCGCCCTGGCCGGTACTACTTCAACACCTATGACCCGCCCTCGCGGCCGCTGCACCAGGCCGTCCCGATGACCTTCCACGAGGCCGTCCCGGGCCATCACTTCCAGCTCACCGCAGAGCGGCATCTCAGCCATCTGCCGGCGTTCCGGCGCTACGGAGCGCTCCTCGCCTGCGGTGCCTACGTCGAGGGCTGGGCCCTGTACGCCGAGCGACTGGCCGCCGAGATGGGTCTCTACCGCACACCGCTGGAGCGCTTCGGTGCCTGGGAATCGGAGGCCCACCGCGCCGCCCGGCTCGTCGTCGACACCGGCCTGCACGCCTTCGGCTGGACGCGGCAGCGGTCGATCGACCTGCTCGTGGCGCGCGCCGGCCTGGCACGCCTCGACGCCGAGATCGAGACCGACCGCTATATCGCCTGGCCCGGACAGGCCCTGAGCTACATGATCGGGCAGCGCGAGATCCTGCAGCTGCGAAGGCAGCTCGAGACGCGAGATGGTGATCGCTTCGACCTGCAGGCCTTCCACGACGCGGTCATCGGCCACGGCTCCCTGCCGCTCGACGTGTTGCGTGCGCAGCTGCCGGGCTGGGTCAGGCCCCGGGCGGACTGACGCTACGCGCCGGCCAGCTCGTCGAGGGCTGTCCCCAGGCGCTCGATCTCATCGTCCGTGCTGTAGTGGGCCAGGCTGACCCGAACGGTGCCGCCCGCCTGGTCCAGGCCGAGCCAGCGGTGGGCCTCCCAGGCGTAGTGATCACCATGCCGGACGTAGATCCCTCGCTCAGCAAGGAAGCGCGCGATGTCTGCCGGCCGCAGACCACTGACGGTGAAGGCGACGGTGGGGCAGCGACCCTGGACCGCCGCGGCTGCTGGGGGACCGTAGATGCGCGCTCCGGGCACGGCGCCGATGCGCCTGAGCAGGTGGCCTGAAAGGTCGCTCTCGTAGCGCCGGATGGCGCTCATCGCCGCCAGCAGACGCGGGCGACGGAACCGGTCGCCCTGGCCAGGCGTTCCGGGCGCGCCGCCCTGGGTGATGCCGACCTTCTCGAGATAGCGCAGCGTACCGCCCAGCCCCGCCAGCAGCTCGTGCGGCTGGGTTCCTGTCTCGAACCGGCCGGGGATGGTGTCGCCAGCGGGGCGCAGGTGGTACGGCGGCAGGGCCTCGAGCCGTTCGCGTCGGCCCCACAGCACGCCGAGATGCGGACCGTACGACTTGTACGGCGAGCACACCAGATAGTCGGCGCCGAGGGCAGCCACGTCGATGGGCAGATGCGGCAGCGCATGGACGGCGTCGACGAAGAGCTGCGCCCCCACGGCCTGCGTGCAGTCGGCGCGATGCGCGGCACCGGGTTGACGGTGCCGAAGGCATTGGAGGCGAGTCCCACCGCGACCAGCCGGGTGCGCGCACCGACCACGCTCTCCAGCTCGTCCAGGTCGAGACCGCCATCCTCCGGGTGGAAGCCCACCCAGCGCACGACCAGGTCGCGCTCCTGGGCCATCGCCAGCCACGGTGCCACGTTGGCGTCGTGGTCCAGGCGAGTGACGACGACCTCGTCCCCGCGACGGAGCGTGGCGCCGATGGCGCGGCTGACCGCGTACGTGATGGTGGTCATGTTGGCGCCGAAGCTGACCTCGTCGGCATCGGACGCGCCGATCAGGTCGGCCATGGCGAGGCGCGTGTCACGCAGGATCTCGTCGGTCTCCAGGCTGGCGGCGAAGGGCATGCCCCGGTTGGCGTTGCTGTCGAGCAGGTAGTCGTTGATCGCCCGCAGGCAGGTATCGACCACCTGCGTGCCTGCGGCGTTGTCGAGCCAGGCCACCGGCTGATCGTCGGGCCCCGGCCGGCGCAACGACGGGAAGCGGTAGCGGATGGACTCGATATCCCAGTCGGCCATCGCCTCGAGTCTATCCCTGCGGACGGGGCGCGGTCGGCGACATGGGCGCGCAGCGCAGGGCGCCGCGCGCTGCGCCGTCCACGACGGTAGGCTGTGGCCTGACCATCTTCGGCCAGGCGATACGACCAGTGGGAGGCAGCAGTGACGAGCGACGGTGAGGTGCGGCCAGCCGAGCCCATCGAATGGGGCAGGCAGCGCGCCGACGGCGAGGTGCTGCTGTCGCCTGCCTGGGAGGTCTTCATCCTCGGGGTCTCGATCCTCTCGGTCTTCAACCTGGTCATGGTCTGGTTCCTGGGCAACCCGGACATCACCATGGTCTTCATCATCATGGACGGGATCCTGACGCTGATCTTCATCCTTGATCTGCTGCGTCGGCTGCTCGTGGCGGACAGCGCCCGGCGCTACCTGGGGCCGGGGCGAGGGTGGGTCGATCTCCTGGCGGCGTTCCCGTTCCTGCGCATCCTCCGCGTCATCCGCGTCGTGCGCATGGTGAGCATCATGGGTCGCCTGGGCGGCCCGCTGCAGGCCTTCAAGGCCTTCTTCTCCAACCGCGCGGCCGGTGGTCTGCTCTCGGTCCTTCTCGTTGGCCTGTTGGTGCTGGAGTTCGGAGCCGTGGCCATGCTGGCGGTCGAGCGCACCGCGGAGGGTGCCAGCATCGTCAACGCCAGCGATGCGGTCTGGTACCTGCTGGTGACGATGTCGACCGTGGGCTACGGCGACGTCTACCCGGTGACCGACCTCGGGCGGCTCATCGGATCGCTCATCATCGTGGTCGGGGTGGGCATCTTCGGCACGCTGACCGGCTTCCTGGCCAACGCCTTCCTGGCCCCGTCAGAGGCCTCCGCCCCGGTGCTGCCCACTGCCGACCACGAGGCGGTCGCTGAGCCGGACCCGAGCGGAGCCGCGGCGGTCGATCCCGATCAGCTGGGGACCTGATGGCCTGCGCGTCAGGGCGTGTCGGCCCTGCCGGGTCGGCTAGGATGCGAGCACATAGCGGAGGGAGATCATGATCCTGTTGGGCTGCCTGCTGGCATTCAGCGCCGCGGTCGCGCCGCGCGTCATCCTCGTCCTGGCCTGGATCTTCAGCGATCGCTGGCCGCTGGTCTGGCAGGGCGACGTCATCGTGCCGCTCCTGGGCATCCTCTTCCTGCCCTACACCACCATCATGTACCTGCTGACCTGGACGCTGGTCGGCGGTATCGAGGGCTGGGACTGGATGTGGATCCTGCTCGGCGTGTTCCTCGACATCATGAAGTGGTCGCAGGTGTTCGCCAACCGCAAGGAAGCCGCGCGACAGACGCAGCGCTACTATCCGTCGGGAGCGCCGCGCTCCGGAGGCTCGGGCGCGACCAGCGCGGCCATCGCCACCGGCCAGGTGCCACCCAGCACGTCTCCGACCGCGCCAGATGCGGATCGCGCCCCGACCGCTGCTACGAACCCGCCGGATCTGCCGGCAGACGACACGACCGAGCGCTCCTGACAGAGTGGCCATGCTGGCGGCTGGCGCGGGCCTGAGCGCGGAGCGCGGCCCCGCGGATTGGCCTATCCTGCCCGCTTCGCGTGGGCGGCGGTGTCCCTGTCACCCGACATGAGCGGAGGAGGAACCCACCCGTGACCGACCAGCGACGACCTGCGGCCGGCGGCCCGGAGATCGAGAACCTCATGGCCGAGGGGCGGGTCTTCCCTCCCGACCCTGCCTTCAGCGCGGCCGCCAACGCCGGCCCGGAGCTGTACGCCATCGCCGAGGATGACTACGAGCGCTTCTGGTCCGACCTGGCGGCGGAGAAGCTGCGCTGGAGCGAGCCCTTCAGCCAGACCCTGACCTGGGAGCCGCCCTTCGCACGCTGGTTCGAGGGCGGCAGGCTCAACGTCTCGGACAACTGTGTCGACCGCCACGTGGAGGCCGGCGACGGTGACAAGGTCGCCTACCACTGGATCGGCGAGCCGGGTGACACGCGGACGCTGACCTTCGCCGACCTGCATCGCGAGGTACAGAAGGCGGCCAACGCGTTGAAGGAGCTGGGCGTCAAGAGCGGCGACCGCGTGGCCATCTACATGCCCATGATCCCCGAGCTGCCCATCGCCATGCTGGCCTGCGCCCGCATCGGAGCGCCGCACACCGTGGTCTTCGGCGGCTTCAGCGCGGACGCCCTCGCGAGCCGCATCGACGATGCCCAGGCCACGCTGCTCATCACGGCCGACGGCGGCTGGCGGCGCGGCAAGGCCGTCGACCTGAAGTCGGCAGCGGACTCCGCTGTCGAGCAGACCAGCACCATCGAGCACGTGCTGGTCGTCGAGCGTGTCGGGGATGCGGCGCCGGCCACGATGGTCGCCGGGCGCGACGTCTGGTGGCACGAGATCGTGGAGCGGCAGGAGCCCGACTGTCCGGCCCTGCCGGTGGACTCCGAGCACATGCTCTACCTGCTCTACACCTCTGGCACCACGGCCAAGCCCAAGGGCATCATGCACACCACCGCGGGCTATCTGCTGGGCGCCGCCTACACCCACGAGATGGTCTTCGACATCAAGGACGACGACGTCTACTGGTGTGCCGCCGACATCGGCTGGGTCACCGGCCACTCGTACATCGTCTACGGGCCACTGGCCAACGGCACCACCAGCGTGCTCTACGAGGGCTCGCCCGACACCCCCACCTGGGAGCGCTGGTGGGAGATCGTCGAGCAGTACAAGGTCACCAAGCTCTACACGGCGCCGACGGCCATCCGTGCCTTCATGAAGCAGGGCGAGGAGCTGCCGGCGCGGCACGACCTCTCGTCGCTGAGGCTGCTCGGCAGCGTGGGCGAGCCCATCAACCCCGAGGCCTGGCTCTGGTACCACGAGCACATCGGTGGCGGCAACGCCCCCGTCGTCGACACCTGGTGGCAGACCGAGACCGGCCACATCCTGATCACGCCGCTGCCCGGGGTCACGCCGACCAAGCCGGGCAGTGCCACCTTCCCGTTCCCCGGCATCGAGGCCGACGTCGTCGACGCCACGGGCGAACCGGTGCCGCTGGGAGAGGGTGGCTATCTCGTGTTGAAGCGCCCCTGGCCGGGCATGCTGCGCGGCATCTACGGCGACCCCGAGCGCTACAAGGCCACGTACTGGAGCCGCTTCCGGGGCATGTACTTCGCGGGCGACGGCGCCAGGCGTGACGAGGAGGGCTACTTCTGGCTGCTCGGGCGCGTTGACGACGTGATGAACATCTCCGGTCATCGCATCAGCACCATCGAGGTCGAATCGGCGCTGGTCGATCATCCTGCGGTGGCCGAGGCGGCCGTCGTCGGCAAGCACGACCCGGTCTCGGGTGAGGCCATCTTCGCCTTCGTCATCACCCGCTCCGGCATCGAGACCAGCGACGAGCTGGCGGCGGAGCTGCGAGCCCACGTGGGGCGCGTCATCGGAGCCATCGCCCGGCCCAAGTACCTGCTGTTCACGCCGGACCTGCCCAAGACGCGCTCGGGCAAGATCATGCGGCGGCTGCTGCGCGACGTCGCCGAGGGGCGCTCGCTGGGTGACACCACGACGCTCGCGGACGCTTCGGTCTTCGACTCCATCCGGGCAGGTGCAGGCTCAGCCGAAGAGGGCTAGTCTCGGGCCTGCGTCGGCGCCGGCTGCCGGCCGCCGCTCGCACCGAAGGACAGGAGGTCAGATGAGCTCGTTGGGGCTGGAGCGCAGCTTCGCCATGGTGGCGGGCACCATCCTCATCGTGCTTGGCATCGCCGGCTCCATCGGCAACCCCATCGTGGGCCGACCAGACACCACGGGCATCTTCGTGACCGGCTTCGGCCATGACCTCATCCACCTCGTCTGCGGCGCCCTCTTCCTGCATGTGGGGGTCGCGCTCAACGGCCGCAACCGCGCCTACGGCCTGATCGGCCTGGGCATCTTCCTGCTGGCCACCGGGCGTGCTGAGCCTGCTCACGGCGGACCTGTTCGGCCTCTATGACGCCGCCGGCATCGGGCTTCGATCAACTGGGTCACCTGCTGCTGGGGGCCTCCGCCATCGTCATCGGCTGGATGGGTCGCGGTGTCGAGCGGCGTGAGTTCGGACGCGCCGCCTCTCGACCCATCCGCGACTGATGTCGGCCGTTCCTGCGACCCTGGGCGACCGGCTGGGCCGCCCCCTGCGCGACCTGCGCATCTCTGTCACCGACCGCTGCAACTTCCGCTGCACCTACTGCATGCCTCGCGAGATCTACGGCAGCGCCTTCCGCTTCCTGCCGCAAACGGACCTGCTCACCTTCGAGGAGATCACGCAGCTGGCCCGCGTGGCCATCTCGCTCGGCGTGACGAAGATCCGCCTCACCGGCGGGGAGCCACTGCTTCGCCGCGATGTCGAGCGGCTCGTGGGCATGCTCGCCGGGCTCGAGGGGTTGCACGACCTGACGCTCACCACCAACGGGTCGCTGCTCGCGGCCAAGGCGGTCGGCCTGGCGGCGGCCGGCCTGGAGCGGGTGACGGTCAGCCTGGATTCGCTCGAGGACGAGGTGTTCGCGCGCCTCAACGACGTGGACTTCCCGGTGGCCCGTGTGCTCGAGGGGATCGACGCCGCCGAGCACGCCGGTCTTGCCCCCATCAAGGTCAACATGGTGGTGCGCCGCGGCCTGAACGAGGCCAGCGTCCTGCCCATGGCACGGTTCGCGCGGGAGCGCGGGTACGTCCTGCGCTTCATCGAGTACATGGACGTGGGGCACACCAATGGCTGGGCGCTCGAGGAGGTCGTGCCGTCGGCAGAGGTGATCGCCATGATCGCGACCGAGTCTGCCGCTGGAGCCGCTCGAGCCGCAGTACCCGGGCGAGGTCGCGTCGCGCTGGCGCTACCGCGATGGTAGCGGTGAGATCGGCGTGATCGGCTCGGTCACGCAGCCGTTCTGCGGCGCCTGCACGCGCGCGCGCCTGACGGCGGAGGGTGAGCTCTTCACCTGCCTCTTCGGCACGCGTGGCACGGACCTGCGCACACCGCTGCGCGCGGGGATCGACGATGACGGCCTGCGGCGACTGCTGGTGGACGTATGGTCGCGCCGCACCGATCGCTACTCCGAGCTGCGGTCGGCTGCGACCGCGGACCTGCCCCGCGTGGAGATGTCGCGCATCGGTGGCTAGCAGCCACCCGGGCGCTGCGCACCGGGCTGGGCGGGTATCCTGACCGCTGAACGCGCGGTGCCACGCGATCAGCCCACCACCGGCTGCGCGCCCACAGGAGGCCAGCGATGACAGCGCCCGGACCGACACCCGGCGACGACGACGGGCTCGAGCAGGAAGCCATCCGGGACGAGCGCGGCATCGGCCGTGCCGGCCGACTCCGAGCGAGCGTCGCGCGGTCTCGCCCAGGGCATCACCTCGACCGAGCGCGTGGCTGGACCGGCTGGACTCCTGCTCGCCGACGTGCCCAATCGCATCATGGCCCTCGTCATCGACATCATCCTCCTGTCGCTCGTGGGGTTCGTGCTGGCGTGGCTCTTCGGCGGCCTGGTGAGCGAGCCGGGCGCGCTGGACAGACCGGGTGGCGAGCTCGAGGTGGTGGCCTTCCTGCGTCGTGCTGCTGCTGCAGCTGGCCGTCAGCGCGGCCTACTTCGGCGGCGTCATGGGTGCTGTTCGGAGCGACGGCCGGGATGCGGCTGCTGGGCTTGCGCGTGGGGACCGAGACGGACGGGCGGCCACTGGACCCGCGTCACGCGATCGTGCGCTGGCTCGTCGTCGGCATCCCGGCGCTGCTGGTGTCGCTGGCGCTCTACGTGCCCAACACCATCGCGCTCATCCTGGCCGGGCTTGGCCTGGCCTGGCTGCTGCTGCTGCTCTACACCATGGTGCAGGGGTCAGCCAAGCAGGGCCTGCACGACCGCCTCGCACGATCCATCGTCGTGCGTTCGCGCCGCCGAAGGGCCTGACGCAGCACGTTATCCACCGTCTGTCAACATCGGCGCGCGACGTGTGCACAACGAGCCTGGTCCAGCGAGCCAACTGGTGGATAACCGCATTGACCTGCGTGGGAGGCAGTCGGCATAGTAGGTCTTGCCCGGAGGGGCCACACACGAGCCAGGAGCGCCGCGATCACATCAAGGCGAACCGGCGACTCGGATCGCTGAGATCGCATCAAGGCGAACCGGGACACGTGGAGGTCGCTCCGGGCACTTGCGTGTGCGTGGCTCGGGCTACCCTTGTCGGACCTGCCTGAGGAGACCACTGCCGTGACCGACCCGTTCGTTCCCTTTTCAGCCAGCGGCTCGATGTGCTCGAGGCGCGCGTGCGCGCGGCGACCGAGCTGAGGCCGCGCCTCGGGATGGTGCTGGGCTCCGGTCTCGGCAGCCTCGCCGACGAGATCGAGTCGATGCGGTCGTCATCGGGTTCGACGAGCTGCCCGGCTGGCCGGCCCCGTCGGTACCGGGCCACAGCGGCCGATTGCTGCTGGGCACGCTGCGCGGCGTCCCCGTGGCCTGCCTGCGTGGCCGCCTGCACATGTACGAGGGCCTCAGCGAGCGGCTCGTGGTGGAGCCGGCGTTGCTGCTGGGCCGACTTGGCGCCCGTGTGCTGCTGCTGACCAATGCCTCCGGCGGCGTCAACCCGGCGTACGCCGCGGGCACCCTGATGGTCATGCAGGACCACCTCAACCTGACCGGGCGCAACCCTCTGATGGGGCCCAACGACGACGCCATGGGCCCGCGCTTCCCGGACATGACCGGCGTCTGGGACCGTGAGCTGCGCGAGCGGCTCCTGGCGGCCGGTCGCGCAGAGGACGTGGCACTGGTGCAGGGCGTCTATGCCGGCCTGACCGGGCCGACCTACGAGACCCCGGCGGAGGTCCGCATGCTGCGTGGACTTGGCGCCGACGCGGTGGGCATGTCCACGGTGATGGAGGCGATGGTGGCTCACTGGGCCGGCCAGCGCGTGTGCGGCATCTCCCTGGTCACGAACGCGGGTGCTGGCCTCTCGCCCACGCCGCTGACGCATGCCGAGGTCGTGGCGGCCGCCGATGAGGCCGGTCCGCGCCTGGCGCGGGTGATCGGTCGCTTCACCGAGGACCTGCCTCCAGGCTGACCACTGCTCGCCTGGCAGGGTAGGGCGCTCGGTCACAGCGTAGGCAGGTCTCGTCCTCCGGCCTTGGCAGCGGCCTTCTTCTCTGCCCAGGCGCCCAGGACGTTGTCCTTGTGTGGACGGATCGGGCAATGCTCATCGCGATTGCGGTCCTCGTCGCAGTAGCCCATGGGCACGCACTTGGGCGCCAGGAACGAGCCCAGGAAGGGGCTGACCGCGAAGATCTCGTGGCGGATGAGCTGGAACAGTCGGCGGATCTCCCACTGCGCCATCACGCACAGGCGCAGGCCGGCCATGTGGATGAGGGCTCGCAGGTTGGTCGTCATCACCAGGTTGGTCCTTGTCGCATTGGGCATGACGAAGCGCGCATCCTCACCCGGGATGCCGGCCTCGACCATGTCCTCGTAGACCTTGAGCGATCCCGCCAGCTGCTCCTCGAAGCGCTGTCGGACCTCGTCATCGGCATCGCTCACCGAGCCCGGCACCATGTAGCTGGGCTCCTTGTACTTCACGTATCGCTGTGACTGCTGGTCGAAGGCGAGCCCCGCGCGATGACGCACCAGCTGATGTGAGAGGGTCCGCGTCACGCCGCTGATGGCGAAGGTGAACACGATGTGCTCGATGGTGGACCCGTGGCCAGAATCGATGACGCGGCGCACGAGCTCCTGCTGCTTCTCTGCGGCCACGCGGCCACTGCTCGCCCGTTCGAAGATGTCCTGCGGCTCCAGCTCGCTGTAGCACGTGCGGCAGGCGGTGTAGATCAGTGGCACGTAGAAGCGTTGCACGATCTCACGATCGGGGAAGAGGAGGGTGGCGCGCATGCCCAGGTCGCGCGTCGCGGGACTGCGCGGTGTCGCGCTCTGTGGCTTGGGCTCGCTCGTGCCGTCGCCGGGGGGCTGGGAGTCGGTCACGCAGGGAGTGTAGTCGGGCCTGCGTGCCACCGCAGCGCTGACCGTGCTAGCGTCCCCCTATCAGCTCACGCACTTGCATCACGTATCGAGGTATGACCCATGGTCCTGCGAGGCCTGTTCGGTGGCCGTGACGAGCCGCCGCCCACCGAATCCGCGGCACGGCCGGCAGGCGGCGCGGAGACCGAGTCGATCCGGCGCATCGCCGGCGAGATCGAGGCGATGCCCATCGAGCAGCGTCGCTTCATCGCCGGCTTCGCCTACGTGCTGGCCCGGGCGGCTCATGCCGACCTTGACATCACCGCCACCGAGCTGCGGTTCATGGAGCAGGCCGTGGTCGACGTGGGACACCTGAGCGAGGCACAGTCGGTGCTGGTGGTGGAGATGGCACGCAACATGGCCGAGCTGTACGGAGCGACCGACGACTTCGTGGTGACACGCGAGTTCGCCAGCACCGCCACTCGCGAGCAGCGCGAGGATCTGCTGCGGACTGCCTTCGCGGTCGGCGCTGCGGACGACAGTATCAGCGCGGCCGAGAGCGCCGAGCTCAACGAGATCGGCAAGGAGCTTGGCTTTCGCGCCGACGAGGTCGACGCCATCCGCAACGAGTTCCGCGATCAGCTGGCGGCCATCCAGGCCATGCGCGCAGCCCGCGGCGCCTAGGCCTCTCGCCGCTCGCGGATCGGCTCTGCCGCCGTGACGCATCGGCATAATGAGCCGGGCAGACGACTGCGCGACACCCAGCGATGAAGCCATGATGGGAGAGCGACATGGATCGCAGTGACCTCAACTCGACCGCCAAGACCCCGGTGATGCACGGAGGGAACACGGCCGCGAGCGTGTCCAACCTGGCCTGGTGGCCCAACGCGCTGAACCTCGACATCCTGCATCAACACGACACCAAGACCGATCCCATGGGGCCCGGCTTCGACTACCGCGAGGCAGTCACGACGCTCGACGTCGACGCGCTGAAGCGGGACCTCGCCGCGCTGATGACCGACAGCCAGGATTGGTGGCCTGCCGACTGGGGCCACTATGGCGGCCTGATGATCCGCATGGCCTGGCACGCCGCCGGCACGTATCGCTTGGCCGACGGTCGCGGTGGTGGCGGCACTGGCAACCAGCGCTTCGCACCCCTGGACTCCTGGCCCGACAACGTGAGCCTGGACAAGGCGCGGCGCCTGCTCTGGCCCATCAAGAAGAAGTATGGCAACAAGGTCAGCTGGGCCGACCTGATGATCCTTGCGGGCAACGTGGCCTACGAGTCGATGGGGTTCAAGACCTTCGGCTTCGGGTTCGGCCGCGAGGACATCTGGCATCCTGAGAAGGACACCTACTGGGGTGCGGAGAAAGAGTGGCTTGCCCCCAGTGACGAGCGCTACGGCAGTGTCGACGAGCCCGGGACCATGGAGAACCCGCTGGCCGCGGTGCAGATGGGATTGATCTACGTCAACCCCGAGGGCGTGAACGGCGAGCCCGACCCGCTCAGGACCGCGGGGCAGGTGCGTGAGACGTTCGCGCGCATGGCCATGAACGACGAGGAGACCGTGGCCCTGACGGTGGGCGGCCATACCGTGGGCAAGACCCACGGAATGGGCGACGCCGGGCTGCTGGGGCCCGAGCCCGAGGCGGCCCCTGTCGAGGAGCAGGGCCTTGGCTGGAAGAACCCGACCGGCAAGGGCATGGGTCGCGACACCTTGACCAGCGGGATCGAGGGTGCCTGGACCACCCACCCGACCACCTTCGACATGGGCTATTTCGACATGCTGCTGGACCACGAGTGGGAGCTCCACAAGAGTCCCGCGGGTGCGTGGCAGTGGCAGCCCGTCGAGATCGCCGAGGACGACATGCCGGTCGATGTCGAAGACCCCTCGATCCGGCGCATGCCCATCATGACCGACGCCGACATGGCCATGAAGATGGACCCGGCCTATCGTCAGATCATCGAGCGCTTCCGGCAGGATCCCGAGGGCTTCAAGGATGCCTTCGCCCGAGCCTGGTTCAAGCTGACCCATCGCGACATGGGGCCAAAGGCGCGATACCTCGGGCCCGAGATCCCGCAGGAGGACCTCATCTGGCAGGATCCGATCCCCGTGGGCCGCTCCGACTACGACGTGGATGCGGTCAAGTCCAGCATCGCAGGCAGCGGCCTGAGCATCGCCGAGATGGTCGCCACCGCCTGGGACAGCGCGCGCACGTTCCGCGGCTCTGACATGCGTGGTGGTGCCAACGGTGCCCGCATCCGATTGACCCCCCAGAAGGACTGGGAAGGGAATGAGCCCGAGCGCCTGGCCAGGGTGCTGGGCGTGCTCGAGCCGATCGCGGCCGCAAGCGGCGCCAGTCTCGCGGACGTCATCGTGCTGGCGGGCAACGTCGGCGTCGAGCAGGCAGCCAGGGCAGCGGGGTTCGACATCACCGTCCCCTTCGCACCTGGCCGCGGCGACGCGACCGACGAGATGACCGACGCCGACTCGTTCGCTGCGCTGGAGCCGCTCGCCGATGGCTACCGCAACTGGCTGAAGAAGGACTACCTGGTCAGCCCCGAGGAGTTGCTTCTGGACCGCACCCAGCTGTTGGGCCTGACCGCGCCGGAGATGACCGTCCTGCTCGGCGGGATGCGAGTGCTCGGCGCCAACCATGGCGGCAGCAAGCACGGCGTGTTCACTGATCGCGAGGGCGCGTTGACGAACGACTTCTTCGTGAACCTGACCGACATGGCCAACACGTGGCAGCCGGCCGGCGACGGTCTCTACGAGATCCGCGACCGCAGGACGGGTGCCATGAAGTGGTCGGCGACGCGCGTCGACCTGGTCTTCGGCTCCAACTCGATCCTGCGGGCGTATGCCGAGGTCTACGCCCAGGACGACAACGCCGAGAAGTTCGCCAACGACTTCGTCGCGGCCTGGACGAAGGTGATGAACGCCGACCGTTTCGACCTGGCCTGATGGCATCGACACCTCGCGTGGACCGTCGGCTGCGCGTCGACGCCGTGGTGCCGCCCATGCTGATGTGGACCGATCGGCGCGGTGGCTGACTCGATCGGCTGATCGACCCCGTGGCATCATTACGGTGATGGACAGCGAACCAACGCGAAGACGTCGTCGGCCGCGCAGCGTGCGCGTCCTGCGTCGGGCGAGGCGACTGGCCCGCTTCCGCGAGTCGCTGGTCGAGCTGGGCCCCAAGTCTCGCCAGGTCACCCTCTCGGACGGGCGCGCCCTGGGCTTCGACGACTTCGGCGATCCGGATGGCACGCCGGTGCTGTTCTTCCACGGCTTCGGGTCGTCGCGGGTCGTGCGCCACCCCGACGATGAGATCGCCACCGAGCTGGGCGCTCGCATCATCGCGGTCGATCGACCCGGCATCGGCATCTCGACCCGCCTGCCCAACCGCCGCGTGACCGACTACCCGCGCGACATCGCCGAGCTGCTCGACATCCTCGACATCGAGCGCTGTGCGGTGGTGGCCTGGTCGGGCGGTGGGCCGTATGCTCTCGCCTGCGCCTGGCAGATGCCCGATCGCTTCTCCGTGGTGGGGCTCATCAGCGCACCCGCTCCGCTGTCAGGCGCACCCGGCTCCACGGGCTACACCTGGCCGCGTCACCGGGCCATGTCGCGGACGGCCGACCACGCCCCGTGGGTCATCGCGCTGGCGATGTGGCAATGGTCGCGACAGCAGAAGGCGGACCCCAGCAAGCAGCTCGACGAGGCCATCAGCGGCATGATCGAGGCCGACCGCGAGATCCTTGGTGACCCTGCCCTGCGGGCCGTCATGATCGCCAACGCCGCGGAGATGTACCGCCAGGGCAACGGCGGCGTCTACGACGAGGCGCTCTGCCTGGCGCGGCCCTTCGGCTTTCCCATCGGCGGCGTGACGGTGCCGGTGCGCATCTGGCACGGCGCACAGGACAAGGTCGTGCCTGTCGGGATGGGCAAGTACCTCGAGCGCAATATCCCTACCGCGGTCGCGACCTACTACCCCCGAGAAGGCCACCACTTCGTCTACGAGCGCTGGCGAGAGATCCTCGGCGTGTTGCTCACCGAGGCTCGCGGGCGCGTGCCCGTCGCCGGGTCGAGCCGTGCGGCCGACGACGACGCCGAGTCTCGTCGCCGACGACCCCGCTGCCGGCGATCGACCTCGCCCTCTAGCAAGGGCGAGGTCCGTGTCCCAGGCTAGAGGCGCTTCTCGATGGTGCCACCGCGGCCCTTGGGCACGATGCGGTAGTAGGTCTTGTTGAAGAAGATCTTGCCCACGTGCCACAGGCGGCTGGGCTTGGGTGGGTTGGGTGGGTTCTCGTAGTCGAAGCGCAGCAGCGTGCCCTTGCCATCTCCGACCTCGAAGAAGCACATGACCTTGCCGGTGTAGATCGACTCCTTGGCGTGCGGCTTGCGCTGTTGCACCATGGCGGCGACGCGCTCGGCCACGACCGGGGCTTCGAAGTGGGCGGTGGAGCCGGCCTTCGAGAGTGGCAGGTTGGTCGCGTCGCCCAGGGCCCAGACGTTGGGTCGCTCACCCACGTTGAGCGTCTTTGGGTCGGTCGGCAGCCAGCCGCCGGGCGCTGGGCCCAGCCCGCTGTCGATGAGCACCTGGGCGCCCTTGTGCGGTGGCACCAGCACCAGCAGGTCGTACTCCAGCTCCTCACCCTCGAGGCTCAGCACCGCCTTGCGCTCCGGGTCGATGGCCTCCACGTTGAAGAACGTGTGCAGCTCGATACCCTTCTTCTCCAGCTCGGGCGTCACCATCTCGCTGACCGATTCGATGGTGAAGGCGCGGGCGATGGGCGAGCAGAAGTGGATCTCGCTCTTGTCGCGCAGGCCACGCTCGCGCAGCTCGGCCTCGATCAACAGGGCGACCTCCAGCGGTGCCGGCGGACACTTGTAGGGCATGCCGGCGATGCCCACCACGACCCTGCCGCCGGTGAAGGCGTCGAGCGCGTGGCGCAGCTTGAGGGCAGCCTCCTCGCTGTAGAAGTGGTGCGCCTCCTGCTCGAAGTGCTCGATGGCCTCGGGCAGGATGCGAGATCCGGTGGCGAGGACGAGGTAGTCGTACTCGAGCGTCCGGTCGCCCGCGACCGAGACGGTCCTGGCTTCCTCGTCGATGCCGGTGACCTCGCCGATGACCAGGTCGACACGGTCGTCGAGGAGGCGCCGCTCGGGCTTGCGCAACGACTTGGGATCCTCGTTGCCCATGGCGATGTACATGAAGCCGGGCTGATAGACGTGCTCGCCCTTCTCATCGACGACCGTGACCCTGGCCTCACCGGCCTCGATCTGCTTCTTGATCTTGCGGCTGATGAGGTTGGCGACGAGCGTGCCGCCAACGCCACCGCCGAGGACGAGAACGTTCTGCATGTCAGCTGACTCCCGCGCGTTCCTGCGCTACTTGAGCTTCTCGACCACGATCTCGTCGTAGCCCTCATGGGGAAAGACACCGATGAGCTTGTGGCCGGCCTTGGCGACCCAGGCGGGGATGTCCGTCTTCGAGCCGTTGTCGCTCGAGATGACGGCGAGGACATCGCCGACCTGGCCTTCGCGGATGGCGCGGATGAGCTCCATCAGCGGGCCCGGGCAGAAGCTGCCGCGGGCGTCGATGGTGGTCGTCGGGGTGGTCTCGAGTTCAAGGGTGGTCATCGGATCGGTTCTCCTCGTATGGCTGTGGTCGGGGCTAGATGAAGAGCGAGGCGGTGCGCTCCTCGGTCATGAGCTCGAGCACCGTGGCGGCGCCGACGGGCTCGCCGAGGCCGTCGATCATGTCCTCGCGCTTGAGGCCGAACATGTCCATCGTCATCTGGCAGGGCAGGAACTCGACGCCCATCAGCTGGCAGGCCTCCAGCAGCTCCTTGGGCGACGCCACGTTGTACTGCTTGCTGAGCTTGCCGATCATCCACGGCCCCATGCCCAGGAAGTTCATCTGCGACATCTTCAGGTGGCTGATGCCCGGTCGCTGCATGAACGAGAGCATCTTCTGCATCCAGTTCTCACCGGTGATGCGTCGGCTGTCCTTGACGAAGGGCAGCAGTCCCCAGAACGTGAGGAACACCTGCGCCTTGTAGCCACTGGCGGCCGCCACGCTGGCCATGATGAGCGTGGGCATGATCTTGTCGTACTCGCCGCTCCAGTTGATGATCACCAGCTGCCGCTGGACGGGTGTGCTGCCACTGTCGGGCTGTGCGGCGGCAGCGATGGCCTCGGTCAGCTGCGCCTCGGCCGCGGCGTCGGGGGCGGTGGTATCGGTAGCCATGAGCGTCCCTTTCCTGATCTGTGCTCGATGCCCTAGGCGCGCTTGATGACGAAGCGATAGACGCCGCCGTCCTCGGACTGCTCGACGATGGCGTTGCCCGTGGAGCGGGTCCAGGCCGCGAAGTCCTTGACCGAGCCGGGGTCGGTGGCGAGGACCTCGATCAGCTCGCCTGCGGGCACGCCCTTGGCGGCCTGTGCGGTCTTGACGATGGGCATGGGACAGGACAGCCCCTTGGCATCGACGGTGGTGTGGATGGTCTCGCTCATCTGGTGCTCCTTGTGATCAACGGCTCAGCGGTGCTAGATGAAGAGGATCTGACCGTCGCCGACGGCGATGTAGAAGGCCGTCACGCCCTCCGTCCCATCGACGAGCGGATCGAGGTCGTCCTCGGTGATGCGCAGCAGGTCCATCGAGAGCGAACAGGCCTGGATCTCGACACCACCGAGCTCCTTGGCCATGGCCAGCGTCTCGTACCAGGGGGCCTGGCCCTCCGCGCGCAACGCGTCGACCGCGGCCTTCCCCTCAGCGCCGGCTTCCGCGGCGAGGCCATGGTCGTTCTTGATGCGGTCCGCGCGGAAGGCGTCCAGACCCCAGTACTGCAGGAAGATGTGAACGGGTCGACCGAGGGCAGCGGCACCGGAGGCCATCACGGCGGCGACGTTGAGCTTGTCATCGGTGCCGCTGAAGAGCACGATCGCGAGGGGCTTGTCATCCATGTGTCTGTCTTCCTTATCTGTTGACGACCGACCCGTTGCCGGTGCGTTCGATGGCCGCGGAGAGATCGGCCAGGCGGGCCAGCCGGCGGCGCATCACCTGCGCCATCAGGTCGCAGGCGCCGATGACGCCAGGGTCGGTCAGCCGGTAGACCGCGCCACGGCCGTCACGCTCTGCTTCGACGAGGCCGGCCGAACGCATCACCGCGAGATGCTTGGAGGCGTTGGGCTGGCTGATGCCGATCGCGTCCGCCAGCCGCCCGACCTCGCGAGGCTCGTCGGCCAGGAGGTGCAGCATGGCGATGCGAGCCGGGTGGCTCAGCGTTCGGCAGATCTCGGCCTGCAGTTCGTGGAGCGGGTCCATGCACGCAGTATCGACATATGCCCATGTGCGCATGAGTGCTGAACGTCACATCGGCATAGGCCGTCCGGACGGTCGCGCTGGGGCGTCAGGCGCGCGCAGCCGGCGGCGGCCCCTGGTGCTACGCGGAGCCCACCGAGGGTCAGCCCGAGACCGTCGCGCCGGGTGACTCGCTGGGGGAGGGGATGACCTCCGGGCTGGGCTCGGGGCGGGCGACCGGCTCCGGGCTCGGTGTCGGCCCCGTGCTCGGGGTGACATCCGGCACGGCCGGATCAGCGGGCGCGATACGCATGGACTCCACCACCTCGAGCGAACGCTGGAGGAGACCACCGAAGGGCACGCCGGGGAACGTTTCGATGGCGATGACGATGACCTCACCTTCGACATCCAGCAGGATGAAGCGGGACTGCTGGTTCGCCACCTGCACGAACTCGCCGCCGCTACCGATCGGCACGGCCCAGATCAGCAGGAAGGGCAGCCGGCATTCCGTGTACTCGGGCACACCCACGTCGAGCGCCAGACCGGCTCGGCCATCGACCTCGACGGCGGCTGGCGGACCGGCATTGAGGAAGGGGTTGCCGGCGATGATCTCAGCCAGGCGTCCCACGCTGGGCTCGACCGTGGCCATGGAGCTGGCATCACAGGAGTCGAGGAACGTCTCACCGTCGAAGCGGGTGAACGACACGACGCTGCCGGGCGGATCGGTGCGCTCGAGCGTGAAGATGGGTCCGTCGCTACCGGGACCGACCAACCAGCCTTCGTCCACGCGGAACTCGATGGTGGGGCCCACCGCGTCGCTCACGTAGCGCCCGGGCTGCAACGGCGTTCCCGGTTCCGGCAGCGGCTCGGCGGCTGCATCCTGCGCTGCGGCCGCCCCCGACCACAGGAGGCCGGCAGCGACGAGCAGGGCCACCGATCGTCTCGCTCTCATTGGTCCACCTCGCTACTCGCGCGACGGCTGCAGCCTGCGGTCACCGGTTCAGCCGCCGCTCGAGGCGGCCTCCGCCGCGGCCTGCACGATGGCATCGAACTCCTCCCAGTCGGGCACGCCACGGACGATCTCGCCGTTGACGATGAGCGTGGGCGTGCTGTTCACGCCGAGATCCTCGCCGGCGGCCTTCTCGGCTGCCACGGCGGCGCGGTACGAGTCGTCGTCCATCAAGCGCAGGAACTCCTCGCGGTCGAGGTCGACCAGCTCGGCGATGTCGGCGAGGCGCTCGCGGCTGAAGGCTCCCCGGTTCTCACCGTCCTGGTTGTGGAAGACCGCCTGCTGGTAGTCCCAGAACTTGCCGTCCATGTCTTCAGCCACGCGCATGGCGATGGCGGCATCCCAGGACTCGTCGCCCAGGAAGGCGAAGTCGTTGTAGGTGAAGCTGGCGATGCCGCTGGCCACGTGCTCGGCGATGATAAGCGGCTCGATGCGCTCGGTGAAGAGCGCGCAGGCCGGGCACTGGGGATCCTCGTAGGCCTCGATCGTCACCGGTGGGGTGACACCGGGCGCGACAAGCGTGCGTCCCTGGCGCAATTCCTGTGCCACTGCCGGGACGTCGGGCTTCTCCACGGTCGCCGCGTCGCTGTCCCCGCCGAAGCCCCCGCTCACGACGACCAGGGCCGCGACCGCGAGCAGGCCGATGCCGACGGCGGCGAGGCTGACGACGAACATGGATGGCCCTGCACCGCCACCACCCGACGTGGTCTTGGCGGGCCGGCTGCCGCCTTTGCGTGCGGCTCGTTCCGCCGCCCGCCGCTGCTTGCGCGTCGTACCGCTGCTGGGGGTGCCGTTGGGGTCATTCGCAGTCATCGGGGGTCACCATGTTGGGGGATTGGTCATGGACCCGACAGGATACGGTGGCGACGTGGATGGCGCAGGCGCCGCACGCGCGCGGGAACCGGTCAGCCGGCGTCCTTGAGGGGCCCCAGCGCGCGTCTCGCGACCACGACGTTGGCCCTGGCATTGGCCGCAACGTGCGCGGTCACACTCTCCATCCAGGGCTGACCATTGCGGCCGGAGCGGTTGCCGCCCAGCACGATGGTGTCGTACCCGCGCTCGATGGCAAGGCGCTCGATGGTGGCTGCGGGATCGCCTGCCGGCTCGATGAGGCCGGCCTCGATGCCGTGGTGCCGCAGGATGCCGCGCGCCTCGACCAGCTCGCGCGCATGCTCGACGGCGGGCTCGTTGGCCTGGTCATCCGCCTTGCCGAAGCCCTCTGGCACGACGCTGACCACGTCGACCCTGCCGTCGAAGGCGATCGCCAGGCGGGCTGCCATCTCGAGGGCCCGATGACCGGCCTCGTGTCCGTCGTAGGCAACGAGGATCTTTTTCATCCTGCCGTCCCTCCAGCGATCCCGGGCGACCCGATCGCTCGTACCCGGCCTGGTGACCATCGTCGGCCTCGCCCGGCGCCATGCACAGGTCCGATCCGTCACGCGCGTGGGGCCGAATGTCCCGAAGCGGCCGAGTGTCCCGGGGAGATGTACCTCGCCCGCAAGGAAGCCAGAGATGGAACGGCGGCGCCCCGGTCGGACCGAGACGCCGCATTGGGCAGCGAAGAGAGGCGGCGCTCGCCCGCTCCCCCCGATGGGTTGCCCCATCGCGGGCGAGCACCTTTCGATCTCGGATGGCCGGTCAAGGAGCCATCCGCGGCCGAACAGAACGATCGTCGCCACTGGCGAGGTGGGTTGACGATGGCCGGATGGCACCCAAGCGCAGGGCCGATCGGCCCAACGGATCGCGACCTCGGCGGCATTCGTTTCGGTGCCTCGGGCACGGAGAGGGTGTGCCGTTCGGACCACCGGAGTGGGGCGCTGACGTGCCAAACTAGGAGTCGTGAGGTTGGAATTGACGCACCGAGGCTCCTATGCCATCCGCGCTGTGCTGGCCCTGGCGCGCGCCGACGGCGGCGACGTGGTGCCCGCGCGCCGCATCGCCAAGGAGATGCAGATCCCGGTGCGCTTCCTGCCGCAGGTCCTGGGGGACCTGAGTCGAGCCGGCATCGTGGAGGCGCGCCTCGGACGTGCCGGCGGCTACCGCCTCTCGCGAGCGGCAGCTGCGATCAGCATGCTGGACATCATCGAGGCGGCCGAGGGCGACGCACGGCGACAGACGTGCGTCCTGTCAGGCAAGCCCTGTGGCCAGGGGCCGGAGCCGTGCGACGTGCACGCCCTGTTCTTCGACGCGCAGGAGGCCATCCTCGAGCGGCTCGCCAGCACCTCGGTCGCCGAGGTCGTAGACGGCAGCAAGGCGTCCCCGGCCACCTGACGGGCCCGAAGCCCGGTTCGCCACGCGGGGCTCGCGGACGCGGAGAACCAGCCCGGCTCGGATCAGAAGCTCGAGCCGGGCTTGTGCTTGGCCACGTAGGCGGCAGCCTGGGCCCGGCGCTGCAGGTTCAGCTTGGACAGGATGGAGCTGACGTAGTTCTTGACCGTCTTGTCGCTGAGGTACACCTCGGCCGCGATCTCCTTGTTGGTCTTGCCCTCTGCTACCAGCAGCAAGATCTTCTGCTCCTGGGCGGTGAGCTGCGCGAACTCGTCGGTGTAGGCGCTGGTGGCGATGCGGCGGACGCGCTCCAGCACCTTCTCGGTGACGGCCGGATCGAGCAATGACTCGCCGCGCCCGACCGCCTCGAGCGCGTTGACGAGGTCGCGCGCCCGAACCTGCTTCAGGAGGTAGCCGCTGGCGCCGGCGACGATGGCGGAGAGCACCGCTTCCTCGTCGGGATAGCTCGTGAGCATCACCACGCGCACGTCAGGATGCTCGGCGCGGATGTCGCGGCAGGCCTCGATCCCCGACCCGTCCGGCAGCCGCACGTCCATGATCACCAGGTCAGGGGCGAAGCGCTCGACCGCGCTCAGCGCCTCCTCGGCGGTGCCCGCCTCGGCTACGACCTGGAAGGCCTCACGTCGGTTCAGCAGCGCGGCCAGTCCTTGTCGTACGACCTCGTGGTCATCGACGACGAGCAGGCGCAGCTTCTTGCCCGGCGCGGACTTGTCAGCCGCGTGCGTGCTCTTGGGGATTCCCTGGGAATCGGTCGGGTCGGTCATCTGGTTGGCTCCTTGGCTCCACCGCGCTGGTGCCGCGGCATCTCGAAGACGACCCGCGTGCCGTGGTCGTTGCTCTCGATCGCGAGCGAGCCACCGAGCGACTCCGCGCGCGCGTGCATGTTGGTCAGGCCGTGATGGCCGGGTCGTTGTCCCTTCTTGGTATCGAAGCCCCTGCCATCGTCGATGATAGACAGGCGCAGACGTTCGCGACGATCTTCGACGTTCACCATCACCTTCGAGGCGTTCGCGTGGCGCGCGACGTTGCTCATCGCCTCGCGTGTGAGCTGGATGAGCTGGAGGGTCTCGTCGGGATCGAGCGATACCTCGGGGTCGCTGGAGAGCTCCACCTCGATGAGCGTGCTGCGCTCGAACTCCACCGTCAGCGCGCTGAGGCCGGCCAGCAGGTCCACGGCCGTCCTGGCATCGGGGTCAAGGCCCATGATGAAGTCGCGGATCTCCTGGATCGTGCCGTGGATGGACTCGATGGCGTGATCGATGCGATCTGCGGCCAGGTCAGGATCCGTGGCCATCAGCTCTTCGGTGTCCTCCAGCGCAAGGCTGACGGCATAGAGCGACTGGATCGAGCCATCGTGGAGGTCCTGGGCGATGCGCTCGCGTTCCTGCAGGATGGCGAGCTGACGAAGCTCCTCGTGCATGCGGGCGTTGTGGATGGCGAGGCCGGCGTGGCGCGCGAACGACTCGACCAGGCGCTGGTCATCGTCGTCGAAGGGCTGGTCGTCGGTCTTGTCGGTGAGATAGAGATTGCCGATCGTGCGCCCCTCGACGTTCACCGGCACGCTGAGGAAGGAGTGCATCTGCGGGTGCCCTGGCGGGAAGCCGACAGCACGCGGATCGGCGGCGATGTCATCCACGCGGACGGAGTCCCCCTGCGCCAGCGTCAGCCCGATCAAGCCCCGCGCGTGCGGCGGGGGGCCGATGTCCGCCTTGCCCCGCTCGCTGATGCCGCTGGTGATGAAACGCTCCATCGAGCCGTGGTCATCAGGGATACCCAGGGCGGCGAAGCGGGCGCCCGCCAGCGGCCTCACGCTGTCCACGATGATCTGCAGGACGCGCTCGAGCGAGAGCTCCTGTGAGATCGCGACCGTGGCGGTGTCCAGTGCCTCCAGCCGTCGGCGTGCATCGTAGGCAGCAGCCGCCCACGCTTCCGCCTGCCGGATGGCAGCGGCGAACCCCTCGGCATCGATCGTCGAGCCGGCGACCTCGCTGGACGTGGCGGAGCGTTCCATGGGGTCCAATCTACCAGTCCTGACGTGACAAATGGCCCATGCCGGCGTGGCGAGACGGACCTGAAATCCTCGATGGAGATGGTTAGTCTTCCGCCATGCATGCGAAGGCATCCCCCCCACCGTCTGACCAAGCCCCCCACACAGACGATGCGATCGCCGAGGCCATCGCGTCAGTGGCCGCCCCGGAGGAGGCGGCCGACCCAGGCCGCATGGTGCCGGTCGCGCTGGGTGCCACCACCCGACGAGGGTTCCTGCGCGGTGCTCTCGCCGTCGCCGGCGGGACCGCGGCAGCCGCAGCCATCGCTGCCTGCGCCCCGGCCGCCGGCAGCGCGTGGTCGTACGCTCCGCTGCGGACGCTGACCGCGGCAGCTGCGGCCTCGCCCACGGTAGAGGAGGTGGCTCCCGCCGAGACCACCGAGCCGCTGACCGAGGACCATGGCACAGCTGAGCCCATCCCTCCCGGCTGGACCGAGCACGACATCGCAGCGCGCGAGAAGGTACGCCGGTTCGTGGGCAATCTCGCCCCTGTGCTGGGCATGACCGCGTACCTGGGAGAGCCGACCCAGGATCCCGAGTACCAGCTCGTCGAGCACGGGAACCAGCCCCTGGAGCCCACCATCGACGGCGACTGGAAGGTGTTCGAACTCACCGTCGACCAGATGGACTGGCAGATCGACGCCATGAAGGAGCCGGTCAAGGCGCTCGGCTACAACAAGATGTGGCCAGGGCCTGCCATCCGGGTGACCGAGGGCGACAAGGTTCGCATCAACGTCACCAACAACCTCGACGAGACGACCGGCGTGCATATGCACGGCATCGAGTTCGACGACTGGTACATGGACGGGATCCCGTTCGTGACCCAGCCACCCATCATCCCCGGCGAGACCTTCAGCTACGAGTTCACCGCGACTCCCCACGGGTCGCACATGTATCACTCGCACCACAATGCCACCGACCAGGTGGGGCGCGGGCTGCTGGGAGCGCTCATCGTCGACCCGGCCGATCCGGCTGAACGCTATGCCAACAAGTACGGGGTGACGCAGGAGTACATCTTCATCCACAACGACTCGCTGGGCGGCTTCACCATCAACGGCAAGGGCTTCCCTGCCACCGTGCCCATCATCGCCAAGCGAGGCGAGCGAGTGCTCATCCGCTACCAGAATGAGGGCGTGATGATGCATCCGTGGCATACCCATGGCTTCCGACAGCACGTCGTGGCTCGCGATGGCGCCCAGCTGGGCGACGCATCGTTCTACTGCGATACGCTCGGTGTGAACCCAGGGGAGCGCTTCGATGCCATCGTCGAATGTGATCGCGTGGGCGTCTGGGCCCTGCACTGCCATATCCTGCCCCACGTTGAAGGTCTCGACGGCATGTTCGGCATGGTGACCGCCCTGGTGGTCTTGCCGGAGTAGGCAAGAGCGACCCCAGAAAGGGTCCATGCGCCCCTACGCACTCCGGGAGTCGCGCCCGAGGCTGGGGTGATCGTGGCACCTATCCGAACGATCCTGCTGGCCACCGACCTCACCGCGGCGTCGCGTGAGGCGACGGAGCGCGCCGTCGAGCTGGCGGGCCGACTCGAGGCGCGACTGCTGATCGTGAACGTCCTTGAGAAGCGTCGCCTTTCCGGCGCCGGGTCTCATGAGCGCGTCGACCAGGCACGGAGCGAACGGGAGTCTCTGCTGGTGAAGGTCGTGCGCGACGCGAAAGAAGCTGGTGCCAACGCCGAGTTCCTCGTGTGGGAGGGAGACCCGGGCGATTCGATCGCCGCTGCCGCAGAGGCCGAGCATGCTGACATCGTCGTGGTGGGCACGCGCGGTCGCAGCGGTGCCGAGCGCCTGCTGCTCGGGTCCGTGTCGGACCATGTCGTGCGCCATGCCGACTGCCCCGTCCTGGTCGTCCGTCCCTCGAAGCGACATGACGACGGGGCGTAGCAGGCACGGACGGGGGGACATCGCGCACAGGCTGGGCCGCCGGGCACGCGGGTTCGCCGTTGTCGTGGCGATGATCATGGCCGTTCTCGCCGTGCCGCTGCCAGCCAGCGTGCAGGGACAGTCCGACCAGCCACCACGGCTCGACGTGGTGCTCGACTCCACCCAGCACTGGGTGGGCACCAACGATGTGCTCATGAGCGTGTTCGATGCATCGGGTCGATCGCTGGCCGACGAGGCGGTGTCGTTGCTCGTGGAGCTGGCGGGGCCCGGCGGACAGCGCCATCGAGCGCAGCCTGCCATCGAGCGCTTCGCCACCTACGGACGCAGGCTCTACCGCGCCCGCGTGCCGCTCGAGGACGTGGGCCGTTGGGACATCGTCGTCTCGGCAGAGCGCGACGGGGTCACCCATGTCGGAGAGGCGCACCTCGACGTGTCGCCCGACCTTGGCACGCCACCGCTGGGCTCAGCAGTCCCCGGCGGCGACACACCGACCATGCGCGACGCCCACAGCCTGATGCATCACATCAGCTCAGATCCCGAGCCGCTCACCGCGTTCTACACGTGGTCGCTCGACGATGCCTTGGCGCAGCACCAGCCGACCGTGTTCGTGATGGACTCGTATGCCTTTCGTCCGAACGCCGCCTGCGGTGGCGCGCTGGGCATCCTTCACGATGTCTTCATCGATTACCCCGGGCTCACCATCATCCACGCCGAGCCGTGGCTGATGGCCCCCGGCCCCGATGGTGGGATGCTCGGTCTCGATCCGCCGGGCGGGCCGGCGGTCCTGACCGACTACGCCGAGGCCTGGGGCATCGTCGAGCCGCCTTGGGTATTCGTCATCGACCGGGACGGCCGGCTGCATGCCAAGTTCACCGGCGTCATCGGCAGTGATGAGCTCCGCGCGGCCATCACCTCGGTGGCACCGTGGCATCCGGTGGGTGGCTGAGTCCGCTCGTCAGCCGGCGCCCGGGTCGGCGCCCTCGAGCAGGAGCTCGGCTTCTGCCTCGGCGATGCGCGCGAGGATGCCGTCTCGTAGCCCATCGAGACCGGCATTCACGGCCTTGGCGGCGCTGCCGATGGTGCTGAGCTTGGTCTTGAGACCGCGCACCGCGTCCAGCTCGGCACGGACCCGCTGCAGGGCATCGTGCACGACCGCGGTGTCCACCTCGTCCTCCCGCTCACGCGAGGCTGTCACGGCCAGGAGTCGCGCGAGACGCAGCGCCGCGTCCAGCGTCGCCGGCTCGGGCTGCGCGGGGTCGATGGCGCAGTAGACGTCGCCCATGCGTACGTCGAAGGGTGCGATGCCTGCCGGTGCGTGCGCGGCACTGAAGACCACCAATCCGACGGTCGCGTCGCGGTTGCGTTTCGCCTCCTCCAGCTCATCGCGCATCGCCCGCCCCGAGATGGTGCGGTCCTTGGCCTCAACCACGACGCGTACGCTGGCGCCTCGCGTCGTGGCCGGGTCGATGGTCACGACGAAGTCGCCCTTCTTGGAGCGGATGATGTTGCCGGCGACGTCCGAGGTGCGCTCGACGAGGTGGTCGCTGCCACGAACAGCGTCAGCCAGCATGCCCTCGAGGAGATCCTCGAAGTCGGCCCCCTTGGCGGCGGACCTGGCCCGCTCCGCTGCGCGGGCACTGGCAGCAGCCTCGATGGCGGTGAGCCGATCGTTGAGCTGGTCGAAGCCCTTGCCGACCTCGACCCGGAACTGGTGCAGCGGCGAGCCCATGCGGGTGGGGTCGAGGAGGCGTGCCAGGCGAGACTCATCACCCTCGAAGTAGCTGCCCAGCAGGACGCGCATCCGGCCGATGGCTGAGTCGCGGCGGTCCTCGTCGAAGAGCTCGCGGGTGAAGGTGCGCAGCTGGCCGCGATCGCCCAGGAAGGACTCGAGCGTGCGAGGCAGGCGACCATCGACATCGGCGAAGTTCTGGCGCAGCACCTCATCGACCTGCGCCGCGACACGCTCGTTGAGCGACTCGGTCTGGCGGACCATGGCCTCGAACTCGCGGCGCACCACGTCCACGTCGAGCGAGGCACCCGCGTCCTGCAGGGCCAGCAGGCCGATGCGCAGTGCGCGAGAGACGAGCGCCGGTCGATCGTCGGCGGGGCGCTCTCGCACGAACGTGGCGAGGCCCGCGTCGACGAGGGCGAGGTGGTCGATGACGATCTGTCCTTCGGCGACATCGACGCGGGCGGGCGGGTCCGGCACTGGTGGCAGCTGGACGACATTGGCGGCTTCCATGAGCCCAGCATCGCCGCCACGCGTGCCAGCTCACGTGGCACAGCTCTCGGCTACCCTCGGGCGATGCACGTCCTCGTCGCGCACGGTGCCTCTGGTGGGGCAGCCTCCATGCGCCGGCACGTGGAGGGGTTGCGGGCCCGGGGCCTCGGCGCCACCGCCATCGATCTGCCGCTGCGCAAGGCCGAGCGCGCGGTCCCGGCCTATCGAGAGCAGCTCGAAGGACGTCCTGAGCCGCCTTCGCGACTCATCCTGGCCGGCCAGTCCTACGGTGGCCGCGTGGCCAGCCTGCTCGCCGCCGAGGGGGCGGGTACCTGTGCCGGCCTCATCTGCTTCAGCTATCCGCTCCATCGGCCCGGCGTTCCCGAATGGGAGCCGCGCAGCAGTCACTGGCCCGACATCGATGTGCCGGTGCTGCTCCTCTCCGGCGGCGCCGACCCGTTCGCCCGCCTGGACCTGCTTGCAGCGTGCCATCGCCGAGCGCCTGCCGCAGGCGCGGCTGGTGATCTACCCGGGGGTCGGGCACAGCCTGAAGACGGTCCTCGAGGATGCCCTTGACCAGGCGACGGCGTTCGCCGCGACGATCGGCGTCGAGACCGTCGAGGTGGGCGACTCCGGCTAGGCCGTCTCTCGCGGGAGGCTGCCGCGCGACGACGGCGGTACCACCAGCGAGGCGCCATTGGGCAGCACGCGCACGATCGTATCGGGCGATAGCCGACGCACCAGCTGCGCGAACTGGTGTGGCGGGTCGATGCGCGTCGATGGGCGCACCCAGTGGAGTCCGACCGGGTGCAGCGTGCCCCAGTGGATGGGGATGGCGATGCGGGGCTTGATGACGGCCGCCGCACGCGCGGCACCCATCGGATCGAGATGCTCGGCCGGCTTGGCCGTCGGACCCCAGCCCCAAACCGGCAGCAGCGCCAGGTCGAGCCCGATGTCGAAGTCCGTCATGCCCTCGAAGAAGGCAGTGTCGCCGGCGAAGTAGTGCTGCTGCGAGCCGTGGATGATGAAGCCCAGCGCCAGCTCGGTGCCGCCGACGGGTGGCCCGAAGCCCTTGTGCTCGGCGTGGACCGCCTCGATGACGAGACCGCGGACCTCGACGTCGTCGCCCTCCACGACCTCGGTGACGCGATGGAAGCCGTGGCGGCGCAGCTCGGCACCCTGGCCGAGGGGCGCGATGAGATCGATGTCGGTGCCCAGCAGCTCAAGGGAGCCGTAGTCGAGATGGTCCCAGTGTGAGTGGGAGATGAGCACCGCGTCCGGCTTCTCCCAGTGCTTGCGGTCGGGTGGTCCGGCCGACCGTGTCAGTGGCCCGACGCGAGAGCGCAGGATGGGATCCGTCAGCACCCGGGCCCCGTCCATCTCGATGAGGAGCGTCGCGTGGCCGAGGAACGTCACACGGGGATCCCTGCGCTGGCTCACGCGTCGAAGTATCACCCAACGAGGAGCCCGGCATCGGCGGTACCATCAGCACATGGTCACCAGGGAGACGATCCGCAGCGCCCCCAAGGTGCTGCTGCACGACCACCTCGATGGCGGGCTGCGTCCGGCCACCGTCATCGAGCTGGCGCGCGAGACCGGCTACCGCGGCCTCCCCACCGGGATGCGACCGAGCTGGGGCGATGGTTCCGCTCGGGGGCCGACCGCGGCTCCCTCGAGCTGTACCTCGAGGGGTTCAGGCACACGGTCGGGGTGATGCAGACCCCGGAGGCTATCGCCCGCGTCGCGGCGGAGTGCGCCCAGGACCTCGCGGACGATGGCGTGGTCTATGCGGAAGTGCGCTACGCGCCCGAGCTGTCCACGCAGGCGGGCCTGTCACTCGATGAGGTCATGCGGGCCTGGCTCGAGGGCCTGCAGCAGGGCGCCGATGCCGCAGCAGCGGCCGGCAACCCCATCGTGATCCGGGCCATCGTGACCGCCATGCGCCAGTTCGCCCGCTCGGTCGAGATCGCCGAGGTGGCCGTCCGCTACCGAGATCAGGGGACCGTCGGCTTCGACATCGCCGGCCCCGAGGACGGGTTCCCGCCCAGCCGGCATCTCGATGCCTTCCAGCTCATCCACCGCGAGAACTTCCACATCACCATCCACGCCGGGGAGGCATTCGGGCTGCCCTCGATCTGGGAGGCGCTGCAGTGGTGCGGCGCCGAGCGCCTGGGACACGGGGTCCGCATCGTGGATGACATCGAGGTCGCGCCTGACGGAGACATCCACATCGGCCGCCTCGCGCAGTTCGTGCGCGACAACCGCGTGCCACTTGAGATGTGCCCGACCTCCAACGTGCACACGGGGGCTGTCGCCTCGATCGAGCAGCACCCCATCGACCTGCTTCGTCGGTTGCGCTACCGCGTCACCGTCAACACCGACAACCGGCTCATGAGTGGCGTAAGCCTGAGCGATGAGTTCGAGACGCTCAGCAGGACATTCGACATCGGACTCGACGAGATGCAATGGCTCTCGACGAACGCGATGAAGTCGTCGTTCCTCGCCTTCGATGAACGCCTCCGACTCATCAACGGCGTCATCAAGCCCGGCTACGAGCGTCTCAAGGCGGAGGTTCAGTCCCACTCGCCCAGGCTGGTGTAGGACTAGGCGGCTGCATCCGAGACGATCGGGGACTCGTCGGCGTACGACACGCTGGTGCCGCAGTCGGGACAGGTGAAGCCGGCCTCCGCCGCCGCCAGGTCAGCAAGCTCCATCAGCTCGTCTTCCGTGCACCAGGGGCAGGTGATCGTGACCATGGCATGACTCCTCGCAGCTGCTCCGTGGGGCCGGTTCGGGCGGCCTCCTCGGGTACATGCTGGGAGCGAGTCGTGCCAGCTACGGTGTCACATCGTCGGGACCGGAGCGTGAACAACGGAAGAGCCCGGCTGGGCCTTCGTCTGCGGCTCCCAAGTGACTGGCGGACCAGCCTCTCCGGTTCCGTTTCGATGACCCCTCCGGGCTGATGTCTACGATACGGGCGTCGTCCTGGCTGGGCAAGAGGGTTGTCCACGAAACGCTCAGGTTCCCGCACCATTCATCCACGATCGATCCACAAGCGTCGTCCACCGCCGGTCAACGTCCGTCGATGAGCCATGGGCTGCACGTCCACGCCATCTGGTCGATGATGCGCCCACCATGGTCCAGCTGAGCTTGCCGCGAGTGCTCACTGCCCTCGCGTTGTCCCTCGTCATCAGCCTGCCCGTCGGCGCCGCCCCGGGTCGTGCTGACGACGAGCCGGTCGTGCTCGACGAGGCGCTCATCGCAGAGGTCATCGAGTTGCTCGAAGAGCGCTTCGTGGATGACACGAAGATCACCAGCCGGGATCTCAGTATCGGTGCCATCCGCGGCATCGTCGAGGCGCTCGGCGATGACGGTCATACCGAGTACCTCACCGAGCGGGAGTTCCTGATCGAGCAGGAGGTGCTGGAGGGTCGTGTCGTGGGTATCGGTGTGGTGCTCGATCAGCGCTCGCGGGCGCCCCTGGTCATCTCCGTGGTCGATGGCTCGCCGGCATCGCGAGCGGGCCTGCGGAGCGGCGACGTCATCGTCAGCGTGGATGGTGTCGAGACAGCACGCCTTCCCCTCGGCGAGCTAGCCGACATGGTGCGCGGAGAGCCGGGTACGACGGTGACCCTGGGCATCGAGCGGGCTGGGAGCGACGATGCGCAGCTGGTGGCCATCGTGCGTGACGAGGTGGAGGTCGACCCGGTGAGCTGGGCCCTGGCGCCCGGGTCCGATGTGGCCGTGATCCGACTGGTCCAGTTCTCGGCAGGTGCCGGCGAGCAGCTGCGCGAGGCGGTGGCGGATGCCGCTGCCGCCGGTGCTCTGGGCGTCGTGCTGGACTTGCGGGGCAACCCCGGGGGCCTGGTGAACGAGACGCTCGATGCCGCCAGCGCCTTCCTGGATGAAGGCGTGGTCTACCTCGAGCGCGCCCGTGACGAAGAGCCGGTGGCAGTCTCGGTCGAAGCCGGTCGCGTGGTAGATGCCGAGATCCCGCTGGTCGTGCTGGTCGACTACGGCACGGCCAGCAGCGGCGAGATCCTGGCCGCCGCACTGCGTGACAGCGGCCGCGCCACCATCCTTGGTGAGCAGACCTTCGGTACCGGCACCATCCTCAACACCATCAGGCTGTCGGACGGCTCAGCCCTGCGCCTGGGCGTACGCGAGTGGCTGACGCCTGCCGGAGAGCGCGTCTTCAGGCTGGGCGTCGCGCCCGACGAGGAGGTACCGCTGCCGCTCGGCGCCATGCGCCTGAGCCCGTCAGACCTGCTCTCGCTCACCGCCGTGGACTTCGAGGCGGCGGATGATGTGCAGCTGCGGCGGGCGGTGCGCCTCGTGGAATCCGGCCTCGCGGGCTGACGGCCGACCGACCGCACCGCTCACCCCAGGACCATTCCGCAACCCGACCATCGTCCCGTAGCCGCACCAGGCGCGCTGCGTCACCCTGCCTCTGGTCAGACGACCGTGGCTACCGGAGGGATCGTTGTCTCAACCCGCGTCCGCCCATGCCCGCGATGCGCTGGGACGCTGGCTGGCGCTGCTGCTGGCGGCGTCCTTCGTGTCTTCCCTGGCTGCGGTGGCGTCGCCGCAGCCTGCCGAGGCCGGCGCCCCCGGGCAACGTGATCAGCTGCGCTTCATGTGGGCCATGGCTGGCCAGGAGTCGGGCTGGAACTACTACGCACGCAACCGGTCGTCCGGAGCCTTCGGCAAGTACCAGATCATGCCCTTCAACTGGCCGGTCTGGGCCGAGCAGTACCTGGGTGACCGGCGCGCCGACCAGACGCCATTCAACCAGGAGCGGGTGGCCTACGGCAAGCTGCGCGACCTGTACCGCTGGCTGGGGTCGTGGAAGCGCGTGGCGTACTGGTGGCTGACGGGCCGGACCGACCGCAACGAGAAGCGCTGGTCCAGCTACGCGAGGGGCTACGTGACCAACATCATGCAGCTGCGCAAGCGCGCGCCGCGAGACGGCTCGGCCATGCCACCGCGGACGAGCTCCCGCTCCAGCAAGGGTGACTGGCGTCGCTCGGCCGAGGCGCACACGCTGCGCCTGTCGGTCGGTGGACGAGCGTGGCCGACAGCGAGGCCGCCTGCGGGACGGCCAGGTGCTGAAGGTCAAGGCCACCAAGACGACGCCGCGCGGCGAGATCTGGCTGAAGGTCGTGACGGCCGACGGGCGGCTCGGCTGGCTCAAGCAACACCACACGGTGCCCGCAGCGAAGCCCGGCTCCCCGGCTCGCTGGGCCGATGTGAAGGACCGCGGCCAGAGCCGGCGGAAACCCGATCGGTCTGCCGTGCGGCCTCCTCCACGCTGACGCGAACGAGGATCGCGAGACGGGCGCCTACTTGATCTCCACGATGCGGTAGTGGATCTGGGCGGCCGGCGTCGTGACGATGACATCGTCGCCGGCACGGTGCCCGAGGAGTGCCTTGCCCACCGGCGAGGCGGCACTGATCCTGCCCGCGCCTGGGTCCGATTCGGTCGAGCCCACGATGCTCAGCTGGTCGCGCCTGCCGTCGACCTCGTACACCACCGTCGAGCCCATCGAGATGGCCCCGCCGGAGGCGGTCTCGATGACCGCCGCGGTGCGGACCCGCTGTTCCAGCTCCAGGATGCGGCCTTCGAGGAAGGACTGCTCGTTGCGGGCAGCCTCGTAGTCGGCGTTCTCACGCAGGTCGCCCAGCTCCCGTGCCTGCTTCACGCGCTCCACCACCTGTGGGCGCTCGATGGTCTTGAGCCGCTCAAGCTCGGCCTGCATGGCCACGAGCCCGTCGGCCGTCACGTGCGTGGGTGCCGCCTTGGGGGGCGTGGCAGCGGCTGCCGCGTTGCCGGGCCTGGCCTTGGTCGCAGTGCGTCGAGGACTGCGGCTGCTGGCGGCATGGCTGATGCGCTTGCGGCTGGTGCTGTCCGAGCGCTTGACGCCGCTGGTCGTGGCCGGAGTGGCGTCGACGGTGATGAGGGCGCGGCTGAGCCCGGTCGGTCGGGTCGGGCCGGTCGGCGAGTCCAGGTTGGCCCAGGGCAGCGGCGGGGCACCCTCCGGCAGGCGTGCACGGACCTCATCCGGCAGGGCCGCGGCGAAGGCAGCGATGATCTCGTCCTCGTACTCCTCGGGCGCGTCCGTCTCTGCCCACCACAGCCGCAGCCGGGACGGCTCGCGCAGTGTCTTGAGCCAGTGGCCTCCGGGATGCGGCTGCGCATGTCCCAGCTCCGTGGCGTAGAGCGAGGCCACGCGGCTGGCGAGGCTCTTGCCGGTGCGCCCGACATAGAGCAGCGTCTGACCCGGCAGCCAGAACGAGGCGAGGCGTGTCGCCAGCGCGGTCTGCGTGGGTCGCTCGCCGTCCATGCGCAGGTCGGGCACTCGCTCGAGCCAGCGCCGTACCTCGTCGACGTCGATGGGCGCGGACGTCAGCGCCTCCGCGATCTCGACCGCGAAGATCCCGGCTGAGCGGCTGAGCGGCTTGCTGCCCCAGCGGGATGGGCCGTCGACATCGAGGCCGACGGAGCGCAGCAACTCGGCTGCGGAGGGTACAGGCGACATACGTAGAGAGTGACACAAAGCGGCCGTCGACCTCGTCCACACCGTCGCGCACGCCAGATAAGCCGGGGATAAGGGGCTGCGCGCTAGACTCCGGGCTGATCGTCAGTCGCCTTGAGGATGCTCGCGTCAGGATGAGATCGAACGGCGGCCGGGGGCGCGACGTGCTCTATCGCCAGGAGGCACTGGAGCGAGCCGGCCGCGTCCACCACGTCAGGTACGGGCTGGACCTGGAGCTGACCGAGGGCCGCGACAGCTACACCGGCAGCGCCGTCATCGAGTTCCATCTCGATGACGGCGACAGACCACTGTTCCTCGACTACAGCGGCCGGGTGCGTTCGCTGCGCGCCAACGGAACGGACCTCGAGCCGGACCATCGCGATGGGCGGATCTGGATCGCGCCGGAACACCTGCGCATGCACAATCGCCTCGTCATCGAGTACGAGAGCAGCTACGCCGCGACCGGCGACGGGTTCCACCGCTTCGTCGACCCGCAGGACGGTGCCACCTACCTCTACAGCAATCTCGAGCCCTATTCCGCGCATCGCATCTTTCCCTGCTTCGACCAGCCTGACATCAAGGCCACGTACCGCCTGCTGGTGATCGCGCCCGATGAATGGCAGGTGGTCTCGGCCGAGGCGGCGAGCCAGAAGACGTACCTGTCGCAGGGTCGCCGGATGCACGACTTCCCTCCCACCGCCAGCTTCTCCACCTACCTCTTCTCGCTGATCGCTGGCCCGTACGTGGCGCTCGAGTCGTCCCACGGCGGCGTGCCGCTGGGTCTCTACGGCCGCGCCAGCATGCGCGCCGAGCTCGAGCGCAGCGCCGACGAGATCTTCGAGCTGACGGCCCAGGGGCTCGACTACTACGCCGACCTGTTCGGGCGCCGCTATCCCTTCAGCAAGTACGACCAGCTCTTCGTGCCGGAGTTCAATGCCGGCGCCATGGAGAACGTGGGCGCGGTCACCTTCAACGACAGCTTCCTCTTCCGCGATCCTCCCACCTACGGCCAGCGATTGATCCGGGGCGAGGTCATCCTTCACGAGCTCGCCCACATGTGGTTCGGCAACCTGGTGACGATGCGCTGGTGGGATGACCTGTGGCTCAACGAGACGTTCGCCACCTATCTCTCGTATCGCTGCCTCGCCGAGGCCACCCGCTTCACCGATGCCTGGCAGACCTTCAACGGTCAGATGCGCCCCGCCGCCTATCGCCAGGACCAGCTGCCCACATCACACCCGGTCGCCACCCGCGTCGAGCACACCGACCAGGCGGTGGGCAACTTCGATGCCATCACCTACGAGAAGGGCGCGGCGGTCATCAAGCAGCTGGTGGCGGCCCTCGGGGACGATGCCTTCCGGCGGGGCCTGCACGCGTACATCGAGCGCCATGCCTGGGGCAACTCCACGCTGGCGGACTTCCTCGGGGCTCTCGGCGATGCCGCCGGACGTCCGCTCGAAGAGTGGGCACGGCTGTGGCTGCAGACGCCGTCGCTCAACACGATCGGGGCGCAGTGGAGCGCGTCTGACGACCGCATCGAGCACCTCGAGCTACGGCAGTCGGCGCCCCCCGAGCATGCCACCTTGCGGCCCCACAGCACCAGCGTGGCACTGCTGTCGGCCACGCCCGGGACCCGCGAGCTCCGTATCGATGTCATCCCTGTCCAGGTCGAGGAGGCGCAGACCGCGGTGCCGGCGGCCGTGGGCCTTCCGGCGCCGCTGTTCGTCTATCCCAACCACGGTGACCATGACTACGCCCTCGCGGAACTGGATCCGGTGTCGCTCGATTTCGCCCTCGAGCGACTGCCTGATCTGGTCGATCCACTGCTGCGGCAACAGGTCTGGTCGACGCTGTGGGAGATGGTGCGCGGCAGTCAGCTGCGCTCCGGCGCCTATCTCGAGGCCGTCCGCCAGTTCGCGCCGCGCGAGAGCGACACGCTGCTGCTGCAGTCCATCGTGGACCGTGCCCTGCTGGCACTGCGGCGATACGTTCCGGCGCCACAGGCGGACCCGGCGGCGTCTGAGCTCATGCACGTGGCCCTCGGGTCACTGCGAAACACGGCCGACTCCGACCTGCGCCTGGTGTGGGCTCGGACAGCGGCCACCGCGGCGGCCGGCCCGGCCGACGTCAGGGAGCTGCTGGACCTCGTCGACGGCCGATGGTCGGTCGACGGCTTCGAGCCCGACCAGCAGCTGCGCTGGACGGTGGCCATCAAGGCCGTCGCCCATCAGCTCGATGGAGGGCTGGAGCGGGCTGCTGCCGAGCGGGAACGGGACGGATCCGACCGGGGCCAGCGAGCCTTCATCCGGGCACAGGTGAGCGCCCCGGACCCTGCCGCCAAGCGTCGTGCCTGGGCGCGGATCCACGCTGACGGGTACGGCTCTGACCATCTCACGCGAGCAGCCATCAGCGGCTTCCAGTGGGTCCACCAACGCGAGGTCCTGCTGCCCTTCCGCGAGCCCTTCTACGAGCGCGTGGTGGAGGTCTACGCTACGCGCGACCACGCGTACGCGGAGAGCTATCTGCGCTGGTTGGTCCCTGACCGCTGGGCAGAACCGGCGGAGCTGGAGCGCATCCATGCCGTCATCGCCCGGTTGGATCCGGACAGCGACCTGCTACGTCGGCACCTCGTGGAGGTCGCGGATGACCTGCAGCGCGACATCCGGGTGCAGGCGTTCGCGGGTATCCCGGAAGGCGTCGCGGACTAGCGACTGGAGCGGCGGCGAGCCGCGGTGGGGCGTCGACCGCCTGCCGGACCGCGGCCGTTGCGCCCGCTCGATCGGACCGGACGCGAGGCCGGGTCGACCTCGAAGCCCTTGACCTGCCGCACCGGCAGATCGCGCTTGAGAAGCCGGTTGATCCCCTTCAGCTGCTCCTCCTCGTCAAAGGAGACGAGCGAGATGGCGATACCCTCCATGCCGGCGCGGCCCGTCCGGCCGATACGGTGGACGTAGTCCTCGGGGTCGTAGGGGATCTCGTAGTTGACCACGACCGGGAGGGCCTCGATGTCGAGGCCGCGGGCAGCCACATCGGTCGCGACCAGCACGCGTACCTCGCCGCTCTTGAACTGCTCCAGGGCACGCTCGCGTTCGGGCTGGGTGCGGTCACCGTGGATGGCGGTGGCCTCCACGCCGCCGCGGTCGAGCTGGGAGGCCAGCCGACGGGTCATCTGCTTGGTGCGCGTGAAGACGAGCACCTGCCGCAGATCGCGCGAGCGCACCAGGTAGGACAGCAGCTCGCGCTTGCGGTCGGGGTCGACGAGGTAGGCCACCTGTTCGACCGACTCGGCAGCACGGATGGTCGGAGCCACGTCGACCGATTCGGGTGCGTGCAGGAAGGTGCTCGCGAGCGAGCGCACCTCCGCATCGAGCGTGGCTGAGAAGAGCAGGTTCTGGCGCTTGGCTGGCAGCAGCGCGAGGATGCGGCGGATATCGTCGATGAAGCCCATGTCCAGCATGCGGTCGCCCTCGTCGAGGACGAGGATCTCCACCTGGCCCAGGTTCAAGGTGCGGCTGCCGGCGTGATCGAGCAGCCGGCCCGGCGTGGCGACCACGATCTCGACGCCGCCGAGCAGGTCCTTCTCCTGGGGGCCCATGGGCACCCCGCCGTAGACGATGGTGGAACGAAGACCGACATGGCGGCCGTAGGACCTGAAGCTGTCATGGACCTGGATGGCCAGCTCGCGCGTGGGCGTGACGACGAGCACGCGGATGGGGTGGCGGGCGGGCGAGAAGGACTTGTTGGCGTGGACCTTCATGCGCTCGAGGATGGGCAGGGCAAAGGCCGCCGTCTTGCCGGTGCCGGTCTGGGCGCGCGCCATCAGGTCGGCACCGCGCAGGACGATGGGGATGGCCTGTTCCTGGATGGGTGTGGGCTCGGTGTAGCCCTCTTCCGCCACTGCGCGGAGGAGCTCCGGGCTCAGGCCCAGATGGTCGAATGGCATACGGTTCCTTCGGGTCGTCGTGACGCCCACCCCGCAGGGCCAGGTCCAGGGCTGACACGTTCGTTTGGCGCGTCCTGCGCGTGGCGCCGACCCGGAGGCGCCGCGACGGTGTTCATCGAGAGCTCGTGCGTGTGTTGGCGCCAGTGTAGTCGTTGGGCCTGCGGTCGGTGCGCGGCATCACCCGACGTTGGGAGCAGGAACGAGCCGGAACGCCGGACCGCCACCAAGTCGTTCCGAGGGCGTGCCGTACTTGAGGATGAGGGCGCTCACCGCGGCGGCGTGGTCAGCACCCTCGAGTGCCAGCGCCAGATAGCGAGCGCGGCGGCCGTCGCGCTCGACGTGGCAGGCCGGTTCCGCCGCGAGGTTGGCGGCCCAGCTCGTCGTCTCATCGGCGGCGGCAACGAGGAGTGACCCGTCGCGCTCGTCGACGAACCCGATGGTGACCCGGCGCGGCAGGCCGCTGCGCCGGCCACGGGTCTCGAGCGTGATGACCTTGCCCCAGCGGACGAGGTCGTCTTCCATCGAGCGCGGACCGCCTGCGGGCCCGGTCACGGCTGCCGCACCTTCGTAGCCTAGTGCGGCAGGGCCGCGGGGTGGTCCTGGTGCTCGCGCCGGAGCCGACGCTCCAGCCCGCAGACCGGGCAGACCGCGAGTTGGCGCTCTTCGTCAGGGACGAGGAAGGTGGTGCAGCCGTTGGTGCTGCAGAAGAGCCGGCTGGAGGCGGTACGACGCAGGCGCCGCTGGGCGTGGCTCCGGCGACTGATCGTCGTCGGCGTGTGGGGTGTGCGAGTGAGCATCTTGTCCTTTCGGCCGGCGGCGCCACGATCACGTGCGCTCGGGCTCGGCCTTGGTGGTTGGTACCGCTCGACGCATCCGAGGGGAGCGGTGGTCGTGGTGTCGGCGCGCTGGCGGGAGCACTCCGGTCAACCGGTGCTCGACCGCGTGCGGGTCGGGGATGCACAGCAAGTGTAGCGCACCATCAGGATCCTGCCCCACGACGATGGTCAGGGTACTCTCGAGTCATGAAGACGAACCCGCCGCAGGAGCTTCCGTTCACCGGGGACCGGGCAGCTGACGAGCTGCTTGCGACCGACCCGATGGCCTTGCTCATCGGCTTCACGCTGGACCAGCAGGTGACCGTGCAGAAGGCCTTCAGCGGGCCACTCGAGCTGCAGCGTCGCATCGGCACCCTCGACGCCGGCGCCGATCGCGGCGATGGACCCCACCGATCTCGAGCGCGCCTTTCGAGCCAAGCCAGCCCTGCACCGGTTCCCGGGCAACATGGCCAAGCGCACCCAGGCACTCTGCGCCGCCGTCGCCGAGGAATACGGCGGCGACGCCACTCGCATCTGGACCGGGGCCGCCGACGGGCCTGACCTCGAGCGCCGCTTGCTTGCCCTGCCCGGCATCGGTGACATGAAGGCGAAGGCACTGCTGGCCATCCTGGCTCGCCGCTTCGGTGTCGAGCTCGACGGCATGGAGGCCGTGATGCCGACGTATCCCACGCTCGCCGACGTCGACTCGGCCGCCGCGCTGGCCACCTACCAGGAGCGCAAGCGTGCCTACAAGCAGCAGCTCAAGGCAGACGGGCGGGAGCTTCGATGCGAGCGACATCGGCGGCTCCGCCAAGCGGTGACAGCGGGCCACGATAGGGGCTTCCCGTGCGGCTCGCCGGGGTGTAGAGTCGACCACGGAGGTACTCGGATCGATGATCGATCTCCGCAACCGGCAGGTCCGGAAGACTCGGAGCCCCAAGGCCTCGATGAGGTCGTGGGTGCTGCCGCAAACGGCGGACGCATCGCGCGGGATGAGCAACCTTCAGACCGTGCCCCGAGCGGGCAACATCTCATCTGACACCCGAGCCGGCAGTTCCGCGCGGTCGGGGGCATGAGCGCTGACGCCTCACCCCGGACCGCCGCAAACGCCCACGACCGACCCACGCCCGGCGCGTGGGTCTCGTGATTCCCACGGTGTCGACCTAGCCGGGCAGCCCGGTCCCGACGCCCGCTGCCGCGCGCAGCGCGACCTGCAGTCCCCTCGCGACCGGTCCCGGCTCGCCGCCGCCGATGGGGTTGCCATCGAGTGCCACGATGGGCATGAGCTCTCGCACCGATGATGAGCTGAAGGCCTCGTCGGCTGCGGCAAGGTGGCTCTGCGGGAACCAGCCTTCGCGAACCTGCCGGCCCGCGCCGCGAGCGAGGCGCAGGACGTGCGCCCGCGTGACTCCGGCGAGGATGCCGAGGTCCAGGGCCGGCGTGTAGAGCACCTCACCGCGGCGCCACCACACGTTGGTGACGGGCCCTTCCAGCACCGAGCCGTCGGCAGCGATGAACACCGCGTCCTCCGCGCCTCGCCGACGTGCCTCGTCGAAGGCGGCCATGTTCACCGCGTACGAGGTGGACTTGACGCCGTCGAGGAGCCACGGTGCATCCTGGCGCAGGCGGGGATCGATCCCCAGCTGCAGGGTCACCGCACGGATGCCCCGGGTGCGCGTGGCCTCCAGGTCGGCTGGCAGCGGCAGGACCACGACCATCGCCACCGGTCCCTGCCCGGGGCGTCCGCCGGTCAGCGTGAAGCGCAGCGAGCAGTCGGCGACCTCGGCCGCTGTCAACGTCGCAGCCGCCAGGTCCTCCAGGGCGTCGCGGTCCGGCAGGGGTAGCCGCATGCGCGCTGCCGAGCTGCCCAGGCGCTCGAGGTGCTCGGCCATGGCGAAGGGCCGGCCCGCGTAGACGCGCAGTGTCTCGAAGGCGGCCAGGCCGCGCAGCAGGCCGGCGTCGTCGGCATGGATCACCGGTACGTCGGGATCGACCACGCCCATCCCGAGGACGCCGACCGCGAGCGGGCGGCCTGTCGTCATCACGCTGCCACCGCGTCGCCCGAGGCGCGCGCGAGGGTGTCGAGCAGGGGCCGCGCCTTGACCCATGACTCCTCGACCTCTGCGGCCGGCTCGGAGTCCCAGACCACCCCACCGCCGACCCAGAAATGGATGCGATCGCCCACGATGGCGAAGGTGCGGATGGTCAGCGCCAGCTCGAAGTCACCGTTGGGCCAGACGGTCCCGAGGGCGCCCATGGAGGCGCCGCGGCCGACGGGCTCGAGCGCGTTGATGTGATCGAGGGCCGCGATCTTGGGTGCTCCGGTGACCGAGCCGCCGGGGAACATCGCGCGCATCGCGGCGGTGAACGTCACGTCGGCCCGGACTCGTCCCTCGACCCGCGAGACGAGGTGCTCGACGCCGGCCATGGAACGCGCGCGCATGAGCTCGGGCCAGGTCACGCTCCCGGGCTCGCAGATGCGGCCAAGGTCGTTGCGCTCGAGGTCCACGATCATGACGTGCTCGGCGGCGTCCTTGGTCGAAGCGCGCAGCGCGTCGACGTCACCGGCGGGCCGGGTGCCCTTGATGGGCATCGTCCAGATGCGGCGCCCGCGGCGTGCGAGGAAGAGCTCCGGGGAAGCCGAGACGATGGTCCAGCCAGGTCCCTGCAGCGGGCGCGGTCGGAGTGGCGCGTATGGTGCCAGGACGCCGGCCACGGCAGTGGGCTCGCCGCGGAAGCGGGCGCTCATGTGCTGCACGAGGTTGACCTGGTAGACCTCCCCGGCGGCGATGGCCTCGCGGGCACGTGCGACAGCCTGGGCGTGCTCGGCGGCGGTCCACGTGTGATCCCAGTCGCCCACCTCGAAGGCCCCTCCGGTCGGTGCCTCTTCGGCGGCGGACCGGACACGGCACGCTGCGAGCGGCAGTGCCGCCGGCTCCGGCCGTGCCGGCCGGCGGCTTCGTCGCACGGCCTCCGAGAGCCCGTGGCCCAGGTAGACGTCGGCGCAGCGTCCGGCGGACGCCTCCCCGGGGTGCTCGAAGAAGCCGGCGCGGCGCAGGTGCTCGTCGATCAGCTCGTAGGCGCCGTCCGCCTCCCAGACCTGGAGCATCTCGTCGCTCACGCGATCACCATGGGTCCGGGTTGGGCCTACCCCGCGGCGGATGGAATGACACGATCACGCGGCCCGGCGCGGACACGGGTTCGTCGGTGATGAGGTCGAACTCACCGGGGTAGCGCTTGCGCAGCTCCGTCCGCAGGTCAGGCAGCGTCCGTTCCAGCAGCGCCACATCGGCCACACCCTTGGCGAAGCCGTCGAGCTCGGGAGCCGGGCGGAAGCGCGCCCGGACGAAGATGGCCTCGAAGCCATCGGCCTGCCAGGCGATGCGGATGGAGCCGTCCGGTTGGAGCATCGGCCCATGGTAGGCGATGAGGCGCGCCCGACAGCCCGCTGCCCGGCCACTATCCTGTGCGCATGTTCGATGAACGTCCCGACATCCGGGAGCGACTGGCCGGTGAGCTCGTTGCCTGGATGACCACCGTCAACGCCGCCGGCCAACCCCAGACCTCGCCCGTGTGGTTCCTGGTGGACGACGACGTCATCGTCGTGTACTCGCTGGGCAGGACGCCGCGCACCCGCAACATCCGCGCCAACGATCGAGTCTGCCTGAACCTCAACAGCACAGCCGAGGGTGGGGAGGTCGTCATCATCGAGGGCAAGGCGCTGATCGTCGAGGACGGGCCTCCGGCCAACCTGGACGAGCGCTACGTTGCCAAGTACGAGGTGCCCATGTCCGACCTGGGCATGACGCCGGAATCGTTCGCCGCCGACTACCCGGTACGCATCCACGTGCAGCCCACCCGGTTGCGCGCCTCGTGAGCGACCGCCCGATGCGGCCCGTCGCGGACCCGGCCATGGAGGCGTACGCCGCGCGCCACACCACGGCCGCCTCCGAGCTGCTGCAGACCGTGGCCCAGTCCACCATCGCCTGGAGCGACCACCCGGGCTACATGATCGACGCAGCCGAAGGCCAGCTCCTGCGCCTGCTGGTGGCGGTCAGCGGTGCGCGCCGCATCCTCGAGGTGGGCACCTTCAGCGGCTACTCGGCGCTGGCGATGGCGGAGACGTTGCCCGCTGACGGCCACATCGATACGCTCGAGCTCAGCGCCGACCATGCGGCAAAGGCCCGCGAGCACATCGACCTCGGCGGCGAGGCTTCGCGCATCACCGTCCACATGGGCCCGGCCCTGGCGACCCTGGCTCGTCTGTCGGGTCCCTACGACATGGCCTTCATCGATGCCGACAAGACCGGCTATCCCGACTACTACGAGGCCGTCGTGCCGCTGCTGCGGAAGGGAGGCCTCATCGTGGCCGACAATGTCCTGCGGCGCGGGAGGGTGCTGGACGCTGCCAGCCCCGATCCAGGTGTCATCGCCATGCGCGCCTTCAACGACCGTGTCGTCAGCGATCCGCGCGTGGAGGCCGTGATGCTGACGATGCGCGACGGAGTGACGCTCATCCGCATCCGCGGCTAGCAGCGCGACCACCGTGGCTCTCGACAGCGGTACCCGTCTGACGGTCCTGTACGACGCGCAGTGCCGCGTGTGCACGCGGATCGCGGCACGCCTCGCTGCGCTCGACCGGGCCGGCCGACTACGGCTTCGACCACTGCAGCGGGCTTCCGAGGACGACTGGCCGGTGGTCCGCGCGCTGGCCGAGCGGCGTGACCTGCGGCGAGCGCTGCACGTCATCGACGAGCGTGGCGAGTGGGCCAGCGGCGGGGATGCCATGCTGCGTGCCCTCGAACGTGTGCCTGCTCTTCGACCGTGGGTCCGGCTGGCGCGCCGTCCGCCGCTCGTCGGCCTGGTCGAGCCGGGCTACCGCTGGTTCGCTCGCCATCGTGCCCGCTTCAGCTGGTTGGCCAGCCCGGGCTGGTCGCCGCGGGGCGGCCCAGGTCCCTACTCGGCTCCGCGGAGCGCGTCTGTAGGGGAGAGCCGCGCCGCTCGCATCGCCGGGTAGAAGCCGGCGAGCGCGCCGATGGCGATCGCCGCGCCGATCCCACCGACCACGGCGACGGCAGGGATGATCGGCATCCACGCCTGGCTGATGGCGTAGGCCACGGCCAGGCCGGCGCCGAGCAGGACGCCCAGCACGCCGCCGACGGTGGCCAGGGCGAGGGCCTCGCTGACGAACTGCAGGGCGATGTGACGGCGAGTGGCGCCGAGCGCGCGGCGCAGGCCGATCTCGCCGCGACGCTCCATGACTGACATCAGCATCACGTTGGCGATGCCGAACCCACCGACGATGAGGGCAACGGCCCCCAGCCCGAGGAACAGGTCGGTGAACGCGACGGCCGCAGCGGCCTTGGCCTCGAGGACGTCGGACGGGCGTGTCACGTCCACCTCGCTGGCGTCCTCGGGGTTGGCGGTCCGCCCCAGCACCGCGCGCACGTCCTCGATGTACTCGACGTCGCTGCGCACGTAGATGGTGGATGGCGAACCATCGTGCTCGAAGAGGGTCTCGGCGAGCGGTACACCGACGAAGGCCGAGGAGTCGAGCTCGCTGGCAAGCTCGACCGGGGCCAGGATGCCGACGACGGTGAACCAGCGATCGCCCAGCCAGACGCGAACGCCCGTCTCGTCGATGCCCAGGCGACGCGCGGCGGTGTTGCCCAGGACCGTCGTGGGCATCGTCGAGGAGGCCTCATCGAGCCACGAGCCGATGCCGACCTCGGCCCGCAGGGTATCCAGCAGGTCGAGGTCGGCGGCGGTCACCGCGATCCCGCCCGTGCGGCCCTCGTCGACATAGTCCGTCCGTCGAACGGTCGCCTCGACGGTGGCGACGCTGGCGGCCGACTCCACGGGACCGATGCGGCCGATCATCGCTCGTGCCTCGGGCGCGAGCTCAGCCTCACCCCCGAAGAGCGTCTGGCCGGCGGTGACGCGCAGCATGTTGGTACCGAGCCGGTCGAGCTGGGCAAGCAGGTCGGACCGACTGGACTCGCTGATGACGAGGACGCCCACCATGGCCGCGATGCCGATGGCGATGCCGATCATGGTGAGGGCCGCGCGGACGCGGCTGGCCCTGAGGCCGACGGCGCCGAGGCCGACAAGGTCGCTGGGGTGGAGCTTGCTGGAACGGGGCTTGCGCGGCGCGCGGGTCTCTGCCGGGGGCGGGCCCTTGGTCGCGAGCGGTCGGGCCTCGGCGGTCATGCGCTGATCCCCGTCATCGAATTGCGCACCATGCGGCCGTCGAGGATCTCGAGCCGCCGAGGCATGCGCGCAGCCACCGAGTGGTCGTGGGTGATGACCACGATGGTGGTGCCGTCGCGGCGGTTGAGCTCCTCGAGCAGGTCGAGGATGACGCGGCCGGTGCGGCTGTCGAGGTTGCCGGTGGGCTCGTCAGCGAGCACGACGCTGGGTCGGCCGACGATGGCCCGAGCGATGGCCACCCGCTGTCGTTCACCGCCCGAGAGCTTGCCTGGTCGGTGCTCGGCACGGTGCGCCAGGCCCACTCGTGACAGTGCCTCGCCGGCAAGCCTGCGGCGCTCACCCGGGCTGACGCCGCGGTAGAGCAGGCCATTGGCCACGTTGTCCAGGGCGCTCAATCCCTCCAGCAGGAAGAACTGCTGGAAGATGAAGCCGACATGCTGGCTGCGCAGACCCGAGAGGTCCTTGTCAGAGAGCTTGCCGATGTCGAAGCCGGCGACCTTCACGACGCCGCTGGTGGGCTTGTCGAGCGTTCCCAGGACGTGCAGCAAGGTCGACTTGCCGGAGCCGGAAGGCCCCACGATGGCGACCAGCTCGCCGGCCCGAACGCGGAGGTTCACGCCGCGCAGCGCCTCCACGGGTGGATCGCCGGGATAGGTGCGGACCGCGCCGTCGAGGTCGAGCACCACCGGGCCCAGCGGCCGACGCGGGGGCGGTCCGGGAAGGCGCGGTAGCGGTTGGCCGGTCGGAGGTGGTCGTCGCCGCGCCAGCGGGATGGCTGCCGGCGAACCGCCGATGCCGATGGGGGGCCGCATCGCCGAGGCCGGCACGGCAGGCGGCAGAGGCGGTGCCGATGGGCTCGGCCCCGGTGGTCGTGGCGCCGCCGCCGCGACCTCGCGAGGGGCGTCCTCGACGTTGTCACTGAGCCACTCGCTTGAGCGCCCTGATGGGCGCCACGGTGGCGTGGGGAGCCCCGGCGGTTGGAGACCCGGTGCCGCAGGGCCGCTCGAAGGCTGTGTCACGCCGGCACGACGACGGTATCGCCAGCGCCGAAGTCGCCGCTGACCTCGACGCCATCGTCATCGAAGAGGCCGACCTCGACAGCGGTGAGGTAGGTCGTGCCGTCGGCGGCCACCATCTCGAGGGCATAGCCGCCCTCGCGGAGGGCGAGGAGGGCATCCACCGGCACCGTGAGCACGTCGGGTCGCGTCTGGCGCACGACGCTGACCTCGACCTCGGCTCCGTCCAGGTCGCCCACCACGGTCGTGTCGGCCAGCTCCACGGTCACCTCGACGGTGGGCTCGCTGGCGCCGGCGAGCGTCTGGGCGACGCTGGAGATCTCGGTGACCGTCCCGTCGGTGGTGCTGCCGTCGGGAAGCTCGACCGAGACCTGGTCCCCGACGCCGACGATGTCACGCCTGTCGGCTTCCAGATCGAGGGTCACGACGAGGTCGGTTCCGCTCGTGTAGGCCAGCACCTGCCCGGCCTGCGAGCGTGAGCCGAGCTCAGGGAGCACCTCGGTGATGCGGACGTCTCCGGGGACGAACGTGACTTCGCCCAGCTCGATGCGGCCGTCCTTCTCCTGGTTGGTTCGCTTCTGCCACTTGACGACAGCATCCTCCGTCTTCTGGCGGAAGTTCCAGTCAGGCTTGAAGTCCTGGCCCAGGACGCTGGGGAACCCGATCAGTGCGAGGCTCTCCTCGAGCTGCTTGACGTCGGGCCCGTTCTCACTGTCCTTGTCGAGGGCGCGATAGGCGGGTCGCTTGCCGTACATCAGGTACGAGGTCCTGGTGCCGTCGACCTCGTAGATCTCGTCCCCGAGCGTGAGGATCTCCCCGGCCTCGGGCAGGTCCGTGTAGGTGCCGTTGAGCCCGGAGATGATGACGCCCTCGCCGGCGTACCCCAGCGTGCCGGCGAACTCCTCGGTCGACTCCATCGTACGCTGCACGATGGTGGCGGTGGCCACCGGCACGATGGGTGTGGCGGCTGCGCTGGCTGCGTCATCGGAGTCGCCGAGAGGCAGACTGGCGGCCAGCAGGACGGCTCCACCCGTCAGGGCGACGACTCCGGCGAGGGCGAGCGATCGCACGATCATCCGCCTCCTTGACCAAACCCTCCGGGCCCACCGCCTGGTCCGAAGGCCTCGATGCCCAGCTCCTCGGCGCAGGCCATCCGGGTCTCCTGGAACTCCTCGGAGCGACGATCGATGCCCAGCTCCTGCAGGGCGAAGCCACCGCGCTCGAGCCGACCATCGCTCCCGATGCTGGGATCGGGGTAGTCGGGATAGCCGTTCTCGCGGAAGCACTGGGCCAGCGCGAGCTCCTCGTCCAGCCGCTCCTGCTCCGCCTCCGGATCGGTCTCGGGTCGGGCGGCCTCGAGGATCGCGCCGCAGGCCTGCTGGGCCGACTGGAACTCGTCGCCGAAGCGGTCGAGCTCACCGCCGCCAGCCCGGCCGCCGAAGAAGCCGCGCCCGCCGGGCTCGCCAGCGACCGGGTCGTCCATGTCGATGCCGTTGTCGCGCATGCACTGGGCGTACGCCAGGATGGCTTCGTCGCGGTCGGCGAATGCAAGCTCGCTCTCGAGGGCGTCGGGTGAGGGTGATGGTTCGTCGCCTGGGTCCACCAGCGTCGCGACCTGCGCTGAAGCGGGCACGGCCAGGGCGAGGCACAAGGCGATGGTCAGCGGCAGCGCCCCCAGGCGGACGTGGGCGGACATGTGGGGCATCGTGGCCTCCGTGGGTGCGGCGTTCGGGTCGTCACCTACCGTGCGGTCGTTCAGTCAATCTCGTGTGGCTGGCGTGTAAGGCTGATGTAATCGGTTCACGCATGATCAGGGAGCCTGGGGCGCCGGCGGGCCAGCGGGCAGGTCCAGGTCGGACTCGGCGGAGCACACGGCCGCGGCAGCGCGGAACTCCGGCGAGAACGGGTCGATCATCAGTCCGCCATCGGCCCCACGCATCGATCCGATGGTCAGCCCTCGGACCGGATCGGGATCAGGGAAGTCGATGCCCTCGCGGCGCATGCATTCGGCATAGGCCAGCAGCTGCTCGTTCTGCTCGGCCTGCTGCTCGGCGTCTACCGCAGGCTGCAGCGCGGCCAGCCGGTCCTGGCAGGCCTCGAGGGCATCGAGGAACTCGCTGCCCCGGATGTCGATGCTGGCGATGACCGAAGGGTCGGCGAAGCGGACACCTTCGGGCCCGAACTGTGGGTCGGGGATATCGAGGCCGTTCTCCCGCAGGCAGTCAACGAACTCGAGGATGGCTTCCTCGCCGTCGACGTCCCGGTTGGGAGCCTCGCTCGCGGCCGCGTCAGGCCCCGGGGTCCGCAGGGTGGCGACCTGTGCGCTAGCGTCCACGGGCAGCAGCGCCAGCAGCACGGCCAGCAGCATGACCGTGGACAGAGAAGCCGTTCTCTCCATGGCGCTCAGGATAGACCGGTCGGCCGAGGTCAGGCAGGCACCGGCATGTGAGGTCTCAGTCCGGGCCGTCGTGATGACCGTGCACGCCCCAGGCGCGAGGTCGCGGCTCGCCCTCGCCCAGGTGTTCGGGGCGCCCGGCGGCGATACGCGCCGCGTAGCGCCCATACCCGGCCGCCAGCCGCCGAGCGCTGAAGCCGTGTACCACGACCGAGAGCACCACGGTCCAGACCACGACCGGCCCGAGGGGGTCGGATGGCACGCCGGCATCTTCCAGCACCTCGAGGGCCAGCAGCACGAAGACGACGGAGGCCAGCCCACGTGGGCCGAACCAGCCGATGAAGGCCACGGTCATGCGGTCGAAGCCGGTTCCGGCGAGGGCCAGCGCGACCGGGAGCAGGCGCATCAACGTCAGTGCCAGCAGCGCGAACAGGATCACCGCCGGGTCAGCGAGGTTCGACAGCTCCTCGCTCACGAGCAGGCCGAAGATCAGCCAGACGGCGATCGACAGCAAGACCGACTGGGTCTCGGTGAAGGTGATGTCGGGACCCACTCGCTCACTGCTGCCCATGCCGAATGCCAGGCCCGCCGTGAAGGCGGCGATGAAGCCGCTGGCTCCCAGTCCGGCCGCCACGAAGTAGGCTGCCAACGCCAATGCCAGGACGGCGAGCTGGCGGGAGCTGGACGTAGCGAGGCCGCGTTGCTCGGCGAGCACGAGCAGGCGGCGACCGACGCCCCCGACGGCCAGGCCGACCAGCAGCGCGGCTGCCAGCTCCAGCAGGCCCTCAAGGACGATCCGCTCGTCGCCCAGGTCGCCCACGGCCGCGATGGCGAGGGCCACCGACACGACCGGGGCCGCGATACCATCGTTGAGCCCACTCTCGATGTTGAGGATGCGCCGGACGCGAGCGGGCACCGACCGGTCGCTGATGACCTGGTGGCCGAGGTCTGCGTCGGTCGGGGCGAGGATCGTGCCCATGAGCAGCGCGAGGCCAAGTGAGATCCCGGGGAACAGGCCCAGCGCCATCACGGTCCCAACGCCGATGGTGAGCGGGAGCCCGACTGCCAGCAGTCGCCCGACGACGGGTGCGTCCACCTCCAGGCCGCGCAACCGGATCGTCGACGCGGAGCTGAACAGCACCAGGGCGAGGGTGAGCTCGGCAAGCATGCCCAGGGCATCGGTGCCCGGTGGGTCGTTCGCGACGGAGCCGAGGCCGATGCCACCGATGATCGCGCCGATGACGAGGAAGGCGAAGGCGGACGACACCGACCAGCGCTCCAGCAGTGCCGCGACCATGGCGTAGGCCGCGACGGCCAGGGCGAGCAGGCCCAGGGCGAGGTCCGATCCGATGGCGGGCTCCACGTCCGGCGATTGTAGGGCGCGCCGAGCTCGCCCGACGTGGCTGGCGACGCCAGCGGTCCTCAGCCGTCGCCGGTGTCACGCTCCCGAAGGAACCGCTCGATCTCACCGATGAGCTCGTCGCCCGATGGCAATCGCGCTTCGTCGGACATCGCCTCGAGTCGCTCGACGTACGACTGCGTGGAGTCGTCCGCGGACGCGGCGATATCCAGCTTGGCTGCCATCGAGCGTGCCTCCAGCTCCAGCGCCGCGGTGGTGACGGACTCGCCGATGTGGGCCTCGGCCGCGCGGACGAGCGCCACCGCCGCGGCCGGATACTCGCCGCTGATGTAGTGCGGTACCTGCGCGAAATAGCCGAAGCTGGGGATGCCGGCCTCGGCCATGGCCATGTCGATGACGGAGACGGCGGCTGCGGGCACACGCATGCTGCCGATCGGCCCGGCCTCCACGCCACCCCTGAGCAGGCCGTCAGCGGAGGCGATGCCGAGGATGCTGACCGGGCGGGTATGGGGCACGGCGGCGGGGATGGAGCCGAGTGTCATCCATTCGCGGACACCGAGGTCCTGCGCCAGCATCACCAGCTCGTGTGACAGCTCCTGCCAGCGATAGTCGGGCTCGGGGCCGCTCAGCAGCAGGACGTCACGGCGAGTGAACGGTCCGTGCAGGACCTGCAGCTGCGGCCAGTCCAGCGAGACGAGGCGCCCGTCCTCGATGTGCAGCGTGGGGCGGCGGGCGCGGTAGTCGTACAGGCTGTCGGCCTCGATGGTGGCGATGGGCGTGGCGTTCTGTGCCAGCAGGTCAACGGCGGTGGTCGCAGCGGCGCCGGCGTCGACCCAGGCATCGAGCGCGACGATCATCAGCGGATCGTTCAGCTCCAGGTGACCGAGGAGGCGGTAGAGGGTCACGCCCACAGGATATGGGCTGGACGTCGACGCCGCTGACATAGACTCGGCGTGTGCGGCTCGATCAAGCGCTCGGCGCGGACCTCGGCACGGCCCTGCGATCGACGTCGGTCCGGCTCTATCTGCTGCTGCAGCTGATCGCCGGCGCGGTCTTCGTCGAGCGCCGCGGAAGCGACACGATCGCCACGGTCGTGCTCATCTGGCTCGGACTGCTGCTGCTTGCGTTCTTCGCCTGGTGGGCCGGGCGCCACCGGCTGGCGCAGCCCGCGCCCGATCCGGTGCCGGCCGCCCGCGAGCGGGCGGTCTTCGCGCTCGTCGCGGTGGCCGGGATGACGGTATGGGGCACGGGGCTCAGCACGCAGGTCGGGTTCGTGCTCGTCGCCAGCGGCGTGGGGGCCTGGTGCTGGGCGGCCTGGCGAGGCGGGGGCCCAGGTGACTGGCGAGCGAAGCTGCGGCGCGACCCTCGGCCCTTCCTGCCGCTGCTCCTGCTGATCGGGGTTCCGCGCCTGCTGGCGGGAGGGCCGGTGTATCTCGTCGGAGCCGCACTTGCCCTTCCCAGCGGCATCGGTCAGCAGGTGCTGTACCTGCTTGGGCTCTTCGCGCCGATGGAGGCCGCGAGTCGACGTCCAGCCGCGGCGGCCGTGCTCTCGGCTCTGCTCTTCGGCCTCGTTCACGTGCCGTTGCTGGGTGAAGCCAACGGCGGTGACGCCGTGGCAGCCGTCGCCAACGCGGTCCTGTTCCAATCGGGCGTCGGGCTCGTCGCCTGTCTGGCCTACCGGCGTCACCGGGCCGTCGTGCCCATCGGCCTGGCTCACGCGCTGGCCATCGGCTGATCGTCGTGGGCGCCGACGCCGGAGTTCCTATACTCGGGGCCAGCCGCCTGCCGTCAGCCGACGGCGCAGCTCGACGAGGAGGAGAGGATCATGATCCCGACACGGACACGAACGCTGGCGGCGGGCGCCTCGCTGGCCCTGCTGCTGGGGGCCTTCGGGGTCACCCCGGTGGCAGCCCAGGAGATGGCGGCCACCGAGACGCCCGTTTCCATTCCCTCCGACGGATACGACATCAGCGGCACGCTGGCCATGCCCACCGAGACGGATGGCGCCGCGGTTCCCGCGGTGCTGATGCTGCACGGCTACGGCAGCTCCGCCGACGAAGTCGGTGGCATGTATGCGCGCCTCGCCGAGTCGCTGGCCGCGGAGGGCGTCGCCTCGCTGCGCATCGACTTCGCTGGCATGGGCGCGAGCGAAGCGTCGCCGCTCGACTACGACTGGGGCTCCCAGGCTGCCGACGCTGTCACGGCACTCGACTGGCTGGTGGCCCACGAGGGCATCGATCCCGCCCGTGTCGGCGTGCAGGGCTTCAGCAACGGCGCCATGGTGGGTTCCCACCTGGTGGGTACCGACACCCGCCCCGTCGCCTTCGCCTCCTGGTCGGGCGCCATCTACGACGGCTCAGCCCAGGCGCCGGCGCTGACTCCCAGCCTGGAAGCCTGTGAGGCCAGCGGTGAAGGGCAGATCGAGCTCGACCTCGGCTGGCGCACCATCGTCCACAGCTGCGAGTACTTCAGCTCCCAGTTGGCCGCCACGGCGCTGACGGACTTCGCGGCCTACTCGGGGCCGCTCCTGCTCATCGCCGGCACGGCCGATGAGTCGGTCGATCCGAGCGTCTCGGAGAACGCGGCCACGGCCAGCGCCAGCGAGGACGTCACGCTGGAGATGATCGAGGGTGCGGATCACATCTTCCTCGTGCTGACCGAGGACCAGACGATGGCCGACCAGGTGATCGGCATGACCGCCGACTGGTTCGCCGAGAAGCTGTAGCGGCTTGCGGCGCGCAGGCCCGCCGGCCGATCAGCCAGAGGGCCTGCTGCGCCGCCTCACACGTGCCAGCGCCCCGTCCCAGCCGGCGTCGATGGGCTTGCCCGGCTCGTCGAGATCGATGAGCACGGGGGCGTGGTCGGACGGTGTCGGCGGGCCCTTGCGCGCCTCGCGGTCGATCTCGGCCCACACCACGCGTCGTGCCACCGGTGGCGTCGCGTAGAGCAGGTCGATGCGCATGCCCATGTTCTTGTGGAACATGCCGGCACGATAGTCGTACCAGCTGAAGCGGTCGCTGGCCGGCTGGTGCTGACGGTAGGTGTCCACAAGGCCCCATGTCGCGCAGGCGGGCGAGGGCGGCGCGCTCGGGCGCGGAGACGTGCGTGGCGCCGTGGGCGGCGGCGGCATCCCAGACGTCGTCGTCGCTGGGGGTCACGTTGAAGTCGCCGCCCAGGAGCACCTGGTCGGCCGGTGCGGCACGCTCATCGAGCCAGGCGGCGAGTCGTTCGAACCAGCGCAGCTTCCCCGCATACCAGGGCGAGTCGAGCTCCCGGCCGTTGGGGGCGTAGAGGCTGACCACGCGGATCCCGCCACAGGTTGCGCTGAGCATGCGCGCCTCGGTCAGCGGATCGAAGTCATCGGCGCTGGGCGCGTCCCGGGTGCTGCGGCTCTCGCGCACGGGGCCGTCGCCGAAGTTGCTGACAGGTGCCTCGATGCCGACCCGGCTGGCGATGGCCACGCCGTTCCAGCGGCCCTCACCGTGGTGCAGCAGCTCGTAGCCGGCCATGCGGAACGGCATCTCGGGGACGTCGTCGTCAGCCAGCTTCGTCTCCTGCATCAGCAGGACGTCGGGTTCAGCGCGCTGCAGCCACTGCTCGACGGCCTCCAGGCGGGCCTTCAGCGAGTTGACGTTCCAGGTGGCGATACGCATCGAGGGGAGGGTAGACGCTCAGGCTGCCGTACGTTGGCGCCTGCGCGAGCCCCGGCCGGCGTGGCGCCGACCAGCGTCACGCCGACGCCACGATCTCTGTCTCAGCTGCAGCCGCTCGTCGCGCCGCAGTTGAGGCACTTGTAGCAGCTGCCGTTGCGCACCATGATGCTGCCGCAGTCCATGCACGACGGTGAGTCGGCACTGACCGAGAAGGCGATGCGCTGCCCGGCGCCCAGTGAGGCGATCACCTGCGGCTTGCCGTTGGCAGTCGCCGCGCCATTGGCCGGTGCGCTGCCGTTGGCGCCCACGACACCCAAGCCTGCCGGCCGCACCCCGCCCTCTCCCTCGGAGGAGGTCGAGGAAATGGGCGGGGCCACGGCCGAGGTGAGATCACGCTCGTCCTCGGGCCCGTCGAACGCTGCCAGCTGCGCCGATGGCGTTGCGAGGGCCTCGCTCACGATCTCGCCGCCGATGATGCCCAGGGCATCGCGGTCGTCCTTGGAGAGGAAGCGTGAGCCCATCCAGCGGAAGATGTAGTCCACGATGGACTTGGCGATGGGCACTTCGGGATTGCCGGTGAAGCCCGACGGCTCGAAGCGCACGTGGGTGAACTTGTTGACGAGGTCGCGCAGCGGCACGCCGTACTGCAGCGCGATGGAGGTCATCGTGGCCAGCGTGTCCATCAGGCCGCTGACCGTGGATCCCTCCTTGGCCATCTTGAGGAAGATCTCGCCTGGTTGCCCGTCGGGATAGAGGCCCACCGTGATGTAGCCCTCGTGCCCCGCGACCTGATACTTGTGCGTGACCGCCCGGCGCTCGTCCGGCAGGCGGCGCCGGTATGGCTTGGGCTCCCCAGTGAGCTCAAACACCGGCGCCTCTCCTGCCGTGGGGGTGTTCGCGGTCGTGGAGTTGTCCTTCTTCTTGCCCGTCGAGAGTGGCTGACTGCGCTTGGAGCCGTCGCGGTAGATGGCGATGGCCTTCAGCCCCAGCTTCCAGCCCTGCAGGTAGACGTCCTCGATGTCCTCTGCGGTGGCCGCCTCGGGCATGTTCACGGTCTTGCTGATGGCGCCCGAGAGGAAGGGCTGGGTGGCGCTCATCATGCGCAGGTGGCCCATGTGCCCGATGGAGCGCTCGCCGTTGACCGGCTTGAAGGCACAGTCGAAGACGGGCAGGTGCTCCGGCTTCAGCTCCGGCGCTCCCTCGATGGTCTCGAACTCGTCGATGTACTCGACGATCGCCTCCACCTGGTCGGGACCGTAGCCGAGCTGCTTGAGCGCCTTGGGGACGGTGCCGTTGACGATCTTGAGGAAGCCCTCGCCGACCAGCTTCTTGTACTTGATGAGGGCGATGTCCGGCTCGATGCCGGTGGTATCGCAGTCCATCATGAACGCGATGGTGCCCGTCGGCGCGAGCACGCTCACCTGTGCGTTGCGGTAGCCGTGTGCTTCGCCCAGCTCGAGCGCCTCGTCCCAGACGGCGCGGGCCGTGTTCACCAGGCCCGCGGGAGCGCGCGTCTCGTCCAGCGCGTGGGCCGCGTCGCGATGCTTGCCGATGACGCGCAGGAAGGGACCCTCGTTGATGGCGTAGTCGTTGAAGGGGCCGCCGTGGTCGCGCGCCACGATGGCCGACTGGCGATAGGCCTCGCCGGTCATGATGGCGGTGATGGCCCCGGCATAGGCACGGCCGGCATCGGAGTCGTAGGCCAGGCCGCGACTCATCAGCAGCGCCCCGAGATTGGCGAAGCCCAGGCCCAGCGGCCGGAAGCGATGCGAGTTCTCCTCGATCTGGGGCGTCGGATAGGACGCGTTGTCGACGAGGATCTCCTGCGCCAGGATGGTCAGTCGAGCCGCGTAGCGGAAGGCTTCGGCATCGAACTCGCCCTCTGCATCGACGAACTTCATCAGGTTCAGCGAGGCCAGGTTGCAGGAGGTGTCGTTGATGAAGGAGAACTCCGAGCAGGGGTTGGTGGCGTGCTGCCGATCGGTGTTGGCGACCGGGTTCCAGTCGTTGATGGTGGTGTCGTACTGGATGCCAGGGTCGCCACAGATCCAGGCGGCTTCCGCCATGTGCCGGAAGATCGTGCGGGCCTTGTGCGTCTCCGCCGGATCGCCGGTGGTGACCTCGTACGTCGTCCACTCGGCGTCGTCCTCGACCGCGCGCATGAACTCGTCGGAGGCACGCACGCTGTGGTTGGCGTTCTGGAAGAAGACCGAGCCGTAGGCCTCGCCGGTGAAGGAGGGGTCGTAGCCGGCCTCGATGAGCGCCCACGCCTTGCGCTCCTCGCTGGCCTTCGAATCGACGAAGTCGAGGATGTCCGGGTGGCTGGAGTCGAGGATGACCATCTTGGCGGCGCGCCGGGTCTTGCCGCCCGACTTGACCACTCCGGCGAAGGCGTCGAAGCCCTTCATGAAGCTGACCGGGCCGGAGGCCACGCCGCCACCGGACATCTTCTCGCGCGAACCGCGGATGGGGGAGAGGTTCACGCCGGCACCGGAGCCGTACTTGAAGAGCATGGCCTCTGTCTTGGCCAGGTCCATGATCGAGGACATCGAGTCCTGCACCGAGTTGATGAAGCAGGCCGAGCACTGTGGCTTCGCCTCGACGCCCACATTGAACCAGACCGGGCTGTTGAAGGCCATCTTCTGGTGCAGCAGCAGGTGCGTCAGCTCGGCCTTGAAGGTGGCCAGGTCCTCGTCGCTGGCGAAGTAGCCCTGTGTGGCGGCCCAGCCGGTGATGGTGTTGACGACCCGGTCGATGAGCTGCTTGACACTGCTCTCCCGGCTGGCCGTGCCGATATGCCCGCGGAAGTACTTGCTGACGACGACGTTGGTCGCCAGCTGGCTCCACGACTCGGGGACCTCGACATCCTTCTGCTCGAACACGGCCTTGCCCGCCTCATTGGCGATGCTGGCGTCGCGCAGCACCCAGGTGACCTCGTCGTAGGGATGCACGCCGGGCGTGGTCCAGCGCCGTTCGAATGTCAGACCCCTGGCGCCGGCACCGGTGAAGCGGAACTGATCGTCCATGGCTGCCCGGGCGGCAGGGCGCCTGCTGCGTGTCCCGGCACGTGCTGTCGCCTCCTTGCTGGCGGTGGCGCTGTGGACGTTGGCGACAGCCTCAGCCATGACCTCTCCTCTCTTGCACTCGCGCCGGCGACGACACCGGCGTACTCCGATCTTGATGACGACGCGCACGTGGCTCGTCGGTCCCTGTCGCCTTCTGGGCTCGCTGCTAGGTCTGGGCTCCGGCCCCGCGAGCCGTGCTGCGGGGAGGGCAAACCCCGGGCGACGGGACGCCGATTGTGGACCCGGGCGACCGGGCTGTCAAGCCTGTCACCACTACATGTTGGGGTGCCTCCTGAACGGCCTACACAACATGTAGCGGTCGCGCACCTGAGACGACCGACGCTGTGGATGAGCTGTGCATAGCCTCGGTGGACACCCGGCGGAACCACACAAGGATAGAACATCTGTGCGGTCTGGTCCAGCGCAGCGCGCGTGAACAACGCCTCTGTTCTGGGGGCGGTTGCGGGCCTTGGGCCTGGCGCGGAGGTCCCAGGCCCTGGGACGGAGGTCCCAGGCCCTGGGACGGATGTCTCAGGCGCGGCGCGGGATCACGCGTGGCGTGGGGGCGCGGATGTGCCTCGCACGAGCAGCTCGACGGGCAACTCCACGTGGCGGGCCTCCACGCTTCCGTCACGCAGGCGCTCGAAGAGCAGCTCCACGGCAGTGGCTGCGACGTCGTTGATCGATTGCGCCACCGTGGTCAGCGGCGGTGTCACGTCTGCTCCGAAGGCGATGCCGTCGAAGCCCACCACGGAGAGGTCGCGGGGCACGTCCACGTCCGCGGCGTGAGCGGCGCTGAGCGCGCCAATAGCCATCAGGTCGTTCTCGGCGAAGACGGCCGTCGGAGGCGTGTCTGCCCGCAGCCAGACCTCCATCGCGGCGCGGCCGCTGGCAGCACGGAAATCGCCTCGGAACACGCGCGAGTCCGGTACGGGGATGCCGGCTTCGTCGAGGGCGTTGCGGAAGCCCTGCAGCCGCTGGGCGCTGGTGCCGGTGGTGGCGGGTCCGGCGATGACGGCGATGTCGCGGTGGCCGAGGTCGATGAGGTGCTGCCCCGCGAGATAGCCTCCACGATGGTTCTGCACCATCACCTGGCTCACGGGCAGGTCGCCCAGCTCGCGATCGACCACGATGGTGGGCGCGCCCGATGCCACTGCCTGGCGCAGGTGCTCGGAGGGCTGGCTGGCGGCACACAACAGCAGACCGTCGACCTTCTTGGCGAGAAGGACGTCCAGGTAGGCCGCCTCCTTGCGTCCGTCGCCGTCGGAGTTGCAGATGATGGCGCTGTAGCCCGCCTCGAAGAGCAGGTCTTCCAGGCTGCGGGCGAGGTCGCCGAAGAAGGGGTTGGCGATGTCCGGCAGCACGATGCCGATGGTGTGCGTCCGTCCGCGCCGCATCGAGCGAGCCAGCGCGTTGGGGCGGTAGCCCAGGTCCCGGATGGCCGCCTCCACCCTCGCCGCGGTGCCGGCGTCGACCTTGCGCGTGCGGTTGACGACGTGCGAGACGGTGGTGGTCGACACGCCGGCACGCTCGGCGACATCGCGGATGGTCGTCATGATCGGTCGCTGATGGTAGGCGGCGGAAACAGCGTTGACAGGGCCATCCATCGCAGGATACGCTCACGCAAACGGTTGCGCAATCGGTTACGCCCGCGAGATGACCGCGAGGGAGGGGTGTGCCATCCTCCAGACCCATGACTGACACCCACGCCAGCGTCATCGTCGCCGGTTCGATCAACGTGGATCTCATCGTCGGCGTCGAGCAGCTTCCGGCTGCCGGCGAAACGGTGCTGGGGAACCGCTTCGTCCAGCAGAACGGAGGCAAGAGCGCCAACCAGGCGGTCGCCGCCAGCCGGGTCGGCGCAGCCGTGACGATGCTGGGAGCCGTCGGCGACGACGATCTGGGCCGCAGTGCCCTGGCCGGCCTCCACCGCGCCGGTGTCGATGTCTCCCGCTGCCGCACCCTCGCCGGCGAGCACACCGGGCTGGCGCTCATCATCGTGGATGCCGCGGCAGAGAACCAGATCGCGGTCGCGCCCGGCGCCAACGCCCGGCTCGATGCGCGCATGATCGACGCCGAGGTCGCGCATCTCGAGCCACGCCCCGGGGCCGTCTGCCTGCTGGGCTTCGAGGTGCCCGACGAGGCCGTCCTGGCCGCCGCGCGCTGGGCCTCGGGCAAGGGCTTGCGCATCATCATCAACCCAGCACCGGCGCGTCCGCTGCTGGACGAGCTCTACGCCCTCGGCCCGATCCTGACGCCCAATGCATCGGAGGCCCGCGTGCTCTCAGGCGAGCGAGACCCGCTCGCGGCTGCACGGGTGCTCTCCGCCCGCAGCGCCGCCCCGGTGATCGTGACCCTTGGGGCCGAGGGGGCGCTGCTGTTGGCCGACGGTGCGGCGGAGCGCCTGCCGGCTCTCGTGGTCGAGCCGGTCGATACGACCGGTGCCGGTGACGCGCTCAACGGCATCCTCGCCGCCGAGCTGGCGGCCGGCGCCGACTTGCGCGAGGCACTGCGCTGGGCCATCGTTGGGGCGGCGCTCCAGACGACCAGGGCCGGCGCCCAGGCCGGGCTGCCCAGCCGCCAGGCCATCGCCGAGCGGCTCGCCTGAGCGCTCGCGACACGAACGACGCTGGAGGGACCGCATGCCGGTGACCAGAGAGCGCGACCGCGACCCTGCTGACATCCTCGTCAGGCTCTACGACCTGCCGCCGCTTGACCTCACGCCGCTGGAGGCTGCCGGCATCAGCATTCGCCGGCCCATGGCGCCCGAGAAACACGTCGTGACCGACTGGATCGGCGCGCACTTCGAGCGCGCCTGGGTCAGCGAGACCGAGCGCAGCTTCGCCAATCATCCTGTCAGCTGCTTCATCGCCGTCCGCGACAGCGAGATGCTCGGGTTCGCCTGCTGGGATGCCACCGCGCTGGGGCTGTGGGGCCCCACCGGCGTGGCCGAGGCAGCCCGCGGCCAGGGCATCGGGGCCGCGCTCCTGCTGCGCTCGCTGCACGCCATGCACGAGCAGGGCTACGCCTACGCCGTCATCGGGGCCGCCGGCCCCATCGAGTTCTACCAGCGCTTCGCGGGTGGCATCGTGGTCCCCGGTTCATGGCCGGGCCTGTACCGCGGCATGCTCCGTGAGGACGAGGCGAGCGACTCGGGAGCGTAGGGCGCGGGCCGGCGCGGGCGATCGTGCGGCCGACGCAGGCCACGCACGGCCAGCGGGCCAAGTGCTGCCAGCGGGCCACGCACGGCCAGCGGGCCAAGTGCTGCCAGCGGGCCACGCACGGCCAGCGGGCCAAGTGCTGCCAGCGGGCCACCTGCGGACTGGGGGAGTGGCATCAACGCGCACACCAGCGCGATGTGCGCCGGAGTCGCCGTGCCTCGACGCCCGCGCGGTGTCGCCGTGCCTCCACGCCCGCGCTGTCCACATCGAGCGGACGCTCGCGGCCGCTGCCAACGGCGAGGGATCCCATGGCCGGGCTCCGGTACCTCGCTGGCCGCTCCGGGTGGACGCACGCCTCCGTTGGTGCCCGATCGAGGTCGCCGATGACCCGGTCCGCCGGATCCGTCCTCCCCAAGAGGACACCCGAAGAGGAGGCCAGCAGAGGCCGCCCGAAGAGGACACCCGAAGAGGAGGTCAGCAGAGGCCGCCCGAAGAGGGCACCCGAAAAGGAGGCCAGCAGAGGCCGCCCGAAGAGGAGGCTAGAAGAGGCCGCCCGAAGAAGACCGCCGCATCGAGGACGCCCGAAGTCCGCACTCCGCGAACAAGACGAGCGAAGGGGATCCCCGAGGCGGGCGCCCACCTGCCGGGGTGCGCATAGGGGTCGCGGAGACACCCGTCGTGTCCTGCGACGAGGACTGCGAGGGCGTTGCCTTGGCCGCTCAAGCGCGTTGCCCTGGCCGCTCAAGCGCGTTGCCCTGGCCGCTCAAGCGCGTCGACTTGGCCGCTCAAGGGCGTTGACTTGGCCGTTCGGCCGCAGTAGACTCCCGGCGTAAACGGTTGCGCAAACGGTTGCGCGCCCGTGTCGGGGGCGGCCTCATCCACTCCCGCGCAACAGCAGCAGGCCCTGGAGGGGGCGCAAGGAGGGATCCACAGCATGGTTGGTATCACCAGGAGCCGCTGGCTCACCGCCGGCCTCACCACCATCATGGCGGCCGGCCTGGTCGTCGGTTCGAGCGCAGCCGCCTTCGCGCAGGACGAGGAGTGCCCACCGGCCCAGGTGACGGGCGTGCTGCCCGACCTGACCGAGCAGCTGGGCCGCACTCCCAAGGTCGGCCTCGTCATGAAGTCGCTGGCCAATGAATTCTTCCAGCAGATGGACAACGGCGCCAAGGCCTTCGCCGCCGAGAACGAGGACCTCTTCGAGTTCCAGACCGTAGGCATGAAGGACGAGCGCGACTTCGCCGCCCAGGTCGAGGCCGTCGAGAATTACATCACCCAGGAGTTCGACGTCATCGTCATCGCCCCGGCCGACTCCAAGGCCATGGTCGAGCCCATCAAGGAGGCGCTCGACGCGGGCATCAAGGTCATCAACATCGACGTCGCACTCGACCAGGACGCCATGGCCGATGCGGGCATCGACCTGGCCTTCTTCGGCCCGGACAACCGCCTCGGCGCCAAGATGGCCGGCGACGCGCTGGCCGCTTCGCTGGGCGAGGGTGCCAACGTGGTCATCCTCGAGGGCAACCCCGAGGCCGACAACGGCAACCAGCGCCGCATGGGCTTCGAGGACGCGGTCGCCGAGGGCGGCCTGAACCTGCTCGACTCCCGCACCGCGAACTGGGAGACCGAGCAAGCCAACCAGCTGATGACCACCTTCCTGACCCAGTACCCGGACATCCAGGGGGTCATGGCTGCCAACGACAGCATGGCTCTGGGTGTGGTCGCAGCCCTCGACGCCGAGGGCAAGACCGGTGAGATCCAGGTCGTCGGCTTCGACAACATCCCCGGCGTACGCCCGCTCATCGCTGATGGGACCATGCTGGCCACCATCGAGCAGTTCGGGTCGGACATGGCCGTCTTCGGCATCGAGATGGGCCTGCGCGAGCTGGCCGGTGAGGAGTTCTGCGGCTGGCAGCTGACTCCCATCGAGCTTGTGACCGCGGAGAACGTCGTCGTCGAGTAAGACGCTGACGTAGCAGAACCTGGGTCAGCCGTTGGCCTCCTCCGGCGGCTGACCCTTTTCGTACACTCACGCGACTCACAGGCACGGAGCAGGGTTGATGAACAGACCCACAGGCGACGCCACGGTCACAGCCCGATCGTCGGCTGAGACCGTCGCACCAGCTGCTGGGACACCCCTGCTTGACGTACGCCACGTGAGCAAGGAGTTTCCGGGCGTCCTCGCGCTCGACAACGTCAGCCTGACCGTCCGCGCGGGTGAGGTCCACGCCCTCGTCGGTGAGAACGGTGCCGGCAAGTCGACGCTGGTCAAGGTGCTCTCCGGCGTCCAGAAGCCCGATGGCGGTGAGATGCTGCTCAACGGCCAGCGCTACCTCGCGCACGATCCGAAGGAGGCCATCGAGGCCGGTATCCGGGTCGTGTACCAGGAGCTCAATCTCCTGACCTACCTGACCGTCGAGGAGAACCTGTCGTTCGAGTCGCTGCCCAGCCATCACGGCCTCGTCGACAGGGGAGTCATGCGCGAGCGCGCCGAGCGGTTGATGGCCGACGTCGGATTGGACGTGCCGCCCAACACGACGGTCGAGGACCTTGGCATCGCCCAGATGCAGATGGTCGAGATCGCCCGCGCGCTCCTGACCGAGGCCAGGCTGCTCATCCTCGACGAGCCCACCGCGACGCTCACCCCGCGTGAGACAGACCAGCTCTTCGGCATCATCCGCAAGCTGGCTGGACAAGGCATCGGCATCCTCTTCATCAGCCACCATCTCGACGAGGTCAAGGAGATCGGTGACCGCGTCACCGTCCTCCGCAACGGTCAGTGGGTCGCGACCGAGGACGTCCGCGATGTCACCGTGCCTCAGATCATCGAACTGATGGTGGGGCGGGCCATGACCGAGGCCTATCCCTTCCGGCCGTCGGTCGAGCTGGGTGGCGAGCTGCTCACGGTCGAGAACCTGAGCTACCGCGGCAATCTCGAGCCGGTCTCGCTGCAGCTGCACGAAGGCGAGATCCTGGGCGTGGCCGGCCTCGTGGGCTCGGGGCGGACCGAGGCCATGCGTGCCATCTTCGGCGCCGACAAGGCCGCCACCGGCGTCATCAGGGTCGAGGGCGAGGTGGTCCGCATCGCCGAGCCCAGCGACGCGGTGGCCGTCGGCATCTGTCTGCTCACCGAGGACCGCAAGACGCAGGGCCTGGTGCTTGATATGAGCGTGGCCCAGAACACGACCATCACCAAGCTCGAGGCTGTCACCAAGCGCGGCCTGCTCCAGACTCGTGATGAAGCCGCGGCTTCTCAGGAGCTGATCGACGCGCTCAGCATCAAGGCACAGTCCCCGGCTCAGCTGGCGCGGTACCTCTCGGGCGGCAACCAGCAGAAGGTCGTGGTGGCCAAGTGGCTCTTCGCAGAGTCACGCATCCTCATCTTCGATGAGCCCACGCGCGGTATCGATGTCGGCGCCAAATTCGAGATCCACAACCTCATCTGGGATCTGGTGGAGGAGGGCAGGGGCGTCATCGTGGTCTCGTCGGACCTGCCTGAGCTGCTGGGCATCTGCCACCGCATCATCGTCTTCAGCAAGGGCGCCATCGTCGGTGAAGTGCTGCGTGAGCAGTTCAGCGAGAAGGCCGTGCTCGAGTTGGCCTACAAGAACTACCTTGACCCCGCGACCGCCGCCGCCCGAGCCAGCCAAGCCACGACAGGAGACACGGCATGAGCGCAGCATCGACACCGTCCACGCCCCGGGGCGCGGGTCAGATGTCCTTGGCCAACCGTGCCGTCGCATTCTCGCTCCGAGAAGCCGGCGTCGGTCTCGCCCTTGTCGTACTGGTCGTCCTGTTCATGGTCTTCGCCCCGTACTTCGCGACCGGTGACAACTTCACGCGAATGTTCGGCCAGGTGGCCATCAACACGGTGCTCGCCGTGGGTATGACCTTCGTCATCCTCATCGGCGGCATCGACCTCTCTGTCGGTTCCGTGCTGGCCGTGGCCACGGTCGTCGGCGCGACCATCATGGTCCCCGACTTCCTCGCCCTCTGGGTGCCGTTCGAGCTTGATCCGCTGGTCTCGATCCCGCTCGCGATCGTGGTCATGCTGCTCGTCGGTGCGCTCTGTGGCTTCATCAACGGCTTCGTCAGCGAGCGCTGGAAGGTGCCCTCGTTCATCGTCACGCTGGGCATGATGTCGATCGCCCGCGGTGCCTCGCAGGTGGTCAGCGACAACGCCACGATCACCGGCCTGCCGCGCCCCTTCATCGACTTCGGCAACATCCTCATCGACCTCGGGATCGTGCGCATCCCGGTCTATTTCCTCATCGCCATCGCCGTCGTGGCCGTCGCCTGGTTCGTGCTCCGCTTCACGATCTTCGGGCGCTTCATCTACGCCATCGGCAACAACGAGGAAGCGGTGCGCCTGTCGGGCCACAACCCGGTGCCCTACAAGATCAGCGCCTTCGTCATCTGCGGCACGCTCGCAGGCCTGGGTGGTCTGGTGTGGCTGCTGCGCCTGAATGTGGGCAGCCCCATCGCAGCGGTGGGCTACGAGCTGACGGCGATCGCCGCGGTCATCATCGGCGGTACCAGCTTCACCGGTGGCAAGGGCTCGGTCAT
>CAVORC010000022.1:0-62369 GCA_963698505.1 uncultured Chloroflexia bacterium | reverse complement strand
GGTGACGGTCACGACGGCATCGTCGTCGTCGGACACGCCGGTGCCGTCGTCGTCGGTGCCGGCCGCCGTGACCACGTCGGTCACCACGTCGGAGGCATTGCCGCTCACGAGAGCGGTGAAGGAGCAGGCGTAGATGTCACCGGGGCCGAGGACCTGGGGGACGGCACAGTCGGTCGCGCTGATGGCGCCCTGCACCGCGGTGATGTCGCCGTAGATATCGTCGGTCAGTGACTCGATGGTCACCACGTCGGGGTCGCTGGTGTTCTCGACGCTGACGCTGAAGGTGACCTCGGCGCCGGGCTCGGGCACCTCGATGGGGGAGGCCTGCTTGATGACCTCGATGGACGAGGGGACGTCGGTGAGCTCGACCTCGGCCGAGGCCTCGGCGCTCGCCTCGTTGGCCTCGTCATCGACCGCGAGGGCGGTGATGGTGTCGGTCTGGGTGTCGCCGGCGTTGCCGCTGAAGTCGCCGCTGAACGAGCAGGCGTAGCTGCCGCCCACGGCGATCGTCTGCGGCAGGCTGCAGTCGCCCTGGCCGTCGAGGTCGCCGTAGACGTCGTCGACGAGGCTGGTCAGCGTGACCGGCTCGACCGAGTCGTTGCTGACCACGAGGCCGAAGGTGAACGTGCCACCCGGCTCGGGCAGGCTGTCGGGGGTGGGTGTCTTGGTCAGGCTGATGGCGGGCAGGACGTCGGTGACGGTCACGACGGCATCGTCGTCGTCGGACACAGGTGCACCATCGTCGTCGGTGCCGGCGGCGGTGACCACGTCGGTCTCGACGTACCCGGCGTTGCCGCTCACGAGAGCGGTGAAGGAGCAGGCGTACGTCTCGCCTGGCGCCAGCGTCTGCGGCAGGCTGCAGTCGCCCTGGCCGTCGAGGTCGCCGTGGACGTCGTCGACGAGGCTGTCGATGGTGACGCCGTCGACGCTGCTGGTGTTCTCGACGCTGACGCTGAAGGTGACCTCGGCGCCGGGCTCGGGCACCTCGATGGGGGAGGCCTGCTTGATGACCTCGATGGACGAGGGGACGTCGGTGAGCTCGACCTCGGCCGAGGCCTCGGCGCTCGCCTCGTTGGCCTCGTCGTCGACCGCGAGGGCGGTGATGGTGTCGGTCTGGGTGTCGCCGGCGTTGCCGCTGAAGTCGCCGCTGAACGAGCAGGCGTAGCTGCCGCCCACGGCGATCGTCTGCGGCAGGCTGCAGTCGCCCTGGCCGTCGAGGTCGCCGTAGACGTCGTCGACGAGGCTGGTCAGCGTGACCGGCTCGACCGAGTCGTTGCTGACCACGAGGCCGAAGGTGAACGTGCCACCCGGCTCGGGCAGGCTGTCGGGTGTGGGTGTCTTGGTCAGGCTGATGGCGGGCAGGACGTCGGTGAGCTCGACCTCGGCCGAGGCCTCGGCGCTCGCCTCGTTGGCCTCGTCGTCGACCGCGAGGGCGGTGATGGTGTCGGTCTGGGTGTCGCCGGCGTTGCCGCTGAAGTCGCCGCTGAACGAGCAGGCGTAGCTGCCGCCCACGGCGATCGTCTGCGGCAGGCTGCAGTCGCCCTGGCCGTCGAGGTCGCCGTAGACGTCGTCGACGAGGCTGGTCAGCGTGACCGGCTCGACCGAGTCGTTGCTGACCACGAGGCCGAAGGTGAACGTGCCACCCGGCTCGGGCAGGCTGTCGGGTGTGGGTGTCTTGGTCAGGCTGATGGCGGGCAGGACGTCGGTGAGCTCGACCTCGGCCGAGGCCTCGGCGCTCGCCTCGTTGGCCTCGTCGTCGACCGCGAGGGCGGTGATGGTGTCGGTCTGGGTGTCGCCGGCGTTGCCGCTGAAGTCGCCGCTGAACGAGCAGGCGTAGCTGCCGCCCACGGCGATCGTCTGCGGCAGGCTGCAGTCGCCCTGGCCGTCGAGGTCGCCGTAGACGTCGTCGACGAGGCTGGTCAGCGTGACCGGCTCGACCGAGTCGTTGCTGACCACGAGGCCGAAGGTGAACGTGCCACCCGGCTCGGGCAGGCTGTCGGGTGTGGGTGTCTTGGTCAGGCTGATGGCGGGCAGGACGTCGGTGAGCTCGACCTCGGCCGAGGCCTCGGCGGTGACGGTATTGCCGTCATCATCGTCGGCCGTCGCGGTGATGGTATCGACGTACGGCGAGGCCGCCGCGGTCCCGCTGACCGGTGCCGTGAAGGCGCAGGCGTAGCTGCCGCCGATGGCGATCGTCTGCGGCACTGCGCAGGTCGTGGCCACGATGTCGCCGCTGGTGACGGTGATGTCCCCGTAGACGTCGTCGAGCAGGTCGGTCAGCGAGACCGCCTCGACCGTCGAGAGGTTGGAGACCGTCACGCTGAAGGTGACGTCACCGCCGGGCTCGGGCAGCGAGGCGGGGTCGGGCGTCTTGGTGGCGCTGATCGCTGGCAGCACGTCGGTGATGCGGACCGTGGCCGGATCGTCGTCGGTGACGACGTTGCCCTCGTCATCCGCGGCCGTAGCGGTCACGACGTCGCGCTGGCTTTGGCCGGCGTTGCCAAGGAACTCGCCGCTGAACTCGCAGGCGATAGCGGGCGCCGGGAGCGATCGTCTGCGGCACGACGCAGGTGGTTGACACCAGCGCCGGGTTTGCCGGCGTCCGCGATGTCGCCGTAGATGTCATCGTCGAGGTCCGTCAGGACGACATCCTCGATGGTGCTGTCGTTGGTGACGATGACCGGGAAGGTGAAGACGCCACCCGGCTCCGGCAGGCTGGCCGGCCGGCGGTTCTTCACCACGGTGATGGCGGGGCACACGGTCGGTCAGGATGACGTCAGCCGTCGCGACAGCCGACCCCACGTTGCCCTCGTTGTCGATGACCGTCGGCGTGAAGGTGTCGGTGTAGGGCGAGTCGGCTGCCGAGCCGGTCACCGCGCCGCGGAAGGTACAGGTGTAGAAGCCGCCGTTGGCGGTGAGCGTCTGGGGCAGCCGGCAGGTGCCCTGGCCGTCGAGGTCGCCGTACACGTCGTCGGGGATGGTCTGCAGCGTCACCGGCTCCACCGAGTCGTTGATGACGGTGACGGTGAACGTGACCGTGCCGCCGGGCTCGGGCAGGCTGGTCGGTGCCGCCACCTTGCGGGCCCGGATGACCGGGTCCAGGTTGCCGATGACCACGTCGTCCTGGTCGAAGCCCTGCACGGTGTTGCCGTCATCGTCGTTGGCCGTGGCGGAGACGACGTTGGAGCGCACGTCGCCGACGTCGCCGGACACCGAGCCGCTCCATGAGCAGGCGAAGGACGCGCCGGACAGCGATGTCCACTGGCAGACCGCAGCTCGCGCTCAGCGGGCCTGCGACATCGTCGTTGAGCACCGTGAGCGTGATGGTCTCCGGCGACGTGTTGGTGATGGTGGCGGTGTAGTCGACGACACCGCCCGGCTCGGGGATGGGGTTGGGGACTGACGACTTGGCCACGGTCATCGTCGGCAGCACGTCGGTGATGGGAACAGTCTCGCTGCCGCTGCCGCGGGCTGGGGCACCCTCGTCGTCGGTGCCGCTGGCGGTGAACGTGTCGCTGGTGGAGTCGCCCGCGTTGCCGCTGACGCTGCCGCCGAAGGTGCAGACTGCGGACGCGCCCGAGGCCAGCGTGAAGGGCACGCTGACGTCCGAGCCACCGGAGACACAGGCCAGGTCGGCGGGCACGACGCCGGGGGCGCCCTCGATGGAGTCGGAGAGGGAATCGACCGTCACCGGGTCCGTCGAGACCGACGAGTTGGTGATGGTGACGGTGTAGCTGACCGATCCGCCCGGCTCGGGCAGCGAGGCCGGCGAGGCGACCTTGCTGATCGAGAGCGACGGCGCGGATTCCGTGATGGGCACGCTGGCAGAGGCCGTCCCGACGACCGGGTTGCCTTCGTCGTCGGTGCCGCTGGCGGTGATGACGTCGGTCGCGGTGTCGCCCGCGTTGCCGCTGACCGTGGCGGGGAACGAGCAGATGTAGCGCGCACCGGGCGCGATGGTCTGGGGCAGGACGCAGCTGCCCTGGCCGTCCAGGTCGCCGTAGATGTCGTCGCTCAGCGAGGTGATCTCGACCGGCTCGATGCTGGTGTTGGTGACCACGACGCCGAAGCTGACGGTGCCGCCGGGCTCGGGCACGCTCGCCGGCCGAGGCGTCTTGGCCAGCGTGATCGAGGGCAGCACGTCGTCGATGGTGACGTCGGCGCGTCCGATGGCAAAGGCATCGTTGCCATCGTCGTCGGAGAGCTGGGCCAGCACGAGGTCGGTCCTGACGTCGCCGGCGTTGCCGGTCACGACCTCGCTGAAGCTGCAGGTGTATGTCGCTCCGGGGGCGATGGCCGCCGAGCCATCGGCGACGCAATCACCGCGTCCGTCGAGGTCGCCGTAGACGTCATCGGTCAGCAACGTCAGGAACGACGCCTCCAGCGACGTGTTGGTCACCTCCACGCCGAAGGTGACCGCGCCGCCAGGCTCGTCGATGGGGTTGGGCGTGGCCGTCTTGGTCACCTCGAGCGCCGGCAGGATGTCGCTGATGCCGACCGTCGCCGAGTCGAAGCGCACGAACGACCCGCTCGCATCGGTGCCGGTGACGCCCACGACGTCGGTCTGGGAATCGCCTGGGTCACCGCTGAAGGCACCGGGGAAGGAGCACGTGTACGTGCCGCTCGCGATGGCGAGCTGCGGCAGGACGCAGTCACCCTGCCCGTTGAGGTCGCCATAGACATCGTCGATCAGGGTGAGCACGGAGAAGGACGGTTCGCCGCTGACGGTGACCGTGAACGTGAAGTCGCCGCCCGGCTCGGGCAGGGTGGTGGGGCTGGCGGACTTGTCGATCGTGACCGCGCCGGGAGATCCGCCGCCGCCGCCCACTCCGACCGTGGCGCCGTCGCTATCGGTGGCGGTGTTGCCCTCGTTGTCGGTGGCGGAGCCGGTGACGGTGTCCCGGACCAGCTCACCCAGGCTGCCGGACACGAAGACGGTGAAGGCACAGGTGTACGAGTCAGCCGGCGCCAGGACCTGCGGCACGGCGCAGTCGCCGGGCAGCGCGGTGATGTCGCCGAAGGGGTCGTCGATGAGCGAGTCGAGGGTGACGTCCTCGACCGAATCGTTGGTGACGACGACGGTGAAGGTCACGTCGCCACCGGGGGCGATGACCGAGGTCGGGTCGGCAGACTTGTCCACGTCGATGGCGGGCAGCACGTCCGCGATCTCGATCTGCGCGCTGTCGCTGACGTCCACCGACGTGCCGTCGTTGTCCTCGCCGGTCACGGTCACGGTGTCCTCGACCGTGTCCCCGCCGTCCCCGCTGACGGGCACACCGAACGAGCAGGCGTATGTCCCGCCGGGCGCGATGGTCTGCGGCACCGAACAGGAGCCACGACCGTCGAGATCGATGCTGCCGGGGTCGTCGACGAGCGCGGTGAGCGTGATCGGCTCGAGGCTCGTGTTGGTGATGACCAGTCGGTAGAAGGCGGTCCCGCCCGGCTCATCGAGCCGCGCGGGGTAGAGCAGCGACTTGTCGACGCTGAACGTCGGTGGCGTGTCGGTCGTGGTCACGCTGGCGCTGTCGGTCAGCGTCGTGCTGTTGCCCTCGTTGTCCTCCAGCGTCGCAGCGACGATGTCGATCTTGGTCTCGCCCGCGTTGTTGGCCACGTACTCGGTGAACGCGCACGTGTAGGTTGCCCCGGGCGTGATCGTCTGCGGCACGCTGCAGGTGCCCTGTCCGCTGAGATCGCCGTAGTTGTCGTCGAAGAGGTCTGTGAGGGTGAGGTCCTCGGGCGAGGTGTTGGTGATCTCGATGGTGAACGTGACATCGCCGCCCGGTTCCGGGACCGAGGTCGGAGACGCTGTCTTCTGCAGGTCGAACGTCGGCAGCCGGTCGATGATGCTGAAGGTCGCGCTGTCACTCTCGACCACCTCGGTGCCCTCGTTGTCCGAGGCCGTTGCCGTCACCGTGTCGGTCTCGCTGGTCCCGGCGTCGCCGGTCAGCGAGGCAGGGATGGTGCACTGGTATGAGCCCGCAGGTGCGATCGTCTGGGGCACCGCGCAGTCTCCCTGCCCGTCGAGGTCGCCGAGCAGGTCATCGTCCAGGCTCGTGAGCAGCACGGGCTCGACGGCGGACTGGTTCACGACGCTGATGCGGATGTCGTAGTCGCCACCGGGCTCAGGGCGGCTGTTGGGGACAGCGGACTTCTGGAGGTCGATCCCGGGGAGGACGTCGGTGATCGTCACCGTGGCCTGCGCGGTCGCCTGGGCCGGATTGCCCTCGTTGTCGCGGCCGGTCGCCGTGACGGTATCGGTCTCGCTGTCGCCGACATCGCCGCTCACCACGGCCGTGAACGAGCAGGTGTAGGTGCCGCCGCCGGCCGTCAGGGTCTGTGGCAGCTGGCATGTGCCCTGGCCGTCGAGGTCGCCGTGGATGTCGTCGACGAGTGACTCGAGGATGACCGGCTCGATCGACGGGTTGCTGGCCTGGACGGTGAAGGAGACCGGGCCGCCCGGCTCCGGCACGCTGCTCGGCGTGGCGCGCTTGGCCACGGCGATGGCTGGCTGGACGTCGGTGATGACGACCTGTGCCTCCGCGGTCTCGGTGATGGTGTTGCCGTCGTCATCGCTGGCGATGGCCTCGATGATGTCCTCGCGCACGTCACCCGCGTCGCCCGTCACGGGGCCGATGGCCGAGCAGCTGTACGTATCGCCCACCGCGATGGTCTGTGGCAGGGAGCAGTCGCCACGGCCGTCGAGGTCCCCGTAGACGTCGTCGGTCAGCGTGCTCAGGGTGATGGGCTCAGGTGAGGTGTTCTCCACGCTCACGCTGAACTGGACGGGGCCCCCAGGCTCGGCGATGGTGGCTGGATCGGCTGACTTGGTGACGACCATGGTGGGCGGCGTGTCGGTGATGTCGACGCTGGCGCCGGCGGTCTCCGACAGGGCGTTGCCGTCATCGTCGGTGGCGCTCGCGGTGACGGTGTCGCTGACGGTGTCGCCGGCGTTGCCGCTGACCTGGGCGCTGAAGGTGCAGCTGTAGCTCCCGCCGGCGACGATGGTCTGCGGGACGGCGCAATCGCCGGGCAGGGCGGTGACGTCGCCGAAGGGTGCATCGACGAGGCTGTCGAGCGTGATGCTGTCGACGGCGCTGTCGTTGTCGATGACGAGGCTGAAGGTCACCGGGCCGCCCGGCTCGCTGAGCTCGGTGGGATCGGCGGTCTTGCTCAGGCGCATCGCGGACGGCGTGTCGGTGATGGTGACGCTGGCGCTGCCGGTCTCCGACAGGGCGTTGCCGTCATCGTCGGTGGCCCCGGCGGTGACGGTGTCCGTCTCGACATCTCCGGGCGCACCGTTCACCGGGACGGTGAAGCTGCAGGAGTAGCTGTCACCGGCATCGATGGCCTGCGGCAGGGCACAGTCGCCCAGCCCGTCGAGGTCCCCGTGGATGTCGTCCACGAGGCTCTCGAGCGTGATGCTGTCGACGGCGCTGTCGTTGTCGATGGTGAGGCTGAACGTGACGGGGCCACCGGGCTCCGGTAGCTGGCTGGGATCGGCGGATTTGGTGACGCTGATGGCAGAGGGGCTGTCGGTGATGTCGACGCTGGCTCCGGCGGTCTCCGACAGGGCGTTGCCGTCATCGTCGGTGGCGCTCGCGGTGACGGTGTCGCTGACGGTGTCGCCGGCGTTGCCGCTGACCTGGGCGCTGAAGGAGCAGCTGTAGCTCGCGCCGGCGACGATGGTCTGTGGGACGGCGCAATCGCCGGGCAGGGCGGTGACGTCGCCGAAGGGTGCATCGACGAGGCTGTCGAGCGTGATGCTGTCGACGGCGCTGTCGTTGTCGATGACGAGGCTGAAGGTCACCGGGCCGCCCGGCTCGCTGAGCTCGCTGGGATCGGCGGTCTTGCTCAGGCGCATCGCGGACGGCGTGTCGGTGATGGTGACGCTGGCGCTGCCGCTGGAGGTCGCGGTGGTCCCGTCGTCCTGGTCGGTCAGCTCGGCGCTGACGAGGCGGCTCACCACCGCGCCTGCGGGACCTGCGAATGGAGCCTGGTAGCTGCAGCCGTAGACCTGTCCCGCCGCGAGGACGCCACCGGTCACGCAGTCCCCGATGCCATCGAGGTCGCCCAGCGCATCGTCGCTCAGGGCGCTGAGCACGGCCGGGTTCGACGAGATGTTGGTCAGGCTGACGATGACCGAGGCGACACCCCCGGGCTCTGCGAGCGACGCGGGGTCGGCGGCCACGATGAGATCGACGGCCGCGATGGCCGGTGCGATATCCAGCAGCCGCGGCACGCCGATCGTCGGATCAGGGCTGGACGGGGCTGGCTGCGGCGATGCTCCAGGTGAAGGGGCAGCCGAGTCCCCGGGCAGCGGGGACGGCGCGGCGCTGGCCGCCGGAGACGGCGAGGGCGCGGGGGCCTCGCTGGCCGGCACTGCGATGACATCAGGCGGGCTACTTGCGGCCGGCGCATCGCTCGGGGCCGGAGGGAGGCTCGGGGCGGGAGAGCCGACGGTCTCCGACGGTGACCGGTCCTGCGCAGGCTGACCAGGTGGTGCGGGCGCGTCCTCGAGCGTGGAGACAGGCGTAGAGACGGGACTCGGAGTCGGTGAGTCCTGTGGCGCGGGCGTCTTCGTCGGCTCGGGCGTCGGGTCCACATCAGCCGCAGGCTTGGGCTTGGCCGACTGCGAGCGGGCTGCTGTCGGCTCAGGCGTCGCTGCCGCAGTCGCCACCGGAGTGGGCCGTGGGGCGATCGTCGGCTCGGCAGACTCCGCCGCCGGCCGGGCAGATGCCGCCACCGGGTCGTCGCCGGCCTGGGCGAGCACCGCGGACGGGACCACCACCGAGGTGAGCAGGACGATGGCCTGGAGCAGCGCAAGCAGGCGTGTCGAGGTAGCACGAGAGAGAGGGGAACGCACGGTGATGACGACTCCGAAGCTTGGACATGCCAGTACCAGGGACATGCCTTGTCCGCCCAAGGTAGCACTAGACCGACCCGCAAGTGCCCCCTCCGGACGTACCCGTCCCCCAGCGCGGATGTGACCAGCCAGCTGGCAGGTGGTGCAGAGATGAGGAGACTCCAGTCCCGGCGCTGGCGTAGTCTGAGGCGCATGCCCGGGATCCACCATGCCATCGATATCGCACCGCTCGGCGCGCTGGCCGACCCCCGGGCCATCCTGCGACTGGCCCAGGCCGCCGAGGCCTCGGGCTGGGACGGCCTCAGCATCTGGGACAGCCTCGGGTTGGCCATGGGGACCTCCGCAGCGGACCCGTTCGTCGCTCTGGCCGGCATCGCTGCCAGCACCAGGCGGCTGCGGCTGATCACCTCGATCATCTCCGTTGCCCGGCGGCGACCCCAACTCGTGGTCCAGGCCGCCGGCACGCTCGACGTGCTCAGCGAGGGCCGGCTCATCCTCGGCGTCGGCGCCGGCGAGGACCGGCCCGACTTCGAGGCCTTCGGGGAAGCACACGACCGCGTTCAGCGCATCGCACGCATGGACGAGGCCCTGGCCATCATCGATGCAGGGCTGCGCGGCGAGTTGCTGGAGCACGAGGGGCAGTACCTGCGCGCCCAGGACGTGACCCTGGGGCCGCGGCCGCAACAGAAGCCGCGACCACCGATGTGGCTGGGTGCGATGCGACGCGGCGGCGTGCGCAAGGCGGCACGCTGGGACGGCTGGATCGCGGTCGCCATGAGCGAGGATGGCGCATCCATGGCCATGACACCCGACGCCTTCGCCGACCTGGTGATGCTCGTGCGCCACGAGCGCGCGGCGCTCGGACTGGCTGCGACGCCGTTCGAGATCGCCGTGCTGGGCGTGGACGGCTTGGATGGGATGGGCGCCACAGCCTTCGCTGATGCCGGCGCCACCTGGTGGCTGGAGTCACTGTCGCCGATGCGCGGCAGCATCGAGCAGCTGGAGGCGATCGTCCGCAAGGGCCCGCCGCACTAAGGGGGAAGCGTGGATCCGAGCGTCGCTATCGAGGCCTTCTCACGCGTGCTGCCGGTGCTGCTGCTCTTCGGGCTGGGGGCCGTCTTCCGGCGCCGACACTTCCTGACGAGCGGGACCATCGATGGGCTGCGGAAGCTGGTCCTCAACGTCACCCTGCCGGCAGCCCTGTTCCTGGCGTTCCTCGACACGGAGCTCGAAGCCCGCTACGCGGTCATCGTCATCAGCGTCTTTGGCGCGTGCCTGGCCGTCCTTGCCCTGGGACCATGGCTGCGGCGTCAAGCCCGGGTAGGCAGCGAAGCCATGCCCAACCTGATGGCCGGCTTCGAAGCCGGCATGCTTGGCTATGCGCTGTATGCCGCCATCTTCGGTGCGGCCGAGCTGTACCGCTTCGCCATCGTCGACCTGGGCCAGGTGCTGTTCGTCTTCTTCGTGCTGGCGCCAGTGGTGATGCGCTGGGCCAGTGGTCATGCTCCGCCCCTGAGCGAGACGGCCGCGGCCTTCGCGCGCACACCGGTGATCATCGCCATCGTCGCCGGCGTGGCTGGCAGCCTGCTGGGACTGGCCGGCCCGCTCGAATCGAACCCCATCGGCTCAGCCGGCCTGGAGACGCTGGCCATGCTGGCCGCGGTGACGACGCCGGCCATCGCCATCGTCATCGGCTACTCGACCTCGTTCAGCGCTGGCTCGTTGCGCGACCCGGCACGCACACTGGCGGTCCGCCTGCCCATCTGGATCGTCCTCGCGCTGCTGTTCAACTGGCTCGTCATCGACAGGCTGCTGGGGCTCGATGGCCTGTTCGGTGCGGCAGTGTTGACGATGGCCGTCCTGCCGCCGCCGTTCGTGGTGCCGCTGTACATGGCCCGCGCGCGCGGCCGTGACGTGAGTGACGACCCCGACCACGACTACCTCGTCAACACGCTCTCATTGGCCACCATCGTGACCCTCGTGGCCATCACCGTCGTGGGCGTGGTCTACGCCACCTGAACCGCGTCCTCAGCCGACTCCTGGGTGGCCGGTGTAGCCCTTGCGGATGTCGGCCAACCGCGAGCGCCGGTCGCGCGGCCCCGTACGCAGGCGCTCGAGGTGAGCCCGAACCTCGACGCGCATCGCCCACCAGTAGAGGAGTGCCACGATGGTCGCGTAGAGCGCCGCCTGGGCGTCCCCGCGCAGCAGCACGAACCACGGGGCCAGCAGCAGCGTCCAGCCATCGAACACGATGAGCCGGTCAGCCAGCAGCAGCCCGATGACGACGCTCAGGGGGAGGACCACGAGCAGCGCCACCGGATCGATGACCAGCAGGCCTCCGAGGATGGGAGAGACGCCGAAGCCACCGCGAAACCGGTGCCAGATGGGCCAGATGTGCCCCACGACCGCGAAGGTCGCGGCCACCAGGTAGGCCGGCTCGTCGGGGGCGATGAGCAGGAAGACGAGCGTGACGGCCGCAGCTTTGGCCATGTCGAGCACGACGACGAGCAGGCCCCAGCGCCGGCCGGCTGAGATGGAGACATTGGTGGCGCTGACGCCCTCGACCTCGACCGCGCCGCCAGCGTCGAACTCCAGCCTGGCCGTGGTGGGTACGCCTCCCGGCGCCGCGATGCGGCCGACCAGTCGAGCGAAGGAGACCGACCCGGCGAGGTAGCCGGCCAGGGCAGCCACCAGGAGCAGGACCGGGCTACCCAGGGCTGGTCGTCCTGCGCGCGCTGTCAGGGCTCGCGCCGCTTGCGTCACCGCTGGCCTCCACCAGCACGACCCCGCTCGTGCCGTCCACGACGAGGCTGGCGCCGTCGGGGATGGCACTGCAGGCATGCTCGACCGAGACGACGCAGGGGATGCCGTACTCGCGCGCCACGATCGATGAATGCGAGAGCATGCCGCCGGCTTCCGCCACCACGGCGGCGGCCCGCGCGAACAGCGGCGTCCAGGCCACGTCCGAGTAGGGGATGACGATGACATCGCCGCTCGAGACCCGCTCGAAGTCCTCGGCTCCGCGAACGATGCGAGCCGGACCTCGCGCGCTGCCTCTCGACGTCGGGTTGCCGGTGAGCCTGTCCCGGACGACGTCCTCTCGCGTTCGTGGCACGAAGGCGTCGCCATAGACGATGTCGGGGACGATCATCTCGAGGGCTGACTCGACCGAGCGACGACGCTCGACGATGAGCTCGCGAGCGTCGGCTGGGCTCGGTAGATCACCCGCTGCCCAGGCCCGGAGCTCCTCGAGCTCGAGATAGAAGACGTCCTCGGGGGCCTGCAGCAGGTCGCGTCGCACGAAGCGGGCACCCCACTCCAGGAAGGTCTCGCGGAACAGACCGTAGCCCCAGGTGTAGGTGGAGCTGATGGCTTCACGATAGACGCGGAAGGCCCCCGTTCGCCGCCACAGGAGCCGCAGCCATGGACGTCGCCAGGGCGAGGTCCGTGCCTCGACCTGCGCCAGCGAGACGGCACTGCCGCTCCTTTCGGCAGCGTCGACGCGGGACGCGACCATGCGCACCACGCGTGCCGGGTCCTCGCGCCAGGGGGCTACCGAGAAGTCATTGCCGCTGTCCGAGAGATGGCCGAAGCGCTCGAGGAAGGCAGCCAGCGCAGCCTCGAACGCGGCCAGGTCCTCCCGCCGCCCGAGCGCCTCCAGGGGTGCCTCGTCGAGCGCCGCACGAGCCTCCGTGGGCAGTGCCACCAGCATGGCGTGGAGCCTGTCCAGCTCCGGCTGTGGATCCCAGGCGTCGCGATCGGCACGGCCGGCTGCGGGATCGATGGCAGCCGGGTCCAGGCCTGCCTGCGCGACCTGTCGCTCCAGCCCACGCCCGTACACGAGCATGAGCAGGGGCACCACGATGTTGGCGTAGGCGGCACGCTGCGTGAGTCGTGCCAGATCGTCGATCCGTGCGAGCAGGTCGGCGTCGCTGAGCTCGCCAGTCGGGGTGCGGACGACGTCCTCGTAGGCCGCGCGCAGGGCCACCACCTCGGCGCGGGCCCAGCGTCCCCGCCGCAGGCTGCGGCGCACGAACCGCGGCATGCCTCGCAGATGCTGGACCACGCCAGGCCCGGGCCGGAACGTCGGTGCCTCCGGCCCCTTGGGCAGGCCCAGGAGCAGCTCCAGGGAGTCGCGCGGCATGCCGATGGTCTCGAAGATGTCACCCAGCGTGGTCATGTCGAAGTAGGCCCGGTGACCGAACGCGCGGGCAAGGTCGTGCGGCTCGACGTCGAGGGGACCCACCAGCTCTTCGAGCAGCTCGATCCAGGCGGCGTTGACGATGGGCACGTTGACCGTCCAGACGAGGGGCTTGATGACCCCGGGCAGCACTTCACGCGCGATCCGGTTGGAGTAGACGCGAAGTCCCTCGAGGCCGGTGATGGGGCGGGCCTGCAGCCACCACAGTCGGTGGCCATCGTGGGCCCATTCGACATCGACCGGACGCCCCATGTCGTGCTCGAGACCGGCCACGCCCACGGCCACCTGCTCGATGATCTCTTCCGCGACGCGCGGCTCGTCCGGGCGGACGGTGAACGCGCCCCAGTGACGGACCCAGCGATCCGGGGTCACGCCGTCATCGGCCAGCGCCAGGCCGCTGCCGGGGACGGCCTCGACCACCACCTCGGCGAGGCCGGTCAGCGGGTTGCGGCTGAACGAGACCCCGGCGACCGAGGCCTCGACCATCGCCTGCACGACCACACCCACCGAGGGGCGCCGGCTGACGCCGGAGTGCTCGAGGTAGGCACCGAGGCGACCTTCCCCGTCTGCGGCGACCTCTCGCACCGCAGCCATGACATCCGCCGCCGCGACGTCGAGACGCGTCGAGAACTGCCCTGCGAAGGACTGCTCCTCGCCGTCCGCGAGGTCCGCTGAGGAGCGCACGGCGTAGCGCCGATTGGAGTCAAGCCACCGATCGAGCGCCGCGCTGAGCGTCTCGCGGGCGACGGCCTCGTCGGCCGCCACGCCCGCCGCGACCGAGGCGGGGATGGCGACGGCTGCCGGCACGGCCGCACCCTGGCTCGCCAGCCACCACAGCGAGAAGGCCTTGCGGCCAACGGTCACCGCATCAGGCGGAGGCGCCCCAGCGTCCAGCGGCACGAGCGGTGGCCGCGGGCGCGTGTGCGGTGCCACCGTCGAAGAGCGGCGGGGCGCCGTGACCCTGTTGCCGGGCTCGTGGCCGCCCTCGTGCGCATAGGCCACACGCCCCGGTCGTGCGCGCCGGGCGAGGGCAGCGATCGGGTTCACCCGGCAGCGGAGTCGACCAGCGGCTCGATCCATCGCGCCGCCATCTCGAGCAGCGCCGGGTCGTCGTTGAGGCTCGGCAAGCGCAGGGTCTCGACGGCCGCGTGCTCTCGCTTCAGCTCGTCGACCGCGTAGCCCACATCGAGGATGGTCTCGTGGTTGTCCGTGACGAAGCCGATGGGCACATAGACGATGGCGCGTGCGCCGGTGGTGATGAGGTTGCGCGCCGCCTGCACCATGTCCGGCTGCGTCCAGCGACCCGGCGTCGGATGGTTCATCCAGCCCACGCTGATCGTCGGGTACTCGTGCACCAGGCGCTCGCGGACGTGGTAGTACAGCGCACGGCTCTCCTTGATGCCCGTCTCGAAGCCCTTGGCCTTGTAGGGGCAGCCGTGGTTGAGCAGGACGATGCCGATCTGCGAGCTGGCGTAGCGCTCACGCAGCGGCCGCACGCCGTCCCGGATGTGCTCGGCAAGGCGCTCGTGGTACTCGGGGCGGTCGTAGAAGCTTGGCAGGTAGCGCACCTCGCGCAGCCAGGCGCCGTCATCTCCCAGCGCCTTGTTCACCTGCTCCAGCGACAGCCCGCCCGTGTACACCGAGTCGACCACGAGGAAGGGATAGATCACCAGTCGCTCGAACCCCGAGTCGCGGATCACCGGTAGCACGTCCTCGGGCAGGTAGCCCTCGCAGAAGTTGAAGGCCGTGAACGTCTCGACACGTTCGCCGTACGTCTCGTGGAGGGCCGCGGCGATGCCGGCGCGCTGGCGCTCGAAGATCGCATTGTGGGGCGAGATGAAGTCGTTGGCCCGCTGGTACTCGGCTCGGGCGCGCTTGGCCAGCCGGCGCGACATGAAGGGGACGACGCGCGCGGGGAACGTGATCGACTTGCTCACCAGCAGATCGATGGACTTGCGGTTGTACTCGGTCAGGTCGTCGTTGTCCTCGACCTCACCATAGCCGCAGAGCATCACCGCCACCCGCTCGCCGTCCTCACGGGGATGCCGGTGTCCGCCAGTCGTCATCTAGAGGCTCCTTCACGCAGTGGCCCGGGGTCGGGGAATGGTGCCATGGGCGCCGTCCGAATGCAGCGGGTCCGTCGTGCCCCCCGCCCCGCGGCTAGTGGCCCACGATGGTGGCGAAGCGCTGGTGGTACTCGGGCGGCTCCAGGGCGCTGCTGAAGTAGTAGTCGACGGCGACGACGCTGCCGGCGTCGAGCTTGACCAGGGCCACGATGTGATCCGGTCCGTGGTCGCCGGCGGCGTCCTCGATGACGCCCTGGCCGATCCAGGTCTGCCCCTCGCCCTGCACGCGGCGCCACTCGATGCGCGGCGGCTCGCCGGTGCGGCTGCGGTACATGCCCATGATGCGGTCGCGGCCGACGAACCGCTCACCCATCTGGGGGCGTCCTTCGACGGCACCGGGCGCCAGCAGCGACCCGTACGTGTCCAGGTCCCACTCGGCGAACGCGCGCAGGAACTTGCGGGCGACGACGCCTTCTTTCATGGTGCGCATACCTCCTGCTGCGCATCCTAGCCGCTCGGCTCGCATGACGCGTGTACCGCCCGAGGGGGCGAACCGGCCCATCCGGGGTCGCGGCAGTGCCGATACCATGCCACCACGATGACCGACACACCCGCAACCTCCGCTCCCGTCCAGGACGACGCGTCCAAGGCCTCGCGACCTGTCCGCAGCTCGCTCAAGACCTTCTTCAAGCCACGTTCCGTGGCCCTCATCGGTGCGACCGAGAAGGCCGGCAGCGTTGGCCGCACCATCCTCAGCAACCTCATCGCCAGCCCCTTCGGTGGGACCGTCTACCCCGTCAACCCCAACCGACCGAGCGTCCTGGGCATCCAGAGCCACCCCAGCATCGAGTCCATTCCCGAGCAGGTAGACCTGGCGGTCATCGTTACTCCGCCCAAGTCGATCCCCGGCATCATCGAGCAGTGCGGCGAGGCCGGCGTTCCGACCGCCGTCGTCATCTCCGCCGGCTTCAAGGAGGTGGGCGAGGAAGGCGCACGGCTGGAGCTCGAGCTCGTGGCCAAGGCACGTGAGTACGGCATGCGCGTCATCGGGCCCAACTGCCTCGGCGTGATGAGCCCCATCTCCGGGCTCAATGCCACGTTCGCTGCGGGCATGGCCAACAAGGGTCGCGTCTCGTTCATCGGCCAGTCGGGCGCGCTCATCACCGCCATCCTCGACTGGAGCCTGCGCGAGGGCGCCGGCTTCAGCTCCATCGTGTCGCTCGGGTCGATGGCCGATGTGGGCTGGGGAGACCTCATCGACTACCTCGGCGACGACCCCGACACGGATGCCATCGTGCTGTACATGGAGACGGTGGGCGATGCGCGTGCCTTCCTGTCAGCCGTCCGCGAGGTGGCGCTGCAGAAGCCGATCATCGTGATGAAGCCGGGCCGCACGGAGGAGGCCTCTCGTGCTGCGGCCTCGCACACCGGCTCGATGACCGGGTCGGACGAGGTGCTCGACACGGCCTTCCGGCGCACCGGCGTCCTGCGCGCCGATCGCATCAGCGACCTCTTCTACTTCGCCGAGATCCTGGGCAAGCAGCCACTGCCCAAGGGACCCCGCCTGACCGTGCTGACCAACGCCGGCGGTCCCGGCGTCCTGGCGACCGATGCGCTCATCCGCTCCGGCGGCCGGCTGGCGCCCATCTCCGAGGAGACCATCGCCAAGCTGGACGAGGTCCTGCCCGCCACCTGGTCCAGGGCCAACCCCATCGACATCATCGGAGACGCTCCGCCCGAGCGATACGCGGCCGCCCTCGACATCATGGCCAAGGATCCCGACAGCGACGGCCTGCTGGTGATCCTCACGCCACAGGCGATGACCGACCCCACCAAGACGGCGCGCGAGATCGTCCCGTACACGACCAACGCGGACAAGCCCATCATGGCCAGCTGGATGGGCGGCAGCGACATCGAAGCCGGCGAGCGCATCCTCAATGAGGCCGGCCTGGCCACGTTCCCCTATCCCGACAGCGCCGCGCACATGTTCACGGAGCTGGTCGCCTACAGCGAGAACCTCAAGTCGCTGTACGAGACGCCGGGCCTGACGCCCGAGTGGGTACGACGGCCCCAGCGCAAGCGGGCGCGGCAGCTCATCGAGCAGGCGCGCGCCGACGGTCGCACGACCCTGTCCGAACCGGAGTCCAAGGAGCTCCTCGACGCCTACGGCATCCCGGTCGCGGAGACGCGCGTCGCCGGCACCGTGGAGGAGGCCGTGGCCGCCGCCAACGACATCGGCTACCCGGTCGTGGTCAAGCTCGTCAGCCATACCATCACCCACAAATCGGACGTCGGCGGCGTGCGCCTCGACCTGGCCGACGAGGCGGCCGTGCGCGATGCCTTCAGCCGCATCCAGGCCTCCGTGACCGAGCAGTACGCCGCGAGCGACTTCGAAGGCGTCTCCGTCCAGCCCATGATCGACCGCAGCGGCTACGAGCTCATCCTCGGCAGCAGCATCGATCCACAGTTCGGGCCGGTCCTGTTGTTCGGCCTCGGCGGCACGCTGGTGGAGGTCTTCAAGGACAGCGCGCTGGGGCTGCCCCCGCTGACCGCGACGCTCGCACGACGGATGATGGAGCGGACCAAGATCTATACGGCCCTCAAGGGCGTGCGCGGCCAGGCCAGCGTGGACATGGCCGCCCTCGAGCAGCTGCTCGTGCGCTTCAGCGAGCTGGTCGTGGAACAGCCGGCCATCGCCGAGCTCGATATCAACCCGTTGCTGGCCTCGCCCGAACGCCTCATGGCGCTCGACGCCCGCGTCATCCTGCACCCGGGCGATGTCGCCGACGACGACCTGCCCAAGCCGGCCATCCGGCCCTACCCGCGGAAGTACGCCAAGTCCTGGACGTCGGGCGACGGCATGGAGTTCGTGGTCCGGCCCATCCGCCCGGAGGACGAGTCGCTGGTGGTGGACTTCCACGGGCGCCTCTCGAACGAGACGGTCTACAACCGCTACTTCACCAAGCTCGGGTACGAGCAGCGCATCGCCCACGAGCGCCTCGTGCGGGTCTGCTTCACCGACTACGATCGCGAGATCGCACTCGTGGCGGAGCGGCTGGACCCCGAGACCGAGAAGCTGGCCATCGCCAGCATCGCGCGGCTCATCCGCCTCCACAACTCCAATACCGCGGAGTTCTCACTCATCGTCGCCGACGACTACCAGGGCCACGGCCTGGGTACGGAGATGGTGCGACGCATGGTGGGGGTCGCACGCGAAGAGGGCATCGGCCGACTTGTCGCTGAGATCCTCGCCTGCAACGGCGGCATGGTCCGGATCTGCCAGGAGCTGGGCTTCAGCGTCACCGCCGACGAGGGCGGGGAGACGCTGCAGGCCGAGCTCGTGCTGGGCTAGGGTTCCGGCCAGGCGAAGAGCACGAAGCGCGACGGGCGCCGGACCCGGTCAGACAGCCACCGGGTGGCCCATCGACGTGGACGCTGGCGACCGGCGCGCCGCGTCTGCCACGGCGCGCGCCCATAGCGGCGCGCGTTCGAACTCGCCATAGAGCAAGCGTGGGCGCTGGCTCACCCTGAAGGATTCCGGCGGCACGACCACGTCGGCGCCCGCATCACGCAGGCGTCGGGCGATGCCGGTGCCGGCGGAGCCGGAGAGGACGCGCGGCCAGGCCAGCCGCGTATCGAAGGCGGCCGCCCTGATCCCGCGCAGAGCCCCGACCGGCAGGCGCCCGAAGAAGGCATCCACGGGCGGTGTCATGTGCCGCCGCTCGGTGGGACCGCCGACGACCAACAGGTCACAGTGATCCCACACCGTGGCCGAGGCGTCCTCTGCGGCGAGGATGCGAACGGGACCGAAGGCCTCCAGGGCAGCAGCGATCGCCTCGGCGATGCGCCTGGTATTGCCACTTCGGGAGCCATAGACGACGACGGACCTCACGGCGAAGCACCTCCGGTCGGGGCTGTCTCGGCCCCGGGATCTGGGACGGGCGGGATCTCACGGCACGCGGTGCCGACGGCACGGGCAACGCTCTCAGCAGCGACGGACGCGGGCGGCCACCAGTGGAGGGCACCGTCGACGCTGACCGGGTCGCTTCCGCGCAAGGACGCCGGGTGCGACGCTGGGGTTCCAGGTACACGACTCCCGCGACGACGAGAGTTTCGCGTGCCGCTGCATGCTGTTCGAGCACGAGCGACGGCTGGCGCCACGATGCCGGCCTCCTTTCGTAACCATTCTGTAACCAGGGAGCGGCCGACTCCACCTGCCGAATGTCCCGACCGCAGGCGCCAGTGCGGCTATTCGGCGGGCGTCGCGCGGCCCGCGGCTACTCCATGGAGTCCGACTCGACCGGCTTGGAGCGGTAGCGCGTGACGAGCTCGCGAACCGCCGGCTGGTTGCGCACCGGCGGCAGGCCCTGCTCCATCAGGGCCAGGTCATCGAGCACCATCTCGCCGATCTCGTCGAAGGCCTGCGGGATGCCGCCAGCCCGGTGGGCCTGCAGCACGAGGTTCTCGACCTTGCGTGCAGGATGGTCGGCCGGCGCCGGCTCCTCCGGCCAGACGTCGGTGGCGGCCAGGAAGCGACCCTCGTCGACGTAGCGCACCATGGCCTCGAAGTCGACGACGGCGGCACGGCTCGAGAGCACGACGCGCGCCGCAGCAGGGATGAGCTTCATGTTGTCCGCGTTCAGCAGGTGCATCGACTCGTCGGTGACCGTGGCCAGCACGAAGAGGAACGTGCTCGTGGACAGCACCTCCTCGAGTGAAGCCGGGATCATGCCGGCCTCGCGGATGACCGCCGCCGGCAGCCAGGGGTCATAGCAGCGCACGACGGACGGGCGGAACGGCTCCAGCAATGGCAGCAGCTTGCGGCCGATGTTGCCGTAGCCGAGGATGCCCATCGCTGAACCGCGCAGGAGGATCGAGTCACTGGTGGACTGGAAGACGTACCCTTCGCGGCCCTCGCGAAAGGCGCGGTCCTCGCGACTGATGCCACGTGCGAGGTCGATCGCCAGCCCCAGCGAGAACTCGGCCACCGCCTGGGCGTACGTTGGCATGCAGGCGACGACGTTGACGCCACGCTCGAAGCAGGCGTCGTAGTCGACGTTCTGGAAGAAGTTGCCCTCCACGTTGATGATCCCGCGCAACCTGGGCGCCCGCTCCAGGCGCGCACGGGGCAGGTCGGGCTGGCCGATGATGGCGAAGACATCCGGCAGGCAGGCCTCGATGGCCTCCTCGGACGGATCTGCCTGCCCGTCGATGACCGTGTAGCGTTCGTGGAGTCGTCGCAGCGCATCGTCGGTGAAGATGCGTTCGATGGTCTGGGGAGCCGGGCGCAACAGCACGACGCGGCTTGGTGCCGCGTGGCACGTCGGACATTCTTGGTCTCCTCCGGGTGTGACGCGGTGCGTGGGTGCACGACCGCGTTGCGATGGCTGCGGCGAGGGTACTCCAGCACCTCGACCGTCCGGGCGACCGCATCGCTAGAATTCGGCGGCCATGACTGACCCCAGCCGCGAACCGGGACGCGAAGCCGATCGCCGTGGGCGACAGGCACCGGCCATCCCCGACGGTGCCGCCATCGGGCCGCCCGATTTCATCGGCGTCGGCGTGCACAAGGCCGGCACCACCTGGTGGTGGGCGCTGCTCGTGGGCCATCCCGACATCGACGGCGTCCCCCGGCGCAAGGAGCTGCACCTGCTCGACCGCATGAAGGACGAGCCCATCGCGACCGAGCAGAAGGAGTGGTACTACCGCCAGTTTCCGCGCCTGCCCGGCCACCTGGCAGGGGAGTGGACGCCGCGCTACCAGGCCCTGCCCCGCATGCCCGACGTCATCGCCGCGGTGGCCCCACAGGCGAAGCTGCTCACCATCGTGCGCGAGCCGGTGGAACGCTATCGCTCAGGGCTCAACCAGTGGCACGAGGAGAACCGGCGCCGATCCCTGAAACGTGACGAACAGTCCGGCAAGCGCGAGGCACGCATGCGCGGCTTCTACGGACGCCAGGTACAGCGGCTGATGGATGTCGTCGGTCCGGAGCGGATGCTCGTGCTCCAGTACGAGCGCTGCGTGCAGCAGCCTGCCGTCGAGCTCGCCCGCACGCTGGACTTCCTCGGCGTCGCGCCCTTCGATCCCGATCCCCGACTCGTTCGGACACGCGTGAACCAGACGGTCGGCAGCAAGCGCTCGGTGCCCTCCAAGGACGAACGGCAGCTGATCGAGGCGTATGAGCCCGAGGTCGCCCTGCTCAAGCGGCTCGTGCCCGATCTCGACCTGTCGCTGTGGCCGCGATTCGCGCACCTGGAGGGCACCCCCGACCACTAGGAGCCGCTCCCAGTGGCATCGGTGACGTGGTGCTCCGGGAAGACGAGCGCCCTGGGGCCGTTCACCGGTCCGTCACGGCGTCTGCGCTAGGCTGACGTCCGTCGTCAACACGCCAGGAGTTCGTCAGCAGCCATGTTCCTCTGGGGTCTTTGGATCGATCCGCTGTACCTCGTCCTGTTCATCGTCACGCTCGTCATCTCGGGTGCCGCGCAGCTGTACATCAAGTCCACCTTCGCCAAGTGGAGCGCCGTTCGCAACAGCTCCGGGCTGGCGGGCGTGCACGTCGGCGAGCGGCTCGTGGCCGGCGTCGACTTCGGTGGTGCGCGCGGGGCTGCCACGGGCATCAGCTTCAAGATCGTGCCCGGTGACCTGTCCGATCACTTCGATCCGCGGACGCGCCAGATCGGCCTCTCGCAGGAGGTGGCCGCGCGCGACTCGGTGGCTGCCATGGCCGTGACCGCGCACGAGGTCGGCCACGCCCAGCAGCACGCCGAGGGCACCGTGGCCATGCGGCTGCGCAGCGTGCCTCGTGCCGGCGGTGACGTTCAGCCCCATGCTCAGCTACCTGCTCATCTTCGTCGGCCTCATCTTCAACCTGACCGGGCTGTTCTGGGCTGGGCATCATCGTCTTCGGCCTGATGGTCGTCTTCAGCGTCCTCACGCTGCCCGTCGAGATCGGAGCCAGCCGCCGAGCCCTGGTGATGCTGCGCGAGACGGGCCTGATCGCCAGCACCCAGGACGAGGAGGGCGTGCGTCGTGTGCTCATCGCGGCGGCGATGACCTACGTGGCCGCGGCGGTGACATCGATCCTGACGCTGCTCTACTACATCTCCCTGGCGCGCCGCTAGGGATCGCGCCCTCGCCCGAACGAGCCCATGCACGAACCTCCGCTGCCGGCCACGCCACCCGAAGACACCGATCAGCCGGTGACGGCGGGAGCTCGACGCCCCGCCTCGCAGAGCCGCCGCGAGGGCTGGACCCGTCGGACCGTCGTCGGCACGGCGCTGCTGGTGACGCTCCTGGTGGCGGTCGGGCTCTTCGCCGCCTGGACGGTGACGCCGGCGCCCGATGACGAGGCGCTGGCACGGCCGGGCGACAGCGACCTCGTGCTCGCCGGCGGTGCACCCCTGTCGTGGGATCCCGCGGCCATCGTGCGATGGCACCTCCGCACAGGTGCTGGCCCAGGTCTACGAGGGCCTGACGGTGCTCGACGCGGGCTCGGTCGTGCGGCCCGCCCTGGCCGAGTCGTGGTCGCCTGGAGGACGACGGCCGACGCATCGTGTTCGAGCTGCGAGACGGCCTCACGCTTCAGCGACGGCACGCCCCTCGTCCGCGGAGGACGTGCGGCGCTCCTGGCTGCGCGTCATCGACCCGGCCGACCCCAGCCCGCTCTCGAGCGTGCTCGACGACGTCGCCGGCGCAGCCGCCTACTCCCGGGGGATCGGCAGCGCCGAGGACGTCGGCCTGCGCTGCCGAGGGCCGCTCCCTGCGCGTGGACTTCGAGCGGCCGTCGTCCTTCTTCCCGGCCATCGCGGCGGTGCCCACGCTGGCGGTCGTGCCTCCCGACATCGAGTCGCTCGCGGGCGGACCGGCAGACGGGGATCGAGATCGCCGCCTCCGGAGCGTACGTTCCGGTCGACGCAGGAGCTTGGGCAGCTGCGCCTGCGAGCCAACGAGCGCTACTGGGCCGGCGCGCCGGCCATCGATCGCATCACCATCGTCACCGACGACGGTGGGCGCAGCAACGTCGACGTGTTCGAGGACGGGGCCGTCGACTGGACCCCCATCCCGCCGTCCGATTCGAGCTGGATCCGCTACGACCGGCGACTTGGGCCACAGCTGCGGCACAGCGAGGACATGGCCGTGGGCTTCCTCGGCTTCGACACCACCGAGCCTCCCTTCGACGACGCCGGCGTCCGCCGCGCGGTGGCCATGGCCGTCGACTGGCGCCGGCTGGCCGGTCTCGATGGCGAGGGCGACCCACCGCCGACCTCGATCGTGCCCCCCGGTATCGCGGCCGCGAGGCGGCGACGACTACCTGCTGCCCTACGATCCCGGAGGCGGCGCGCGCGGAGCTGGCCGCGGCCGGCTACCCCGGTGGGGCCGGACTGCCGACGCTCTCGCTGGCGACCTACGGTGTCGGTCCGGCAGCCGCCATCGCCGCGGAGCTCGAGCGTGAGCTGGGCATCGAGGTGAGCGTCGAGAGCCGGCCGTTCGAGGAACACTCGCTGCTCCTCGAGACCGATACGCCGGACATGTGGACGCTGTCGTGGAGCGCCGACTACCCTCACGCCCACGACTTCCTGGGGCTGCTGCTGCGAAGCGGCAGCAGCGCCAACATGGGTGGCTGGAGCGACACCGCCTACGACGCAGCTCATCGATGCTGCCGCTGCCACCGGCGACGCCAGCCGAGCAGGAGCGACTCTACGACGCTGCGCAGGCCATCGTGCGCGAGCAGGCGCCGCTCATCCCGCTCGACTACGGCAGCAGCTGGTGGCTCAGCGCCGACGGCCTGCTCGGCGGCCAGCTCTCCGGCGTCGGCATCATGCGCTTCGCCGACCTCGCCTGGAGCGACCGGTGAGACGCTACCGCGCAGCCGTGGCTGGCCGCCCTGGTGACCGCGCTGGCGCTGCTGCTCACCGTCTCGCTCGTCGCCGCACAGCCCGGCGTCGAGTTCGGGCAGCCGCGCGCGAGCGGCGCGTTCGGCGAACCGTCGCCTTCAGCACCGACCTTCCGCTCGAGCGCAGACACCGCTGCGAGTGGAGCTGCTGACCCGACTGCCGGGTGCCGAGGACCAGGTCGTCGAGCTGGCGCAGGTGGCGCCAGCCGGCGGGGACAGCTGGCGGGCGACGGTCTACCGCGGCGGCCACATCGTGCCCAACACCACCTGGGAGTACCGCTTCCGCGTGGTCACCGACGAGGGCAGCGTGGTGGGCCCCGCGGCGAGCCACACCGTCAGCGACACGCGCCTCGAGTGGCAGATGCTCGCGGGTGACCGCGTCGACGTCTGGTGGTACGAGGGCGACGAGGCATTCGGGCGGCGGGCGCTCGACATCGCCGAGGAGGCATTGGCATCGGCCGCGACACTGCTCGGTGTCGACGACATCGAGCCCGTCGACTTCTTCATCTACGCCGACACGCGCGACTTCCGAGAGGCCATGGGGCCGGCCACGCGCGAGAACGTCGGTGGCCAGGCGCACCCGGCCATCCGCACGCTCTTCGGGCTCATCGAGCCGCGCGGCATCGACTCCGACTGGATCGAGGAGCTGATCACCCACGAGCTGGCCCACCTCGTCTTCCACGAGGCCGTGGACAACCCCTACCAGTACCCGCCGCGCTGGCTCAACGAGGGCCTGGCCGTCTACCTCTCGCGCGGCTACACCGGAGCCGACCGGGCGCTGGTCGAGGGTGCCGCCGGCGGCGGCACGATCATCCCGCTCGAGGCCCTCGGCGGGAACTTCCCGACGCGCGTGACGCGCAGCGGCCTGGCCTACGCCGAGAGCGTCGTCCGCCGTGGACTGGTTCGTCGACACCTACGGCGAGCAGCGTCTCGTCGAGCTCATCACCTCGTTCGGCGACGGCAGCGGCCTCGACGACGCCTTCATCGCCGCGACCGGTGACGACTTCGCCAGCTTCGACGCGGCCTGGCTGGAATCGCTCGGAGCCCGGCTGCCGGAGGCCTACGGGCCCCGCGAGCCGGAGCCCGGACCGACGCCCGAGGCATGGGCAGCAGAGGCGAGCGCCCTGCTAGGCTGAGAGGGCCCATGAGTGACTTCGCCCAGCGCGCTCTCGATACCGCGTCCCAGCTCGGCGCCGCCTACGCCGACGTCCGCGCTCGTGCGGCGGCGCGACCAGCGCATCAACGTCAAGGCGGGTCGCGTCGACGGGCGTGCATCTCGGCGAGAGCGAGGGCTTCGGCATCCGCGTGCTCGTCGATGGCGCGTGGGGCTTCGCCAGCTCGAGCGTGCTCGCCGGCCCTGAGGCCGACCGCGTCGCGGCCCTGGCCGTGCGCATCGCGCGCGCGTCGGCCCGCCACACGCGCCGGCCTGTCGTCCTCGACGACCGGCCGCCGGCCGCCGGCCGCTACGAGACACCGCTGGAGGAAGACCCCTTCACGGTGCCCATCGACCGCACGGTCGACCTGCTGCTCGACGGCCGAGCGGGCCATGGCGGCGGTGGCGGGGACCACGACCACCAGCGCTGACTACCGCGCCTTCCGCGAGTGGAAGGACTTCTTCGCGACGGACGGATCCCGCACCGAGCAGGTCATCACGCACGTCGGCGCGAGCCTGGAGGTCAACGCCGCCGATGACGACGACCTGCAGCGCCGCAGCTTCCCGGAGTCGGGCGGCTACCGCGCCGCGGGCTACGAGCACGTGCGTGGCCTGGACCTCGTGGGCCGGGCGCCGCAGCTCGCCGCGGAGGCCGTCGAGCTGCTGTCCGCGCCGGTGCTGCCACCGGGCCGCCGCACGATCATCCTGCACCCCTCGCAGCTGTACCTGCAGATCCACGAATCGTGCGGCCACCCCACCGAGCTCGACCGCGTCTTCGGCACCGAGGCCGCGTACGCCGGCACCAGCTTCCTCACCACCGACAAGCTCGACAGCGGCTTCGCCTACGGCTCGCGAGCTGGTGACCATCGTGGCCGACGCCACCACGCCCGGCGGGCTGGGCACCTTCGGCTGGGACGACGAGGGCGTCGCCGCCCAGTCGGTCCCCCTGGTGAGCGAGGGCATCTTCAGCGGCTATCTCTCCAGTCGCGAGACCGCGCCTCGCATCGGCCGGGCCAGCGGTGGAGCGATGCGTGCCGACGGCTGCGAACCGCCTGCCGCTCATCCGCATGACCAACATCAACCTGCTAGCCGCGCGAGGGCATGAGCTTCGAGGACATCGTCGCCGACACCGACGACGGCCTGCTCCTCGAGAACAACCGCTCCTGGTCCATCGATGACCGCCGGCTCAACTTCCAGTTCGGCGTGGAGATGGCACGCGAGATCAAGGGCGGCAAGCGTGGGCCGGCTGTACCGCAATGCCACCTACACCGGCATCACGCCCCGCTTCTGGGGCTCCTGCGACGCCGTCGCCGATGACGGCAGCTGGCAGCTCGTCGGCGTCACCAACTGCGGCAAGGGCCAGCCGGACCAGGCCATGCACGTGGGCCACGGGAGCAGCGGTGCGCGCTTCCGCGACGTCGAGGTGGGGGTGGGCAACACGTGAGCGCAGACAGCCGGGCCGACGGTCCGCGCATCGCGCAGCGTGTCGTCGGCATGGCCCTCGATGCCGGGGCCAGCCAGGTCGAGGCGCTGGTCATCGAGAGCAGCTCCGCCCTGACGCGCTTCGCCAACAACGAGATCCACCAGAACGTGGCCGAGGACGACGCCACGGTGAACCTCCGGTTCGTCGATGGCCGACGGATCGGGGTGGCCTCCACCAACCAGCACGACGACGCCTCACTGCGTCGCCTGGCGCAGACTGCCGCCGAGACGGCACGCCTCCAGCCGGAGCAGGAGTGGTTCGAGTCGCTCCCGTCACCGGGCCCGCTGACGTTCGCCGAGGGCACCTGGGCGGCCGCCACCGCAGCAGGCCGACCCGGACGTCCGCGCAGACGCCGCGGCGGCCATCATCGCCGCGGCTGAGGCGGTCGGCGCCCAGGCCTTCGGGCTCGTCGAGACCGGCTCCGAGACCATCAGCGTGGTCAACTCCCTGGGGCTGGCGGTGAGCGAACCTCGCTCACGCAGCCAGGTGCTGACGGTGATGATGGGTCCCGGGGGCGGCAGCGGCTACGCGCGAGGAGGTGGCCGTCGACCTCGACGGCCATCGACGCCGCCGCCATCGGGCGCGAGGCGGCCGAGCGCACGGCCGCCATGGCCGACCCCATCGAGCTGCCCGCCGGCGACTATCCGGTGGTGCTCGACAGCTACGCCAGCATGGACGTGGCGCTGTGGCTGGGCCTGGTCGGCTTCGGGGCGCAGGACGTGCAGGAGCAGCGGTCGTTCTATGAGCCCGGCAAGGTCGTGGCCTCGCCGCTGGTCAACCTCGCGGACGACGGCAGCGACCCGGCCGGCACGCCTGCCTCGTTCGACTACGAGGGCGTGGCCAAGCAGCGGGTGCCGCTGCTGGAGCGCGGCGTCTGCCGCGAGATCGTCTACGACACCACGACCGCCGCGCGTGACGGCCGCCGCTCGACCGGCCACGCCCTGCCGGCGCCGAACCCGTGGGGGCCGTATCCGCTCAACCTCTCGCATGGCAGCCGGCGAGACGCCGCGCGACGAGGTCATCGGCGGCCTGGAGCGCGGCCTGCTCGTCACCCGCTTCCACTACACCAACGTCGTCCATCCCAAGCCAGGTGAAGGTCACCGGCATGACCCGCGACGGGCTCTTCCTGGTGGAGGACGGGCCGAGTGAAGGCGCCGGTGCGCAACCTCCGCTTCACCCAGAGCTACCTCGACGCCCTGGCGGCGGTCGAGGCGGTCAGCCTGGAACGACGCGCGCTCGACGGAGACGGCTACCTGGGCACCATCGTGGTGCCCACGCTGCGCATCGGGTCGTTCCGCTTCACGGGCACGACCGAGCACTAGGGTGGGCGGCCGGTGAGCGAGATCAGGGAGCAGGTCGACGACGCCATCACCATCGAGGGTGGCGCCGATGTCGCGCAGGCCAAGCAGGTGCTGCGGAACCCGCGGTTCATGGCGCTGTTCGGCTCGCAGATCTTCACCCAGGTCGGCGGCAACATGGTGCTGTTCGGCCTGACCATCACCGTCTTCGGGCTGACCGACTCGAACACCTCGGTCAGCCTGCTGCTGCTGACGTTCCTCGTGCCGGCGGTCATCTTCGGCGCCATCGCCGGCGTCTTCGTGGACATGTTCGACCGGCGCAAGATCCTGGTCTGGACGAACTTCGCGCGTGGCGCGCTGTTCCTGCTGCTGGTCTTCTTCACCGACCAGCTCGCGATCATCTACATCGTCACCGCGCTGGTCGCGACGCTGACCACGTTCTTCGCGCCGGCAGAGGCGGCGATGATCCCGCTGGTGGTCAAGCGCGAGCAGCTGATGACGGCCAACAGCCTGTTCATCCTGGCCCTGCAGGGCGCGTTCGTGCTCGGCTTCGCCGTCCTCGGCCCGCTCGCCGAGACGGTCGTCGGGAACAGAGACGCTGATCTTCATCGTGGCCGCCGCCTATGGCCTCGCGGGCCTGTTCTGCCTCGATCCTGCCGCCGGCGCCGGCCGGCCAGAGCGGCGGGGCTTCGCTGCAGTCGGCCCGCAGCGCCGTCGCCGCCACCATCGAGCAGCTCAAGGAAGGCCTCCGCTACATCCGCGAGCACCGCAACATCTTCTGGTCGCTGACGTACCTGGCCATGGTGGCCTCGCTCATCGGCGTCCTGGGCGTGATCGCCCCGGCCTTCACGCGGGACGTGCTGGGCCTCGAGGAAGGCGACCTCATCGTCATCCTGCTGCCGCTCGGCGCCGGCCTCATCGGCGGCATCGTGGTCCTCAACGTCATCGGCAAGTACCTGCCCCGGCGGCGGCTGATCGAGGGCGGCATGATCGCGCTGGCGCTCTCGCTCGTCATCCTGGGCCTGGCCCAGGAGTTCATGGGCTCGTCTGCTGAAGGCGACCACACGGCGCTGCTGGCGGTGGTCGTCGTCGTCGCCTTCGCGGCCGGCATCTGCTACGCATTCGTGGCCGTGCCTGCGCAGACGTCGCTGCAGGAGGAGCTCCCGGCCGACGTCCGGGGACGCGTCTTCGGCGTCCTCAACATGCTCGTGAGCATGGCCTCCTTCATCCCCATCATCATCGTCGGCCCGCTGGCCGACCTCATCGGCGCTGCCACCGTCATCGTCATCTCCGCCCTCATCGTCGGCGCCGTGGGCGTGCTCTCGATCATCTTCGCCCGCCCGCGCGTCACCGGCTCGGCGCGACCGCTCAACGTCGAACCGATGGATCCGATGACCATCACCACGGCCTCGTCCACGCTGAACCGGCCCTTCCGGCTGCGCTACATCGCCGAGGACATGGAGGACACGCAGCCGATCCAGCATCATCGCCAGCCAGGTCGTCCCGGGCAAGGCCGGCCCGGCGCCGCCGCGGCCCACCGGCCCACCGCATGGCTGAGCGCCCGCGCGTCTGCGTCATCTTCACCGGGGGCACCATCGCCATGCTGCCGGACCCGCACACCGGGGCTGCCGTCCCGACGCTCGACGGGGCGCCATCCTCGCCCGGGTCCCCGGGCTCGCAGACCATCGCCGAGCTGGAGGCCCTCGACTGGGGGCTCGTCCCGGCCTCACACCTGCGCTTCAGCCAGCTGCTCGAGATCGGCGGCCTGATCCGGGCAGGCCGCCGAGCGGGACGATATCGACGGCGTCGTGGTCGTGCAGGGCACCGACGTGCTCGAGGAGACCGCCTTCGCCTGGGACCTGCTGTACGCCGGCAGGACACCGGTGGTGGTCGTGGGTGCCATGCGCAATGCCGGCGAGCAAGGCTACGACGGACCGCGCAACCTCACCGACGCGGTGCGCACGGTGGTCGATCCGCGGCTGGCCGGCGAAGGACTGCTGGTGGTGATGGATGGCGTCGTCCTGCCGGCCGACGACGTGACCAAGACCCACAGCACCGCGCTCGACACCTTTCGGGCGCTCAACGACGGGCCGCTGGCGCACGTCGATGGGGACGAGCTGGTCATCGACCGGCGACGCACCGACCGCCGCACGCTGCAGCCGGTGCCGGTCCAGGCGGCCGAACCGGTGGTGCTGCTGACCGCCGTCGTCGCCACCGACGGCGACCTGCTGCGCGCCGCGGTGGCGCGCGGGGCCCGGGGCGTCGTGCTGGAAGCGACCGGCTCCGGCAACACCGATCCGGACCTGCTGGCCGCTGCGGTGGAGGCCATGGCCGCCGGGGTCCCGGTCGTGCTGACCACGCGCTGTGCCGCCGGTCCGGTCGGTGCCTTCTACGGCTTCCCCGGCGGCGGACGCTCGTGGCGGGATGCCGGCGCCATCCTCGCCGGGACGCTGAGCGGCCCCAAGGCACGCGTCGCGCTGGCGCTGGGCCTGGGTGCCGGGCTGGACCGCGATGGCCTCGGCCGGCTCTTCGGCGAGCCGACGGGCGGCTGACGTGACCGCGGACCGGCTGATCGTCGGACGCATCGCCACGCTCACCGGCGCCTCGGGGTTCGGCTGGGTGGAGGCCCTGGCCGTCCGTGACGGGCGCGTGCTGGCTGCCGGCAGCGTTGCCGAGGTCGAGCCGGCTGGCGGACGCGCGAACCGAGACCTGGCGGCTGCCCGCGGACCAGATGGTCACCCCCGCCTTCACCGATGCCCACATCCACCTCGCGTCTGCCGCCCTGGCCGCGGAGCAGCCCGACCTGGGCGGGCTGGACCAGGCCGGTGTGTGCCGCGCCATCGCCGCCGTCCACGAGGAGCGCCTCGCGGCCGGCGATGCCGACAGCTGGCTGCTGGGCCACGGCTGGACCTTCCCGGCGCTGGGAGCCCATCCGGTCGCCGCCTGGCTCGACGAGGCCGCGCCGGGTCGACCGGTCGCGCTGTGGGCGCATGACCACCACTCCCGCTGGCTCAGCGCGCGCGCCATCCAGCTGGCCGGTCTCGCCGCCACGGCCGACCCAGCCTGCGGGCCGCATCGAGCGCGACGAGGACGGCCGGCCCAGCGGGATCATGTACGAGGCCGCGGCCGGGCTGGTGGACGCGGTCATCCCGCCTGTCACCGCCGCGGACGTCGACTGGGCCGTCGGATCCTACGCTCGAACGCTGGCGGCGCTGGGCGTCACCTCGGCGCACGACCCCGGGGCGGTGGCCCCCGATCCGGAGCTGCGCGCCGGACCCGTGGCCTACCGTGCCATGGCGGCCGCTGGTCGCCTGCCGCTGCGCGTCGTGGCCAGCGTGCGCGAGGAGCAGCTGGAGCGGGCCATGGCGATCGGCTTCGCATCCGGCCAGGGGATCGCGGGCGACGAGCGCGGGCGCTATCGCGACGGGTGGCTGAAGCTGTTCAGCGACGGTGCGCTCGGCAGCCGCACCGCAGCGCTGCTGGCACCCTACGAGCCGGACGATCCGGCTGGTCCACCGCCGGCCGGCGCGACCGGCCTGCCACTGCGGAGCTTCGAGCAGCTGCTCGACGTCGCCGGACGCGCCGCCGCGGCCGGCATCGCCAGTGAGATCCACGCCATCGGCGATGCCGCGGTGCGGACCGTGCTCGACGTCATCGAGCGTCTCCCCGGCGTGCCCGGCAGCGATGCACCGGGTCGAGCACGCGCAACTGGTGGACCCGGCGGACGTCGGGCGCTTCGGTGCGCTGGGCATCGCCGCGTCCGTGCAGCCCTGCCACCTGCTCAGCGACGCGACCGCCATGCGCGGATCCTGGGGAGCGCGCTCCGCGTCCGCGTTCCCGCTGGCCGACCTCGACCGCGCGGGATCACTGCTGCCCTTCGGCACCGACGCCCCCGTCGAGTCGCCCGATCCGTGGCCCGGCATCGCCGCCGCCGTGACCCGCCGTGGCCCCGGCTGGCAGGAGCGCGAGGCATTCCATCCCGAGCAGTCCATCAGCCTCGAGCGAGCCCTGCGCGGCGCGTGTCTCGACGGCCCGCGCTCCGCGCACATCGACGACCAGGGCCACCTGGGCGTGGGAGCCCGCGCCGACATGCTGGTGCTGCCGACGGCCATCCTGGCCGAGCCCAGCGATCCCGACCTCATCGCCGGCACTCGCCCGCTGGCGACGCTGCTCGACGGCGATGTCGTCTTCCGGGTGGAGAGCTTCGACCCGTAGCGGCACCGGGCCACGGCCGCCGGGGAGCTAGCCCGGTGTCCAGCCCTTGGCGCGATCGACGGCCTGGCGCCAGCGGTCCAGCAGGCGCTCGCGCTCCGGTCTGCGCCATCTGCGGCTCGAAGCGCCGGTCCAGCTGCCACGTGGCGGCGACCTCATCGGTCGAGGACCAGAAGCCCGTGCCCAGGCCGGCGAGGAAGGCCGCCCCCAGCGCGGTCGTCTCGGTGACGCGAGGCCGCTCCACCGGGACGCGCAGGATGTCCGCCTGGAACTGCAGCAGCGAGTCGTTGACCGCGGCCCCACCGTCCACGCGCAGGGCATCCAGCTCACCGCCGGCGTCGAGCGCCATGGCGGCGAGCACGTCGGCCACCTGGTAGGCCATGGCGTCGACGGTGGCCCGGGCGATGTCCGCCACGCTCGAGCCCAGCGTCAGGCCCAGGATGGCTCCGCGCGCGGCGGGGTCCCAGTGGGGCGCGCCGAGCCCGGTGAACGCCGGGACCACCATGACGCCCGAGCCGCGGTCAGCGGTGGCGGCGAGCGTCTCCACGTCGGTGCTGCGCTCGATGACATGCAACCCGTCGCGCAGCCACTGCACGGCCGCACCCGCGACGAAGACGGCACCCTCCAGGGCATAGGCGAGCTGAGCCCTGCTCGCCCAGCTGCCACAGGATGGTGGAGAGCAGCCCGTGCTCGGAGGTGGCCGGTTCGGTCCCCGTGTTGAGCAGGGCGAAGGCGCCGGTGCCGTAGGTGTTCTTGGCCATCCCCGGCCGCAGGCAGGCCTGCCCGAAGGTGGCCGCCATCTGGTCGCCAGCGATGCCGGCGATGGGCAGGGCCACACCAAGCACATCGGGGTCGGTCTCGGCGAGGAGCGCGGACGATGGGCGCACGCTGGGCAGCATGGCCATGGGCACGCCGATGAGCTCGCACAGCCAGCGGTCCCAGCGGCCTTCCCGGATGTCGAACAGCAGCGTCCGGCTGGCATTGGAGACGTCGGTGATGTGGCTGCGGCCGCCGCTGAGGCGCCAGACGAGGAAGCTGTCGACGGTCCCGAAGCACAGCTCGCCGGCCTCGGCTCGCCGGCGCAGCCCGGGCTCGGCGTCGAGGATGTGGGCGACCTTGGGGCCGCTGAAGTAGGCGTCGAGCGGCAGGCCGGTCAGCTCGCGGATGCGCCGCTCGTGGCCGGCTTCGCGCAGCTCGCTGCAGCGGTCGGCGGTGATGCGGCTCTGCCACACGATGGCCGGCGCCACGGGGTGCCCGGTGGCGCGGTCCCACACGATGGTCGTCTCGCGCTGGTTGGCGATGCCCACGGCCGCGACGGCCGCAGCGCCACCGGGGACCGCCTCGAGGACCTCGCGGGCCACGCCCAGCTGGCTCTCCCAGATGTCCTCGGCGTCGTGCGTGACGTGGCCGGGAAACGGGTAGCCCTGGGGGTACTCGCGCTGGGCCACGGCCACCGCTGCGCCAGCGCGATCGAAGACGATGGCCCGCGACGAGGTCGTGCCCTGGTCAAGGGCCAGGATGTGGTCGGCACCCATGCTCAGCCTCCGGTGTTCGCCTGCCCTGGGCCGGGGACGTCGTACTCCCGGTGAGCCGCTGCGAGGAACGACTCGACCTCCTGCGCCTGTCGCGCTGCGTCCCAGCCGAGCTGTGCAGCCATGATCTCGGCCACGCGCGGGGCGATGCCAGCAGCCCGATCGCGACGCGCCATCGACAGGCGCATGCGGCGCGACAGCACGTCGTCAAGGCCGAGCGCCAGCTCCCGGCTCACCGCCCAGGCGACCTCGGCCTCCAGCTCCGGGCCATCGGACGCCAACGGTCGCAGCAGGTTCAGCTCGACCCCAAGGCGAACGACGTCGCGCGCTTCGGTCCCATGTCGCGCGACGAGCGCGCGAGCCACCTCGGTGTCCAGGTCGTGGGACCTCGCCAGCTCGGCCGAGAGGGCGTCGAGCTCATCTCGTGGTGCTGCCCCGCTCAACGGATGGTCGGCCGTCCCGCTGGGCCGTGCCTCCGCCCCCGCCACCTGCAGGGCGACGTCGACAGCGTCGCGTGCCATCAGCCGGTAGGTCGTGTACTTGCCGCCCGAGACGCGCACCAGGCCCGATTCCTCGCGGTGGATGGTGTGCTCGCGGCTGACCCGGGCGGTATCGCCACCGGGAACGCCCACCAGCGGTCGCAAGCCGGCGAAGGCGCCGACGGCGTCTTCGCGGCCGAGGTCGGCGTCCAGCACGTGGTTGACGTTCTCCAGGATCTCGTCCACCTCGTCGGCGGTGGGTGCCGGGCGTTCCGGCGCACCCTCGTCGGCCACGTCGGTGGTACCCACGATCCAGGCGCCAGGGTAGGGGATGATGAAGAGCACGCGACCGGGGATCTTCAGCGTCATGCCGGTCTGCAGCGGCAGCCGTGAGCGCTCGAAGACGAGGTGCGTGCCACGGCTGGGCACGAGCTTGATGCTGGAGCCTCCAAGGCGCGCGGCCGGGTGGCCCAACCAGACCCCGGTGGCGTCCACCACGCTGCGGGCGCGCACCTCGAGGTCGGCACCATCGAGGCGGTCGTGAACCTGCACGCCGTTGACCCGTCCAGCGGCGTCCAGCAGCAGGCCGCTGACCTGGGCACGCGTGACCACGGTGGCACCGGCGGCCTCGGCGGTGCGTGCGACGACGATGCTGTAGCGGGCGTCGTCCTCCACGCCATCGCTGTAGGTGACGCCACCGCGCAGCCCGGCGCGTCGGATCGGCGGCACCAGCTCGGCCACGGCGTCCGCACCCAGGTGGTGGGCCCGGCCACCATCGCGCGCCGCGCCGAGCAAGTCATAGAGGGTCAGGCCCGCGCCCATGAAGGCGCGGCTGACCAGCGGATAGCCATAGACCGGGAACAGGAAGCGCTCGAGATGCACCAGGTGTGGCGCCAGCCGCAGCAGCCGTGAGCGCTCGGCGAGGGCTTCTCGCACCAGGCCGATACGGAAGTCCTCGAGATAGCGCAGACCCCCGTGGATGAGTCGTGATGACCGTGACGACGTGCCGACGGCCAGGTCGTCCTGCTCGACGAGCGCTGCCTTCAGGCCACGGGTCGTCGCGTCGAGCAGGACGCCCGAACCGACGATGCCGCCGCCCACCACGAGCAGGTCCCAGGATTCGTCGGCGAGGCGGGCAAGGGCCGCTCGTCGCCGTACCAGAGGCTGGTCGGGCGACGTGGCTGGATCAGGCACGGTCAGATGCTACGCCGCTGGCGACCGAACCGGTCGGCGCCTCGAGCGTCACTGCACGCAGACGCTCGGCAGCATCCTCCGCGCTGATGTCGCGCTGTGGCTCGGAGAGGAGCTCATAGCCGACCATGAACTTGCGCTTGGTCGCTTCCAGCAGCGGCGGCATGAAGTGCGCATGCAACTGCCAGGGCTCAACAGGGTGCGTGTTGAACGGCGCCTGGTGCCAGCCCATCGAGAACGGCATCGGCTGGCCGAACAAGCCGTCGTACCGCTGCATGAGGCGCTGCATCGTGGTGGCCAGGCTGTCCTGCTGGGCATCGTCGAGGTCGGGCAGGCGCGCCACCGGGCGCTTGGGCAGCAGCAGCGTCTCGAAGGGCCAGACGGCCCAGAAGGGCACGAGCGCCAGCCACTCACCATCCTCTTCGACGACGCGGACGCCGTGCGACTCCTGCTCGACCACGTCCAGCAGCAGGCGGCGGCCGTGGTCAGCGTGATGGCGACGCTGGGAGGCGTCCTCGCGGGCAGCCCGGTCGGGCAGCGCTGAACCGGCCCAGATCTGGCCGTGTGGATGGGGATTGGAAGCACCCATCGCCTCGCCGCGGTTCTCGAAGATCTGCACCCACTGCCAGTCAGCGCCCAGCTCCACGGTCTGGCGGGCCCACATGGTGATGACCTCGAGCACGCTGTCGGGCGCCATCCTCGACAGCGTCAGGTCATGGCGCGGCGAGAAGCACAGCACGCGACAGGTGCCCGGCTGGGCCTCCGCGATCAGCAGACCGTCGTGCAGCTGGTCGTCGCCGGCGTCAGGACGGAGCGCGGCGAAATCGTTGGTGAAGACCCAGGTCGACGCGTAGTCGGGATTGCGACCGCCGCTGACGCGCGTATTGCCCGGGCAGAGGTAGCAGTCCGGGTCGTAGGACGGACGCGTCTCCACGGAAGCGACGCGCTCCTTGTGCCCCTGCCATGGCCGCCGCGTGCGTCCGGCTGACACGAGCACCCACTGGTCGCTCAACGGGTCGAAGCGACGATGCGGGCCAAGCGGCAGGACCATCGTCAACGCGCTCCAGAACCAGCGAGCGCAGCCGGCTCGGAGGACGTCTCGAGCTCGTCGGTGGGGCCAGCCAGGATGAGCTCACCGGCGGCTTCGCGAAGCACCTGCCGAGCCTCGTCGGCGAGGTCGCTATCGCTGATGACGATGTCGGCCCGCTCGAGTCGCGCGATGGTGCTGACCCCGGTCACCCCCCACTTGGTGTGGTCGGCGGTGACGACCAGCCGGCGGCCGGTCTCGATGAGCGCCTGATTGGTCTCGGCTTCCAGCAGGTTGGGCGTGGTGAAGCCCGCGCGCTCATGCATGCCGTGCACGCCGAGGAATACGAGGTCGACGTTCACCGCCTTCAGCGCGCTCACGGCGAACGGACCCACCAGCGCGTCCGACGGCGTGCGCACGCCGCCGCTCAGGATGATGGTCTGATCGCTGCGCCCAGCGTGGTACATCACCTCGGCAGCAGGCACCGAGTTGGTGACGACGGTCAGCCGCGGGATATCGGCCAGGCGCCGGCTGACCTCGTAGGTCGTGCTGCCGGCGGAGATGGCCACGGCCATGCCCGGCTCGACCAGCGCCGCCGCTGCGCGTGCGATCGCCAGCTTGGCCTCGTGCTGGAGCGTGCGCTTCGTGGCGAAGCCGGGCTCGTGAACGGCGGTGTCGCGAAGCAGCGTGGCGCCACCATGGACCTTCACCAGGTGCCCTTCCGACTGGAGCACCTCCAGGTCGCGGCGAACCGTCATGTCCGAGACACCCAGCTGACGCATCATCTCCGCGACCCGCACAGCACCGTCGGCATGCAGCCGCTCGAGGATGTAGGCGTGGCGCTGCGGTGCCAACAAGGGCGTCATCTCCCATGAGCGTCGAGGTAGTGGTTTCCGGTGATTCTGCCCCGGATATCCACACTAGTCAACGCACCAGCACATGAATGTGTCGTCCAGGTTTCGTAGAGGTTGACACCAGGAAGCACTCGCCGGACAATCGCGATGAACCGTGTCGGTTTCTGTTGGACAGTTGGGACGTCCACAGTCCCACAAGTGAGGAGGAGCAAATGGCGTTCTCTGATACTCGCGCTTCGCGGCGCATGACGGTCGCTGCGACCGCCCTGGCCACCGCGGCGCTGGTCTTCTCGAGCATCGGGGTGGCGGCGCAGGACAATGCCACGACCCTGGGCTCCAACGAGAGCGATGAGGTCCCGAAGCTGGCCGTCGAGAACATCGTCAGCTACTGCCAAGAGCAGGCCGGCATCGAGGTCGCCGTCAACGTCAACGACCACAACACCTTCCAGAACCAGATCAGCGCCTATCTGCAGGGCACGCCGGACGACATCGTCAAGTGGTTTGCCGGAAACCGTGTGCGCTTCTTCGCCGCGCAGGGCCTCGTCTCGCCCATCAACGATGTGTGGGAGGACATCCTGCAATACCAGACCGAGGGTCTCAAGACGGCATCGACGGGCAATGACGGGAACCAGTACTTCGTGCCCGTCTACAACTACCCGTGGGTGATGATGTATCGCAAGAGCGTCTGGGATGAGATGGGCTACACCGAGCCCACCACCATGGACGAGTTCAAGGCCCTGGGTGACCAGATGGTGGCCGATGGCCTCATCCCGCTGGCCCTTGGTGACCTGGACGGCTGGCCAGCCATGGGCACCTTTGACATCCTGAACATGCGGCAGAACGGCTATGACTTCCATATCGGCCTCATGGAAGGCCGGGAGAAGTGGTCCGATCCGCGCGTGAAGACGGTCTTCGAGATCTGGCGGGACGACGTTCTGCCCTACACCCAGGAAGGCGCAGCCGGTCGCTCGTGGCAGGATGCCGCCAAGGCAGCGCTCGTGGACAAGACCGCGGGCATGTACTTCCTGGGCACCTTCGCCGCCGAGCAAGCGGCGGTCGAGGACATCCCCGACATCGGCTTCTTCCCATGGCCAGCCCTGGGCACCGAGTTCGACGCCGAGAACGCCATCGACGCGCCGATCGACGGCTTCATGTTGAGCGCCAACCCCAAGAACCCCGAGGCCGCGAAGGCGTTCCTGCGGTGCGTGGGCACGCCCGAGGCACAGCTCGCCTACGTGCTGACCCCGGGCATCGGCAGCGTGGCAGTGTCCCCGCTGGCCGACCCGAGCGGCTACAACACGCTGCAGGCGGCCTCGGCAGAGGTCCTGCAGAGTGCCGGCAACATCGCGCAGTTCCTGGACCGGGATGCGCGCGCCGACTTCGCCGGTCCGTCCGGCATGCAGGGCTTCCTGCTTAGCTTCCTGACTGATCCGAGCCAGGATCTGGACGCCTTCCTCGGCAGCATCCAGTCCTACTACGACTCGCTTCCGCCGGAGGCCTGACCCAGCGCTGACGCCCTGGTCCCGACCGGACCCGGGCAGAAGGATCGCAGCCCCCGTCTTGCAGCACGCCTGACGGGGGCTGCGGACAACCGGGAGGAAGCCGATGACCGCTGCTGCTGTGCGCAGCAACCCCATCGTCCGGATCGTCCTCGTGCTCGTCGCCATCGCGGTCGGCGTGGTGCTGCTCGCCGCGCTCGGCTACCTGCTCCTGGCCTTCCTCATCGTGCCACCCGTCGAGGTGGTCTCGATCTCGGCCGTGGTGTTCACCGCGCTCATCGTGCTCGGCATGACCTGGATCGTGGTCCGCTCCAACCGCTCGGCCGCCCTGTCGCGCAACGACAAGATCACGCTGGGCCTCATGGTGGGCATCCCCACCGCCATCCTCACCATCTTCATCCTCGTCCCGCTGGTGACGTCGTTGACGCTGTCACTGACGAGCTGGAACGGCATCGGCGGACTCGATTCCATCAAGTTCATCGGGCTGAAGAACTACACCGACCTGCACGAGGTCTACCCGCCCTTCTACCCGGCGCTCCGCCACAATCTCACCTGGCTGCTCTTCTTCCTGTTCATCGCCACCCCCCTGGGGATCTTCTTCGCTGTCCTTCTCGACAAGAACATCCGGGGCACACGCTTCTACCAGAGCGCGCTGTACATGCCAGTGGTGCTCTCGCTGGCCATCGTGGGCTTCATCTGGATGCTGGTGTACGCGCCCGAGCAGGGGCTGCTGAACAACATCCTCGGCACCAACCGGCAGGGCAACCTCATCAGCTGGCTGGGCGACCCCAGCATCAACCTGTGGGCCGTCCTGGTGGCGGCCAGCTGGCGCCATGTCGGCTACGTCATGGTGCTCTACCTGGCTGGCCTCAAGGCAGTCGACCCGACGCTTCGTGAGGCTGCCGCCATCGACGGCGCCAACGAGCGCCAGACCTTCTTCCGCGTGGTCTTCCCGGTGCTGAAGCCCATCAACATCGTGGTCATCGTCATCACCGTGATCGAATCGCTGCGGGCCTTCGACCTGCCCTTCATCATCAACAAGGGCCTGAACGGCCTCGAGCTGCTCTCCACGCTGGTCACCAACAACATCATCGGTGAGACCAGTCGGATCGGCTTCGGATCGGCCATCGCCGTCGTGCTGCTCACGCTCTCCACCGTACCCATCGTCATCTACCTCAGCCGCGCGCTGCGGGAGGACAACACATGACCGTAGCTGCCGCGACCCAGCCCGTCGGCCGCAATGTGAGGAAGGACCTGCGCCGGGCGGCGCTGCACGCGTTCCTGCTGGCGATGGCGGTCGTGTGGCTGCTGCCACTGGCCTTCGCGGTCTACACCAGCCTGCGGCCACGCGCGGAGACCGATGCGGCGGGGTACCTGTCCCTCCCGTCGACCCTCAACCTGGACAACTACGTCAACGCCTGGAACCAGGCCGAGCTGGTGCGCTACTTCCTCAACACACTGGTCATCGTGGTGCCCGCTGTGCTGCTGGTGCTGTTCCTGGCCTCGATGATGGCGTTCGCCGTCTCACGCTACAGCTGGCGCTTCAACCTGGTCTTCCTGCTGCTGTTCACCGCCGCCAACCTGCTGCCTCCACAGGTCATCATCACCCCGCTGTACCGCATGTTCCTGCGGCTCTGGCTGCCGACGGACGTGGGCGTGGCGGGATTCCCCTCGGACAACGGGCTCTTCTACAACCAGTACCTCGGTATCGTCCTCATCCATGTTGCGTTCCAGCTGGGCTTCTGCACCTTCGTGCTGTCCAACTACATGAAGACCATCCCGCGGGAGCTGAACGAGGCCGCGGTGGTGGACGGCGCGTCGATCTGGAAGACCTACCGCTCAGTCATCATGCCGCTCACGAGGCCGGCGCTGGCAGCCCTCGCCACCCTCCAGGTGACATGGGTCTACAACGACTTCTTCTGGGCCCTCATCCTCATCAATCGCGGCTCGAAGATGCCCATCACGTCCGCGCTCAACAACCTCAAGGGGCAGTACTTCACCGATTACAACCTGCTGGCTGCCGGTGCGATCCTGGTCGCGATACCCACGCTGATCGTCTTCTTCTCACTGCAGAAGCAGTTCATCAGCGGCCTGACACTTGGCTCCACCAAGGGCTGACCGACCCCGAAGACCGAGGCGGCCCGTCATGCCTCGACGAAGCCCGCCCCGTCGACCGCCGAGACCGTCCAGATGCGCGGCGTGCAGCCGGTCTGCGCCGCGTAGTCGCGTGCCACTCGCTGGCGCAGCGACCCGACGGCGTCGGGTATCACGAGGCTGATGGTGCAACCGCCGAAGCCGCCACCGGTCATGCGGGAGCCGATGACCCCGGGGACCTCGATGGTGAGCGCCACCAGCGCATCGATCTCGGGACAGCTGATGGCGTAGTCGTCGCGCATGGAGGCCTGGCTGGCGGCCATCAGGGACCCCAGTGCCTCGTGGTCGCCTGTCTCCAGCGCGGCGACCGCATCGAGGACGCGCTCGTTCTCGGTGATGACGTGGTAGGCGCGCCGATAGTCGACCGCGTCGATGCGGTCGCGATAGGCCTCCAGGCGCGCCATATCGAGGTCGCGCAGCAGGGTCACCGCCGGGTCATCGGCCGCCACCGCCGCGACCACACGCTCACAGGCAGCTCGCCGCGCGTTGTACTCGTTGTCGGCGTGTCCGTGCGAGACGCCGCTGTGGATGACGACCAGCGACAGGTCTGCGGGCAGCGGCACGGCCCGCCATTCGGTCGAGCGGCAGTCGAAGAGCAGCGCGTGGCCGGCGACGCCACAGGCCGAGGCGAACTGGTCCATCAGGCCGCAGCGGACCCCGACATGGTTGTTCTCGGCGTACTGCGCGATCTGGGCCACCTCGCAGCGGGTCGGCACGCGGTCCCGACGGTGCCGACAGCGCCCAGGCCGTGACCACCTCCAGGGCCGCTGACGACGAGAGCCCCGAGCCGATGGGCAACGTGCTGTGCAGGACACCGTCGAAGCCACTGATGGGCTCAGCGAAGTGGTCTAGCGCCCAGGCCGTCCCGGCCATGTAGTCGTGCCAGGCGTCGCCACGGGGCGGGAAGGGAGCGAGGCCGATGGTGGCCGACTCGGCGTTGTCGAGGCGCGTGATGCGGACGCGTGGCTCGGCCGTCGGCAGCAGCGCGATGCGGACGTCCATATCGATGGCGAACGGGAGGACGAAGCCGCCGTTGTAGTCGGTGTGCTCACCGATGAGGTTGACCCGCCCCGGCGCCCGGGCGACGACGACCTCCGAGCGGCGCTCGGCCAGCGCCGGGTAGAGCGTGACGAGCCGGTCGATGAGCGCGCTGTGGGTGAGGTCGCCTGCGGTGGTCATGCGAGCGATGGTAGGGCGCGCTCCGGCGTTCCGCTGGGCTCTCGTGGTACGGTCGAGCCGCCGTGAGTCGTCGTCTCTGCATCGCTCTCGCCCTCGCCCTCGTGCTCCTGCCCGGCAGCGCCGTGGCTGCCGAGGAGGCATCCCCGAGCCCGGCACCGGTAGCGCTCGAGTCGTCTGCGCCACAGCCATCGCCAGCTGCATCACCGGCACCTGCTGAGCCCGCCGCTGCGGTCCTGCCGCTGCCCGAGCCCGATTTCGTGGTCGGGGACTGGGAGCTGCAGCTCATCCCCTGGGAGAAGCTGCGCTTCAACGGCGGGCCGCTGCAGCCGTCTGCGAACGCTGGGCCCGCAGGACGCCCGGGGTGTCCCGATGCGCGCCCTCGGTGCGGGGGGACGCCTCGTCTACAACCCCACCGTCATCGCGCAGCAGGGCATGAAACGGCTCGACAGCTATGTGCAGACGGGCAAGCGCGAGCACCTGCGCTACGCGCGCAAGTTCGCCGACGTCCTGGACCGGCTCGCGACCGGCAACCGGCTGCGTCGCTGGCAGCCGCACGACTACGATCGCGGCGTGCATGAAGCGGGCTGGGTCAACGCCAACTCGCACGGCCTCGTGCTGTCGTTCCTCAGTCGCTATCACGAGCTGACCGGTGCTCCTGAGCGCCTCGAATGCAGCGGGGCAGCTGATGGCCGCCCTCGAGCAGCGCCGCGAGAACCGGCGCTGGATCTCACTGGTGACCGATGCCGGCTACATCTGGTTCGAGCACTGGCCGGATGGTCGCCACGACCACACCCTCAACGCACACCTCAACGCGCTGTTCGGCATCTACGACTACTGGCGCGTGACGGGCTCACCGGTGGCTGAGCAGTACGTCCTCGGGGGCGCCCAGACCGTGCGCGACAAGCTGTACCGCTTCCGCCGCAAGGGCGATCTCTCGCGCTACAGCCTGAGTGCGACAGAGGGTTCCCTGCACTACCACGAGACCCACATCGACCAGCTGCGAACGCTGGCCCAGATCACCGGCGATGGCTGGTTCGACCGCCAGGCGGACCTGTTCGAACGCGACGAGCGCAAGTGGCGGGCCGAGAACCGCGGCGGAGGCCGCTGAGCTGACGCTGTTCGTGCGTCCCGCCACGAGGCCGCGAGCGCTACGATGTTGTCGAGCTGCCGCGCTCACGAACCGCGAGGCGCCACAACCACAACCGTGGAGGGAACGACATGATCCAGCGTGCCATCGGCGTCACCATCGGCGCCATCGTGAGCCTCATCCTTCTGGTGCTCATGACCTCCGTGACCTGGGACCAGGCCGTCGCGCCCCTGGCCATCGGCGCCGTCGCCGCCTGGGCATGGCCAGTCGTCATCGTCTTCTGGCTCGGTCGCCGTGCCAGGGCCCGGCGGGACAACCAGATCCAGAGCGAGGTCGAGCGCCAGGTGCGAGAGCAGAACCGCTAGCGCTGACCCGCAGCTCGACGACCAGCTCACAGCGGCGAGGTGTCCGGCAGCCAGCGACTCCTCGCCGTCCGCTTCGCCCACGCCACGGCGGTTCATGTCTGGCCGTGCCGAGCACATGACGTCCCGTACGCTTGGCGCCTTCCGCCCGTGATGACGGGCGGGGGCCAGCGCCGGCCGGCGTGAGCGGCCTCAAGGAGCGTTCCTACTTCCGGCCCGATATCGAGGGCCTGCGCGCCGTCGCCATCGGCGCGGTGCTGCTGTTCCATGCCGGCGTCCCGTTCGCCGACGGTGGCTTCATCGGCGTCGACGTCTTCTTCGTCATCTCCGGCTTCCTCATCACCGGCCTGCTCGTGCGGGAGTGGAACGGCAGCGGGCGCATCGACCTGGCGGTGTTCTACGCCAGGCGCTTCCGGCGCCTGCTGCCGGCGGCCCTGCTGACCATCGTCGTCACGACCCTGGCGTCGTGGCTGGTGCTCTCGGAGCTGCGCTTCCCGAGCGTGGCGGCCGATTCCGCGGCGGCCGCGCTGTACGTCTCGAACATCCGCTTCGCCAACGAGGCCATCGACTACCTCGGGTCGGAGGTCGCGCCCTCGCCGCTGCTGCACTTCTGGTCGCTGAGCGTGGAGGAGCAGTTCTACCTGTTCTGGCCGCTGCTGGTGCTGGTCGCGATGCGCCTGCTGGGCGCCGCCCGGCTGTGGCTGGTGGTGACCCTCATCGTGGCTGGCTCGCTGGTGCTGGCCGTGGCCTGGACCGACATCGCCGCGCCGTGGGCGTTCTTCTCGTTGCCGACGCGCGCCTGGCAGCTTGGCGTGGGCGGCCTCATCGCCGTCGGCGTGCTGCGCCTGCCGCGACGGACACCCGCCCCTGTCGCCGGCGGCCTGGTCTGGCTGGGACTGGGCATCATCGTCGCCGGCGTCGCTGATCATCGGCACGGACACGCCCTACCCGGGCACCGCTGCCATCATCCCGGTGGTGGGCACGGCCCTGGTGATCATGGGCGGCAGCGCTGCCGTGACCCTGCCGTCTCGCTGGCTGTCGACCGCGTTCCCGCGGTGGGTCGGGCGCATCTCCTATTCGCTCTACCTGTGGCACTGGCCCATCCTCGTGCTGGTGCCCATCGCGCTGGGCGTGGACAGCCTGGCGCTGAACCTGGGCCTGGTGGTGGTCGCGGCGGCGATCGCCTGGCTCAGCACCGACCTCTTCGAGGCACCCATCCGCCACGGCCGCCTGCTGCCGATGCGGCCTTCGCGAAGCGTCGTCAGTGCCGTCACCGCATCGGTCGTGGTGGCCGCTGGCGCGCTCGCCATGGGTGCCGCGACGCAGGGGCCCATCGGCGTGCCACGTGATGGGAGCAGCACCATCGTCGCCTCGCTCGATCTGCCGGATGCCGGTCCGGTCAGGGCCGCCGCCAGTCGACCTGCTGCCGCCGCTGAGCGGCGCCTACTGGGACCTGCCCGCGGGCTACGCCGATGACTGCCACCTCGACTTCGGCGAGACCGAACCACCGCCGTGCGTCTACGGACGCCCCGACGCTGAGACGACCGTGCTGCTCCTGGGCGACTCGCATGCGCAGCAGTGGCTGCCGGCGCTGGAGCGCATCGCCGAGCAGCGGGACTGGCGCCTGCGGGCCATCACGAAGGCGGCCTGCCCGCTGATCGACGCCACGGTCTGGAACGGGCCGCTGAAGCGCGGCTATCGCGAATGTGACGAGTGGCGGGCGCGTGCGCTCGAGCTCGTCGAGGAGGAGCGACCGTCACTGGTGCTCGTGTCCTCGGCCGACATGTACGAGCTGGTGGACGGGGAGGGTGAGCGTTCCGAGGCCGACATGACCGCGACGTGGGACCAGGCGCTGGGGGACTACCTGAGCGACCTGGCACAGCGCGCGCCACTCGTCGTGCTGGCCGACACGCCACGCCTCGGCTACGACCCGGCCGAGTGCCTCGCCACCAGCGACGGCATCGAGGATTGCGACACCGACCGCAGCCGCATGGTGGACGCGGCCTACGCCGTGCGCGAGGCGAGCGCGGCAGCGGCGGCGGGAGCCAGCCTCATCTCCGCCACTGACTGGCTGTGTGACGAGACCGACTGCCCGCTCGTGCGTGGTGCGATGCTCGTGTATCGTGACCGACATCACCTGACAGCCACGTTCGCTGCTCGCCTCTCGGAGCGTCTCGGGGCTGCCATCGACGCCGTCACGGGGGACCCCTGATGCGCACCTCGACGCCCCGCCGCGGCCTCGCCGTGGCAACCCTCGCCGCATTGCTGCTGACGGTCCTCACGACGCCTGGAGTGCTCGCTGCCGACCGCGACAGGGATGGCCTCGCGGACTGGTTCGAACGCAAGTACGGCGTGACATCTCCCGACCGCAAGGACTCCGACTGGGACGGCGTGATCGACGCCGCCGAGGACAATGACGGCGACCGCCTGAGCAACCTCGGTGAGCAGCGCTTCGGGACCCATCCTGGTCAGCCCGACAGCGATGGCGACGGCATCTCCGATGGGCGCGGAGGACAGCGACCGGCGACGGCCGCAGCGATGCCCGGCAGCAGGACCAACGCCCGGTCCCGGCCCGCCTGCGACCCTCGCTGGCGGCGGCGACCACGGACTTCAGCGGCGTCACGCGCGGCTGCGACTCGCCCAAGGGCTCGGCCGAGCTGCGGCGCTGCTGGTTCGGCAAGCCCGGTTCCGGCCGGCGCGTGGTGCTGATGGGCGACTCCCACGCGATGATGCTGGTGGGCCCCATGGCTCGCGTCGCCGAGAGCGACGGCTGGCGCCTGGAGACGATGCTGAAGGGTGGCTGCATGCCCATCCTCGGCAGCATGAACCAGGGTCAGGTGCGGACCGATGGTGGCCGCTCGTGCCGCACCTGGCGCAGCCGCGCCGTCAAGGCCGTCGAGGCTCGGCCGCCCGACCTCTTCATCATCACCGCCAGCGAGAGCTACAAGCTCCTCGATGACAGGGGTCGCGTGATCCCCAAGTCCAAGCGCCCGACCCTTTGGCGGGAGGGCCTGGAGCGCATGATCGAACGGATGCCGTCAGGCACGCGAGTGCTGGTGCTGGGCGACGTGCCCAACAACAGCGAGCATCCCGTCCGCTGCCTGCGCTCGAACCCCAAGGACATGTCCCGCTGTGTCACACGCCGCGAGCCGCTGTCCGAGCGCAGGGTGGAGCAGGCGCTACGCGCCGCGGTCGCCGAGCACGACGAGCGATTCGCCACCCTCTACCACAAGATCTGCAGCTACGATCCCTGCCCCGTGGTCCAGGGTCGCACGATGATGTGGCGGGACCGGTCGCACTTGACCGGCACCTTCGCCCGCCAGCTCACACCCGCGCTGCGCACGATCCTGCGCGACGTGCTGCCGTGACCGGCTCCCGCGCCGGCGCGCTGGCCCTGGCACTGCTGCTGCTCGGCGCACTGCCGGCAGCAGCGGCCGACCGCGATGGCGACGGGTTGCGCGATGGCTTCGAGCGCCGCTACGGCGTCACCGACCCCGACCGGCGCGACAGCGACGGTGACGGGGTCATCGATGCGGCCGAGGACAACGACGGCGACAAGCTGGGCAACCTCGGCGAGCAGCGCTTCGGGACGCACCCGGGCAAGCGCGACAGCGATGGTGACGGCCGCGCCGACGGGCGCGAGGACCACGACCGTGACGGCCGCTCCAACGCCCGCGAGCAGGACCAGCGGCCCGTGCCCGCCGGGCTGCGTCCGTCGCTGGCAGCAGCGGCCGACGACATCAGCCGACACGCGCAGACCTGCGGAGTGCGGTCCGGCCAGGCCGCCGTCAACCGCTGCGAATTCGGCGACCCGAACGGATCGGTCACCGTCGCGTTGATGGGGGACTCCAAGGCGACGATGTACCTGCCGCCGTTCATCAGCGCGGCGCGTGCCGAGGGCTGGCGCCTGGTCACGCTGCTCAAGGGACGCTGCTCACCGATCGTCGGCACCATGGGCAGGCACCAGTACGAGCTGGACGGCGGTGCATCCTGTCGCGAGTGGCGCAGTGAGGCCCGCCGATCGCTCGCGGCCGACCCCCCGGACCTCGTCGTGCTGTCCTTCTCCGACGACTACACCCTCGTCGGCTACGGCGGGCGCAAGATCCCCGCCGCCGACCGGGCAGCAGCCTGGAGCCGCGGCGTCCGCCAAACGGTGACGGCACTGACGCGGTCATCCGCGGTCCTGCTGCTGGCCGACGCACCCCGGAACGTCGGCAACCCGGTCAAGTGTCTGCGAACGCATCCACGCGACATGTCGGCGTGTGTCACAGCCGTGGCCCCGCTGACCGCACGCCGCATCGACCGGGCGGTGGGTGTGGCTGCACGAGCCAGCGGGGCGCGCTACCGCGGCCTGCGAGGCAAGGTCTGCCCCTATGGGCCATGTCCCCTCGTCCAGGGCGACGTCCTGGTCTACCGAGACCAGGGCCACCTGACGGTCACTTTCACCCGCCTGCTGGCGCCTTCGGTGCGAACGATGCTGACCAAGGTGCTGCGGGCCGGCCCCGCGTCCGACTGACGATGATGCGACGTGCTGCCGTGACCGGCTCCCGCGCCGGTGCGCTGGCCCTGGCACTGCTGCTGCTCGGCGCACTGCCGGCAGCAGCGGCCGACCGCGATGGCGACGGGTTGCGCGATGGCTTCGAGCGCCGCTACGGCGTCACCGACCCCGACCGGCGCGACAGCGACGGTGACGGGGTCATCGATGCGGCCGAGGACAACGACGGCGACAAGCTGGGCAACCTCGGCGAGCAGCGCTTCGGGACGCACCCGGGCAAGCGCGACAGCGATGGTGACGGCCGCGCCGACGGTCGCGAGGACCACGACCGTGACGGCCGCTCCAACGCCCGCGAGCAGGACCAGCGGCCCGTGCCCGCCGGGCTGCGTCCGTCGCTGGCAGCAGCGGCCGACGACAACAACAAGCTCGACGTCTGGTGCGGGGTACGCCGACGGAGCACCAACCTGCGACGCTGCACCTTCGGACCCGCGGATGCCGACCGCACCATCGTGCTGCTGGGCGATTCGCATGCCATGGCCTATCTGCTGCCGGTCAAACGCAGCGCGGAGCAGGAGGGCTGGCGGCTCATCACCCTGTTCAAGGGGGCCTGCGTCCCCCTCCTGGGCGTCGACAACCAGACCCAGCACGACATCGACGGTGGGCGGACCTGCCGCACGTGGCGCCGCGACGTCACTCGCCTGGATGCGCGACAGCTGACCCGCCGGACCTCGTCGTGATCGCCCACTGCCATGGCTACCGCCATCGTCGACCGCAAGCGGTCGGCGCCTGTCCAGGCGGGTCGCGGCCCGGATGATGGCGTGCCGGCCTGGAACGCACGCTCTGCGGCCATGCCTGCACCTCGCGCGTGCTCGCTGCTCGGCGACGTGCCCAGGAACAGCGTCGATCCGGTCCGCTGCCTGCGCAACACCGAGGCGACATGTCCGCCTGCGCACGCGCCGCCAGCCGCTGGCCAAGCGCACCGTCGAGCGGGCGCTGCGCGCAGGGAGCAGCCGCGGGTGGTGCGCGGTTCCGCACTCCTGTGCGACCAGATCTGCAGCTACGATCCGTGCCCCGTGGTCCAGGGTCGCACGATGATGTGGCGGGACAAGACCCATCTCACGGCGACCTTCACCGAGCGGCTCACGCCGTCGATGCGCACGATCCTGCGCGACGTGCTGCCGTGACCGGCTCCCGCGCCGGTGCGCTGGCCCTGGCACTGCTGCTGCTCGGCGCACTGCCGGCAGCAGCGGCCGACCGCGATGGTGACGGGTTGCGCGATGGCTTCGAGCGCCGCTACGGCGTCACCGACCCCGACCGGCGCGACAGCGACGGTGACGGGGTCGTCGATGCGGCCGAGGACAACGACGGCGACGAGCTGGGCAACCTCGGCGAGCAGCGCTTCGGGACGCACCCGGGCAAGCGCGACAGCGATGGTGACGGCCGCGCCGACGGGCGCGAGGACCACGACCGTGACGGCCGCTCCAACGCCCGCGAGCAGGACCAGCGGCCCGTGCCCGCCGGGCTGCGTCCGTCGCTGGCAGCAGCGGCCAAGGATTTACTCACGCCGACCGCCAGGAGTGCCAGACCTGGCAGGGCCTGTCCCGCGTGACCACCTGCACCTTCGGGCCCGCGGATGCCGACCGCACCATCGTGCTGCTGGGCGACTCGCATGCCACCATGTACATCAGTGCCATGCTTCCCACCCTTGACCAGCAGGGCTGGCGGTTGACCACCATGCTCAAGAGCGGATGCCCGCCGCTCCTCGGCGTGCACTCGCGGAACAACATCGAGATCGATGCGGGCAGATCGTGTCGCGAGTGGCGACGCCGGGCCATCGAGCGCCTTCAAGGGGACCCACCGGACCACATCCTCATCGCCCACTCCGATGCCTATGCCCTGCGCACCGCCGACGGCCGCGACATCCTCCGTGCGAAGCGAGCGCAGACCTGGAAGCAGGGACTGAAGCGGACCCTGGCTGCGCTGCCCGCGTCCTCGCGCGTGCTCGTCATCGGTGACGTTCCCGACAATCGCGGCAATCCGGTGCGCTGCCTGCGCCGGAACCGCGACGACCTCTCGGCCTGCGCCTCGCGCCGTGAGCCGCGCAGCGCTCGCACCATCGAGACCGCACTGCGGCGTGCGGCGGGGGACGGAGGAGCGACGTTCCGGACCCTGTACAGCAAGATCTGCACCTACGACCCGTGCCCGCTGGTCCAGGGCAAGGTCCTCGTGTGGCGCGACGAGGACCATCTGTCGGAGACGTTCACACGGCGCCTGGAGCCGTCGTTCGGTGCCCTCCTTGAAGAGCTCGTTGCGCGCACCGGCGCGCACGTCGATGACCCGCGCCAGCACACTCCTGGCCCTCCTCATCGCCCTCGCGGTCGTACTGGCAGGCAGCGCCCCCCACAGCACGGTCGGCGCAGACGACCGTGACAGCGATGGCGACGGGCTCAGCGACGTCTTCGAGACGCGCTGGGGACTGACTGATCCGGCCCTCGCCGACAGTGATGGCGACGGACTCATCGACGCGGCCGAGGACGACGACGGTGACCGGCTGTCGGCCCTCGGCGAGCAGCGCTTCGGCACCGATCCTGGCAGCCCTGACAGCGACGGCGACGGCATCAAGGATGGCGACGAGGACGCTGACGGCGATGGCGCGGTCGACTCCGCCGAGCAGGACCAGCGACCGGCACCTCGAGACCCTGCGTCCAGCACCCGAGGCGGCGTGGTGGGACCGACCGGACAACTACGACGATGATGCCACGCCGACCAGTTCGACGCCGGCGTTGCACACCTGTGTCGTGGGTGCGCCCGACGGCGACACCGAGATCGTGCTGTTCGGCGATTCGCACGCCCTGCAATGGCTGCCGGCGCTGACTGCCGACGCCGGTCCGCCGGCTGGCGCATCACCACGCTGACCAAGGCTGCCTGCCCGCCGGCGCGCATCCTCTCGGCACGCAAGGAGGACGCGGCGGGAGCGTCATGCGAGCGTGGCGGCAACGCGGCCCTGCGCTGGCTTGCCAAGGAGTCTCCGGACCTCATCGTCCTGGTCGGCGGCGGGCGCATCTACAAGCTCCTCGATGAGACAGGCGAGCGCATCCCGGACGAGCGACGCACCAGCACCTGGCAGGCAGGCCTGTCGCAGACGCTGGCCGCGCTGCCGGAGCCAGCGGACCGTGCTGGTGCTCGCCGACACGCCCTTCCTGCAGACCAACCCGGTGACGTGCCTGGAGGAGATCCACGGCCGACCTGTCCGCGCTGTGGCACGCCGCGGTCAGCGGCCATCGACAGCACCTCGACCAGGCCGAGCGCGAGACGGTCGAGTCAGCGGGGGCGTGCTATCGCGACCTGGGCACGCTCGTCTGCCCCTACAGCCCCTGCCCGGTGGTGGTCGGGTGACATCCTCGCCTGGCGCAACCGAGACCACATCACCGCGACCTTCGCGACGCAGCTGGCGCCGTCGATGCGCGCTGCCGTCGAGTCCGCGCTGGAGGCGGAGTAGGGGAGCGCGCTAGCCCTTCGGCCGAGCCGGGGCGCGGGTCGGATCGCAGCGGCATCAGGACCGGCTGCCAGTCGATGCCGTTGCGGTCGCGGTGCCAGAAGACGATGGCGTTGTAGCGCCGGGCGAGCGACATCACGAAGCGGTAGTCGCGCGGGTTGATGCTGCCGATCGGGACCGACCCGACGTCCATGTCATCCATCGTGCGCCAATCGTATCGGGCCTCAGGCCGGCGCGCCGGGGATCCGGGCGCCACATGCTGACAGCCCAGGACCACACTCGCGTGGCGGGCTACTCGGCAGAGCGGTGCTCCAACCCGTGCTCGACGAGAGCCTGCTCGTCCTCCGAGAGGTTGCCCTGCAGCACGCGCAGATACTCCTCTTCCTCGCCCACGTGCGTCTTGACCAGGGCGTAGAACTGGATGATGAGGCGCCGCAACGCGAGGGCGTCCGTCGGATTGAGCCGACCGGCCTCGACACGATCGATGTAGCCACCGATGGACTCGATGAGCCGGCTCAGCTCGGCGTGCTCACGGCGCAGATGTGCCATCGAGTGGCGGTTCTGCTGCAATCGTTCGAGCTCCGGATAGACGTGCTGCTCGACGACCTCCACATGGGGCCACAACGTTCCCGTCATGAAGTCGTATTCCTTGGTGAAGCTGGGCGCGAACTCCGGCGGCACGGGCCGCAGTTCCAGCATGTCCGCCAGCGCCGGGAGACGGTCGACATGCTGTCGGATGCGCTCATGGTGCTCGTGACCGGTCTGTGGCAGTGTCGTCATCGTGACCTCGTCGTTTGCGGCCCGTTCGTGCCCGGGCGGGAGCATGCGCGACAACGGCGGAGGGATGCCGCTTCCGATCGTGCGCTCCGTCCGCCATCGATGACAGGGCCGAAGGAAACAGAAACGGCCCTGCCCCAGCTGAGCGCCCCCGGGCGATGGCCTCGGCCGTCGGACGAAGACCGTCGGCCGGCCTGGTGATGCTCTGGCAGAATCGACGGCTGGCAGCGCCCGGGGACCGCCCCGACCAGCCACGCTCATGCGGTGGGCACGATCCGCATGCGATCGTCGCGTCGCGCGATGGCGTGTTGCTCACCGGCCAGCGAACCGCCTGGCCAGCCACCCCGCCCGAGGAGGACCGATGAGAAACCGCACTGTCGGAGCCCTCCTGGCGATCGTGCTGGTGCTGTTCTCGGTGAGCCCCGCCCTCGGCCGCGATCGCGACAGGGACGGGCTCCGGGACGGCTTCGAGGCGAAGTACGGCGTGACCTCGCCGGACAAGCGGGACTCCGATGGCGACGGCGTCATCGATTCCGCGGAGGACGATGATCACGACCGCCTTGGCAACCTCGGGGAACAGCGCTTCGGGACGCACCCTGGACGCAGGGACACGGACCGTGACGGCAGGCCAGATGGTGCGGAGGACAAGGACGGTGATGGCCTCTCCAACGCACGGGAGCAGGACCAGCGCAGGCTGCCGGCCACCCTCAAGCCGACCTTGAGCCAGGCCAAGCAGGATGCCCCCATCGATCGGCCCGGCTGCCTCACCAAGGAACACGAGACGACACTCAAGCGCTGCTGGTTCGGCCCCCTCGACGCCTCGACCACCGTGGCCATCATGGGTGACTCACACGCCCTGATGCTCCTGCCGCCGCTCATCACCACGGCCACAAGCGAGGGCCTGCGCCTGGTGACCCTGTTCAAGGGCGGCTGCGTCCCAGTGCTGTTCACCATGAACAGTGGCCAGTACGCGCTCGACAGGGGCACGTCCTGCCGCGCCTGGCGCCAGAACGCCTACCGCTGGCTGCGCGAGAACCCCGTCGACCTGTTGCTGCTGACCAGCGCCGATACCTATGGGTTGGTCGACTCGAACGGCCGCGCCCTGAAGCCCGGGAAGAAGGCCAGCGCCTGGAAGAAAGGCATGCTCCAGACCCTCGAGTCACTGCCCGACCCATCCAGGGTGATGCTGCTCGGCGATACGCCCCACAACTCGGGCAATCCCATCTCGTGCCTCAAGTCACACAGCTCGAACATGTCGGCATGCCTGACTCGCCGGGAGCCACGCTCCAAGCGCACCATCGAGACCGCCCTGCGTGAGGCCGCCGCTGCGAAGGGGGCCCAGTTCCGGACGCTGTTCGGGAAGATCTGCACGTACGACCCGTGCCCGGTCGTCCAGGGCAACATCCTCATCTGGCGTGACCGGCACCATCTCACCGCGACCTTCGCCGACAAGATCGCGCCGTCGCTGAGCGCGCTGGTGATGGCCGGGCTGCGGAGGCCGGCCAGCGGGCTCGACCGCGAGTGAGGAGTGGTGACTCCTATCGGATGAAGGAAACGAGGGAGCGAGGAGGTGGCCTACCGACCAAGACCTGAGAACACCACATCGGGGTGGGGCTCTTCTTGGCCACCAGTGGGGACCTTCACTTGGGGCGCCCGAGGCAGGACAACGACCCTCCGGGGCCAACGGAAGATCGTTGCGGCTCGGAAGCGGTAGGCAGTGCCGCTTTGAAGGAGCGTCGGTCGATCTAGGGGATGTACGTGGGCACCCAGTCCGCCGAGACCTGTGCCACATGACACGCCGGGCTGTCACGACCCGAGCCGACCCCTAGACCCTCGCCGCTCAGCGAGATGGCGGGCCCGGTGTTCGTTCCGCGGAAGCGGTACTCGAAGCAGGCCCACTCCCCGTCGCCGAAGGCACGGAGGCCTGTGACGCGTCCATCGGGGAACGTGCCGATGATGCTCTTCACGAACTCGACGCGAGCCTCACGACCGCTGGCGCCGCCGATGGCACCGGGGAAGCGCATCGTCACGTCCTGGGCGAACAGCCTGCCGTAGGCCTCCCAGTCGTTCTCAGCGATCGAGCGCTCGACTTCCGCGACGTAGTCCTGGAGATGCTGCTCAATCATGATTCCGACCCCCTTGGGTCTGGCCGGACGCTTCTCGCGTCCGACGCTGGCGATGGATGATCTGCAGGCGCAGCGCGAAGGTCCAACGCAGCAGCGCACGTCCATCGTCCGCTCGTCAAGTCGACCGACGCCAGTGCCAAGCGGACGGTCGGGGCCCATGGACTGGTGTGTCATCTGCGACGACACTGCTGTCGGCAGCAGGCAAGGTGACGACCCGCCTGGGTCCACCCCAGAGGGTCGTCGCACTTCTTGGGCGACCGGGAGCTCCGCCCATAGTCCAGGAGGATCAGCAGATCTCGATGACGCCCGGCGCGGTCAATGGATTCCCCTGCTCATCGACGGTGAACGTGCCGCTCATGGCGACGTCGCATCCCACGAGGTCGGCGTAGTCGCCGAAGGCCTCCACGATTGCGCCGGTCATGGCGTACTCCTGGGCGTCATAGACGCTCACGCCGGCGTCATGGCCCCACATGACCAGATCGCCTTCGTACGTCTCGGTCGCACACTCCTCGTTGTAGGTGATCTCCAAGCCGTCTACGACGGCCCAGATCTCGATGAAGGCCCCTGAGCCCTCAGGGAGGTCTTGGCTCAGAGGTGGTCTGCCGTCGCCCAGGTTGAAGAACACCATGTCGTATACGTCCCCGTCAAGATCGACGGTGCCGATCCAGTCGGGCACCTCCTCCCCAGGCCCCTCCCAGCATCCGTTCCAGGACAGGTCGAACTCGCCGGTGACCTTGTCCTGGGCCATCGCTGCAGGGCCGACCGCCATGACGGCCGTCAGCACGAGTGACAGGCTGGCTGTGAGCTTGCGCAGCATCGTGTCTTGCCTCCGTGTTGGGCGCCTCATGTGGGGGCTGCTGCCTGCAGGTCCCTGAGCGCCGTCAGGAGAAGTGAACGACCAGGCGGTCAACACCGGCTCAACCGATGCTCACAGGCCGCAGTGACTGCGCCGCGTCGATGGCCTCCTGGAGCTTGAGCGCCCGTCCTTCGGACCAGGCCTGCTCCAGCTCGGCATCGCTCAGGAGCCGCGCGGCAGCACTACGCGCCGGCTCGATATGCAGGTCCTCGATCGACATGCCGCCCCCGGATGCCGTGCGCAGCGCATCGGCCGCAGCCGCCACGCGCACGGCCGGTGCCGGTCGGTCCTCGACCGCGAAGGCGGCGACGAAGTCGAGCAGCCACACGCAGAGTCCGACATTGTCAAGCTTGCACGCCTGTCCGAGGGCATCGAGGGCGATGCACGTGGCGTCGCCCGGGGCGCCTGTCTGGTACTCGATGCCGGCAAGACCGGCCAGCTGCGTCACCGCCAGCGTGTCTGCGCCAAGCTCCCGGGAGATCGCCAGCGCAGCCTCCCAGAGCGGACGAGCGGCTGGGTACTCCCGCTCCTGCCAGAGCGCGAAGCCCTCGGCCATGAACGTCTCGCCGAGCCGCGCCCGGTCTCCCAGCGACTCGAAGAGGATGCGCGCCTCCGCCGCCAGACGCGCGCCTTCGGACGGATCCCCACTCCAGGTCGCCGTCATGGCCATGCCGCAGAGCACCTCGGCCTCACCGCTGCGGTCACCCTCGCCGCGATAGAGCTGCAGCGCCTCGCGGTACGACTCCATGGCCGCAGGGAAGTCCGCCTGCCAGTAGTCGAGCCCCGCCAGGGCCACCAGGGCGTCGGCCCGCACGCTGGCGCCAGGTCCTGCCGGGTCGAGCAGCCGGATCAGCAACTCACGGGCCTCGGCGACGCGACCGGCGGCCTGCCACACGCGCCACGACGCGGCTGCCAACCGCAGTCCGAGCTCGCGGTCGCCACCCTTCTGCGCACATCTGCGGAGTGCGGCCCGGACCTCCTCCCGTTCGGGCGAGAGCCGGGCCAGTGCCTCGTTCGCCCGGTCACCTGATGGGCCTTCCTTGGCGCGTTCGGCCAGGCCCAGGTAGAAGCCTGCGTGCCGTGCGAGCGTGGCCTCCAGCTCGCCGGTCAGCTCCAGCTGCTCGATCGCGAACTCGCGGAGCGTCTGGAGCATCGCGAAGCGCGCCTCACCGACGTCGACCGGCCGATACAGCAGGCTCTGAGCGAGCAGCGACTCGATGCTGGCCCAGGTCGTTTCGAGCGGCTGGTCCGCGACCGCCGCAGCGGCTTCCGCAGTGAACCCGGCGACGAAGGGGCCGAGGCGCCGGAAGAAGCGCTGCTCCTCAGCAGTGAGCAGCTCGTAGCTCCAGGCGATCGCAGCTCGCAGCGTCTGGTGGCGGGCGATGGTGTCGCTCGTGCCGGAGGTCAGCAGCGGCAGGCGGTGCTCGAGGCGGTCGAGCAGGCTCTGCGGCGTGAACGCGCGCAGCCGGCCGGCGCCGAGCTCGATGGCCAGGGGCAGTCCGTCCAGGCGGTTGGTGATGCCAGCGATGGCAGCCGCGTTCTCCGGCGTGACCTCGAAGTGCGGATCGGTGGCCCGGGCGCGCGCGAGCAGGAGTGCGACCGCGTCGTAGGCGCGGATCGTCGACGGGTCCACAGGTACGTCGGCCGGTGGCACCTGCATCGGGAGGACCGGGAACTCCTGCTCTCCGGTCACACCGAGCGGCGCCCGGCTCGTGGCGAGGATGGTCAGGCCCGGCGAGCTATCGAGCAGCCGGTCGATCGGCCCAGCTGCGCCGACGACCTGCTCGAGGTTGTCGAGGACGAGGAGCAAGCGGCGACCCGCCAGGCGGTCGCGGAGACCGGGTCGACCCGTGGCAGCGTCGCCGCGTCCCGTGTCGCCAGTGATGTTCGCGGCCTCCAAGGCGGCGACGATGGCTGGCTCGAGCTCCCTCTCGTCGGAGCTGCCGGCCAGGGAGACGAAGACCGTGCCATCGGGACAGCGGGCACCGTGATCGGTCGCCAGACGCAGCGCCATGCGCGTCTTGCCGACGCCCGGGGCGCCCGTGAGGGTGAGCAGCCGCGAGGCGGCCAACAACTTGCCCGCGATGGCCAGGTCGCGATCACGCCCGACGAACGTGGTCCGCTGGAGCGGGAGGTTGCTCGGTGGCGTGACGGGTGCGGCCGGCACGGATACGGCTGCTGGTGCCTCGAGGGAGAGTGTCGGGTCCTGGGCCAGGACACGCTGCTCCATGCGTGATAGCGCCGGTCCAGGCTCGATGCCGAGGTCGTCCGCCAGCCGCATCCGGGCCTCACCGTAGGCGTGTAGCGCATCGGCCTGCCGGCCGGCACGGTACAGCGCCAGGATGAGTTGCTCCCAGAAGGTCTCGCGGTAGGGCTGCTCGAGCGTGAGGGTCCGCAGCTCCTCGATGAGCTGCCCATGGAGGCCGAGCGCCAGCTCCGCGCTGATCCGGTCCTCTAGCGCGGCCAGTCGCAGCTGCTCGAGGCGCGTGGCCTCGCTGCTGGCGAACGACTCGTCGGCGAACTCCACGAGCGCCGGGCCGCGCCACAGGGCGAGCGCCTCTCGGAGGTGCTGGTCGGCCGCGGCAGCGTCGCCATCGGCGAGTGCCCCTCGCCCTTCGGCCGTCAGGGCCTCGAAGCGCGACGCATCGAGCATCTCTGGTTCGATCCGCAAGCGATAACCGGAGGTATCGCCGGCGAGGCGTGTGCGTTCATCGCCGAGCGCCGTGCGCAGGCGGGAGATGTAGACGTGGAGCGTGTGACGTGCGGTGTCGGGGACCTCGCCAGGCCAGAGCTCCTCGATGAGTCGCTCAGTCGGGATCGGCTGCCCGGCGCGGATGAGCAGCCGGGCCAGCAGTCCACGTTGGCGCAACGAGCCGAGGTCGCGCGGCACCCCATCTTGCAGTACCTCGAGCTCGCCCAGGATCCCGAACTCCGTCGCCATCTCCCGGTCCGTCCCTCGCGTCCCGATGCTCGTGAGCACTCGGTGAGCGCCCATTGAGCGGTCCGGCTCAGGCTACGAATCTACTCCGGAGGTGGAAGCGGATGACGCGACGGTCGAGGACAGATGGCATGCGCGCCGTGTGCCGTGCGCTCGATGGCCGCGACGTCGGCCCGCTTGCCGCGATGCTGGACGACGTCTCGGTGCTCCGTGTGCCCGGCTACTCAGGCCTGGGCGGCGACTTCCAGGGGCGCGAAGCTATCATCGGTCTCCTGCGACGGATGGCGTCCGCGACCGATGGCACTCTGCGCTTCGAGGTCCGCCGCAGCCTGATGCCACACTCGGAAGCCCTGCGCATCGAGGGACGGATGTCTGGCGCGCGGAACGGCAGCCCGTTCAGCGCGACCGTTGGGGTGGACGCCACGCTTGTCCACCGGGTGTTCCGGAGCATCACCATCGAGTGCGCCGACCGATCGACATGGGACTCTGTGTGGAGCGGCCAAGCGCGCTGATGCCGAGCCCATTGGCCGAGGCCGGAACCGCCGGTGAGTCAAGCTGGCGCTACTCCTCTGGCCCTGGCCAAGTCCCTGTCGCTCCGGCGTCAGTGGACGGAAGAGGGGAGCTACGACCAGGCTGTCCCCGCCGCGAGTACGACACGTCGTCACCCCACGAGAAGAGACGACCTCGGAAGCCTCTGCTATCGTTTACTGTCTCGGGCTGCTAGCTCAGCTGGTTAGAGCACTTGCTTGACATGCGTCTAGCCGAATGCGGCGTAGGTGTCACACGATGACGAGCCCTCACCGATGCGGTGAGGGCCTTGTTATGGGCTGAACCTTATCGGCTAAATCACTGAGTCGATGAGCCGATGAGACTCAAGAGCGTCCCCGCGTCAGTGCCCACTACGATGCGTCCATCGATGATGGCTGGTGCGCGGGCACTGGCGCCGAGCGAGAGTCGCCAGAGCTCCTGCCCATCTTCGGGATCGAGCGCCAGAACGGCCTGGCCACTTCCAGTGATGACGAGAATGTCGTCGACCAGGGCGCCGTTGGGCGACTCACCGGGCTCGAGGGCCGACGTCCAGAGCACCTGCCCGCCGGTCGCCTCGAGACCGTATGCCCATCCATCGTCGGCGATCAGGAAGAGCCGACCCTCGGCGACGGCAGCGCGGTAAAGGTTGGCACCGCTCGGAGACACGAAGGGCTGGGTCCAGGCAGGTGTTCCAGTGGCGGCGTCAAAGGCATACGCCATCGAAAATTCGCCGCCGGTATCCAGACCGCCTGTGATGAAGACGAGCCCGCCGGCCACACCGGGGCTCGCGGGATTGCCCGACTGCAGCGGTCGGCTCCAACGCAGCTCCCCGGTCGCTGCGTCGTAGGCGGCCAGCGACCCTGGGGCGCCGGAGCTGGCCCCGCCTGAACCCACGTAGACTTGCCCATCGGCAGCGGCCACCGATCGTCCCACGGGCCCACCCGTGTCGACGGGCGCCGGCCAGGCTGATTCGCCGGTCGACAATTCGATGGCGTGGAGCTCCCCGTCGCCAGTGCCCGCATACGCGATGCCGTCGAGGACCGCAGTCGGGCCAGAGAGGCGGGCGCCTGCGTCGTAGCGCCACCGCTCGGAGCCGTCTTCCGCGAGCACGACATGGATGACGCCGTCGACGTCGCCGACCAGGACCAACCCATCGGACGCCGTGATACCGCTGTTGACCGGAGCCCCGACCTCGACCTCCCAGCGGAGCTCTGCAGTTACGAGGTCGAGAGCGACTATGACACCGCGGCCGTCCGCATTAAGGACGACACCATCGACCACCGCAGGTGACCATGCCCCCATGGGGCCGACCGAGACAGGGCCCCATGCGATGCCCGGGAGTCCCGATGGTCCAGGTCCGGGCATCACCCCATCTCGTGCGGGCCCACCGCCGAACGTTCCCACAGCAACCGGCTCGGATCGAGGGGCGCCAGCGATCAGCAGTGCGGCGAGGAGTGCGAGCAAGAGAGCCGCCGCCGTTGCGAGCCGAATCATGACTCGTAGCCGCGGTGTGGCTTTCAGTGCCAGTCGGAAGCCGCGGCGCTGCGGGGTCTCGTCGATGGCCCCACGGATGGCTTCCGCCAGTCCGGCGGGCGCACCCACCTCACGATCGACCGTCAGCGCCGAGCGGATGCCCTCGTCAGAAGGGAGGCTGGCTCGACTCATCGCTCTTCCGCCTCCAAGGCTTGCTCGAGTCGCTTGCGGGCACGGGACAATCGCCACTTCACCGTGCCCACCGGCGATCCCGTGGCTCGTGCGATGTCTGCGAGCGGCGCGCCCTCGACGTAATGCAGCACGAGCAGTGCGCGCGTCGTGCCATCCAGTCGAGTGAAGGCGCGGCGGATGGCATCCAAATCGGCGATCAACTCTGACCCTGCTGGCACTGCAGGCTCTCGCAGGGCGCCGCGTGACTCGTCGTCACGGCTGACTTCGCGGACCTGCTTGCGGCCCCGGCTTCGTACGGCCATGCGGGCGGCATTGACGACGATCTGGTTGAGCCAGGCGTCGAAGCGAGCCCGATCGCGCAGCCGAGGCAGCTCACGCCAGGCCATAACGCACGCCTCCTGGGTGGCGTCGCCCGCGTCGGCGTGGCTGCGGGTGATGGACACGGCGAGCCGGAAGAGACGGTCCAGGCGCGGGCGGATGAGCGCGTCGAAGGCGTCGGGGTCTCCCGAGATGGCGGCCTCGATGAGATCGCCGTCCCGGGAGTCGACGTGGCGCGCGTCTGGGTCCGCCAACCGAGCCTCCGTCGATCCTGCCGCGACGATCGTTCGTGAGGCTCCAAAATCTACAGGTTCGGCAGGCACGGCATCCGCCGGGCTGGCGTCAGTCCGACGGCAGCGCGTACTTGCGGATGAACGTCCAGCGTTCGTCACGCGGCAGGTTCATGCCGCGAGCCACGTAGATGGCGTCCCCCTCCGGTGATACGAGGAGCCAGTCGCCACCCCCGGACCACCCACGCGTCACGGCTCCGGTCGCGTCCACCTCGAAGATGCCGACGTGCTCGTCGCGGTCATCGAGGAACCGGATCATGCTCACGTAGGTCGTGCCATCGGCCGCTGTGGCCAACGCCCAGGGGGCCGTGTCAGGTCCCGCGACGCCCACATCTGTACGATGCAGCTCGGTGCCGAACTGATCAGTGGCTGCGACCACGAACGGTGCTCCGCTCTCGTTCTCGGTATTGCTGGTATGCAGGACCCCGTGGTCATCGAGGTTGGGAAGGCAGTAGGCCATGTCTCCTCCGAAGGACCGCAGGAAGTTGCCCTCGCGGTCGAACGCCTGGGTATCCCAGCGGCCGCAATCACCGACGAAGACCGTGTCGCCGTCCGTGGCGATGGCCACGAGCTGTGAGAACTGGCCATCGCTGTGGCCGAAGTTACCCCACTCACGAACGAAGTTCCGGCCAGCGTCGAACTGTTGGACCCGGTAGTTACCAAGGTCTCCCACGTAGAACGAACCATCGGGCGCGAAGGTGATGGCGCCGGAGGCCCACGGGTCCGACTGCGCAGGGTCGTCGAAACGGAATTGACCGGGGCCGCTCCCGGTCTCGCCCCAGGTCTCCTTGTACTTGCCGTCCGGAGAGATGATCCAGAACCGGTCGTCGTGGGCCACCGCGACCCAGACGTCGCCGGTGACAGGGTTGATGTCCATAGCCATCGTTCCCAGCGTTTCCGGCTCGGGCCCGAGCGGTCTTCCCCAGAGCATCTCGAGCTCCGGTAGGTCGGTCCATGGGCTCTCGGCCTTCTGCGCAGCCGCGCTAGCTGTGATCGCGGCGAGCAGGCTCGCGGTCAATGCAAACGCCATGGCGCCGCGCAAGCGGCTGGTGGTGATCGTGCTCTGTCTGGCCATCGCTCTCTCCTTCGTGGGTTCGGGCATCGTCGTCCGATGGTTTGATGCCGATCCTTCTGTCGCGGTTGGCAGGAAATCGAACGTCAACTACGCCGACCTGTCGCCGATCGCATAGAGCATCCCAGCCGTGGTGCCCACGAGCACGAGCCCACCAGTCACGGCAACGCCATACGGGATGCCCTCGATGGGAACGTGCCACCGTTCTGTGCCGGTGGCAGCGTCCAGCGCCAGAGCCTGGCCATCGTTGGTGGCGATGTAGACCGTGTCAT
>CAVORC010000021.1:0-39762 GCA_963698505.1 uncultured Chloroflexia bacterium | reverse complement strand
TGCCCCGCTTCACCACCCCGGTGCTGCTGGGATTCCTGGCCGGCCTGCTGCTCACCTCCATCGGCGAGCACGCCTCGTGGCGCTTCATCAGCCTGCGCATCCTCGACCAGGGCGGCGGCGTCCTCCTCGTGGGGCTGGCCGCGTCGCTGCCGGCCCTGGTGGAGATCCCGGTCTTCGCCTCCTCCCGCCGACTCGCGCCTCGACTCGGCCTGCGCGGCCTCTTCGTCCTCGGGGCTGCCATCGCCGCCTCGCTGATGGCCCTGGTCGCGATCGCGCCCGAGGCGTGGATGGTGGCCGGCCTGCGCACGCTCGACGGTGTCTCCTATGCGCTGCGCTACATGGCCATGGTGCTCATCATCGGCGTGCTCATGCCACCGAGGCTCTATGCCATGGGCCAGTCGATGGCCTGGTTCATCTACGCGGGCATCGCGCCCATCGCGGCCGACGCCGCCGGTGGCATCATCTACGAGACCCTGGGTGCGCCCGTCCTGTTCCTGGCGGCGACGGCCGCGCTCGCGCTCGGTGGTCTCATCGTCTGGCTCGTGCTGCGCGCTCCCGCGTTCGGGCGCGATCCGCCTGCGCGGCGTGGTGGAGGAGGTCGCACCACCCCTGCCGCCGGCCTGAGCGTCAGGTCGCTGACGATCCACTCCCCGGCGCGCATGACGCGGCGGACCGCGAACGTGGCCGCGTCCAGCTCCACGAGGTCGGCGCGCAGGCCGTCCGCCAGGCGGCCGCGGTCGGTCAAGCCCAGCAGCTCGGCCTGGTTGGTGGCGGCCGCCCGCACCGCGTCCGGCAGGGCGATCCCGGCTCGCACCACGTTGCGCAGCTCCAGGTCCATGGCCGTGACCGAGCCGGCCAGGTTGCCGCCCTCGACGAGCGTGGCCATGTCGCCGTCCACGCGCACCTCCAGCTCGCCCAGCATGCCGCGGTCGCGCCCGGAGCCGGCGAGGGCGATGGCGTCGCTGACGAGCAGCACCCGCTCGGCCGGCTTCAGGTGCCAGATGAGCGGCCACAGCGCGGGATCGACGTGCAGGGTGTCGGCGATGAGCTCCACCCACACGGCATCGTCGAGCAGCGCCGCCAGCGCCAGGCCGGGCTCGCGGTGCACCACGCCGACCATGGCGTTGAAGAGGTGCGTGGTGCTGACCGCCCCGGCGGCATAGCCGGCACGCGACTGGGCCACGTCGGCGGCCGAGTGACCCAGCGAGACGCGCACACCGGCCGCGGCGAGACGGGCGATGAGCTCGGGCGCGCCGCGCAGCTCGGGCGCGATGGTGATGATGCGCAGGCCCTCGATGAACGTCGCCAGGCGTTCCTCGTCGAGATCGGCCGGGTGGCGCAGGAGGGCGGCCGGATGGGCGCCCTTCTTGGCTTCCGAGAGGAACGGCCCCTCCATGTTGAAGCCCAGCGGCTCGGCGCCGTCGGCCGGCGCAGCGGGCATCCAGTCGCGCACCGACTCGGCGAAGACGGTGAGCTTCTCGAACGAGGCCGTCACCGATGTGGGCAGGAACGAGGTCACGCCGCGGGCCGCCAGGGCGCGGGCCATGCCGCTGAGCGCGTCGGCGCCGCCCATGGCGTCGTGGCCGCCCCAGCCGTGGACGTGGACGTCGATGAAGCCGGGCACCACGATGGTGCGGTCGCTGACGGCCCCGTCGGCTTCGACCGCCGTGATGCGCCCGTCGTCGACCAGGACCCGTCCCAGCAGCTCGCCGTCGTCGACGACGAGTCGGCCGCGCAAGCACCTCAGTCATAGCGGCCGGCCTCCTCCACGGCCTCCCAGAAGGCCAGGATGTTCTCCACCGGCACCTGTGCCTGCATGTTGTGGATGCTGGCGAAGACGAAGCCGCCGCCGGGCTTGAGGTCCTCGATGCGGCGCATCGTCTCCGCCTTGACCTCCTCGGGTGTCCCTCGTGCCAGTGTCTTCTGGGGGTCCACGGTGCCACCCCAGAAGGTGATGTCGGCGCCGAACTCGCGCTTCAGCGTCGGCCGTCTCCATGCCCTCGGCGGACACCTGCACGGGGTTGAGCGCGTCCACGCCGATGTCGATGAGGTCGGGGATGAGCTCCCTGATGGCGCCGCACGAGTGCAGGAAGAACCTGGCGTTGGAGCGGCTCTTGATGAGGTCGATGATCTGCTTGTGCAGCGGCTTGACGATGTCGCGGTAGGCCTGCGGGCTGAAGAGCGGCGCGTGCTGGGCCCCCAGGTCGTCCGCCTCGGCGGCGATGTCGATGTCAGGGCCGATCTCGTCGAGCACCTTCTCCCAGTAGGCCAGCTTCAGCTGGGTGATCCTCTCCATCAGGCTGCGTGCCAGGCGGGGATCGAGGGCCATGTCCATGTAGCCGTCCTCGTAGCCGCGCATGCGGAAGTGCATCTCCGTCACGCCGGCGCACAGCGAGCCCACGAAGACCGCGCGCTTCTCCACGTCGCGGATGTGTCGTGCCCGTGCCTTCATGCCGGCGAAGCGTCCGGCGTCCTGCGGGTCGGGCCAGGGGTAGGCGTCGATGTCGGCCGCGCTGATGTCGCCCGAGAGCGGTGAGGTGGTGGACTCGTAGTAGAGCCCGCCGTGGGGCCGGGCCCGCAGCACCCCGAACTCGTCGAGGAAGCGCTCGTACTCGCCGTCGTCGCTGACCTCGCGGGTGTAGCCCGACGGCGATCCGGCCGGGACGAGGCCGACGTCGGCACCGAAGCGGTCGAGCACGTCGTCGTGCACCTGTGCCAGGCCCTGCGTGGTATCGACGATGCGGATCTCCGCGTCGGGCAGGCCCAGCGCCGGCCGCAGCCGCCGGTAGGCCTCGGCGTGGATGCTGCTGTAGCGCGTGCCGGCAAGGTCCCGCGGAACGCGGTCGGCCTCCCGGTGGTCGAGTGCGGCGAGCACGCGTTCTCGTGGTTCCATGGCTACCCCCAGGCTCCGGCCGGAGCCGGCGCGATGTGTGCTTCAGGCATCGGGTGAGATGGTGACGGCGCCGCTGTCCTCGACCGAGAAGCCCACGTTCAGGCCGTAGCGGTCGGCGGCGTAGCGGGACTCGGTGCGCTCGATGGGGCGGCCGCGCTGGTCGAGGATGAGGCGGCGCTCGACGAGCATCGGCTCGCCGGCTGCCGACGCCGAGCAGGACGGCGTCATCCTGGGTGGCGGCCTCGGCGCGGATCGACGACTTGCCCCGCGACGGCACCATGCCGTCCCTGATGAGCGCCTCGTGCAGCGAGCCGCGTTCCAGGTCGGCGGCAAGGACGGTCTCGATGCAGCGCGTGGCCAGCACCGCCAGCTCGAGGGCCACCGGCTGCCCGTCGGCCAGGCGCACGCGGCACAGCTCGATCACCTTGTCGCCGCGGGCCACGCGCAGGTCGGTGCGCTCGCCGTCGCTGGGGAAGCGCACGCAGCGCTCCACGATGCGCGAGCTGGGCACGCGGCCCTGGCGTCGCATCTCGTGGCTGAAGGTCATCAGGAAGTTGGCGCGCCGGTGCGTGGGCGGCTCGGCCACGAACGTGCCGCGACCGGGATCCCGGCGCACCAACCCTTCCTCCGCCAGCTGCGACATGGCGTGGCGGGCGGTCATGCGACTGACGCCGAACTCGGCACAGAGATCGGCGTCGCTGGGCAGGCGCTGGCCCGGGCGCAGCCGTGCGATGCGGGCTCGCAGCGCCTGCTCGATCTCGCGGTAGCGGGGCGCATAGTCGAGCTCGGTCATCGCGGACCGTGCTCCTGCGAGGCGCCGGCCGGCGGGTGCCGCGGCGCGCTCGGCGCCGTGCACCGCGGCTCCGATGGCACCGGCCCACGTGCCCAGCTCGGCCAGCACCACGTCGATGCGCTCGCCGGACCTGGTGAGCACGCGTCGCCGCATCTCCGCCTTGATGGGCTCGATGAGCAGGTCACCGGCGCTGGACCAGCCGCCGCCGAGGATGACCAGCTCGGGCGTGATGACGGTGACGGCGTTGCTGATGCCGATGCCCAGGTAGCGGCCGATCTCGGCCAGTCCGTCGATGGCCCGCTCGTCGCCGGCGCGGGCCTTCTCGATGGCCTCGCGCGGATCGCTGGTCCCGCACACGATGGCCACCTGGTCGGCCCGGCAGTAGGCCTCCACGCAGCCGCGATTGCCGCAGCCGCACCACGGACCGTCGGGGTCGATGGTCTGGTGGCCCAGCTCGCCGGCCCGTCCGCGGTAGCCCTGGATGACCTGGTTGCCGATGGCCACGACGCCGCCGACGCCGGTGCCGAGGGTGAAGCCGATGAACGACTCCACGTCGCGTCCCGCGCCGAAGCGCAGCTCGGCGAGACCGAAGGCGCGGGCGTCGTTGATGAGCGCGGTGGGCAGGCCAGTCGCCGCCTCCAGCGGCGCGCCGACCGGGGTCGCCGACCAGTCGCCGGGCACGTTGGTCAGGAAGGTGACCACGCCGGTCTCGGGGATGTAGAGACCGGGCACGGCAACGCCCAGGCTGGCGACCGCACCATCGGTCACGCCGTCGCGCACCTCGACGGCGAGGTCGGCCAGCTGGGCCACGACCCTGGCGTCCTGGCGCGAGGTGTCGGTCGGCACCTGGCCGCGGTCGAGCGTGTGCCAGCCGTCGGCCCGACCGCTCCACCACGGCCCACTTGATGTTGGTGCCGCCGAGGTCCAGTCCGATGTGCCGGGTCGCGCTCATGGCCGGCCGCTAGCGCTCCTCTGTGATGCGCGTATAGGCCGCGGTCACGCCCAGGATGATGAGGCCGAAGATGATGCGGCGAGTCCCCTCGGGCACCTGCAGCACCAGCAGCAGCGTGGTGATGACCTGCAGGATCAGCGCCCCGACGATGCGTCCCGGCGTAGCCGCCGCGCCCACCGTAGATCGATGTCCCGCCGATGACCGCCGCCGCCACCGAGGGCAGCACGAGCGGGACCGCCAGCGAGAGCGTGTTGGCCTTCACCAGCCCGATGTAGAGCAGGCCGCCGATGCCCGCGAGCAGGGCACTCGAGGATGTACAGGACGATGAGCACCTGCCAGACGCGGACGCCGGCCAGGCGCGCGGCGCCTTCGTTGTCGCCGACCGCGTAGAGCAGGCGGCCGAAGCCCGTGCGTCGCAGGAGCCCAACAAGATGAGGACGCCAGCGGGACGAACACCAGCAGCGAGTTGGGGATGTCCCGAACGAGCGTCCCGTGCCCAGCCAGGTGATGACCTCCGGGACGCTGCATGCTGCCGCCGAGCACGATGCGCTGGTAGACCAGCAGCAGGCCCTGCACGACCAGGCCATGGCCAGGGTCATGATCAGCGGGTGGACGCGGAAGATGCCGACGCCGATGCCGTTGGCCAGCCCGACGACGCAGCCACCGACGAGGGCCAGCAGGATGGCCAATGCGGGGCCCTGTACGGGACCTGGGTGGCCATGACGAACGCCGTCATCGTGGCCACGATGCCCACCGACAGGTCGATGCCGCCGGTGAGCATGGTCAGCGTCTGGGCCGCGGCCAGGATGGCGAGGGGGACGGCGAACGCGCGATCGTGGACGAGACCCAGCGCTCGTTGACGATGCCGGGCTGGAGGACTCGAGCGACGACAGCAGCCCGAGCAGCAGGAGCAAGCGGGATGAGCGGCCGGTCGCGGACAGGCGCCGCGCGGATGTCGAGGCCGCCGCCAGGTGCCCTCGCCTGCGGCGCGCCGTGGGGTCGTGCTCATGACGTCGGCTCCGGAGCGCGACGAGGGCACCGACCATGACCACGCCACCATGATCAGGCCCTCGATGACCGTCGTGTAGTTGGGGTCGATGCCCAGCAGCGTCAGGTCCGGTGCGCGACGAGCCGCAGGATGAAGACGCGCCACGATCGGCCGACCAGGCCACCACGGCCGCCGGCCAGGCTCACGCCGCCGAGCACGACGGCCGCCACGCTGGCCAGCAGGTAGGGGCCCGGGATCGGCGTCCCGATGCCCGTGCTCATCGTCAGCGCCAGCCCGCCCATGGCGGCGAAGAGACCGGTCAGCGCGTAGGCCGCGACCTTGGTGCGCGACGACGTCCACGCCGCTGCGGAAGGCCGCGAGCTGGTCGCTGCCGACGGCGTAGATCGACGAGCCCGGCGGGATCGCGGAGCGGGATCCAGACACGCCCACGACCACCAGCAGCAGGACGAGCGCCTTGGGCGACCCACTCGCTGAAGGCAGGCCGCTGATGAGGTCGCTTGAGCCACGTCGGCGGCACCGCCACCGGGCGTGTTCAGGACGAGCAGCGCGGCGCCGGCCCAGACGAACAACATGGCCAGCGTGACCACGATGTCCGGCACCGCGCGTGAGAACCACGAGCGCGCCGTTGATGGCACCCAGGACGAGGCCCAGCGAGCAGCGCACCGACGACGACGACGACCGCCGAACTCCTCGCTCGCGCCCTTCATCAGGACCGCGGCGGTCACGCTGGTGAGCGCCATCATCGAGCCGACGGACAGGTCGATGCCGCCGGAGATGACGGCGATGGCCTGGCCGGCGGCTGCGAGCGCCACGGGCAGCGCCGCCATGGCGAGCGCCTCGATGGGCGGGTCCGTAGCGGGCTGGATGGCCGGTGAGCACGAACAGCACGCCGAGCAGCCGCAGAGCGCCCAGGACCCAGCCGTTGCGACGGACCAGGCGGCGAGATGGTCGCGCCGGCGCTGCCGCCGGAGGCGACCGCCGGTCGTTCGCGGCGGCGCGACACGCGCGCCGCCGCCACTGGCCGGCTGGCCGGCGCTGGCGCCCGCCAGGATGCCGACGTGCCCGTCTCGCCGGGCAGCCCGTAGGCCGCCCGCAGCAGCGTCGGCTCGTCGGCGACCGCGGCCGGCATCTCGTCGACCACGCGGCCGCCGAAGATGACGACCGCCCGGTCGCAGGCCAGCCGGACCTCCTCGAGCTCGGAGGTGTAGAGCAGGACGCGCGGCGCCGGCCTCGGCGAGCTCGCGCAGCAGCCGGTAGATCTCGCGCTTGGTGCGGATGTCGATGCCCCGCGTCGGGTCGAAGCAGAGGAGCGTCCGGACGCCCCCGGCGATCCAGCGGGCGATGGTGACCTTCTGCTGGTTGCCGCCCGACAGCCGGCGCACCTCGGCCTGGGCGCGGGTGTCGATCTGGAGCCGGTCGATGGCGCCGTCGACGCGCTCGCGCTTCTCGCCCGCACGTCGGATCGGCCCCCAGCGCGCGGCCGCGCGGAGAACGGCAGCGCGATGTTCTCGCGCACCGAGCGCTGCATCAGCAGGGCCTCCACGCGATCGCCGGGCACGTACACGAGGCCCTCGCGGATGGCATCGGCCGGGTGCCCGAAGCTGCACCGCCTGGCCGTCGACCAGGAGCGCGCCGCGACTGGGCGCGCGCATCCCCGAGAGGACGCCGAACAGCTCGTCCTGGCCCTGGCCCTCGAGCGCCACGAGCCCGAGCACCTCGCCGGCATGGAGCTCGAACGAGACGTCGTGCAGCTTGGTGCCCGCGCGCAGCGTCGCGCAGGCTCAGCGCGCCGGGCCGCTCCGCGCGGCGTCCGGCCTGCACCCGCGCAGCCGCGCGGCCCGGCCGCCGCCGCGGCGGCCTCGCGCTCGCTCCATGGCGCCGAGCATGAGGTCGACGATCTGCTCCTCGGCGCCCGGCGCCATGTCCACGACGCCGACGGTCTCGCCGTCGCGCAGCACGGTGGCGCGGTCGCAGAGGGCGGAGACCTCGAGCAGGCGATGGGAGATGAAGATGACCGACCGGCCGGTCTCGCGCTGGCGTCGCCCGATCTCCCGAGCACCTTCTCGCGCCAGGTCCGCCGGCAGCGCCGCGGTCATCTCGTCGAGCAGCAGCACGTCGGGCTCGATGGCCAGCGCGCGCGCCAGGTCGATGATCGCGCAGGACCGCCAGCGGCAGGTCGCGCGCCATCTCGTGCAGGTCCAGGTCGGGGACGCCGAGCTCGTCGACCCAGTGGCGGAACGGGCCCGACCGGCGTCGGTGTGAGGCGCAGGTTGGCGATGACGTCGAGGTCGGGGATGAGCGCCGGCTCCTGGTAGACGGAGACGAGGCCCGACCGGCGCGCGGCGGCGGGGAGTGCACGTCGCGTGCCTGGCCGCGGACCAGGATGGTGCCGGCATCGGGGTGGACGGCGCCGGTGAGGATCTTGACCAGGGTGCTCTTGCCGGCGCCGTTGGCGCCCAGCAGCGCGTGGACCTCGCCCGGCCGGACCGAGAGCGACGCGCGCGCAGCGCCGCGACCGCGCCGTAGCGCTTGGCCACGCCGGTCGGCTCGAGCAGCAGGTCGTGGGACTCGGGATCGGGCTGCGATGAGTCAACGCGTACCGTCCGATCCGTGGTCGCGAGGGGTGCCGGTGGTGACCCGCACCCCTCGGTGCTATCGATCGCGGTGGTCGCGACTTACTCGCCGGGCCCTTGCAGGCGAGGATCTGCTCCTTGGTGTAGGTGGTCCAGTCGGGGATGGAGATGGCGACCGGCCAGCAGGGGTCGAGGCTCGACGCGGCATTGGCCGCGGCGATCCTGCTCCTGGCCCTCCGGGGTCTGGTTGTCCCACAGCTCGGGGGTCACGAGCACCGCTGGGTCCTGCGGACGCTGCGCCGCTGAGGATCTTGAGCGCCAGGGTCGACGCCGGCGCCGCCGACGGAGCCCGGGTTGGTGACCGCGGCGCCCGAGACGCCCTCGACGGTCCCGAGCTGGTTCACGAAGCCGGCGTTGTCCGCACCGACGACGGGCACGAGCTCCACGCCCGCGGTCATGAGCGCTCCACGATCATGGTGTCGATGCCCGAGGTCCAGATGCCGTCGACGGGCTGGCCGCTGGCGAGGAAGTCGTTGATCTGCTGGGCGCCCGTCGCCTGGTCCCAGCCGGTGAAGATCTCGCCCACGATGGTGATGCCGGGATACTCGGCCATGGCGCGCTTGAAGCCGATGTCGCGGTCGGTGTCCGCCGAGGCTGCCGGCGACGCCGCGCATGTAGAAGACGTGCGCCCTCGCCACCGAGCTTCTCGAACAGCCACTTGGCGCCCAGGTAGCCGTACTCCTCCTGGTCGTTGGAGATGAGGTAGGCGGAGGGCTGGGTCACACGCGAGGTCGACCGCGACGACGACGATGCCGGCGTCGGTGGCCTCGCTTGATCGCGTCGTTGAGGGCGTCGGGGCTGACCGGGTTGACGATGATGGCGTCGACGCCGGCGGCGATGAGGTTGCGGAGGTCCTCGAGCTGACCAGCCGCGTCGGTGTTGCGGTGGGCGACGTTGAGCTCGCGACCTCGCCCGACGCGAGCGCCTGCGCCTTGATGGAGCAGATCATCTCCTCGCGCCAGCCGTTGCCCTGGACGGTGTTGGTGACGCCGATGTCGTAGCCGTCATCCTGCGGCGAGCGACGGCGGTGCCGAAGCTCGTGGCGGCCAGTGCGACCGTCGCGGCGCCGGCGAACAGCTTCGCGTACTTGTGGTCCATGTGACTCCTTGTCCTCCTCACATGAGGGTTGGCTCGGTGGCCCGTGGGCGCTGCGCGCCCGATCGTCGGGCCGGATGGATCAGTCGTTCTCGCGTCCTGGCTACACCTCCTCGCTACGCCTGACTGTCTGGTTCGTCATCGGGCTCGCGGACGATGGTCCGCGCGACACGTCGCGCGTGTTCCCGATAGGCACTCTCGAAGAGTGCCCGCGAGCGCTCCGCGCCCACGACGGACGCGCGCGTGATGACAGGTGGCGTCACCCCCCGCTCCACCAGGAGCTGGGCGATGCGCACCTTCAGGGAGTTGACGATGGCCACGTAGGCCAGCGTCGAGCCGGGGCCGACCGGCGTGTCGAGGCCGGGCACCAGCACCATGGCGTCGGCCTCGTGCGTGCACAGGTCGATGACGATGTCGGCCTCGTCGAGCAGGCGGCCGCCCACCGCGGGGTCGGGCTCGCCGCCGAGCGACTGCTCGACGCCGGTCACGGCCACGACCTTGCAGCCGCGGCGGCGGGCGCCGCGGGCCATCTCCACCGGCACCGCGTTGAGCCCGTTGGCGCTGAAGACCATCATCACGTCGTTGGCGCTTGAAGCTGAAGTTGCTCGAGGATGACCTCCGCGAGGCCCGGTACGCGTCTCGATGAACATCGCCTGGCGCTGGCCGTTGGAGCCGACCACATCGGTGTGGTAGGTCATCGACAGCTCCACGATGGGATGGAAGCCCGGGAAGCTGCCGTAGCGCGGGAACATCTCCTCGACCGGGATGCGCGAGTGACCCGACCCGAAGAGATGGACCAGGCCCTCACCGGCGATGGTCGCGGCGCACAGCTGGGCCGTCTCCTCGAGCACCTTCGCCTGGCTGGAGACGATGTCCTCGAGCAGCGTCTCGGCCTCGTCGAACCAGGCGCGGAGGCCGTTGAAGTCGGTCATCGGGATCGTTCGTCAGCCTCGCTTACTTGACGTATGGACGCAGGATGTCCCGGGCCACCAGGAACCCCCGCTTGACCTTCTCATCGTCTGCCCTCGAAGACCTTGTCCTCGTGCTCGATGATGATGGGTCCGTCGTAGCCGCTGCGGTAGAGCTCGGAGAAGATCTCCGACCAGGGCGCATCGCCGAGGCCCGGGATGCGCGGGATCTGCCAGCCGATGCCGCCGGAGAGTGAACCTCGTTCGTAGAGCCCATCACGGTCGATCATCACGTCCTTGGCCTGGAAGTGCAGGATGTGGTCGCCGAACTCGCGGATGAAGCGACCCTGGTCGATCATCAGCCAGACGAGGTGGCTGGGATCGAAGTTCAGTCCCACGGTATCGCCCCATTCCTCCAGGATCCGGCGCCAGATGTAGGGCGAGTAGGCGATGTTGTGCCCGCCCGGCCACTCGTCGTAGCTGAAGATCATGGGGCAGTTCTCGAAGGTGATCTTGACGCCGTTGTCGGCGGCGAACCTGACGATGTCAGGCCAGACCTTGAGCGCTTCCTCCCAGTTCTCGTCAACGTTCTTGCCGGCGTCGCCGCCACAGAACGTGTTGCTGACCGGCAGTCCCATCCTGCCCGTGGCGACGATGACCGCCTTGAGGTGCTCGATGGCGGCGGCTCGCACTGCCGGGTCCGGGTGCAGCGGGTTGGGGTAGAAGCCGAGGCCGGAGATCTCCAGCCCCTTGGCGGCGATCTGGCCCTTGATCTCGCTCGCCTGCGTGTCGCTCAGCCTGGCGACGTCGATGTGTGACGTGCCAGCGTACTTGCGAGTGGCCCCGGTGGCGCGCGGCCAGCAGGCGATCTCCAGGACCTCGAAGCCCGCCGACGCGGCCCAGTCGGCCACGTCCATCAGCGGTGTCTCCGGGAACGGCGCGGTCAGGAAGCCGAGCTTCACGTCCTCCTCCTATCGTGGTGGTGGTTGCGTGCCAAGTGGGTCGAGGCGGCGCTACTCACAGTAGGGCCGCAGCGTATTGCGAGCGATGAGGAACCCGCGCTTGAGCAGCTGGTCGCTGCCCTCGAAGCCGCGGTCCTCGTGCTCGATGATGCAGTCGCCCTCGTATCCCGCGCGGTAGAGCCGAGAGAACACGAGGGGCCAGTCGACCGAGCCGAGGCCAGGCAGTCGACGGATCTGCCAGCCCATCCCGCTCGACATCGCCCCGCCGGCCTCGTAGAAGACGTCCTGGTCGATGTGCAGGTCCTGGGCCTGGAAGTGGAAGATGTGCGGCCCGAACTCGGTGATGAAGCGATCGGCATCGAGCATCTGCCACACGAGATGCGACGGATCGAAGTTCATGCCGACCGTGCCTCCCCACTGCTCGATGATGCGACGCCACTGGCGCGGGGAGTAGGCCAGGTTGTGCCCGCCCGGCCACTCGTCGTAGCTGAAGATCATGGGGCAGTGCTCGATGGCGATCCTCACGCCATTGTCCGCGGCATAGCTGACGATGTCCGGCCAGACCGTCAGCGCTTCGGCCCAGTTCTCGTCCGGGTTCTTGCTCGCGTCGGCGCCGATGAAAGTCGTGACGAAGGGCACGTCCATCATCCTGGCAGCACGGATGACGTGCCTGAGGTGACCGATCACCTGTGCGCGATGCGCCGGATCGGGGTGCAGCGGGTTGGGGTAGTAGCCGAGGCCGGAGACCGACAGGCCCTTCGCGGCGAGCTCGGCCGCGATCTCCCGCGCCTGGGCTTCGGAGAGCTGGTCCACAGCGATATGCGACGTTCCGGCATAGCGCCGCTCCACGCCGCTCGCGGCCGGCCAGCAGGCGATCTCAAGCGCCTCGAAACCGACCGACGCAGCCCAATCGGCGACATCCATCAGAGGCGTCCCCGAGAACGGCGCGGTCAGGAAGCCGAGCTTCACGTCCTCCTCCTCTTGTCTGTAGCAGTACTAACGATGTTGACGGTCGTCAGTCGGCGACCTCGACCCAGCGCTCCTCGGCAGCGCTTCGGGCCACCGCGTCGCCGACGACCATCTCGTGGTGGCCGGCCTCGAACGTGGCGTAGAGCGGGTCGGCCGGGGGCGCCCCTGCGAGGATGGCGCGGTAGATCTCGCGGAAGTGCGAGGTCATGCTGTCGGCGAAGCCCTCGACGTGCCCGCCGGGCAGCGCCGTGGCGGCGATGCCGGTCTGGTTCATCAGCTCGGCGCCGCGCTGCAGGATCTCGTTGGGGCGGCCGCGGTGACCGATCCAGAGATGGTCGGGCGTCTCACTGTCCCAGGCCGCGGCGGCCGAAGAGCCGTCGATCTCCCACTGCACGGAGTTCTTGCGCCCGGCGCTGACCTGGCTGATGGCGACCGTGCCGCGTGCGCCGTTGGCGTAGCGCAGCAGGATGACCGCCGCATCGTCCGTGGTCATGTCCACCGGCTCGGTGTCGGCGGCGCGCTCCTGGCTGAACGTCTCCACCTCGCCGATCGGCTTCTGGCGCACCGTGACGAACGTGGAGAGGTCGGCCATGACCGACTGGACCTTCAGGCCGCTGATGAAGTTGGTCAGGTCGATCCAGTGGCTGCCGATGTCACCGACCGCGCGCAGGGTGCCGCCCTTGTCCGGCTCCAGGCGCCAGTTCCAGTCGGTGTCCAGCAGCAGCCAGTCCTGGAAGTAGTGGCCCGTGATGAGGCGGACGTCACCCAGCTCCCCCTCGCGCACCATCTGGCGGGCATGCTGGTTGAGCGGATAGAAGCGGATGTTGAAGTTGACCGCGGTGATGCGGTCGGATGCCTGCGCCAGCGCCACCAGCTCGCGCGATTCGTCCGACGTCACCGCCAGCGGCTTCTCGCAGATGACGTGCCTGCCGGCAGCCAGGATGGCCTTGACCTGCGGGTAGTGGAACTGGTTGGGGGAGGTGACGTGGATGGCGTCGACGCCAGGGTCGGCCAGCGCCTCGTCGAGGTCGCGGTAGGCCCTGGGGAGGCCCAGGCGCTGCGCGGCGGCCTCGGCCAGCTCGGGCGAGGCGTCGACCACGCCGCGGACCTTGACGCCCAGGCGGCGCAGGGCCTCGATGTGCACCGTCCCGATGAACCCGCTGCCGATGACGGCCGCGCCGATCTCGCTGAAGCGCTCCACTGATCCCTCCTCCTCAGGAAACGACGAGGCCATCTAGACGGCTAGACGGCTCCCGACAATGTACCGACGCACGCGGATGCGGTCAAACGACGTCATACCGCCGCGACCGACGCGCGGTCGCGGGCCTCGTCATCGAGTCTTCACAGCGAGTCTAGAGACTCCGCCGCACGTCGTTGACGTGGGTGCGCTGCCGCACGGAGGCTGATGATGCGAAGACTCGTCCTCGGGCTCGGACTGTGCGTCGCGGCGCTCGCCCCCGCCACCGCGGCGGCGCATGCACCCGAGGTCAGTGACGCGGCGGCATCGACGCCGCAAGCCGCCATCGTGTTGGAAGACCCCACGCTGTCACGGGCCATCGGCGCCACCATCGCCGAGCCCGGTGAGGTGGACTGGTACCGCCTGGACCTTGAAGCCGGTGACCCGCTGGTCGTGGGCATGACGGCGCCTGATGCGGTCGGCGGTCTGCCCACCACCTTCACGCTCGTCGGCCCCGGGCTGCCGCCGGCAGCTGAGGCGGGGCCGGCGGCCAGCGGTCTGGCCGAGGCTGCCGGCGTCGACGGCGCCATCGTCTTCGAGCCCGCTGCCGATCCTCCGCGGGAGGTACACGCCGGTCTTGGCTTCATCAACTACGGCGCCATCCGCACGGAGGCACCCCAGTCCGGCAGCTACTACGTGGCCGTCTACGCCCTCGACCCGGAGGCGACCGGCAAGTACGTCTTCGCACCCGGGGTCCGCGAGGAGTTCGGCGCCGACGCCATCGCCGGCATGGTCGACCTCATCGCCTTCTTCAACGCTCCCTGGCCGCCCGAGACCACCGGCTGAGGTGCGATCAACCGAGCTCGAACGTGGTGCTGCCGTAGACGCGCGAGATATCGATCCGCGGCTCCGGGCCCAGGTACATGCGTGCGCAGCCGAACACCTGTCGCATCTCCCGGCGGGCTGCCAGCGACATGGCCCAGGCGTTCACCTCCGGGACGTCGATGAACACCGGCTCGCCCGGCACGTGGGCCGCCAGCGACGCGAAGAGCGCCTCGGCGACGTCGGCATCGTCGGCGAACAGCGGTCCGATCTTGGCCCCTGCGCGACAGCGACGGATGACGCCGTAGCCGCGCACCTCGTCCTGCTCGACCGCGGCCAGCGCGAGACCGCCGGCCTGGGCCACCCAGCGGCGCACGAAGTCCTCCCGTGACGCGGGGAAGCAGCGGCGGTCGTAGGCGAGCAGGCGGTCGATGGTCACCTCCGCCACCGGCACCAGGCGGCTATCGGCCACGGCAGGCTGCCCTCTGGTCTGGTAACGGATCGATCGGTGGGAGAAGGTGAAGCCGCCTCTGGCGTACCAGTCCCGCATGGCGAAGACGCCGTCCATGCCGATGGAGGCACCGGGTCGCAGGCGTGACCGCAGCAGCTGCACGCGCGCGTGCCACAGCCGTCCTCCGATGCCACGGCCGCGCCACCCCGGATGGACGATGAACAGGCCCATGAAGCCGAACTCGCCGCCGTAGCTGGTGATCGCTCCGCCTCCGACGAGCTCGCCCTCCGACTCGGCGGCGATGAAGGCCTCCGGGTCGGTCAGCCAGAACAGCTCGGCGTCGTGCAGGCCGGGGTTCCAGCCCTCCTCGGCCGCCCAGCCGATGAGCGTCGCCAGCTCGTCCCTGTCCATCAGGCGCAGCGTCAGCGTGTTGGTCATGCCCGTCCTCCTGCCCGCTGGCCCAAGGATGCCGTAGCGGCGCCGCCGTCACAGCCCCGAAACCACGGCTGGCCTATGCTCGGCGTGGACCCACCGCGGTCCGACCCACCTGCGACCCCTCTCGAGGAGCACCATGCCCCACTACCGACTGCTGGCCACCGCTGCCGGCATCTCCATCCTTGCCGCCAGCCTCTCCGGCGCGGTCGTGGCCCAGGACGACGACCGCCCGCTGGGCCCGCCCGACGCCACGCCCAACCCCGTGGCGCTCGAGGTGCCCGCGGGCGATGGCACCGCGGTCCGGCTCACCACCGAGCTCGGGGATGTCGTCATCGCCCTCTTCAATGAGTCCGCGCCGGTGGCCGCGGAGAACTTCCTCAACCTCGCACAGTCGGGCTACTACGACGGTGTCGGCTTCCACCGCGCGGTGCCCGGGTTCGTGCTGCAGGGCGGTGACCCGGACGGCACCGGCATGGGTGGCCCCGGCTACACCATCAGCGACGAGGAGGTCGTGGGCCAGTACGGCCGCGGCATCGTGGCCATGGCGCGCTCGCAGGCGCCCGACTCCCAGGGCAGCCAGTTCTTCGTCGTCCTCGACGACGAGGCCGAGGCGGCGCTGGAGGCCTTCCGCACGTACACCATCTTCGGCCGTGTGGTCGAGGGCATGGACGTGGTCGATGCCATCGTCGAGGCGCGTGAGCCGTCCGACCAGATCCCCGATCCCGTGCGCATCCTCTCGACGTCCGTCGAGCAGGTCGAGCTGCCGCCCGAGCCGAGCCCGGCACCGCCGTCGGCTGCCGATCTGGCGGCCGACGAGCTGGCGGCGCTGCTGCCCGACGAGGCGGCGGGCTACCAGCTGCAGAAGGTGGCCTTCACCCTCGAGGAGATCGGCGGGCAGCTTGACCGCGACATCATCGCCGAGCTCCAGGCCATCGCCCAGTCGAACGGCGCGGATGCGCAGCTGCTGTCGGTGGCGCAGGCCAGCGCCGGTGACAGCGACGGCTTCGTCAGCCTGGCCGGCGCATCCATCCCCGGGGTCCCGGCCGAGCAGGTCCAGGACGCCATGATCCGGCTGCTGCTGCCGACCGATGAGTCGACCGCCATCGAGACGGTGACGATCGCCGACCGCGAGGTCACCCGCGTCGACCTGGTACCCGACCCTGCTCCCGGCGACTCGGCCTACGTGGTCTCCAGCGGCGACGCCGTCTGGTTCATCGTCTCCACCGTGGAGGATGTCAGCGAGATCGTGGCGGCGCTGCCGTAGCTACACGACGCGGTCGCTGAAGTCGCCTGACCTGGGGTCCTTGAGGATGAGCTTGAAGCGGCCGTCGGGCAGCAGCTCGCGCTTGATGACCACCAGGCCCTCGTAGGTCTCCGGCTCCTTGGAGATGCGCTCGGTCCGGCCGCCGCGCCAGTCCATCTCCACTGGCTCCCAGGCGCGGCTCTTGGCCGAGCGGTAGCAGGCGTCCATGATGGCGTTGACGACGTAGCCGTCGTACAGCGTCTCCATGGGTGCGCGGCCCTCGTCCATGGCGTTGAACATGTCGCTGAACATGTCCACGTAGCCCAGCTCGGAGACCTCGTCGCCCACGGGGAACAGCCAGCCGGCGCTGGTCTCGGCCTTCTCGGCCACGTAGCCACCGGTACCCTCGCCGGCGGTGAACATCTCCAGGCCCGTGCGCAGGAAGTGGTTGATCCAGATGGTGCCGCCGGTGCCCGCCACCTCGTCGCGCAGGTCCATGCCGCCGCGGAACGTCCAGCTGACCTCGAACTGGCCGATGGCGCCCGATTCGTAGCGCACCAGGGCGATGGCGTTGTCCTCGGCGTCGATGGGGTGCACCAGCGTGTCGGTGTGGCACATCACCTCGACGGGGCGGTTGCCCTTGCCCACCATGATGCGGGCGATCTCGATGCAGTGGCAGCCGAGGTCGATGATGGCGCCGCCGCCGGTGAGGCGGTGATCCCAGAACCACGCCGAATGCGGGCCCGGATGCGTCTCGCGAGCACGCACCCAGGTGACGTCGCCCACGGCGCCGTCCTGGACGGCCTTCATCGCCTTGAGCGACTTGGGCGTGTAGACGAGATCCTCGAGGTAGCCGCCGAAGACGCCGGCCTTCTCGACCGCGTCCAGCATGCGCTTGGCCTCGCCGGCGTTGCGACCGAGGGGCTTGGTCACGAGCACGGCCTTGCCGGCCCTGGCCACCGCCGTCACGGCCTCCTCGTGCAGGAAGTTGGGCAGCGCCACGATCACCACGTCGGTATCGGGATGCTCGATGGCCGCCGGTCATGTCGGTCGTCGACTCGGGGATGCCGTGGCGCGCGCGGAAGGCCTCACCACGCTCCGCCGAACGGGAGTACACGACGCCCACGCGGTCGCGGCTGCGCTGCCCGTGCAGCGTCATGGTGTAGAAGTCGCCGATGAGGCCGGTCCCGAGCATGGAGACCTTGTGCTGCTTCACGCGTGTCCCTCCTGGTGGTATGCGTGACCCGATCGTAGCGCCCCGATCAGGCGACGACCGGTTGCGGAAGCGTCGTCAGGCGCCGAGGAGGGTGCCCGACGGGACAGGCCTGGCGATGCCGGAGCTACTCGGCTCCGTCCTCGGACTCGACCGGATGAACGGTGCCGGCGGTCGGGCGGAAGGTGGACTCATGGCCGTCGTCCCAGGCCACTCGGTAGCTCGTGCCGTACTCGTGCTCGATCACTTCCAGGATCGTCCCCTGGCGCGGCGGCTCCCCTGCCTTGTGAGAGTCAACGGTGATGCGGTCGCCAACGGACTGGGTGGTCATCGAACGCCTCCTCGTCTCGATGCCCTGGATGGTGTCGCTGACGATACGGAGGCGCCGACCCGGGTCGGTAGGGCCATCCGGCACCGATGGCAGATGACAGCATGGACTGTCCGCGGGGAGCGTCCGACATGGCCTTCTCGGACGAGGCTGGCATGCTACGCGGATGTACCGGCTCGTCCCCGCCCTCATCGTGACGCTGGCGCTCCTGCTGTCGCTCCCGTCCGTGCCGGCGGCGGGCCAGGAGGGACTCCCGCTGCTGACGTTGTCGGCGACCGGCTCGCCGCTCATCCGCGGAGCGGGCGAGCGCATCGGCTGTCCGCGTGACGCTGAGCGAGCCTGCGGACCTGCGGCTGCGCGTGGCCGACTTCGACGGCCGCACGGTGCGCGAGCTCTTCAGCGGGGAGCGCGCGGCCGGCGCGCTCTCCCGGGGCTGGAGCGGACGTGGCGCCGACGGCCAGGCCGTCCCGAATGGCCCCTATCGCATCGTGGCGACGGCGACGCCCGTCGCCGGCAACGGCAGCAGCGAGCGGGCCGAGGCCTGGGTGACCGTGGCCGACCGGGCCGTCTACCCTCGCCGTCCCGAGTTCATCACCGTCGCCGTGGATCCCGGCCACGGCGGTGCCCTCCCCGGTGCCGTCGGTCCGGATGGCACCCGCGAGGCTGACCTCAACCTGGACATCGGCCTGCGCCTGGCACGCATGCTGGAGGGGGCGGGTGTGAACGTGGCCATCACCCGCACCAGCGACACGTTCGTCAACGACCCACCCATCGAACGCACCGGTGACGGCGTGGTCGACGACGACGACGAGCTGGCCGCGCGCCCGGACGTCGCCAACCGTGCGCGTGCCGACCTCTTCATCTCCATCCACAACAACATCGCGGTGAACGAGTCGGTCGGCGGACCCTCGACCTACTACTTCGACGAGCGTCCCTTCGGCGCCCGCTCGGCCCGTCTCGCGCGTGTGGTGCAGGACGAGATGCTGGCCGCGCTCGGCGACATCTCGGCAGGCTATGAGCCCTACGACCACGGCGCGCTCATCTACCCCTACTACGTGCTGCGCGACTACGACCCACCACGCCTGCGCCGCCCGACCCAGATGCCCGGCGTGCTCAGCGAGGGCATGTTCCTCTCCAACCCTCGCGAGCTGCGCTACCTGAAGCGGCCCACGGTGCGGGCGCGCATGGCCGCTGCCTACTACGACGCCGTCGCCAAGTACCTCGCTCGCCGCACGACGCACGTCGGCTATCGGCTGATCGCCGAGCCGATCGGGCCGATCATCTCCGGCGACACGGTCCGCTACCAGGTCGAGGTTCGCAACCAGGGCAACGAGGTGCTGCGTGACTGGCGCGTCGAGCGTGGCGGCGTTCCCGGCCCCGGAGCACTACATCGGTCGCATCCGCAAGGGCACGCCCGTGGGTGAGGCGTCGATCCCGCGGCTCGATCCGGGCGACGCCGCCACCGTCGACATCGACGTGGCGGCGCCCGGATCCGGCTGGCGACTGGATGCTGCTGTTCGATGCTCGCGACCGTGACGGCAAGCGAGCAGCGGCCGCCGGCAGCCCCATGCTGCAGGTGCGCCTCTCCACGCTCGACCCGCCGTGGGAGACGCCCGCGCCGCCGGATCGAGGACGACCTTTAGGCCCGCGACCGACGGAAATGAAGGTCCGCTGATGCCCAGCTAACGGGTTCTCCCGATGTGCCGACGGAGCCCTTTAGGGCCATCGTCCTGCTCAGACGCGACACCCCCGTCGCGGCCGATGCAGAGGACGGACCGATGAACGACTACCAGATGACGCACCTCGCCAGCGACCGCTTCTCCGCCATGCGCGCCGAGGCCGACCGGCAGCGACTCGCCCGCACCGCTCGACCCGAGCCCGCTCCGGGCGGTCGGCGCTCCACGCTCAGCCGCCATCGTCGCCTGGGCCTGCTCTTCGGTCGCGCCGCCGCCTGAGGTGATGGCTGACCCGCGGCCCGGGCGATCCCTCTCGGTACGCCCGTATGATCGTCGCCATGGCGCGCAGGATGACCAGCTCCCAGATGGTCGGTCGTACGGCGGTGGTCGACCAGCTGCTGGCGGCCCTCGCGTCTGCGCGTGCCGGCGCGCCGCGCCACGTCGTCATCGGGGGTGAAGCCGGGGTCGGCAAGACGCGACTGCTGACCCGGGCGCGCGAGATCGCCACCGAGCAGGGCTGCCGCGTCCTTCTCGGCGGCTGCGTCGCGGTCGGCGATGCGGCCCTGCCGTTCGCACCGTACGCCGAGATCCTCCGCTCGCTCATCGCCGAGGAGGGCGCCCCGACGGTCGCCGCGCTGGCCGGTCGGTCGGCGGCCGATCTGTCGCGGCTGGCACCGGCGCTGAGCGCTCGCGAGGCGACATCGGAGGACGGCATCTGGGCCCAGGCCCGCCTGTACGAAGCGCTGCTCGCCATCTTCGGGCGCCTGGCCGAGCGCGCCCCGCTGGTCGTGCAGCTCGAAGACCTGCACTGGGCCGACGCGGAGACGCTGGCCGCGACCTCCTACCTGCTGCGTGCGACCTGGGCCGTTCCGGTCACCATCCTGGCCACCTTCCGGACCGACGAGATCACGCGCCGACATCCGCTGCGGCCGTGGCTGGCCGAGATCGCTCGCGACGCCGACGTCGAGCGCATCGACCTGGAGCCGCTTGGACTGCGAGGAACTGGGTTCATTGGCTCGGAACATCCTGGGCGAGGACCTGGCCCTGCCTGAGCTGGACGAGATCCACCGTCGCTCCGATGGCAACCCATTCTTCGCGGAAGAGCTGCTCTGTTGCCGCGCCGAGACGGGCACAGACACTGACCGCGTCACTGCGCGATGTGCTGCTGACACGGATCGAGCGCCTCGACGAGCCGGCCCAGCAGCTGCTTCGCCTGGCCGCGGTGGGTGGCCGCGAAGTCGAGCACGACACGCTACTGGCGGTGGCCGGCGACGATGAAGACGCGGTCGCGGTCCAGCTACGCTCGCTCGTCGACCAGGGTCTGCTCGTGCCCATGCGAGCGCTCGACGGAGATGACGCCTACGCCTTCCGACACGCCCTGCTCCAGGAAGCTGTCTACGAGTCCATGCTGCCGACCGAGCGACGTCGCCTTCACCGCACCTGGGGCGATGTCCTGACCGCCCACGGTCCGGACTCGACCACGGGCGCTGCGCTGCCCGTCCAGCTGGCCCATCACTGGCGGGAGGCTCGAGACCCCCGTGCCCTGACGGCATCCGTCGCGGCCGGGGACGCTGCCATGGATGCGTTCTCCTACGGCGTTGCCGTCCGCGAGTACGAGGACGCTCTGCTCCTCTGGGACGAGACTCGCGGGCTGGACGATTCGGGCATCGATCACGTCACCCTGCTCGAGCGCACCTCATTCGCTGCCTACATGTCCGCCGAGTACCGGCGTGCTGTGGCCGCCTGTCGCGAGGCCATCGACGAACTCGGGAACGCAGATCTGGCGCGGCTGACGACGCTGCGGATCCTCATGGGCCGCACCCTCTGGGTGACCGGCGATTGGGTGGCCAGCATCGTCGAGTACGAAGAGGCGCTGCGCATCGCCCCGGCCGAGCCACCCGTCGTTCGTGTTCGCGCCCTCGCTGGTTTGGGGCAGGTGCTGATGCTTCACGCGCGTCAGCGCGAGGCACGCCCGCTCTGCGAAGAAGCGGTCACGCTGGCCCAGGCCATCGGGGCGCGCGACCTGGAGGGGCACGCGCTCAACACCCTCGGCATCGTCCTCGCTGGCCTGGGCCACATCGATGAGGCTGTCGCCGCGAGCGAGGCCGCCTTGCGCATCGCCGTCGAGATGGAGCTACCCGACGATATCGGACGGGCACACGTCAACCTGGCGGAGGTCCACCAAGCGGCCGGATACCCTGACCGTGCCGTCGCGTCATCGATCGTCGGAATCAGGGCAGCATCTGAGTGGGGTGTGGCCCGGACGTACGGTGCATTCATCAGCCTGGACGCGGTCCAGTTCGCCTACGAGTCCGGCGCATGGGACGACGCGGTCGCGTTCCTGGCCGCGTCCGACCGCATGGTGGGCAGCGGCGGTGCCAGCGATACGTACCGGGCCACGTATGCGCTGGAGTTGCTGGCTTGCCGTGGCGACGACGAGGCCCGGCCGATGTGGGAACGGGCGCACCGGAACATCAGCGAGGGCTCCTCGAGCGACGTCCTCGGCACCATCTACCAGGGCGGCATCCAGCTCCACGTGCTCGCCGGACGACACGAGGAAGCGGCTGCTATCGCCCGGGAGGGCATCGAGGCGGTGCCAGTAGCCGACGCTTGGCTTCACTACAGCGAGCTGGCCCGAACGGCCGCCTGGCCAATCGCCGAGGTCGGCCGCCTGGCTCTGGCCGCGGGCGACAGCGATGCGGCGGCGATCGCCGACGAACACATGGGCCGACTGCTGGCGCTGGTGGGCACGTGTCAGGACCAGCTCGGAGAGACCAGCAGTCGACTGGCCCGGATACTCGAGCTCAACCGCCGCCAGGTGGATGCGGAGCGCGAGCGGATGGACGGGGCGTCAGACCCAGGAGACTGGGGCTCGCTGGCCGAGGGTTGGGCCGAGATCGGCCGCCCGTTCCGCGCAGCTCTCGCCCGCTGGCGGGAAGCGGAGGCCGCCGAGTCGCGCGGCGACCGAGACGTGGCAGTGGCTGCGCTGCGAGCGTCGCACCAGGTGGCAGGGGAGCTCGGCGCCAAGCCCCTGCTGGCGAACCTCGAGACACTCGCACGCAGGCTGCGGGTCCGCCTGGGTGATCATGCGTCCGGCGACGCGGCCCAGCCAACGGCCCACGGCCTGACGCCACGCGAGCTGGAGGTCCTGGCGCTGGTCGCGGCCGGACGCACCAACCGCGAGATCGCCCAGGGCCTCTTCATCAGCGAGTCCACCGCTGGCGTCCACGTCTCGAACATCCTGGGCAAGCTCGCTGTCTCCACTCGGACGGAGGCGGCCCGGGTGGCGCTCGACCAGGGCCTGCTCGACGAGTAGGTGGCACGCTCCGCGCTGCACGCTCCGCGCTAGTTGAGCGAGGGGAGCCGCTCTACCTCACGTGGGCGGATGGGCGACGACGCCGAGGCATCGCGCCTGATCGGCATCAAGGTCGACCGGGTCTTGCTGGCGGTCTACGGCGTGGCCGGCTTCATCTACGCCATCGGCGGATGGTTCCTGCTGGGTCGACTTGGGGCGGCCAGCCCGCAGGCCGGCCAGGACGCCAACCTTGACAGCATCACGGCCGTGGTCATCGGCGGCACCAGCCTCTTCGGCGGCCGTGGCACGATCATCGGCACCTTGCTCGGCGCCATCATCGTCGGCGTGGCCCGCAATGGCCTGGCCATCTCGCAGTTCACCATCGGCGACGTCTCGATCAAGTTCGACCCGCTCTGGCAGGGCTTCACCATCGGCGTGCTCGTCATCGTGTTCGTCGCGCTCGACCAGTGGGTCCGGAGGGTGAGCAATTGACCGCCGTCACCACGGACACGGACATCAGGCCCGTCCTCCGGGCCAAGAGCCTGGTCAAGCACTACGGCCGCGTCGTCGCGCTCGACCGCGCCAACCTCGAGCTGTACCCGGGTGAGGTGCTCGGCGTCATCGGCGACAACGGCGCCGGCAAGTCGACGTTGATCAAGTGCTTCAGCGGCGCCGTCATCCCAAGCAGCGGCGAGATCTACATCGACGACGAGCTGGTCAAGCTGCACTCGCCGGGCGACTCACAGGCGGCCGGCATCGAGACCGTCTACCAGACGCTGGCGGTCTGCCCGGCCCTGGACATCGGCACCAACATGTTCCTCGGCCGCGAGCGGCGCAAGCCGGGCTTCCTGGGCAAGTACCTGCGCATGCTCGACCTTGGTGGGATGCGCGAAGCCGCGCGGCAGGAGATGTCAGATCTGGGCCTGCTGACCATCCAGGACATGGGCCAGGCAGTGGAGACGCTTTCCGGCGGTCAGCGCCAGGGCGTGGCCGTGGCTCGCGCAGCCGCCTTCGGCCAGCGCGTCATCATCATGGACGAGCCCACGGCAGCTCTCGGCGTCAAGGAGTCCTCCAAGGTGCTCCAGCTCATCCGCGACGTGCGCGACCGAGGCATCCCGGTGATCCTCATCAGCCACAACATGCCGCACGTCTTCGATGTCGCCGACCGCATCCACATCCACCGCCTCGGCAGGCGAGTGGCCGTGGTGACCCCGGAGTCACATACCATGGCGGACGCCGTGGCCATCATGACTGGTGCGCTCGAGTCGGGGATGACCGAGGAGGAGATGTCACGCCCGAAGCCGAGCGAGGACTCGTTGTCCCACGTCGGCCACATCGCCGAAGGCCCCATGACTCGCCGACGGCCATCGGCCTGACCGCCGACCTCCGCATGCTTGCCACCTAGGCATGCTTGCCTCGAGTCCAGCCCTGGCCACCGATCGTCGCCTCCGCGAACTCGGCTGACCCCTCCTCCAGTGGCGTGGCGAGGGAGTCGTTCCAGCGGTTGAGGAAGCCGTAGAGGGAGACGGCGGCGAGGATCTCGACGATCTGCCCCTCGTCCCAGTGCTCGCGCAGCCGGTCGAAGTCGGCGTCGGTGACCTGGTTCGGCACCGAGGCGGCGTGGACGGCGAAGTCCAGCGCCGCGCGCTCGGCCTCGCTGAAGAGCTCGCTCGTCTGGTACTCCCAGATCGCCTCCAGCCGAGCCTGGTCGGCACCCGCGCGCCCCGCGCCCTGCAGGGCATGGGCCTCGCAGTAGCGACAGCCATGGGTGTGGCTGGCCATGTGCGCGACGAGGTTCTTGAGCTCCGCGGGCACCGTGCCTGAGGCTGGGTCGAGCACGGCCCGTCGCAGGGCGATGAAGCCCCGCACGATATCCGGTCGGCGCGCCATGATGCGCAGCCCGTTGGGCACGAAGCCCAGGGTTCGCTGATAGGTGCGCTCGACCTCTTCGAGTCCTTCGACTTCATCGAGTGAGAGCGGCTGGAGTCTGGTCATGCTCCTCCTTCAATTGCGAGCTGGAGCCCGAACGGTATCCGCCAGCGCGGTCCAGTGTGGTGAGCGCGAACGCTGGGCAGTGCCCCAGCCCCTGACGCCGGTAACACGCTATTCACACAGCGCGGATATGCTGCGCCACTCCAACCGCACCCCATCCCTCAGGAGAGATGCCGTGAGCAATGTCCGAGTCCGTTCCCTGGAGCGTCCGCGCAGCCTGCGCCTCATCCCGCTGGCAGCCCTCGGCCTTGGTGCCGCCCTCGTGCTGGGCGCAGCCAGCGCCTACGCGCAGGAGGCCGAAGAGCCCGCTGACGTTGGCATCGATGGCTCCTGGGCCGTCGATAGTGAGATCGGCGACTTCGAGGACTTCACCAGCTCCTGGGTCGGCTTCCGCGTGGCCGAGGTGCTGAACCCGGGCGGCGAGGTCGAGGCCGTGGGTCGCACGCCCGCGGTGGCCGGCCAGCTGGAGGCTGCCGGCACCATCATCGAGAGTGCCATCATCGAGGCCGACCTCACCGCCATCATCAGCGATCGACCCCGCCGCGACGACGCCATCCAGCGTGCCCTCGGCACGGACGAATTCCCCACCGCAAGGTTCACCTCGAGTGCGCCGGTGGACCTTGGTGCCGTTCCCGTGGAGGGGGAGCCCTTCACCGCCAGCGTTCCCGGCAGCATCACCATCCGCGATGTCAGCCAGGACGTGACCCTGGAGCTGACCGGCCAGCGGGTGGGTGACGTGGTCGTGGTCGTGGGGGCGCTGCCCGTCGACTTCACCTCCTTCGGTGTGACCATGCCGACGGCACCGATCGTGGTCTCGGTGGAGGACAGCGGCGACCTCGAATGGCAGCTCTTCCTCACGCGTGCCGCTGACACGGCCACTGACGAAGTCACCGACGCGGAGGCATCCGACGACCCGCCCGCCGCCGAGGGGACCACCGAAGACGGGACGGAGGAGGAGGCAGCCAGCGAGGGCTAGTCACCTCCCGGCCCGTCAGCCGGCCGCGGTGAAGGCGTTGGCCGTGGAGACCTCCAGCCGCACCGCGATCTCCATCTGGGCGCCGTCGCGGATGACGGCGAACTGCAGCACATCTCCGGCGGCCGACTCGAAGGTCACCTTGCGGGTGATGTCCTCGACCGAGTCGACGGCTTCGCCGTCGATAGCCACGATGGCATCGCCCGGCGCCGGTAGCTCGAGGCCGTCGAGGTCGATGGTCGCAGCGCTTCCGAGCAGGCCGGCCTTGTCGGCCACGCTGCCTGCCTGCACATCGATGACGGCGACACCCTCCGCCGGCAGGCCCAGGTCCTCGCGCACGCTGGCGGGGTAGGCGGCCAGGGTCTGCGCGGCGATCCCGAGGCGTGGGCGCACATCGCTGACATCGGTGACTCCGCCCGTCTCCAGCGTGGCCAGCGACTCGACCAGCAGGTTGCTGGGGACCGCGAACCCGAGGCCGGCGAAGGAGCGGCCCTGCGGGTTGATGAGGGCGGTGTTGATGCCGATGAGCCGGCCGCCCGAATCGAGCAGCGGGCCCCCGGAGTTGCCGGGGTTGATGGCCGCATCGGTCTGGATCATGGGCACCGGGACCTCGCCGATGGTGGGCACGAAGCGGCCGACGGCGGACACGATGCCGCTGGTCACGGTCGATGCGAGGCCGAAGGGATTGCCGATGGCGATCGTCTTCTGACCCACCTCCAGGCCGTCGGAGTCCGCCACGGCCAGCGCGGGAGCATCAGGCAGCTGGGTCTCGTCCTGCAGCTGCATGAGTGCCAGGTCGAAGGAAGGATTGACACCGACGACGTCAACAGGGATCGACGCGTCCGGGTCGGCCGGGAACGTGACGCTCACCTCGGCGCCGTCGGTGAGATCGGACGAACCCTGCTCCAGGGCGCCCTCCACGACGTGGAAGTTGGTGACCAGGAAGGGGTCGCCCTCGAACTGGATGAGAAAACCGCTGCCGCTCGACTGCTGCAGCGGCATGTCATCGCCGAAGAAGCCATCCGGGGCGGCGCCGAAGGGTGACATGGCCTCCCCTCGGACGGTGACGCTGACTGCCACCACGCTGGCACCGAAGCGATCGATGACTTCGATCGTGTTGAGCTCGTCCGCCAGCAGGGCGCTGGGCTCGTCGAGTGGTGTGATGTCCTGGGCGGTCGCGTTCGGCCCGATGCCGACCGCGACGAGTGCGGCGATGGTGACGGCGACGGGCGCCACCGCGACCATCCGCTTGGTGTGGCGCATGAGTCTATCCTTTCAGGGTTGGCGAGTGCGAGACTGATGTCGATAGTTTGTTTAGTGTTTGTCACGACGTGATGACAGGGCACCGAACGACGGGGCGGTCGGATGGCAGACGCGGCCTTGCGCGGGTCGCTGTGCGTCAGTAGCTGCGCGTCGGCACGATGCAGTCGTGGCGGACGAGCTGCTCGTCCGCTGCCCAGAACACGCACAGCGAGCCGCCGCCGACGCTGCTGAAGTCCGCCCAGCGCAGCTCATCCCGTGGCGCGGGCAGGTCGACGGCCGGCATCTGCTCCTCGACCGGCGGCAGGTCGAGGCCGGCTATCGACCGATACGTGCGGATGCCGACGTGCGTCACGTCGGTGTTGTTGTAGGCGATCTTGTGGATGATGTCCGCTGAGGCGGCCTGCTCCAGGGCCTCCAGGTCGCCGCGCCAGCCACGGGAGTTGAGCGTCGAGATGGCTTCGCGTCGGGCCTCGGCATCCGCCGCCACCGGCGCGAAGCTTGGTGGCGGGTCCACGCTGGCGATGGGCATGATGCAATCGTGGCGCGTGATCCGCTCATCTTCGATCCAGACGACGCAGGCCACGCCGCCCAGACCGGGGCTGACGGTCAGGTAGCGATGCTCGCCCGCTCGTCCGTTCGGCAGTCGGGTGCGCCGGAGCGTCGGCTCGTCGATCACTGCCAACTGCTGCACCTGCCCGGCGATGGCGTCGCGGCCGCTGAACCGCTCGACCTTGTCCTGCCAGAGCAGCGTCCGCACGGCGTCCGCGGCGTACACCTCGCTGACCGCCCCGACGTCCCCGGACCAGAGCGCGCTCGCTCGTTCGAACAGGGCCTCGTCGACGGGAGATGGCGCGATGGCGCCCGCTAGCCGCTCCGCCGCTGGCGTCTGTGCGACGAAGAAGAGCAGCGTCGACGCCGCCACGAGCGCGGCGACGGCAGCGGCGCTTCGAACGGGAGTGAGCGCCACCAGGACGCCGGGACGGCTGCTGCCGGGATTGCCCTCAGCGCCGCCGGCGCGGTGCATCGCGCGGCGCACGAAAGGGTTCAGCGGCCACAGTCGGCGCCGCGGCCTGGTCTCGTCGACGCGCCGCAGGATGGTGGCGATCTGCCGCGGGCGATCCACCGGCGGCACGTCGTCATCGTGCATCCAGCGGTGCAGCGCCTGGTGCAGGCCCCGATCGTCGGGCAGCGGGGTGGTCATCGGATCGCTCCCGGTTCATCCACCGCCGCGGGGCCAGCGAAGGCCACGTGCACGGACGGTGCGGACCGCCCCACGGGACGGGCGTCCGCCTCCAGCGCTGCGCGCATCTCCGCGAGGGCTCGATGGAGCCTGGACTTGACGGTGCCGACCGGGACGCCCAGCACCTCTCCGACCGCCTCGAGTGGCAGGTCAAGGTAGTGGTGCAGGACGACGACCGCGCGGTGGTCCAGCGAGAGGCGCCGGAACCCTCGCTCCAGCTGGTCGCGGTCGACGACGGCGCCATAGTCGTCGCCTGTCCGCGGCTCGGCGACGGCGTTCTCACCGATGCCGGGCACCCATGGCGGGATGCGGTGGTACTCGGCGTAGCAGGCGCGGAGGAGCAGCTTGTACGACCAAGCGTCGTAGCGCGATGGATCACGCAGGCGGGGCAGATCGCGCCAGATGTTCACCATCGCCTGTTGCACCGCATCCTCCGCGGCCTGTGAGTCACGCAAGAGTCGCATGGCCACGCCGTGGCACCGGTCGAACGAGACGTTCACGATCCGCTCGAAGGCGTCTCGGTCGCCCGCTTGGGCCCGGACCACCAGCTGGTCGTCCACACGCTCCCCTACGCGTCGGGCACCGCCAGATGCGCTGCCTCCGAATCGTACGTGCGGTGTCCACCAGCGAAAGGTTCCGAATCCGGTCCAGCTGCCGGTGGGGGACCACGCCCGCATGGCCTCGACTCCTGGTCGCCTGCCTGCCCAGGTCAGCCCCCGGTTCCCAGGACGCAGTCGTGGCGGATGATCATGCCGTCACGTGCGCGGAACAGGCAGACGGCCCCGCCGCCGAGGCTGACCACCTGGGCCCAGGCGAGCTCGCCGTCGGGTGCATCGAAGTCCACGCGGGGTCCGATCTGCTCCATGGCGATGTTCATGCCCGTGACGGCGGCGATCTCCTCCGGTCCCTCGTAGCGCCGGGTGGTGTTGCTGAAGTGTGCCGAGTGCACCGCATCCGCCGCATAGACGGCGGCCAGGGTCTCGGGACTGCTGTCGGCACCCCAGGCGCGATCGAGCCGCTCTCCGATCTCGTCGATGGCGGCAGCCGAGCTGCCATCGTCAAGACCGGCTGCCGGCCGACTGTCGTAGCTGTTCTCGGGAACCAGGCAGTCGTGGCGGACGATCTGTCCCTCGACGGCGTGCCACAGGCAGGCCGAGCCGCCGGCAAGCGAGACGAAGCTGACCCAGCGCCAGTCATCCTCGACCAGCGCGATGTCGATGCGCGGGCCGACCACCTGGGGACCTCCACCGTAGCCGGCGACCATCGCGATCTCCTCCGGCCCGACGTACTCGTTGGTGCGGTCGTAGAACGTGGCTGTGTGCACCCCGTCGGGGGCGTACGTCTGGCTCAGCAGCTCCGGCTCGCCCGACCAGGCACGCACGTTCAGCTCGTTCAGCTCGTCGAGCGAGGTCGCCGCTCCGGCGGCGAGGGTGCCGCCGGCGAGCGTGGTCGAGAGTGCGACGATGAGCGCGCGACAGGCGATCGCGCGGACGGTCGACAACATGGAGAGGCCTCCTTCGTGTCCTGGTCCACGTGGTCGCCGGTGACGTCGGGCCGGCGAGGACGCGGGGGCGGGGCTTCGCGCGATGCACCACGCGTCGCCCCGATGATCTGTCGGCACCGTGTGGCATGCGGCGCCTCTACCGACTACGTGCGTCCGCTCGTGCCAACGCGTTCCATCCTGGTCGCGGGTCCTTCGGCACTTGCCGCTCGACGCGCTCGGGCCGAGGCTGCGCTCGGAGGTGCGTGATGCGTGTGATGCGTGTGATGATCGCCGGGCTGCTGCTGCTGGCTTCGACCACGGCCGCGGCCGCGGCCGATCCGATCGTCGAGCCTGTCGGGCAAACCAGCTGGTACCTCGCCCTGGGCGACTCCCTCGCCGCCGGCTACCAGCCCATCGGCGATCCGGCGAACGACCACATGACGCGTGCCGGGTATCCCGACCAGCTCTGGCTCATGGCGCGCGCCCGGTACCCCGACCTGCAGCTCCTGAACCTCGCCTGTCCCGGTGAGGACACCGCCACCATCCGACTAGACAACGGCCGCTGCGCGTATGAGCATGGGAGCCAGCTGGCGGAGGCGCTGGCGTTCATCGAGGCACATCGCGATGAGCTCGCCTTCATCACCATCGACATCGGCTTCAACGACTTCGACTGCACCGATGACATCCTGTGCGTCTTCACCGGCCTGGCCAACATCCACGAGCGCCTGCCCGCCATCCTCGCCGAGCTGCAGGCGGCCGCGCCGGACGTGCCGATCGTGGGCATGAACATCTACGACCCGTTCCTGACGATGTGGTTCGACGAGCAGACGCGGGTGACGGCTGGCCAGTCGGTCGTGGCCGTGCAGATGCTCAACGAGGCACTCGCGGAGGTGTACTCCACGGCGGCTATCCCCGTGGCCGACGTCGCGGCCGCGTTCGCCATCGACGACTGGTCCACGCTCGTCCCGATGGCGGGCCTGGGTGATGTGCCGCTGAACCTGGCCCTGCTTTGTGAGCGCACCTGGCAATGCCATCCGCCGCCGCTGGGCCCGGACCGGCATCCCAACGTCCTGGGACAGCGGGTCATGGCGGAGACGTTCGCGCGGGAGCTGGGGCTCTCTCCGGTCGGGATCGAGGGCGGATCGGACCTGGCCGGCTAGGTCGTCGGTTCGCGCCGCACGGGCGCTGCGCCTGGCCGTGCGGCCAGGCCCGCCCATCGTGTGGCGTCGTGACATCCTGATCGGCAGGTGGAAGAATGGCCCGTCACGAGCGGGTGAGGGGGCCGGGAACCGCTGCGCTCCGAGGAGGTCCAGGATGGCACCAGATACCACGTCCAGGCCCGCATGGGTCGAGCTGGCGACCGACGACCCTGCGGCATCACGCCTGTTCTACGGCCAGCTGCTCGACTGGGACTTCGACGTCTCGGACGACCCGCGATACGGTGGCTACGCCATGGCCCGCCTGGCCAGCGGCGAGGGCGATGTGGCCGGCATCACCGCCAAGATGATGCCGGAGTCGCCGACCGCCTGGACCCTCTACATCGGCACCGACGACGCTGCGGCCCTGGGCGAGGCCGTGCAGGCTGCTGGTGGCACGCTGCTGGCCCCGGCCTTCGATGTTGGCGACATGGGCCGGATGGCGGTCTTCGCGGATCCGACTGGTGCCGTGTTCTCGGCCTGGCAGGCAGCCGGGCCGCGCAGCTTCCGCACCGGCGATGTGGGCGCCATGGGCTGGGCCGAGCTCAGCTCGCGTGACATCGACAAGGCCAGGGACTTCTACGGCCGGGTCTTCGGCTGGACCGCGGAGACCTCCCCGATGGGTGAGGGGCAGCCGGACTACACCACCTTCATGGCCGGGGACGAGGGCGTCCTGGGCGGCATGCAGATGATGCCGATGGTGCCCGCCGAGGTGCCGAGCTACTGGATGGTGTACTTCAACGTCTCGGACGTTGACGCCGCCTTCAGGCAGGCCATCGAGTTGGGCGCCTCGGAGGTGGCCGCCCCCTCACCCATGCCCGGCGGTCGCTTCGCCATCGTGGCCGATCCGCAGGGCGCCATGGTGGGACTGCTGAAGGCCGACCAGGGCTGACGCCTCCGGCGCCGCCGCCGGTCGACCTAGGGGTCGACGTCCCTGGTCGAGACCTGGCAGCCAGCGAGGCGGGTCAGCAGGTCGATGGTGAGCCGAGGCGCATCCTCGGGCAGGTCGTCGGGGTCGCTCACGTCGATGCGGGTCTCGCCGCCCCCGATGAGCGTCTCATCGACCGTGACCGCCCACTCCGCGGGCACGATCACGGCAAGCCCACCGAGCGTGCAGTCGATGGTGAGCCGTGCGCCGCGCCGATCGAGCAGGGCATCGCGCAGGTCGAGCCGGGCGGCACCCAGCAGCACGCTGACCCGGCCGTGGCGCAGGCCGCGTGCCCGGCTGCGGAACTCGAGGCTGTCCATCACGACCGTGCGGTTGAACTCGTCACTCACCTCGCTGCCCTCATCGGACTGCCGCGCGGCCAGGACACCTGCCACCCGGGTCGCGATCGCACTCACGATCACGACCGCCAGCACCTTCAACAGCACCCGCATTGGCCTCTCCTCCTGTGGGCAGCCCGGCAGCGGGCCGAATTGGTGTCCCTGCACCATAGCGAGCGTCCGGCCGACGCGCCACCCGGCCAACGGCACACCGCACGTGGGCGCAACGGCACTGTCTGGGCAACGGGCCGTGCGGGATGCTGCGGGGGACTGCGTCCGCGAAGTGGCCGCGGGCGCCTCAAGATATGCAGGAGAGTGACCCGATGCCCACCATCGACCAGGCCGTCGACGGCTTCCTGTCCCAGAAGCGCATCGCCGTCGCCGGCGTCTCGCGCGATCCGGGTGGCGCCCACGCCAGCAACGGCATCTACTCGCGCTTCAAGGAGCGCGGGTTCGAGGTCTTCCCCGTCAACCCCAACGCCGACACCATCATGGGCGACACCTGCTACCCCAGCGTCAAGGACATCCCCGGCGGCGTCGATGCCGTGGTCATCGCGACCAACCCCAAGGCCTCACTGGCGGTCGCACAGGACTGCAAGGAGGCCGGTGTCACCAAGGTCTGGATCCACAAGAACTTCGGCGCCGGAAGCTACTCCGCCGAGGCCCACCAGTTCTGCCGCGATAACGGCATCACGGCACTGGTGAGCTGTCCGCTGTGGTACGGCCAGACCGCCGATGGCTTCCACAAGTTCTTCGGTGCCACCTGCCGGCTGCTGCGCCAGGTTCCGAGCGAGGTCTGAGCCCGGGCTGCCGTCGCCCCGGCGATGACCCGCGATGAGTGGCGCAGGGCGGCCGTCGGAGTCGGCGGTCTTCTGGTCGCGCCTGCGCCGCACGCCGTGGCGCCGGGCCATCCGCCAGGTGTGGCGCTCTCGTCGGAGGGCTGATCGGATGTTGTTGCCGGAGCGGCTCGAGGGCGCGGTCTTCGGCCACCTCTGCGGGGACGCGTTGGGCGTGCCGTACGAGTTCAGCCATGCTGACGCCATCGGCGAGGTGGAGTGGCGCGGTCACGGCACGTACGACCAGCCGCCAGGCACCTGGAGCGATGACGGCGCGCTGATGCTGGCCCTGCTCGATTCGCTGCTCGAGTGCGGCTTCGACACGGCCGACCAGGCGCGTCGCGCGCTGGCCTGGAGGGATGAGGGCGCCTACGCACCCGGTGCGCTCGTGTTCGACATCGGCAACGCGACCTCCGCTGCGCTCAACGCGCTGCGCTCGGGCGTGCCGGCCGAGGAGGCGGGGGCGGTCGAGGCCAAGGGCAACGGCTCGCTCATGCGCGTCCTGCCCGTCGCGCTCGTGTGTCGCAACGACGACGATGAGGCCTTGGTGCGCAAGGCCGTGCGCGCGTCGCGGGTGACCCATGGCAGCGCTGAGGCCCAGATCGCCTGCGCGCTCTACGTGCTCATCGTGCGCCGGCTGCTGGCCGGCATGGAGGACCGCGGGCGCGCGCTCGCCGAGTCGGTGGCCGGTGCGAGGGCCGGCCTGCAGCGGGTGGGTCTGCCCGGCTCCAGGGAGGCTGCCGCACCGCACGAGGCGGTCGCCGCGCTCGACGCCTTCCTGGCCTGGAGTGGGCGTTCCGGGAGCGGCCGCGTCGTGGACAGCTTCTGGTCAGCCTGGGACGCCTTCGCCGCCGCTCGCGACTACCCGCAGGCTGTCACCGCCGCGGTGGCGCTGGGTCGCGACACCGATACCACGGCGGCCATCGCCGGTGGCCTTGCCGGAGCCTGGTTCGGCGTCCATGCCATCCCCGCGGCCTGGCGCCGCGGGCTGCGCGACCGCCACATCGCCCAGGAGCTGGCCGACCGACTGGTCGAGACCGACACCTCGCAGTGGGACGGCAAGCCCTGGCGGACCTCACGACAGCATCCCCTGCGGGTGGACCTGCTGGACCTGCGCGGCACCGACCTTGGCTCGCAGGGAGGCCGCGTGGGCATGACGTTCCTGCCAGGCAAGCGCTACCTGGGGTACTACACCGGCCCGCACTGGCGCGACCTGGAGAGCGACGCAGCTCGCCTCGCGGAGCTGCGCGTCGACGTCCTGCTGCTGCACGTCGAGGACAAGGAGCTGCGGCGCTGCCGCGTGTCGGACCTGGCAGAGGTGCTGTCGGCCCACGGCGTGGAGCTGCAGCGCTATCCGATCGCCGACCCGCGGGTGCCGCTCGACGATGGGGGCTACCGTGCGCTGCTGAGGGAGCTGTCCATGCGCGTGCGGGCCGGCCAGACGCTGGCCATCGCCTGTCGCGGAGGCCTGGATCGGACGGGGATGACCGCGGCGTGCCTGCTGCGCGAGGCGGGGCTGGACGGCGACACCGCCATCGACCGTGTGCACGCCGCGCGCCGGCACACGCTGACGATGCCGGACCAGCTGCGCTACGTGCGGGACTGGCCTCACGACTGACGCGCAGACAGCATCTCCACACAACCTCCATCTTCGGTCCACGCCCGCTGCGTATGACCCTTCCACAGTGTCGACATCGAACCGACACGGGCGTCCCCAGACGTCCCCCAGCAGATGGAGACCTGACTCATGCGAATGCGCTCCCCACGAACACTCCTGGCCCTCTCCGCCGTCCTGGCGCTCAGCGCGAGCGCCCTCGCGCCGACAGCGGCCTTCGCCAAGGGTCCGGGTCCGCAGTCCGGCGACTGCGACGCCGACTGCGTCAACGCCGGCACGCAGGCCGGCGATCAGATCGGGACCCAGTCGCGCGTACGCGCCCGCGACGGCTCCGCACAGCAGGCCGGCACACAGGCTCAGGCGGGCGGGGGCGGCCGCGTCCAGGCCCGCACGGGCGCGGGTGGCAAGCAGGCACGCGATGACCAGCAGACGCGCGGCCGCCAGGGCGAGCCGGCCTCGGACGGCCAGGCGGCTCGCCGGGGCTGGGAGGACGGCGCCCCGCGTGGCCCGCAGGCATGCGAGGACTGCCAGTTCGAGATGGGCACGCTGAGCGACGACGACATCGCCGGGCTCATCTACATGGCCAACGAGGAGAAGCTGGCACACGACGTGTACCGTGCGTTCGCGGAGAAGCACGACGTGCCCACGTTCGCCCGCATCGCCGACTCCGAGGCCCGCCACCAGGTGGCCGTGCGCACGATGCTCGAGCGCTACGGGATCGAGGACCCCACTGCCGAGCTGGGAGCCGGCGTCTTCAGCGACGCCGCCCTGCAGCAGCTGTACGCTGAGCTCATGGCCCAGGGAGAGGTCGACCTCCAGGGCGCGCTGGCCGCTGCGGTCAGCATCGAATCGACCGATATCGATGACCTGCAGCAGCGCATGGCCGGGCTCGAGGAGACCGCTCCCGACGTCCACAACATGTACTCGCACCTGCTGACCGCGAGCGGCTACCACCAGGCCGCCTTCGAGAGCCTCTCGTAGACAGCGACAGCTCACCTGTCGTCCGAAGGCCGGGGCCTGTGCCCCGGCCTTCGACGTACCATCGGTGACGCATGGCCACCATCCTCGTCGTCGATGACGAACCCCACATCACCCAGGTCGTCAGCGCCTATCTCGAGCGCGAGGGTCACCGAGGTCCTCACTGCCGCTGACGGCGACCAGGCGTATGCACTGGCCCGTTCGACAGCGCCGGACCTGCTCGTGCTCGACGTCATGCTCCCCGGACGCTCCGGCTTCGAGGTGCTGCGCCAGCTGCGCGCCGATGGCATCGAGAGCGCGGTGGTCATGCTCACCGCGCGAGACGACGTCATCGACCGCGTCGCCGGTCTCGAGATGGGTGCCGACGACTACGTCACCAAGCCCTTCGAGCCGCGTGAGCTGGTCGCCCGCATCGGCGCCGTGCTGCGTCGCCTCGACGACTCGCGCGCGATCGCGGCTCCGCGAGCGTTCCTCGACCTGTCCATCGACGCCGATGCGCGCGAGGTACGCCGTGGCCACGAGGCCATCGGGCTGACACGGGTCGAGTTCGACCTGCTGATGGCCCTGGCCGAGCGGCCCGGCGCCGTGCTGGGCCGCGGTCAGCTGGGTGAGCGCATCTTCGGCGAGGCCTTCGAATCGGACGATCGCACCATCGACAGCCACGTCAAGAACCTGCGACGCAAGCTCGGCCACCCGCCCGGGGGTGGTGACTACATCGAGACGGTACGTGGCGTGGGCTATCGCGGTGCCCGCCGATGAGCCTGCGCATCCGGCTGGCACTCATCTTCGGGCTCGTCGCGGTCGTCACCGCCGGGGCGGTCGCCATCGTCACGCCGGGCATCGTGGATCGAGGCTTCCGGCAGGCGGAGTCCCAGGCGCAGACCGACGACGCCCGCCCGGGAGGCGGGCAGGGGCAGGGGCTGGGCCCGGGCCCGAGGGAGGGTCGGGGCCCTGGTCGAGCGCAGCAGGAGACCACCATGGCCATCGTGCTGGTGGCGGTCGTGTCCGCTGCCGGTGCATCACTGCTCGGGCTCCTGGTCGCCGGCCGGCTGGTCAGCCCGCTCGGACGCCTGCGTGCCGCGGCCGCCGACGTTGCTGCGGGCGACCTTGAGCGGCGCTCCAGCGTGGCCGGCCGTCGTGATGAGATCGGCGACCTGGGTCGCTCGTTCGACAGCATGGCCGCAGCGCTGCAACGCTCGGACGAGGCGCGCCGTCGCCTCTTCCAGGATGCGGCACACGAGCTCAAGACCCCGCTCACGGTCATCGATGCCACCACGACCGCCATCCTCGACGGTGTCTACCAGCACGACGACACCCATCTGCTGACCATCCGCGAGCAATCGCACCTGCTCGCGAGGGTGGTCGATGACCTGCGTACCGTGAGCCTCGCCGAGTCCGGCCGGATGCCGCTGGACATTGCCGATGTCGATGCGCTTGAGCTGTTGATGGCCGTGATCCGGGACTTCCGCCCGCGAGCCGAGCTGGCGGGCATCCGCCTCGAGTCGCGCCTCACCGCCGGGCCACTCGTCATCCAGGCCGATCACGAGCGCGTGCGCCAGATGCTCGGTGCGCTCGTCGACAACGCCCTGCAGCACACGCCCACGGGAGGCACGGTCACGCTCGAAGCGGCGGCCGCTGCCGGCGACGCCGAGCTGGCGGTCGCTGACACGGGACCGGGCATCCCCGAAGCGGATCTGCCCATGGTCTTCGAGCGCTTCTACCGTGCTGACGCATCGCGGCAGCGGGCCGCCGGATCGTCGGGCCTTGGCCTGGCCATCGTGCGTGCCCTTGCGGAAGCCCAGCACGGCAGCGTGGGTGTGACGAACGCCACGCCGAGCGGTGCCAGGTTCTGGGTGCGCTTGCCCCTGAGGCCAGGCATCAAGGAACATTGATAGCGCGATACAGGCGGACCGGTCTTCGGGCCTAAGGGACCACCTGGACCGGCCACACGTCACTACCCAGCGCCGCCGCGGACCGGTGGAATAGGGGAATGAATTCCGACTCGCCGCATCAGGATTGCGAGCACCGCAGCTGCCGGTTCCTCTCGCGCGCGTTCGCGCTCGGGCGCCCCGTCCCCAAGCGCTGCCGCAAGGTCTGTCCGGCCGCGGCCTCGATCGTCGGTCTCGATGAGCTGGGTCGCGGCCAGACTGGCCGTATCCTGCGGGTCGGCGGCCGGCCGGCGGCGCGCCGCAGACTGCTCGAGCTGGGGGTCGTTCGCGGCGAGACGATCACGCTTCAGCGCGCGGCTCCGCTGGGTGATCCACTCGAGTTCGTGGTCAAGGACTATCACCTCTCATTGCGCAAGCGCGAGGCCGCCACCATCACGGTGGAGGCGCTCGAGCCTTCCGGGGCTGAAGCGCCCGCGGCATGAACGGCTCGCTGACGTTGGCGCTGGCGGGCAATCCGAACGCCGGCAAGACCAGCATCTTCAACGCGCTGACCGGTTCGCGCCACCACGTCGGCAACTGGCCGGGCAAGACCGTGTCCAAGATGGAGGGCGCGTTCCGTCACGGCGACCTCGTGGGCCGGCTGGTGGACCTGCCCGGCACGTACAGCCTGAGCGCCCTCTCGCCGGAGGAGGTCATCGCGCGCGACTACCTCCTGACCGGGGAGCCCGACGTCGTCATCGACGTCGTCGACGCCACCAACCTGGAGCGCAACCTGTACCTGACCGCGCAGCTGCTGGAGCTGGGCATCCCCCTGGTGCTGGCGCTCAACGTCAGCGACAGTGCTCGTGCCCAGGGACTCAGGATCGATCGTGAGCGCCTCGGCGCCTTGCTCGGTCGTGTGCCCGTCGTGGAGACGGTGGGGCATCGTGCCCTGGGTCTCGACCGCCTGCTCGATGCTGCCATCGGTCTCGTCGGGCCCGGGCGCGCCCGGCTGCGCCTCGTCGCCTGAGGGTCGGCCCGATGAGCACCCTGGACGGGACTCTCGAGCGTCCGCCCTTCCGCATCGACTACGGCGTGGAGGTGGAGGCGGAGATCGAGGCACTGGTGGACCGCATCGTGGCCCAGCCCGAGCTGCGCGATGCCTTCCAGCCTCGCTGGCTGGCCATCAAGCTGCTGGAAGGTGAGGCGGACCTGGTTGCGCGGGTCGCTGCCAGCGACGGCGGCGCAGCCATCGTGGCGGCAGCCACGGCCGGCAGCGCCCGCATCGAGTCGATGCACGGTGATAGCGCCGACCTCGCCATCGCGGACGCCCGCTACGGCTTCGTCCACGGGGTCGTGCTCGACGTCGTCGACCGCTCGGCGGTGGCACGCTACTCGGTCACCGACCGGCTTGACCGCGTGCTGACCAACCGGCTGCTCGGCCTGCCCATCTTCTTCGCCGTCATGTTCGTGGTCTTCAAGCTGGTGGTGGAGGTCTCGGCCTACTTCCTCGACTGGGTCGACGCGGTCATCGGCGGGCCGATCACGCGCTGGGTCGTCGGCTTCCTCGAGCTCTTCTCGGCGCCCGACTGGTTCGTCTCGCTGGCGGTCGATGGGGTCATCGCCGGCGTGGGCGCGGTCCTCGTCTTCGTGCCCGGGCTCATCGTGCTGTACCTCTTCCTCACCCTGCTCGAGGACAGCGGCTACATGGCGCGCGTGGCCTTCGTGATGGATCGTGTGATGCGCTTCACCGGGCTGCACGGCAAATCGTTCATCCCCATGGTCCTCGGCTTCGGATGCGCCGTCCCAGCCATCTACGCCACGCGCACGCTGGAGAACCGCACGCAGCGCATCATGACCAGCCTGCTGGTCCCGCTGATGTCCTGCTCGGCGCGGCTGCCGGTGTATGTCGTCTTCGGCCTGGCCTTCTTCGGGGCCGCCGCGGCGTCGGTCATCACCGGGCTCTACGTGGTCGGCATCCTCCTCGCGGGACTTGTCGCCATCGTGCTCTCGCGCACGATCCTGCGGGAGCGTGACGACGCCGTCTTCGCGCTGGAGCTGCCGCCGTATCGCGTGCCCACGATGAAGGCCCTGACGACGCACACCTGGCAGAAGACCAAGGAGTTCATCGTCAAGGCCGGTACGGTCATCCTCGTCGTCTCGGTGGGGTTGTGGTTCCTGATGAACCTGCCCTGGGG
>CAVORC010000020.1:0-39356 GCA_963698505.1 uncultured Chloroflexia bacterium | reverse complement strand
CATTTCGCACGGGCCGCGTGTACACCGTGGAGGCGGTGCCGGTCCCTAGTAGCGTGTCTCGCGGATGGTGTCGATCATGGCCCAGAAGTTCTCCAGTGGCGTGTCGAGCTGGACATGGTGCGTTGGGCCGAGGATGAGCCCGCCGCCCGCGCCGATGGTCGCCACACGCTGGCGGATCTCCGCGCGCACGTCGTCGGGCGTGCCGAAGGGCAGCGTCTTCTGCTCGTCGATCGACCCCCAGAAGAGCAGCCTGTCGCCGTAGTCACGCTTGAGCTCGGCCGGGTCCATGCAGGCAGGCTGCACCGGGTTGAGGATGTCGATGCCGATCTCGATGAGCTCGTCGATGACCTCCCGCACGTCACCGTCGGTGTGGTACGCCACCTTGATCTCGGGGTTGATGGCCTTGACGCGGCTGACCAGCTCGGCCATGCGGGGCTTGAGGAAGCGGCGCCAGGTGGCCGGTGCGAACAGCATGCCCTTCTGCGAGCCGATGTCGTCGCCGGTCCAGATCATGTCCACGCCCATCGCCGCCAGCTTCTCGGCGGCCGTGAGGTGATAGCGGAAGGGGATCTCCAGGATGCGGTCGGCGAGGTCCGGATCCATGACCAGGTCCATCAGCAGCCGCTCGTAGCCCCGCAGCGCCCAGGCTGTCTCGAAGATGGTGGTGACGGTGACACCGACGATCCAGTACTCGTCGCCGTACTCACGGATCACGCGCTCAGAGTCGAGGTACAGCTCCGGCCGCTCCGGGTCAGGCGCCACGTACGAGTCGATGGCTGCGTCCTCGGCCAACGGGAACCCCACCATCTCGGTGTAGTGGCCCGTCCCGAAGGGCGTCTCGTAGGGGTGCTCCCGCCACGTGACGCCCCACTCATCGATGTAGCTGTCGTGGCCGGCGTAGTAGCTGTTGGCCCAGCCGACCGACGTCAGGATGAGATCGGAGTCGATGGCGCGCTCGAGCTCGTAGGTGTTGCCGCCGCCGTGCGGGTTGTGCTCCCCGCCCCGGCCGACGTTGAGCCCGCCCGCAGGCGTGTCCAGCATGCCGCGGCCGGCCATGTCGGCGCGCAGCCGGTCAGCGAACTCGGGCGTGAAGCTGATCTGCATGGGGCAGCGATCCGGCGTCTCGCGGGCGAGGGCCGTCGCAACCCGGTCACGGTGGCGCATGGCGAGCCTGCTCGCCGCCCTACCGTGCGGCCAGCAGCTCCTGGGCCACGTTGGCCGCGGTGGCGGCGTCCTTGGCGAAGCCGTCGGCCCCGATCTCGGCGGCGAACTCGTCGGTCACGGGGGCCCCGCCGACGAGGATCTTGGCCTTGGGGTCGGCCGCACGGATGGCCTCCACGGCGGCCTTCATGCCCACCATCGTGGTGGTCAACAGGGCGCTGATGCCGACGATGCTGGCATCGTGCTCCACCGCCGCCTCGGCGAAGGCCTCGGGGCTGACGTTGGTGCCCAGGTCGACGATCTCGAAGTTGGCGCCTTTGAGCATCATGCCCACGAGGTTCTTGCCGATGTCGTGGAGGTCGCCCTGCACGGTGCCGATGACGGCGGTGTGCTCGGGGCGGATGCCGCCGGCCGCCAGCAGCGGCTCGAGCAGCACGCTGGCCTCCTTCATGGCGTGCGCGCTGATGAGCATCTCGGGCACGTAGACACCCTCGTTGCAGGCGAACTTGCGACCGACCTCGGTCATGGCCGTGGTCATGGCGTCGAGGATCTCCTGGGGAGGGGTGCCCTCGTCGATGGCAGCCTGCGTGAGGCTCACCGCCTCGGCCCGGTTGCCCGCTTCGACGGCCGCGGTCAGTGCGGTCAGGTCAGCCATGGATCGTGTCCCTCCTCAAGGTCGGTACTCTGTGTATGCACAGCATCGCGCCCGACTGCGGCGGCGCGAATGGGCCGGATGGCCCTCTGCCATGGTCGCACCGGACGGCATCGCACGTCGAGCGATGGTGCATGCGATCAGGCGCCGGCATCACGCGACTCGCCAGCGGACCCACCAGCGCAGCTGCGCCCCGGGCTCCAGGATGCGCTCCTGGCCTGCCGCCATCGCGCCCGCCAGGTCATCGTGCATCGAGGTGCACGGCTCCAGGGCGACCTGCTCGGACGGCCGGCCCACCCGGCGGCCAGCCGCCGTAGGAGAGCCACACGCGCAACGCCGGTGCGAACTCGCGGTCCCACTCGACCTCCAGGCGTGCGCCATCCGGGTGCCACCGCAGCCGCGCCCACCCGGGCGTCGGCGTAGACCACGGCAGCCCAGCCCTCCGCGGTGGTCACACGCGACAGGTCCAGCTCGCGGCCGTCGGCGGTGACGGCGGCCGGCCAGGCCACCTCCGCGGGCAACCTGATGCCGAGCTGTGCCGATGGCGTGACGCTCGTGACCCCCGGCAGGTCGATGGTGCTGCCCGGCTCGAGCCGCAGCACCGGGTGCTGCGCCCAGCTGATCGGCAGGCGCCGGTCGGCATGGCTGACCACGAGATACTCGGCGCGGAGGGTGCGCTCGTCGTCGAACGACAGGCGACGATGCAGGCGGTAGTCCCAGCGGGGCACGCTCCAGGTGTGCTCGATGGCGCCCTGCTCGGCGTCGATGGCGAGGTATGCGCCGCGGCCCCACTGGTCGCCGTGATCGCGCAGGTGAGGACCATCAGGCGCCAGCGGGTCGGGGCAGACCGAGGTGGTCGGCAGGCACTCGTCCCAGCCGAAGGACTCCCGGCCACCGAAGGCGACGCCCTCCTCTGCCCAGGCCATCTGGGTGAGCTCGGCGGGTGGCTCGCCCTGCGCCAGCCACTCACGGCCACGGTGCCTGTCGCGCAGCGACACCACGCGCGCGCCGACCTCGCTCACGACCTCCACGTCCACCGCCGCGGTGGAGAGCCGCACCGACGGCCACGCTCCCCAGGTGGCGTGCTCGACCGTCGCCTTCACCATTCGGCTACCGACCCGTCCTCATGGAACCAACGGTACTGCGGCTCCGGCTCGTAGGGATGCGCCGCGGCCGCGGCCTCGTCGACGTCCACCCCCAGCCCCGGCCCCTCCGGCGGCAGCATGTGGCCGTCCACGATCGGCGGCACGCCCGTGACGATCTCATCGCGCCACGGCACATCCGAGCGCATGACCTCGCAGATGAGATGGTTGGGCGTGGCCACCGCGAGGTGCAGGTTGGCCATCGTGGCGATCGGGCCCCAGTGGGTTGTGCGGGGCCACCGAGATCCCGTGCGCCTCGGCCATGGCGGCGATGCGCCGGACCTCGCTGATGCCGCCGGTGTGGCAGACGTCCGGCTGCGCGACCGCGATGGCGCCTCGCTCGAAGAAGGGACGGAAGGCCCAGCGGCCGATGAGCCGCTCGCCGCTGGCGATGGGGATGCCCGGCAGGGCCCGCGCCACGGCCACGTGTCCATCGACGTCCTCCGGCGGCACCGGCTCCTCGAAGAACCACGGCTCGTACGGGGCCATCGCCTGGCCGTAGCGGATGGCCATGGCGGCCGTCGTCCGTCCGTGCAGATCGACCATGATGTCCACGCTGGGCCCGACCACGTCGCGCACGGCTTCCATGACCGCTGCGGCGGCCCGCACGCGCGCCAGCGAGTCGAGCGGCCGCGAGCGCGGCACCGCCAGCAGCTTGAGCGCGTCGAAGCCATCGGCCACCGAGCGTCTGCGCATGCTCCGCCACGCGCGACGGCTCCATCTCGCCGTAGGTCGCCTCCGGGGCTCCGCCGCCGAGATGGTCGTAGAAACGCACCCTGTCGCGGACGCGCCCGCCGAGCAGCTGCCACACCGGCACGCCGAGGTCCTTGCCCTTGATGTCCCACAGCGCCTGGTCGATACCCGAGACGGCCGACATCTCCACCGGCCCGCCGCGGAAGAACTGCTGGCGGTACAGCACCTGCCAGAGGTGCTCGATGCGACGGGGGTCCTCCCCCACCACCAGCGGTGCGACGTCCTCGAGGGCACCGAGGACCCCGCGGGTCTTCACCTCCAGGCTGGCCTCGCCCCAGCCGACGAGCCCGGGCTGGTCGGTCTCGATGCGGACGAAGACCCAGTTGCGTCGGCCGGCGTTGACGACCTTCGCGCCCAGGCGCGTGATCTTCATCGCTCGTCCGGGCGCCGGCGCATCGATCCGCCCCGGACCGGCCTACGCGATGGCCGTGCGGGTGCGGGCGCGCTCGGCACGAGCCTGGCGCCACTGCGCGAGAGCGACCGCGGCGATGAGCAGCACACCCAGCGCCACGCGCTGGTAGAAGGTGCCCACGCCCAGCAGGTTCATGCCGTTGTTGAGCACGCCGACCAGCAGCACCGCCAGCACGGTGCCCACGATGGTGCCCTTGCCGCCGGTGGTGGCGGCACCGCCGAGGAAGACCGCCGTGATGGCCTGCAGCTCGAAGCCCACGCCGTTGATGGGGTTGCCCGATGTCGTGCGCGCGGTCAGCAGCACGCCCGCCAGGCCGGCGGTGGCGCCGCAGAGCATGTACATGCCGATCTTCATGCGGTTGACGTTGATGCCGGCGAGGCGCGCGGCCACGCTGTTGCCGCCGATGGCGTAGACGGCCCGACCGAAGTCGGTGTACTTCATGATCACGTGGTAGATGACCGCCACCAGCACGAAGATGAGGAACAGCATGGGCACGCCCGTCCAGGGCCGGCCGCCGGCCAGCTCGGGGATGGGCAGGTCGGGGAACAGCCGGCCCGTGGCCAGCCAGGTGAAGTCGGGCTGGGTGACCACGCCCACGGGCTTGCCCTCGGGCGCGACGAGGAAGGCCAGGCCGGCGAAGGCGGCCAGCGTCCCGAGCGTGGCGATGATGGGGTTGACGTTGCAGCTTGGTGACGATGAGGCCGTTGATCACGCCGAGCCCGACGCCGGTGAGGATGCCGACCAGGATGCCGGCCTGCATCGAGCCCTCCAGGAAGGGCAGCGGGATCTGGATGTCGCCGGGGATGGTGATGGCGCCCAGCGCGATGGCCGAGGCCGCGGTGACCGAGGCCACCGAGGCGATCGAGCCGACGGAGATGTCGAGCATGCCGGCCACGATGACGACGGTCTCGCCGATGGCCAGCAGGCCCACGATGACGATCGACTGGCTGAGGCTGTTCATCAGGTTCTGCCAGCTCAGGAAGAGCGGCTGCAGCCAGACGATGACGGCGATGATGCCGATGAGTGCGAGCAGCAGCGACAGGTTGTCGACGCCGACGATGTTGATGACGCGACGCACGGGGCTGACCCGCTCGTCGCCGGGCAGCACGGCAGGCTGCGACTCGCTCATTCCCTCTCCCCTCCGGCCGCTGCTGCCTCGGCGGCCGCTCGGCGTGCCTTGAGATGCTCGTGCATGGCCAGCTCGAGCACCTGTTCCTCCGTCGCTCCGGGTCCGGGCAGCTCGCCGGTGATGCGGCCGCCCTGCATGACGATGATGCGATCGGACATGCCCAGGACCTCGGGCAGCTCCGATGAGATGAGCATGATGGCGAGGCCCTCGTTGGCCAGCGCATCGATGAGCCGGTAGATCTCCGCCTTGGCGCCGACGTCGATGCCGCGGGTGGGCTCGTCGAGGATGAGCACCTTGGGCTTGGCCGCCAGCCAGCGCGCCAGCACCACCTTCTGCTGGTTGCCGCCGGAGAGCTTGCCCACCTCCTGGTCGAGCGACGGCGTGCGCACGTTGAGCCGCTCCACGTACTCGCCGGCGATCTGGCGCTCGCGACGGCGCTGCATGATGCGGAAGCGCGTGAGCCGCCGCATGATGGCCATGGTGGTGTTCTCCAGCACGCTGCGGATGAGCACCAGGCCCTCGCGCTTGCGGTCCTCGGGAGCGAAGCCGATGCCTTCGGCGATGGCATTGGCCGGCTGGCCGATATGCACAGCCCGGCCATCGATGGAGACCTGGCCGGACGTCATGGGCAGCTCGCCGAAGATGACCTTGGCCAGCTCGCTGCGACCGGCACCGATGAGCCCGGCGAAGCCCACGATCTCCCCGGCCTTGATGTCGAAGGAGATGCCCTTGTGCCACAGGGACGTGATGTCCCGGGCCTCCAGCACCACGCGATCGGTGGCGGCCCGGTGCCGGTCGAAGACCTCGCCCAGGTCACGGCCGACCATGTTGCGCACGATCTCGTCCTCGGTCAGGCCCGCGGCCTCGGCGACCATGACCAGCTTGCCGTCGCGCAGGATGGCCACGCGGTCGGCCAGCTGCAGGATCTCGTGCAGCCGGTGACTGACGTAGATGATGGCGACGCCCTCCGCCTTCAGGCGCCGCACCAGGGCGAACAATCGGGCGACCTCCTCGTCGGTCAGCGACGAGGTGGGCTCGTCGAGCGCGAGGATGCGCATCTTCGACTTGACCGCGCGCATGATCTCGACCAGCTGGCGCTGGGCCGAGGAGAGCTCGTCGCCCATGCGCGTTCGCGGGAGCACCTTCTCGAAGCCGTACTCGGCCAGCTCGGCGTCGACGCGCTGGTTGAGCGTGCGCCGGTCGACGAAGGGGCCGCGCCGCGGCAGCTCGCCGGCGAAGATGTTCTCGGCCACGTCGACACCGGGGATGATCTCCGGCTCCTGGTAGATGACGCGGATGCCGGCGGCGCGCGCTTCGCGCGGGTTGGCGAACTGCAGCTGCTCGCCGTCGATGGTGAGCGTGCCCTCGTCGGGCCGGTAGTCGCCGTTGAGGATCTTCAGCAGCGTCGACTTGCCGGCGCCGTTCTCGCCGAGGAAGGCGAGCACCTCGCCGGGGCGCACGTCGAGGGAGACGTCGGCGAGCGCCTGGACGTTGGGGAAGGCCTTGCTGACGTGGCGGATCTCGAGGACGCCGGAGCCAGCGCTGGACGCGGCTGCGGGGGCCTCGGGAGACGCGGTCAGGGTCATGGCTTCACCACGGCTGTGCCGACACAGGCGCGCGGGGCCCGGTTCGTGCCGGACCCCGCGACACCGATGTCAGGGCTGGACTACTGCGAGCAGTTGGCCAGCGAGATCTCGTCGAACACGTCGGCGTACGTGTCCGGCGTCACGATGGTCGTGGGGGCCACGGTGGACTCGGGCAGCTCGACGCCGTTGACGATGTTGTCGAACAGCACCTGCGCGGCGGCAGCACCGACGTCCTGGCCGGAGATGAACAGCGCGGCCTTGAAGCCGGAGGGCTGCTCGGCGGCCCAGAACTTGCAGGCCTCGTAGGCGCCGAGCCCGACGCCGAGGACGTTGTCGGGGCTCACGCCCTGCGTGGCAAGCGCGTTCAGCGTGCCCAGGACGCCCTCGTCGTTGCAGGCGAAGACGACCCAGTGGGTCACGTCGGGATGGGCGGTGATGACCGGGCCGGCGGCGTCCTGCGCCGACTGCGTCTCACCGGTGTAGGGGACCTGGAAGATGGCCTCCGCGGGGACACCCACGTCCAGCATCGCCTGCTTGGAGGCGTTGGTGCGGTCCTCGCACACGGACAGGGTCTGGACCTCGGTCGACAGGACGCCGAGGTTCACCGACTCGTCCTCGAGCCAGCCGCCCTCGGTCAGCAGGCGTGCAGCCTCGGCGCCGACCTTGCCGCCCATGTCCGGGCCGCTGAAGCCGACGAAGGGCACGGGGTTGCCGGCCGAGTCGACGATGCCGTCGTCGGTCGCGACGAGCGCGACACCGGCGGCCGCTGCCGCGTCGGAGATGGCCGGGCCGATGGTCTGGTCGGGCACGGTGATGGCGATGCCGGCCGCACCAGCGGAGATGGCATCGTTGACCAGCTGGACGCCGAGGCTCGGATCGAGCTTGGCGTCGGCCTTGAGGGCGCTGGCACCGAGCTCCTCGGCCTTGGCCACGAACGAGTTCTGCAGGTCGATGAAGTACTGCTGGTCTGCGCTCTTGTTGATGACGTAGAGCAGCGGGGCCTCATCCTGGGCCGCGACCGGCAGCGCCGATGCGGTCAGGAGCGCGGCACCACCGAACGCCACCAGGGCCTTCTTGAAGCGAGAGTCAACCACGAGCTATTCCTCCGTTCCTCCGAAAGGGTGGGTTGGCCTAGACGGTGCTGATACTACCGTAATCCAACACAAAGCAACACTCATCACGACACGTTTCGTCCGAACGCGGTCCTCCTCCTACGCCCTCTCGCAGCAGACCATCCCAAGCCGCCATGCCGCCGAAAGGTACGATTGGTCATGACCAATCTCGCCGATTGTCTTACAGTCGCGCCTGAGAAGCAACCCTCGCCGGCTCTCCCGGCGACGTCCGCAGGAGGCACGCGTGAGCACAAGCACGACCCGGCCCCTCAAGACCGGGCCCCTCAAGACCGGGCCCCTTGAGCTGCCTGCGCGCCCGGCACACCTGCGTGAGCGTGAGGTCGCGGCCTGGTCCGAGGCGGTGGTGATCGAGACCTACCCGCTGCCCGCGCCCGACCGCAACCCGCTCTTCCTGGAGCATCGCGTCTACCAGGGGTCGTCGGGGCGGGTGTACCCCGAGCAGGTGACCGATCGCGTCTCGGACGTGTCGCAGCCTGTCGAGTGGCAGGCCATCCACCTGGAGAACGAGTACCTGCGCGTGATGGTGCTGCCGGCCATCGGCGGGCGCATCCACGTCGTCCAGGACCGCAAGTCGGGCTACGACATCTTCTACCGCCAGAACGTCATCAAGCCCGCCCTCGTGGGCCTGCTGGGGCCGTGGATCAGCGGCGGCGTCGAGTTCAACTGGCCGCAGCACCATCGCCCCTCCACGTACATGCCCACCGACTGGACCATCGAGACACTGCCCGATGGCGGGGCCGTCGCGTGGTGCTCGGAGCACGAGCCGACCGAGCGCATGAAGGGCATGCACGGGGTCGTGCTGCGACCGGGCTCGGCGGTGCTGGAGGTGCAGGCACGCCTGGCCAACCGCACGCCCCTGGTGCAGACGTTCCTGTGGTGGGCCAACGTGGGGGTGCGCGTGCACGACGACTACGAGGCGTTCTTCCCGCCGGATGTGAGCTACGTGGCCGACCACGCCAGGCGGGCCATGTCCACGTTCCCCATCGCCCGGGGGCGCTACTACGGCGTGGACTACGGGTCGCGCCCGCCGCGCGAGGCCGACCTGCGCTGGTACCGCAACATCCCCGTGCCCACGTCCTACATGGCGATGGGTACGCAGCAGGACTTCTTCGGTGGCTACGACCACGCTGCGGGCGAAGGCTTCGTGCACTGGGCCGATCACACCATCAGCCCCGGCAAGAAGCTGTGGACCTGGGGCAACCACGAGTTCGGCTACGCCTGGGACCGCGAGCTGACCGATGCCGACGGGCCGTACGTGGAGCTGATGGCCGGTGTCTTCACCGACAACCAGCCCGACTTCGGCTTCCTCCTGCCGGGAGAGGTGCGAACCTTCAGCCAGTACTGGTATCCGCTCGTCGGCACAGGGCCGGCGCAGCAGGCCACCCGCGACGTGGCGCTGCACCTGTCCCGCACGAGCGGCGGCGCTCGCGTCGGCGTCGCCGCCACACGCGTGCTGGCCGGGGCCCTCGTGCGGCTCGACGGCCCCAGCGGGCCTGCCCTGGAGCGGCACCTCGACCTGGCACCCGACGCACCGCTGCTGGCGACCGTGGAGCTTCCCGCCGGGACACGCCTCGGCGACCTGCGCCTGTCGGTCCACCACGCTGGCGTCGAGCTGGCTGGCTATCAGCCGCACTCCGTCTCTCGCGGCGACCCACCGGCGCCGGCGACCGAGCCCCCGCAGCCGCGCGACATCGAGTCACTCGAGGAGCTGTACCTGACAGGCATGCACCTGCAGCAGTACCGCCACGCCACGCGGGCACCCGAGGCCTACTACCGCGAGGCCCTCCGGCGCGACCCCGGCGACAGCCGCTGCAACACCGCCATGGGCGAGTGGCACCTGCGCCGCGGCGAGCTGGACGCGGCCGAGCGCCACCTGCGCGCCGCGCGCGAGCGGCTCTCGCTGCGCAACGCCAACCCTCGGGACGGCGAGGCCAGCTACCTGCTGGGCGTCACACTGCGGTTCATGGGCCGGCTCGCTGAGGCGGACGAGGCCTTCGGCAAGGCCGGCTGGAACGGGGCCTTCACGCCGGCGGCGGACACGGCCCGCGCAGAGCTCGCCGCGGCGCGCGGAGATGTCGCCGCTGCCCTGGGGCTCCTCGAGCGAGCCCTGGCGGCCAACGCCGCCGCGTCGGCTCCGAGCGGACTGAAGGCAGCGCTCCTGCGGCGGTCGGGCCGGGTCGCCGAGGCCGACGAGGTCGTGGCGGCGATGCTGGCGCGGGACCCGCTGGATGCCCGCGGCCTGCACGAGCGCGCGCTGCTCGACGGCGACGAGGGCCCACTGCCCGGTGGCGCCCAGACCGCCCTCGACGTCGCCTTCGACGAGGCCCGCGCGGGACTGCTGGAGGAGGCGGCTGATGCCCTCGAGCGTGCGCTGGAGGCCGCGCCGGCGCCCCAGCACCGGCCCATGCTGCACTACACGCTGGGCTGGCTGGAGGCCCGCCGCGGCAACCACCAGGACGCCGCGCGCCAGCGCCGCGCAGCCTGCGAGGCCGCGCCCGACGGTGCCTTTCCCGCCCGACTCGAGGAGATCGAGGTGCTCCGCTGGGCCATGGCCGAGGACGGCACCGATGCGCGGGCGCCGTACTACCTGGGCAACCTGCTCTATGACCGGCGCCGCTACCACGACGCCATCGCCCTGTGGCGGCGCGCCGCCAGGCTCGATCCGGCGTATCCCACCGTGCATCGCAATCTCGGCATCGCCGAGTTCAACGTGTTGCGGCGTCCGCAACGGGCGCTGGCGGCCTACCGGCGCGCCAGCCGCGCCGACGCCGCCGATGCGCGCGTGCTCTACGAGCTCGACCAGCTGCGCAAGCGTGTGGGCCACGCCCCGGCGGCACGCCTGCGCGCCTTGGCAGCACAGCTCCCCGTCGTGGCGCAGCGCGACGACCTCACCGTGGAGTACATCAGCCTGCTCAACCGTGTCGGCCGCTACCGCGAGGCGGTCGAGCTGCTGCGCTCGCGCCGCTTCCACCCGTGGGAGGGCGGCGAGGGCCTGGTATCGGCGCAGTGGGTCGTGGCTCATCGCGAGCTGGCGCGTGCGGCGCTGCGCGAGGCGCAGCCCCAGGCAGCGGCCGAGCTGGTTCGCGCCGCGATGGACTATCCGCCGAACCTGGGCGAGGGCAAGCATCTGCTGACACCGGAGAACGAGCTGCAGTACCTGCTGGGCACGTGCTTCCGGGCGGCGGGCGACGAACACCAGGCGGCGGCGTGGTTCGCGCTCGCGGCCGCACCGCAGGGCGATCCGGACGCTCCTGCCGGCGACGGCCCCTACTGGCAGGCGCTGGCCCTGCGTGCCCTCGGCGACGCGGCCGCAGCCGATGCGCGGCTGGCCGAGCTGGCGAGCGCAGCCGCCGGGCAGGCCCGGGAGGAGGTGCGTGTCCCCTACTTCGCGACGTCCCTGCCGACGCTGCTGCTCTTCGATGACGACCTCAGCCTGCGCTCGCGGCAGGAGGCGTCGTACCTGGAGGGACTGGCATTGCTGGCGGGCGGACGGGCCCGAGCCGCACGCGCACGCTTCCGGCGTCTACTGGAAGCCCGGCCGGAGCACCTGGAAGCCGCGCTACGACTCGCCGAGCTGGAGCGGCATACGTGAGGGCGTCAGCCGTCGCATCATGGTGGGCGACAGACCCGTGCACGCCACAACGGAGGACGCCATGAGCACCATCCTCGAACGGATCCAGCAAGCCGGTATCGTGCCGGTCGTCGTCATCGACGATCCGGCCGATGCGCCCGCACTCGTCGGTGCGCTGAAGGATGGCGGGCTGCCGGTGGCCGAGATCACCTTCCGTACGTCGGCCGCGGCCGATGCCCTCCGCGCGGCCAGCAAGGCCCATCCCGACGCCCTCGTCGGCGCCGGCTCCGTCGTGCTGCGCGAGCAGGTCGATGTCGCCGTCTCCGCGGGCGCCAGCTTCGTCGTCAGCCCCGGGCTGGAAGAAGGCATCGTCACCCGGACCCGCGACCTGGGTGCCACGGCACTGCCGGGCTGCGCGACCCCCAGCGACATGATGCGCGCACGGCAGCTGGGGCTGGACGTCGTCAAGTTCTTTCCCGCGGAGGCGAGCGGCGGCCTGCCCATGATCAGGGCCATCGCGGCACCCTTCCCGGGGCTTCGCTTCATCCCCACGGGCGGCATCAGCCTGGCCAACATCGAGGACTATCTCGCCGAGCCGAAGATCGCCGCGGTGGGTGGCTCCTGGATGGTCCCGCTCGCCTCGGTGCGGGCCCGTGACTGGGCTGCCATCACCGCCGCGACGCGTCAGGCGGTCGCCGCCGTCCACCGCGCACGCGGCACGCGCGGCTAGCTGCCCAGCCAGGGCCATCGAGCGACTCTCCCTTCGCAACCGCAGCCCGCGCGATGGCGAGGCCCCTCCAGGGCCTGACCCTGCACCTGGCCGCCGGGCGTGGGAGGGGGACGTAGCTCGAAGGGCTAGCCCTACTGGGCCGGGGACGGGTGTGCACCGCGAACGCCCGCTTCCGGCAGTTGCCAGCAGGGCGGCCGGACCAGCTCGGCGCCCGATCGTGGCTGGCCGGCCGCCAGGTCAGCGCTTCGTCTTGGGTGCCTCCCCGCCAAGCTTGGCCGAGAGCTCACGCGACGCAGAAAGCATCGGCCCGCGCAGCCGGTCGAGATAGTCGAGCGTGAAGCGGCTGTCCGGCCCCGAGCAGCTCAGGCCCATGCGCACGGGCGCATCACGCTCGAACACCGGCACCGCGATGCAGCGCATCGTGTCGTAGAACTCGTTGTCATCGATGGCGTAGCCGCGGGTCCGTATCTGGCGTAGCTCGCGACGAAGAACCTCAGGTTCGGTGATCGTGTGTTCGGTCATCGCCGTCAACCCGGCTGCGATCACGGCCTCGATGTCCTCGCGTGGCTGGAAGGCCAGCAGGGCCTTGCCGATGGAGGTGCAATGCAGTCTGCTGCGGTCTCCGACCTGGAAGTCCACGGCCACCAGCTGCGTGCCCTTGACGCGCTGGACAAGGACGGTCTCCATCCCATCGAGCATCGCCAGGTGCATGCCTTCCCCGGTCTCCGCCACGACGGCTTCCAGCGTCTCGCGCGCGAGACGGACGACCTCGTTATCAGCCAACAGGTTCCGGCTGAGCGATACGACGCGGTAGCTGAGCGAGTAGCGGCGGGTCTCTGGGTCTTGCCGTACGTACCCGGCGGCCGCGAGCGTGGCCAGCATGCGGTGCGCAGCGCTCTTGTCCAGTCCTGCTGCCAGGGCGGTCTCTGCCAGTGACAGGGAACGTGGCTCGGCGGCGACCGCCTCGAGTACACGGAGGGCCTTGAGCGCCGTCGAGCTGGTGGTTCGACCGCCCTTCACAGCTGCAGTCAACGCATGCTCCATTTCACATCATCTCAGTATGCAATATACGGTCGCTCCATCTACCATCGTCCTCATGCAGAGCGCATTGACAGTGCGTCGTATCATGTGAGTATCTCAATAGTATAAACGGCATTGCAACATATACAACGATTGGGGACGCCGATGAGGATGCTAATCGGGGGCGGCTGGTCCGAGGCCTCGGACGGCGCGGTGATCGAGGTCACCGATCCCGCCAATGGCGAACTCATCGACACCGTCCCGGCCGCATCCACAGCGGACGTGGAACGTGCGCTTGCTGCAGCCCGTGACGGCCGCGCGGCCATGGCTGCCATGCCGGCGCACCGACGGAGCAGCATCCTCATCGACGTCGCCGCGCGCCTGGAGCGTGAGCAGGAAGATGTCGCTCGTACCCTCGCGCGAGAGAATGGGAAGCCGATCGTCCAGACCCGGGAGGAAGTCAGTGCCGCGGCCCGGATCCTGCGTGGCTTTGGCGAGGAAGCGAAGCGCATCTTCGGGCGTCAGATCCCGATGGACGCGGTGCCGGGGTTCGAGTCGCACGTCGCCATCACCATCCGTCAGCCGGTCGGTGTGGTCCTTGCCATCGCCCCCTTCAACTATCCGCTGGAGCTCTATGCCCACAAGGTCGGAGCCGCCATCGGCGCCGGAAACGCCTGCATCGGCAAACCGCCCAGCAGCTGTCCACTGACCCTCTTGCGACTGGCCGAGATGCTGGAGGAGGCCGGTCTGCCGCCTGGAGCACACCAGATGATCACCGGCAGCGGCCCACACGTCGGGATGCTGCTGGCTGCCAGCCCAGACGTGCAGTTCGTGACGGTGACCGGTTCGGTGCAGACGGGCATCGCGCTGGGGCGTATCTGCGCTGAGCAGCTCAAACCGTTCCATGCCGAACTGGGGGGCAACGACGCCACCATCGTCTGTGCCGACGCCGACCTGGCCCGGGCCGCCGAGGGCATCATCATGGGCCGCCTCGCCCGCGGCAACGGGCAGATCTGTTGCTCCGTGAAACGTGTGCTCGTGGCACGCCAGGTGGTCGATGCGTTCACTGAGGAGTTGGCCAGACAGGCCGCAGCGTTGAAGGTCGCGCATCAGCTCGAGGAAGACAGCGACGTCGGTCCGCTCATCTCCGAGTCTGCAGCCATCACGGTCATCGAGCGCGTAGATGCAGCCGTCGCGGCCGGTGCGACGCTGGTAGCCGGCGGCACCCGCGAAGGCTCGTTCGTGGCGCCGACCATCCTGCGAGACGTGCCCATCGAGGCCACGTTATTCGCCGAGGAGACCTTTGGCCCGGTCGTCCCGGTGGTGGCCTTCGATAGCGTCGACGAGGCCGTCGCCTTGGCCAACGATTCGCCCTACGGCCTGCAGGCCGCGGTCTTCACACGCGACATCGCTACCGCCATGCGCGTGGCCTACGGCCTGGAGGTCGGCGGCGTCATCGTCAACTGGGGCTCCGCAGTGCGCTCGGAGATCCTCCCGTTCGGCGGTCTGAAGCTCACGGGCCACGGCCGCGAGAGCGTGCACGACACGATGCTCTCGATGACCGAGGAGAAGACCATCCTGTTCCACGACGCCCTCGCGCCAGGTGTCGACGGAGGAACTGCATGACCGATGTCGCCCGCGTATCGATGCGCGGGATCTCCAAGCGATTCGGCGCTGCCTACGCCTTGCGCGACGTCGACCTCGACGTCAGCCCGGGCGAGATCCATGCCCTGATCGGTGAGAACGGCGCCGGCAAGTCGACGCTGATGCGAGTGTTGGCTGGGGCCATCCAACGAGATGGCGGCCAGATGTCCGTCGATGGCCGGTCCTACCAGCCCAGGAACCCGCACGACGCACGAATGCAGGGCATCCGGGCCGTGCACCAGGAACTCAGCCTCGTCCCCCAGGTGAGCGCGGCAGAGAACCTGCTGCTGGGAGAGATGCCAACGCTCGCACGGGGCATCGTGGACTGGCCGAGCGCGCGGCGCATCGCCGAGGAGTCCCTGGAGCGACTCGGGTTCGAGGGCATCGACGTGCGCGAGCGAGTCGACCGCCTGGGAGTGTCGCAGCGCCAGATGATCGAGGTCGCCAAGGCCTTCCACGGCGAGCCGCGAGTGATCATCCTCGACGAGCCCTCCGCGGTCCTCTCCAACGCGGAGCTGGTGCGCCTCTTCGCGGTCCTGAGGTCCTTTCGCGACCAGGGCGGCACCATCATCTACGTCTCGCACCGCCTCGACGAGGTGCTCGCGGTCTCCGATCGCATCACCGTCCTGAAGGACGGTGAGCGCGTGGGCACGGTCTCGGCCACCGACGTCGATGAGCAGGAGCTCATCCGCATGATGGTCGGCCGGCCGCTCAGCGAGATCTACCCGCAGCGGGACCGGCCGCAGCCGGCTCCATTGTTGGCACTCCATGGCCTCAGCGGCCCAGGGTTCCGCGAGGTCGACCTCGAGGTCGGCCGCGGCGAGATCGTCGGCCTGTTCGGTCTTGTCGGTGCCGGTCGCTCCGAGCTGGCTCGCTCGGTCTTCGGCGCATCGCCGATCGATGCGGGCATCATGACCCTGGCCGGAGAGCCGTACCGGCCGTCGTCGCCGGCCGCGGCCCTCGCGAGCGGTGTGGCCATGCTCAGCGAGGATCGCTCGCGAGACGGGCTCATCCTGCCGGCCGACATCCTCGACAACCTGACGCTCGCCTCACACGGGCTGCTCAGCCGCATGGGGATCCTGCGCAAGCGGCAGCAACGGGAGGTGGCCGAGGGGCAGATCGTGGGGCTGGCCATCCGACCCCCGGATCCGGCGCGCAAAGTGCGCATGCTCAGTGGCGGCAACCAGCAGAAGGTCGTCTTCGGCAAGTGGCTCATCCACGGCGCGAAGGTGCAGATCCTCGATGAGCCCACGCGCGGCGTGGATGTCGCCACCAAGGTCCAGATCTACCAGATCATCGCCTCGCTCGCGGATGAAGGGCTTGGCCTTCTGCTCATCTCGTCGGACCTGCCAGAGATCATCGGCATGAGCGACCGCGTGCTCGTGATGCGCCAAGGTCGCATCGCGGGCGAGGTCTCCCGTGCCGAGGCCACGGAGGAACGGCTGCTCTCCATCGCCTCGGGCATCGCCGAGCACGCCGCATGAGCCAGATGGACATGGCCGGTCCGACGCGCGCGCGAAGGCTCCTCGGCTCGCGCTCCTGGGCCGACCTTGCACTGCCGGCGCTGTTCGTAGCCCTGCTCGTCTTCGCCGCGCTCTCCTCGGACACTTTCCTGACCGAGACGAACATCACCAACCTGCTGCGCCAGACGGTCATCAACGGGCTCATCAGCCTGGGCATGCTGGTGGTCATCCTCTCGGGTGGCATCGACCTCTCGGTGGGTGCGGTGGTCGCCCTGAGCGCGATCGTCACCGGCATCGTGATGGAGTCCATGGCCACCCCGGTGGCGATCGTGGTGGCGGTGCTCGCGGCAGCCGCGGTCGGCCTGGTCAACGGCGCCATCATCGCTCGCTTCAAGATCCAGCCATTCATCGTGACGCTCGGCTCGCTGTCGGCGGTGCGAGGCCTGGTCTACGTCATCTCGGAGACTCCCGTGGTCTACACGGACACGGGCTTCCTGCGCATCGGCTCGGCCATGCTGGGTCCGATCCCGGGCATCACCGTGATCATGATCGTGGCCTACCTGATCATGAGCTTCTTCCTCAGCCGCACGACCTCGGGCAGAGCCATCGTCGGGATCGGGGGCAACGAAGAGGCCGTCCGCCTCGCCGGCATCAACGTCTTCTGGAACACGACGCTGGCCTATGTCATCTGCGCCGCGCTCGCGGGTGCAGCCGGCGTCATCCTGGCCTCCCGTGTCGGGATCGCCCAGCCAAGCGTGGGGATCGGCTGGGAGCTGGACGCGATCGCTGCCTGCGTCATCGGCGGGGCCATCCTTGGTGGTGGTGGCGGCAGTGTGCGGGGCACGTTCATCGGCGTCCTGGTCCTGGCTCTCATCAGCAACCTGCTGAACATGTTCAACGTGCAGACCTACTACCAGCAGATCTTCAAGGGCGCGCTCATCGTCCTCGCCGTCCTTGCCCGACGAAAGGAGCGCTGAGCATGGTCTGAGGGTGTGTCGCTGGATGGGCCGGATGCGCCCATCGTGGATGCGGGTGGATCCCGTCTAGCAACGCGAGGAGACCAAGAGGAATGAAGCGAATCACCGCCACCCTGCTGGCATCGGCGCTGGCGCTCGGCAGCGCCGGAAGCGTTGTCGCCCAGGAAGAGACTGACGACATCACCATCGGCGTGGCCAACCTATCGCTCGGTGCGGCCTACTTCATCGGCATGTCCAAGGCCGTGGAGGAGGAGGCCGCCGTCTACGACAACGTCAACGTCCTCGTGACCAACGCCGATGGCGACGTGGAGACCTTGACCTCGGACATCGAGGACCTCATCGCCCAGGACGTCGACGGCATCATCGTCAGCGCCGGCTGGATCGAGGCTGCGCCTGCGGCCATGCTGGCCATCAATGAGGCTGGCATCCCGGTCGTCATGGTGGACCGCCTGCTCAAGGGCAGCGACTACACCAGCTGGATCGGTCCTGACAACTACGCGATCGGTGAACAGACCGGCGACTACCTCATCGATGTGCTCGGCGGTGGCGGCAAGCTCGGCGTCATCCGTGGCGGCCCCGCCGACAACAGCATCGGGCTGGATCGCACCAACGGCATGCTCAGCAAGGTCGAGGCATCCGATATCGAGGTCATCACCTATCCCGACTTCGCCGGCTGGAGCACTGACGGCGGGTTCGCCGCGGCTGAGACACTGCTGGCCCAGAACCCGGACCTCGACGCCATCTTCTGCGAGAACGATTCCATGTGCCTTGGCGCACTCAAGGTCGTCGAGGACCAGGGCCTGTCCGACCAGGTCATCATCGCGGGTGTCGACGGCCAGAAGGAGGCCCTCGATGCCATCATGGCGGGCGGCGCCTACAAGTCGACCGGCCTCAACAACTCCGACCAGATCGGCCGCGCAGGGTTCCACCGCATGATGGCGATCCTGGCAGGGGCCAACGCGCCCCAGGACACGGTCTTCCCGTCCCCGCTCATCACCATCGAGAACGTCGAGCGCTTCTACAACCCCGACAGCGTCTTCTAGCGGTACCCATCTGGGCTCGCTTCACCGGGCCCGCCCATCGCCACGACCGCGGTCCTGTTGGGCCGCGGTCGTCCGCATCTCGCGCGTGGTCCGATCCTGCCGTCGCGACCGGTCAGGCGGTCCGGCCGTGTAACGACGAGTGCGCTTCGCTCGTGGCCCGAAGCAGCCGCTCAGCCTGAGACGGCCGCGACGACGCGCTTCGCCCGCTCGGTGACCCCGGCGGGGTCGCCGTCGCCGATGAGCCAGCTGCCCATGCCCACCGCCACGCCACCGGCGGCGATCCAGTCGCCGGCGTTCTCGGCGGAGACACCGCCGGTCGGCACCAGCGGGATGTCGGGGAACGGCCCTGCGATCTGCTTGAGGTAGCCCGGTCCGACGGCGGCGGCCGGGAAGAGCTTCACGGCGCTGGCACCAGCCGACCAGGCGGCCTCGATCTCCGTTGGCGACAGCGCACCCGGGAAGCAGGGCACGCCCTGTTCGGCACACCACGCGATCTGCTCATGATCGGTGTGCGGCGAGACGATGAAGCGGGCACCGGCATCGATCGCTCGCTGTGCCGCTTCGATCGAGAGCACCGTGCCAGCGCCAACCAGCGCGTCGAGGTCGTCGGCCACGCGCGCCAGCGCAGCGATGGCGGCGAGCGCGTCGGCCTCGGGATCGTTGAGCGTCAGCTCCATCACGTGGACACCACCCGCGACCAGTGCCTCGCCGATGCGTGGGGCGTCGGCCGCGGCGATGTTGCGCCCGATGGCGATCACGCGGCTGGAGCGAACGAGGGCGGGGATGGCTGGTCGGTCGGTCATGATGGGCTCCCGTGGGTGTGTCTCAGTGGCCCCCTGGGCCTGGGCTCAGCGGCCCCCTGGGCTCAGCGGCTCACGCGCCCGGAGGCATCGCCAAGGGCGAGCTTGCGCACCTCGGCCACCGTTACGCGGTTGAAGTCGCCGGGGATGGAGTGCTTGAGGCAGCTCGCGGCGATGGCGAAGTCGAGCGCCTCGGGGGCCGGCATCTCCGAGATGAGACCGTAGATCAGCGCCCCGGCGAACGAATCGCCGCCACCGACCCGGTCGACGATGTCGAGGATGTCGTAGTGCGCGCCGAGGTGAAAGCCGGTGGCATCACGCAGGCACGCCGACCAGCCGTTGATGTCGGCGCTGCGGCTCTCGCGCAGGGTGATGGCCACGGCGGACAGCGAGGTAAACTCATCCATCACCTGCTGTGTCAGGGCCTCGTAGGCATGGTGGTCAAGCCTGCCGGAGGTGACGTCCGTCGGGGCGCTCAAGCCCAGGGACATCTGTGCGTCCTCCTCGTTGCCGATGGCGACGTCGACGAGCTCCATGAGCGGACGCATCACGTCAGGCGCCGGCCGGCCATACCGCCACAGCTTGGCGCGATAGTTGAGGTCGAGCGAGGTCGTGGCACCGGCGCGCTTGGCGGCGCGCAGGCTGGCCTCGGTGACCGCCGCTCCACTCTCCGAGAGGGCCGGTGTGATGCCCGAGATGTGGAACCAGCGAGCGCCCTCGAAGATGGCATCCCAGTCGAACTCGTCGGGCTGCGCGAGGGCGATGGCAGCACCGTCGCGGTCGTAGACGACCGTCGACGCCCGCTGTGCGGCGCCGGCCTCCACGAAGTAGGTGCCCAGGCGACCCGTTCGCCGCAGCACGTGGTCGGTCTCGACACGCATGGCGCGGAGCGCGCTGATGGCGGCGTCGCCCAGCGGGCCCTCCGGCAGCGCGGTCACGTAGCGGGCGCGCAGCCCGTAGTTCGCCACCGAGACGGCCACGTTGGCCTCGCCGCCGGCGAACGTCGCCTCCAGCGAGGGCGACTGGAAGAGCCGTTCGTGGCCGGGTGACTTCAGGCGCAGCATGATCTCGCCGAGCGTGACGACGAGCGGGGCATCGTTGGCGGTGGTCATGCATCGCTCCCAGCGGACGTGTGGAGGGTCCAGCGACCGACACCAAAGGCTCGCAGCGCACAGCACGAGCCCAGGGAGCGGCGGCCACCGGAGCACGATTCTACGCCGCCTGGATGCTGGTCTCGCAGGTGGTCGTGCTCGTGGCGCCCATCGTGCACCGCCCGCCCCTGGCAGGGCGGGCGGTGGAGCAGCTCGTCGAACCCCGGGGTCGCTACCCGTCGAACAGGTCGGCTACCCCGTGGACGTTGATGGCTTCATCCTCGCTGACGGTGAGCACCTTGCCACCCAGCTCGACGCAGAGGGAGGTCAGGAGCGCCTGCAACGGTTCCCCGTAGGGATCGTCCGGCGGCCCGCTGACGTAGAGGTCCGGAAGGACCTCGTCGAACATGACCTCCAGGCTGTGCCCGCGCCAGTGACAGATATCCACGCTGGCCTCCTGGTCGCCGAGGACGGGACCAGCCAGCGCGCTGAGCGCCAGTCCCGCAGCGAGGAACACTCCGATGGCTTGCTTCCGCATGGGTCAGTACCTCCAGTTCGTCCTACGGACTACGAGCACAGGGAGGTGCCGGGTCGGAGCAGCGCCACGACAGGTGCTCGCATAAGTGATGGGCACTCTCGACGCACAACGGTTCCACGGTGCCGGCGGAAGCCACGCTTCGGCAGGAAAGCGGGTAGACGAGCGCCCCAGGCTCGTTCGCTACCCCTCGTCGTCGCGACGCTTCTCCCAGCCGGGCACGAAGAGCGGCAGCATGTTGGCGCGCTCGTACGGGTGACCGGCCAGGCGGTCCCAGTCGAGGTCGATGCCAAGACCCGGGCGGGTCGGCACCGGCACGAAGCCGTCCACCGCGAGGATGGGCTCGTCGACGATCTCCTGCGTCCAGCTCGCGTTGAACTCCTCGAACGTCTCCTGCAGATAGAAGTTGGGGATGCACGCCCCCAGCTGGGCGGAGATCGCGGCGCACACCGGTCCCTGCGCGTTGTGTGGCGCGACCACGCCGTAGTGCGCATCGACCATCGCGGCAGCCTGCCGTGTGCGCGTGATGCCGCCGAGGTACAGCGGCTCCGGCTGCACGATGTGCACCGCGTCGTGCTTGAGCAGCTCGGCGAACTGCTGCAGCGAGGTGAACGACTCGCCCGTGGCGACCGGCACCGCCGAGCGACGCGCGACCTCCACCATGGCACCGACGTTCTGGTGCGCCACCGGCTCCTCGAACCAGGCCGGCCGGAAGTCGGCCAGCCGGTCGGCCAGGCGCAGCGCCGTGCTCACGCTGAAGCGGTTGTGGCCCTCGATGAGGATGTCGACCTCGTCGCCGACAGCCTCGCGCACGGCGGCCACGATGTCGAGCGAGAGGTCCTCCTCGCGTCGCTCCTGCACCCGCCAGGCGGCCCCGAACGGATCGAACTTCAGGGCCGTGTAGCCCCGCGCCACCACGTCCCTCGCCAGCCTGGCGAAGGCCTCCGGTGTGCGCTCGGTGCGGTACCAGCCGTTGGCGTAGGCGCGGGTGCGGTCGCGCAGCCGCCCACCCATGAGCGCGTGCAGCGGAAGACCCACCGACTTGCCCAGGATGTCCCAGCAGGCCACCTCGATGGCCGCCACCGCCGGACCGTGGATCTGCCCACCCTCGCTGTAGACGTCGCGCGTCATGCGCTGGATGATCAGCTCGATGTTGGTGGGGTCCTGCCCGATGTAGGCGTCCTCGAGCTCGTGGATGGCCGTCTCCACGGTGGCGCTGAAGGCGTTGAGCGTGCCCTCCCCCACGCCGTACAGGCCCTCGTCGGTGTCGACCCGTACGAAGAGCCAGTTCTTCCAGGGGTTGCCCACGAGGAACGTGCGAACACCGCTGATGCGCATCCTGACCTCCTTACGCTGCCGTGGCTGCGCCGCCGATAGCGCCGGCGCGACTCGGACGAGCGGCGACGGGAGCGGGCGATCGGTCCGGTCATGTCGACTCCGGCGTTCAAGTATCCACGGCGGGTGGCACCATCGTGCCAGACACGGCAGCGCTGAAGCCTTGGAGGACGACATGGCCCCACGCACGCTTCCCGCCCCGGACATCCTCTACCGACACGAAGCCTACGTCGGCGAGGGCCCGGTGTGGGACCCGCGCAGCGGACGCCTCATCTGGGTGGACATCCCCAACAACCACGTCTTCACCACCGATCCCGTGGACGGCTCGACCACACGGCGCGAGCTCGATCGTGCCGTGGGCGTGGTGCTGCCGCGCGCGGCCGGTGGCTACGTGGCCGCGCTTCAGGATGGCTTCTACGCGCTGCCCGACGATGGTCCACCGGAGCTCATCGCGCCGGTCGAGGCGCAGAACCCGGTGACCCGCCTCAACGACGGGGAGATCGACCCGCAGGGGCGCTTCTGGGCCGGCACGATGGGTTGGCATGCCGAGCCGGAAGCCGGCGCGCTCTACCGCCTCGACCCCGATGGATCGGTGCGTCGCATGCTCGCTGGCGTCACCATCAGCAACGGCCTCGGCTGGAGCCCCGATGGCCGCACCATGTACTACGTCGATACGCCGACGCTGCGTATCGACATGTTCGACTTCGATGCCGCCAGCGGCGACATCGCCAACCGCCGCGAGTTCGTGACCATCCGGCACGGCGGCGGACGACCCGACGGCCTGACCGTGGACAGCGAGGGCGCGGTCTGGGTGGCCACGTGGCCCGGCTACGGCGTGCAGCGGTACCTGCCCGACGGCACGCTCGACGCGGTGATCCCACTGCCCGTCTCCAACGTGTCCAGCATCGAGCTGGGCGGGCCGGATCTGCGTGACGCCTTCATCACCACCGCCTGGGAGCTGCTGTCCGAGGCCGAGCACGCTGCACAGCCCCTCGCCGGCAGCCTCTTCCATACCCGCGTGGAGGTGCCAGGCCAGCCGCGCGTTCCCTTCGCCGGCTGAACCGTCGCGCTAGCCGCCCGATCCCAGGAGGCGGATCTCGATCAGCTCGGGCCAGCGCTTGCCGGTGACCAGGAACGTCCCCGCCGATGGGTCCCAGGCGATGCCGTTGAGGACCGCACCGGCGACCGACTCCTGCGGATGTGGTTCGAGGATGCCGGCGAGATCGAGCACGCCCGTGACGCGCCCATCAGCCGGATCGATGCGGACGACGAGATCGCGATACCAGACGTTGGCCCACACCGCGTCGTCGACGCACTCGAGCTCGTTGAGCTGCGACAACGGCTGGCCCTCGAAGGTGACCGCGACCGTCTCGAGGACCTCGAAGGTGTCGGCGTCCCGGAACGTCAGCACGTCGCTGCCGTCGCTCATCACCAGCCGTTCGCCGTCGAAGCACAGGCCCCAGCCCTGTCCCGCGTACGAGAAGGTCTCGAGCAGCTCGAACGTATCGGCATCGCGCCGGGTCGCCGTGCCCGCGTTCCAGGTGAGCTGGACGAGGTCCTCGCCGACCAGCGCCAGGCCCTCGCCGAACCAGTCGTCGGGGAGGTCGAGCTGGCGTAGCACGCGTCCGTCGCGCGGGTCGACCTGGCGCAGCGTCGAGGCGCCGTAGAGGCCGGTCGATTCGAACAGGCGGCCACTCCCGTCGAGCTGGAGACCCTGGGTGAAGGCGTCCGCGTCGTGTGGCCGCCGTGACACGACCTCCCATCCGATGACGTCGACGGAACCGCTGGCGGCCCTGGCGTCCGTGTCGGCCGCCGGCATGACCGTAGCCAAGGCCGCCAGGAGCAGCGAGAGGATGGCCGCGAGGAGGTTCACAGGCGCAGTCTGCCGCAGCTGGGCACTGGAGAGTGGAAAGCGCCGGCCGCTCGCCTGCCTGAGCGTAACCGGCGCTCCCCAGAGGCTAGGGCCGCGGCGGGTGGAAGGGCATCGTCATGTCGGTGCCATCGGCGCTGGTCCTGACGTACGGGGACCACGCCACCGCTCCCTGCCGCGGGGCACCTGAGTAGCCCGCAGCCCACCAGTCCTTTCGGGCGCCGCCGGAACGGGCCGCGACACGAGTGCGGAGCGGGCTTGAGCGGCCGTTGTCGCTGGGCGATACTTGCGCCCAGCCGAAGGGTCGCCCGAAGGTCCCGTCCCCGGTGGGCACCATAAGGGCATCGCAGCCGGGACAGAACCCGCTACATTCACGCTCAAGCCTGCCACGTAGGAGGAAGCCCCGATGTCCGGTCCCAAGAACCAGACCCCCAAGGACGCTCCGGCCGAGGAGCCCCAGAGCCAGCCCGCGCAGCCGGCATCGACCGGCCCGTCACAGACCGCCCAGGCCACGGCCGCCGCGACCGCCGCGGTGAGTGCCGTCCGCGAGCGCCTGATCGCGGGTGAGCAGTTCGTGCTCGCCGCCGCGGGTGGCATCGTGCTGATCTACCTGGTGTTCCAGTTCCTCCTCGACTACCGCATCTACGCGAGCGACTTCACCGTCGTCCTGGCAGCCCTCACGGTGCTCGCCATCTGGGTCCATCGCTGGGGCCACTACGACTTCGGCAGCGCCTACCGCATCATCATCGGCGCGCTGGGCGTGTCCCTCGCCCTGTTCGCCCTGATGAGCCTCCTGGGCTGGGCCCGGCTCGGCGGCGGCTCGCAGGACTTCCTGCACCTCATCGGCCGCCTGCTCTACTGGGCCGCCGGCATCGCCGCCTTCGTGGGCGCCTGGCAGGTGTTCCGCACCCGCGACGCCTGACCCCGGATCGCCCCGCCGGGGCGGCCACACCATCGAACCGACCGGGTCGTCTGAGCGGCCCGGTCTTCGATTCTGTGGATAACTCGGGCTGCCCCTCCGGGTCCCGGCGCTGCAGCAGCGGCCATGGCCTGCTAGGGTCTGCTGGACAAGCCACTCGAATGAGGCTCGCCCAACCGAAGACCCGCCGCCCTGCGGCAGGGCTCAGGTGACGCACGACCGCCGTGGTCGAGCGCACCGAACCCGACGGGTGCGATCCGATTCCCCAGGATCTGGAGCGCCCCGTTGCAGTCCCCGACCGCGCGTCCTGGTCGACGCGCCCTCGACGGGCAAGGCTACCGACCCCAGATCGGTGGCCGCTCCACCAGCGCCCTGCTTTCGTGCGGCACTGCTGCCCGCGTCGCCCCAGCGACTGCGTGCGGCGAGGAGGACGCATGCCCACCTATCCGCATCGCGCCATCAGCGCGCGTCGGAGTCCCCGTCACGTCATCGCATCCGCATCGCGCATCGCGCTGGGAGCCATCATCGCCCTGTCGGCGCTGTCGGTCCCGCAGCTCGCGGCGCCGGCGCCTGCCGCTGCCGCGTCGTCCTGCACCGGCTGGACCAGCAGAGCCGTGCCACCACGGACGATCCGGGTGCTGCGCACCCGCACGGGTCGCGTCGAGAAGGTGAGCTTCCGGCGCTATGTCGCCGAGGTCATGGCCTCGGGCGAATGGCCCAGCCGCCTCAACATGGCCACGCTTGAAGCCGGCGCCCTCGCGACGAAGCAGTACGCCTGGTACTACACGTTGAAGGGCAATCATCGCGCCCACTACGTCCGCGGCGGCAGGTGCTACGACGTCCGCGACGACACCGCGGACCAGCTCTACCGCCCCGAGGGCGCCACGCCCACCAGCCGTCAGTGGCGCGCCATCGACCACACCTGGAACCTGACGCTGCGCAAGGGTGGTCGCTTCTTCCTGACCGGCTACCGCGCAGGCACGAGCAGCACCTGTGCTGCCGATGCCAACGGTTGGAAGCTGTACGCCCGGAGCGTCAACAGCTGCGCCAAGAAGGGCTGGTCGAGCAGGCGCATCCTGAAGCGCTACCTCAATCCTAACCTCACCTTTGTCCGCTCCCAGCAGATGGGCCCCATGCTGGCCAAGCCCCGCCTCGCGCTGAAGGTGGGCAACATCCTGCCTGGTGCCGCGACCGTGATGTACCGGCCCTTTGACAACGACGCCGCGGTCGCGCGCTACAAGCTGCAGCGCCAGACGGGTAAGGGTGCGTGGACGACGGTGGAGATGGACGACGACGCCGACAAGTGGGTCGACGTCTGGCTCAAGCCCGACAGCCGGAACCGCTTCCGTGTCAAGGCCATCGACGACAAGGGTACGAGTGGACCGTGGGCCTACAGCGCGCGACGCAACCCGGCCATCCGTGGGCCGGTGGGCAAGACCCTCGGTGCCGGCGTGCAGACCGCTGGCAGTGAACCGACCAAGATCAAGACGCGCTTCAAGGGCCGCTCCATCGCCCTCATCAGCCGGACCGGGCCAGGCATGGGCAAAGCCAAGGTCTTCGTCAACGGCAAGCGGGTCGCGGTCGTCGACCTGGAGCGGGCCAAGCGGACCGACCGAAAGCTGGTGTGGACCATGAACTGGAGCAAGGCCAAGGTCCGTTCGGTGGCGGTGAAGCCACTGAGCGCGGCCGACAGGGTCGAGTTCGGCGGCTTCTACATCCTGCGCTAGACCGGCCGGGCCGACCCGCGCACAGGACCATCGGCCCAGGGGACACGAGGGCGGCGGCGCAGGAGAGTGGGGCCATGCACGCATCCACTCGAGCGCCCGCCCGCCTGCGGCTCCCCGGCGCACTGGTGCTGGCCCTGGTGGCCACGCTCCTGGGGACGGGCCTGGCGAGCGCGTTCTCCGGCAACTGGACGTCGCCGACCCGAGTCTTCGCGCACGACGTCGCCCCCACCCACTCGTTGGCCATCGACGCTGGCGGCCACGCACACATCGCGACCGAGCGAGGAAGCGGCGGCGTCTGGTACGTCACCGATGCGACTGGGCCGTGGACGGAGTGCCAGCTCAGCAGCGGCAACGACCGCAGCCCCAGCATCGCCATCGATGGTGGGGTGGTCCACATCGCGTTCGCTCGCCGGGATGGCGGCGAGCAGGGTGTCTTCACCGCGTCGAGCGATCGACCCGCGGCGGCGGCCGGCTGCGGCTGGGCGCTGACCAGGCGCTTCGAGGGCGCCGCCACACAGGTCTCGCTGGGTGCCCGTGCCGGGACGCTCTCGATCGCCGTGCGCACGGCAGGCAAGAAGCTCAGGTTCCTCAAGGGCCCCGCGGCCACGACGCCGTGGACCATCGACGAGCTGATCGACGGATCGTGCTGCACGAGCCCGGTGGACCTGGCGCTGACCAGCACAGGCTCGCCGCGCGTGGCGTACGGGGATGGCGCCGGCACCGCGGCCGGCCTGAAGTTCGGCGTGCGCACGAGCAAGGGCTGGAAGAAGTCGAAGGCCCACGGAGGCCGCGTCAAGCAGGTCGCCCTGACGCTCGATCAGACGCCCGGCCTCTTCGGGCAGCCTCCCTCGAACGCGCCGCGCATCGCCTACGTGGTCAAGAAGCAGGGCACCTACCTGGTGATGAAGGGCAGCGCCGGCGCCAGCGGTGGCTGGACCAAGCGCTACGTCTCGCGGTCCTTTGGCCCTGTCGATCTCAACCACTCCAGCAACGTCACCTACATCGTCTATACCAAGAGCGGAGACCTGCGCTACGACCGCGCCAGCGGCGGCATCTGGACCGGTGGCAGCCTGAGCGGCAGCGGCCGCGACGGCAAGCCACAGCTGGTGAGCGGCCGGCTCAGCTTCGCACGCTCCGGGGCCGCAGCCGGCATCTACTACACCCGGACGAAGTAGCGCAGCCACACCCCCGTACCGCAGCATGTCAGTGGAGGCCTGCGATCCTCTCCCACACGACGACCGCACCATGGCTCTGGCGCGCGGTGTACCCTCGGGCGATCCAATCGGCGCCGCACCCCCGGAGGTCCCTGAATGTCCCGTGTCGTCCGTGGAGCCCTCGTCCAGGCCACCTGGACGGGCGACAAGGAATCGATGATCCAGAAGCACGAGCAGCACGCCCACGAGGCGGCCAGGCAGGGGGCACAGTTCATCCTGTTCCAGGAGCTGTTCTACGGGCCCTACTTCTGCCAGGTGCAGGATACCGAGTACTACGCCTACACCGAGCTGATCCCCGACGGGCCCACGACCGCGCGCATGCAGGACCTGGCCAAGGAGACCGGCATGGTGGTCGTGGCGCCGATGTACGAGGTGGACGAGAAGGCGTCGGGCATCTACTACAACACGGCCGCCATCATCGACGCCGACGGAACGTACCTGGGCAAGTACCGCAAGACCCACATCCCGCACGTGCAGGGCTTCTGGGAGAAGTTCTACTTCCGCCCCGGCAACCTGGGCTACCCGGTCTTCGAGACCGACATCGCCAAGTTCGGCATCTACATCTGCTACGACCGCCACTTCCCCGAGGGTGCCCGGGCGTTGGGCCTCAACGGCGCCGAGATCGTGCTCATCCCCAGCGCCACCTCGCGCGGCCTGTCGGAGTACCTCTGGCACATCGAGCAGCGCTCGCACGCGGTGGCCAACGGCTACTTCGTGGGCACCATCAACCGCGTCGGCATCGAGCCGCTGGGGGACGACGACTTCTACGGCCAGTCGTACTTCTGCGACCCGCGAGGCCAGTACCTCGGCGAGATCGGCGATGCCCACGAGGAGGAGCTGATCGTCCGCGACCTCGACATGGACATGGTCAAGCAGGTGCGCGACACGTGGCAGTTCTACCGTGACCGTCGCCCCGACGCCTACGAGGACCTCGTCCGGCCCTAACGGGCCCGCCGAATCCGGCTGGGCAGCGGCCGCGGTCTCGGCCGCGGTCGTCGGGCTCGGCCTGTTCTGGCTGGTCCTGCTCTTCGTGCGCTACCGTGACGGCGCATGGGCCGAGGGGCTCTGGGTCTACGAGCAGAGCGCCTGGGCCAGTGACCTGGCCGCCTACCTGAACGCCGCACGCCGGCTCAGCGAGGATGGTTCGCTGTACTCGCCGGCGCTCATCACCCGCGCGTTCGAGCCAGGACCTCCCGATCTCTACTACTACGCGCCGCCGCTGGGCGTGGCCATGCTGCCCTTCACCGAGATGCCCATCACCCAGAGCTCGGCGATCTGGTGGGGCATCCGCGTGGGTGCGGCCCTGCTGGCCTGCGCCCTCATGCCGGTGCGACTCGTGCTGCGTGCGCTGGCGTTCGGTGTCGTCGCCTTCAGCCTCCCCGGCCTCAAGGACCCCATCCTGGGCAACGTCAGTCTCCTGCTCCTGCTGCCGCTGGTCCTCGGCTGGCGCTATCTCGACCGACCCATCGGTTCCATCGCCATGGCGCTCTCGATTCCGGTGCGACCGAGCCTCGGGCTCTTCCTCGTCTGGCAGGTGCTGCGACGCCAGTGGCGGGCGGTGGTGTGGACCTGTGCCACCGGCGTCGCCCTCATCCTCATGACGCTGCCGTTCGTCGGCATCGCGGGATACGTCGACTACCTCGCCGTCCTGGGCAACCTCGGCGTGCCCACTGGCCCCAGCGAGAACCGGGACCTGGGGGCGCTCGCGCTCTCCCTGGGGGCTGGGGAAGGGCTGGTATCGGCGGCACGCCTGGCGAGCATCCTGCTGGCAGCCGTGGCCGTCGTCGCCAGCCTGCGGCGCGAACGCGAGATCGGCTACGTGGTCGTGCTGTGTGCGTCGCTCCTCGTGGTGCCGCTGCTGTGGGACCACTACCTGGCCACGCTGGTGGTGCCGGCTGCCTTCCTTGCCCATCGCCTTTGGGCCCCGCTGATCCTGCTGCCGTTGCTCTCCTGGCTGCCCATCGCGGCTCCGCTCCTGATCGTGGTCGTGATGCTGCTGCCCTTCCTCGTGCGACGACCGCAGGATGAGGCCGGCATCACCCCTCGGGCGGTTCGCCAGGCCAGCGCGACATGACAGATACGACGGGTCCGGAGGCATCGTCCTCCGGGCATCCGATGCTGCTCGCCGGTCTGGCACTGGCCCTCGTGGGGGGCCTCTGGCTGGCCCTCGGACTGCTGTCGCTTCCGGGTTCCGATAGCTGGGGCTACGACCTCGAGGCCTACCTGGCCGCCGCTCGGCGACTGACCGACGGAGCGTCCCTCTACCAGCCCGAGACGCTCTCCGGACCGTTCCGGCCGGGGCCGTACGGCCTGTACCTGTACGCACCACCGCTGGGGATCGCCGTCGCGCCTCTCGTGTCCCTGTCGCCTGACGTCAGCTCGGCGCTGTGGTACGCGGCCCACGTGGTCGCGCTGCTGGCTGCCTGTGCGCTGATGCCGGTGAGCTGGTCGGTGCGTCTGCTGGGCTTCGCCGTGGGCGCCGTCAGCTACGCGGTCACGCGCGACCTCGCCCTGGGCAACGTGAGCGTCCCGCTGCTGCTGCCGGTGGCCGCGGCGTGGCGGTGGCTGGACCAGCCACTGGGGCAGATCGCCCAGGCCGTCGCGATCTCGGTGCGCCCGACGCTGGGCCTCCTGTTGCTGTGGCAGCTGATGCGGCGTCAGTGGCGGGCCGTGGCCTGGACCGTCGCCGCCGGCCTGGTGCTCGTGGCCATGTCGCTGCCGTTCGTCGGCATCAGCGGCTACCTCGACTACCTCAGCATGCTGCGCAACATGAGCGAGGTCAGCGGTGTCACCTTCAATCGCGACCTCGGCTCGGTGGCGCTCGAGCTGGGAGCCGACCAACGGGGCGCCACGGTGACGCTGCTGGCCGGCTACGCCGTCGCCATCGGAGCGGTCGTGCTCAGCCTCCGCCGGGACCGCGAGGTCGGCTTCATGGTCACGCTGATGGCATCACTGCTGCTATCTCCCCTGCTCTGGGACCACTACCTGGCGATGCTGCTGGTGCCGGCCGTCTTCCTTGCCGGGCGCGGTCATCGATGGGCCATCCTGCTGCCCCTTGCCTCCTGGCTGCCGGCCATCGCCACCGGCTGGACATGGCTCTATCCGGGCCTCGTCATCGTGGCCATGCTGCTGCCATTCCTGGCGCAGGAAACTCGCCCGCCTGAAGATCGGGCTGTCGCACCAGCCGCGTAGCGTGTAGTCTGCCCGGCCATGGACTTCGGATTCACCCTCAAGCCCGAGCACAGCATCGAGCGCACCATCGCCCTCACCCGGCAGGCGGAGGCCGCCGGCTTCAGCTACGGCTGGCTCTTCGACTCACACATCCTGTGGAAGGACGTCTATCCGCTGCTGACGCTCATGGCCGTCAACACCGAGCGCATGCGCCTGGGCACCTGCGTGACCAACCCCGCCACGCGCGACATCACCGTCACCGCCAGCGTCCTGGCCACCCTCGACGAGATCTCCGGCGGGCGCATGGACCTGGGCATCGGCCGAGGCGATAGCGCCCAGCGCGTGCTGGGCAAGGGGCCCGTCAAGACGCGCGTCCTCGAGAATGCCGTCCGCATCGTCAAGGACCTGGTGGAGGGTCGCAGCGCGACCTACATGGATACCGAGCTGGAGCTGACCTGGACGCCGGGCAACGAGCTGCCGGTCTGGATCGCCGGCTACGGGCCGATGGTGCTGGGCATGACCGGCCGCGCGGCCGACGGGGTCATCCTGCAGCTCGCCGACGTCGACCTCATCCGCTGGATGATCGGCATCATGCGCGATGCCGCCGTCGAGGCTGGGCGTGACCCGGCCGAGATCAGGGTCCAGGCGGCCGCTCCGGCCCACGTCGGCCCCGTCGACGAGTGTCGAGAACGCGTGCGCTGGTTCCCCGCCCTCGTCAGCAACCACGTCGTGGACCTGGTCAACACGTACCCGCGCGAACAGCTGCCCGAGTCGCTGACCGGCTACATCCACGAGCGCGAGGGCTACGACTACCGGCATCACGCCGAGGTCGGTTCCGACAACGCCCAGTTCGTGGCGGATGAGGTCGCCGATCGCTTCAGCATCGTCGGCCCGCCCGAGGAGCACGTGCGCCGCCTGCTGGAGCTGCACGAGGCCGGCGTGGACCAGTTCAACCTCTACCTCATGAACGGCGACGAGGAGGCCCAGCTCGAGGCCTACGGCCGCGACGTCATCCCGGCCTTCCGGGCGGCACTCGGGCAGGCGTGAGCGACGGTCGCACCCGTCGCTGAGCGCCCGGCTGAGCCCGCGCACCCGGAAACCGGGCGCCTGTGGCACCATCCGCTCGGATGAGTGGACCCAACAGACCCCCGAGTGGTGGCAGCGCCCGTCAGCCGTGGACGCCGGAGCCGACCCCCGTGGGCGTGACCTGCCCAGCGTGCGGTCTCGCCAATGAGGCCGGTGCGCGGGTGTGCCGCAACTGCGGCCTGCCCATCGCCAGTGCCAACGACCCGCTGCGCGGCGTGTCCCCCGGTCGGGTGGACATGCCCAGCACGCGACGTTCCGGACTCAGTGCCACCATCGGCCTCCTGCTGGTCGTGGGACTGCTGCTCGTGGGAGGCTCGCTGGCCGTCTCCGGCGGCGGCATCCTCAGCAGCGGCGGTCGTCTCGGCCCGGAGGCCGTGGCGAGCCCGTCCGCCGCGCCCGACGCGACCCCGGCCACCGATGGCGACGTGGTCATCGAAGGGGCCGAGGGCCCGGACATCCCAGCAGAGGAGACGCCCGTCGCTGCAGGCACGGCATTCGAGTACACCTGCGACGACGGCGCGATCGGGGACCAGGGGCCGCTCAAGTGGCTCCTGAGCGAGGTCCAGGCGGGAGTGCGCAGCGACGATGACGGCGCCTTCGACCAGGTCTACTGGAAGCTGTCCCGGCAATCCAAGCAGCGCCCCAAGCGAGGCACCACGGTCACCATGGAGTGGACCACGCCGCAGGCCATCCAGAATGAGTACGGCATCAGCCGCGTGCAGGGTGACCGCGCCCTGCTGATCACCTTCGACGGCCCGGTCGACATCACGGCCAACCAGACCATCGAGTCCTCCCAGCTTGAGGCGGAGGGCATCGATCAGATCAGGAGGATCCAGCTCTTCGAAGGATCGGACGGCAAGGTCCGCACGGCCATCGGCCTGCGCACCGACAGCTGCGCTCGCATGGAGGCCAAGGGCTGGGGCGGCCAGGCCAAGCCGGCCAACTCGCGAGTCATCCTCGACATCGAGAACTTCGGCAGCGGCGGATAGCCGCCGGGGCTGTCGCCCCCGACCGGCCGACCGGACAGAGCCCTACGGGTCGAGCAGCTCGATCTCGTCGAAGAACACCCTCGACCAGTTGCCCGCGGCATCGCGCACCTGTGCATAGACACGCCGGAGGCCAGGCTTGCCCGAGCCGCCGTAGGTCCTGTCGGACAGATCCCAGCTGAGCCCATCGCGGATGGGCATGCTGATGCCCTTGGCCAGGAGCTTGCCACTGGACGTGAGCTTGGGACTGCCGGACACGCGCAGGCGGGTCACCCAGGTCGTCGCGTCGGCCGAGCTGAACGCGAGCGAGACCTGGGCGTCGGTGGTGCTCGCGGCACCATCCTCGATGGTGATGGTCCCCGTGGGACGGTCGGTGTCGGCGGCGCAGGCATAGATGCGGACGTCGTCGACATACCAGCCCCGCGCTCCCACCGAGCGGTCGGAACCCATGCGGAAGCGCAGCTTGACGCTGCGACCGGCGAACGTCGAGAGGTCCACGCGCGCCTGAGACCAGCCGTGGGAGTCGCCCGTCCAGGCCCGCTTGCCCTTGAGCGGATTGCCGTAGTTGTTGGCGATCTTGCCGTTGTAGCCGCCGTGTGTGAAGAGGCCGCCCACGCCCCGCCAGGGGCCGCCGTCCACCCGGATCTCCAGGATGCCACCGTCGTACCGGCGCTTGGCGTCCTTGTCGAACGAGTAGCCGTGGCCGAAGCGCAGGTAGGCGCCGGCGGGCAAGGTCACCGTATCTCGCAGGGTCATCACCGTGTCGCTGCGGGCGGCACGATTCGGAGCGTAGAAGTTGTACTGGCCGCTGGACGCCCAGGTGCCATCCCAGGCGGCGACGTTGTTGGGGTTCTGGGGGTAGTACCAGCCCTTCTTGTCGCCCACGATCCTGGCACTGGCCCAGCGTCCCGCGCCCGGGTCCTCCAGGTCGTCACGGAAGACGTCGATGGCGCTGGTGCCCGCCGGGCACAGCGGCGCCGTCTTGGGCGCGAGGGTCCGTGGCTTCTTGCTCATCTGCGTCGCTCGCGTCGCATCACGCACCGACGTGCAGTGCGCCAGCGTCATCCCGTCGCTGCCAGCGAGGTCGGTACAGGCGGCCACCAGCGCGTCGGCCAGGTCGATGTAGTTGGCGGCCGGCGTGAGCCTCGTCGTCAGTGCCTGGTACCAGACACGCGCGGTCCTGTCGCGACCGATGCCCTTCACCTTGATGCCGCGGAACGTGCCTCCCGCGGCCATCAGCGAGGCGGCCTTGTTGCCCACGCCGCTGTTGCGATGCACGCCGCCGTCGTCGGAGGTGCCGGTGTGCCACTTGGGGCTGCGCACGCGGTCGGGATGCCCATGGCGGGTGGGTGCGCGCATGTCGCGGAAGACGCCGATGGGCGAGTCCTCGCCGAACTTCCACTTGGTCCCGCGTGTGTCAGTGCCACCGGCGTAGGCAAGGTCGAACAGCTCGCCGAAGACGTCGGCGTATGACTCATTGATGGCACCCGACTGGTACTGGTAGAAGAGCGGCGCCTCGGCGTCGAGGACGCCGTGGGTGTATTCGTGCGCCACGACGTCGTCAGCCTTGGTCCAGCCGGTCCCGAAGATGGCCTGCTGCGCATCCCACCTCCACTCTGCGTTGCGCCAGGGGCAGTAGCTGGGGCAGTAGCGTACGGTGGCCTTCATGCGCGAGCCCTGGCCGTCGATGCCGTCGCGTCCGAACCGCTGATAGAAGAAGTCGTAGACCGCCCCCATGGCACGGTAGACCGCATCCACTTCGCGGATGCCGCTTCGCGGCTGGCCCTCGCTGCGCGCGTAGGGTGAGTCGCAGACCCAGCTGCGACCGGGGACGCTGCGGTTGTCGCAGACGCGCCGGTTGGGCCCCTCGGCCGTGTACACGCGGCTGATCGTGGTGAGCACGTCGCCGCCGAGCGCATCGACCAGCACCAGCCGATGGTCGGCCAGCTTGCGCGCACTGGCGGGTACCCGGGCATCGATCTGCCACACCAACCGGCTGCCGGCAGCGGCCAGCACCGGATCGTCCATGATGCGCGGGTCGTACACGCCCAGGCCCTCCGCGCTGGTGCGTACCGAGGAGGCCGGACGACCGGCCTCGCGGGCCACCCAGGCCGCGGCAGCCCTGCGAGCCGCGCCACGACCGATCCTGGCAGCGGACGGGGTGGCCGCCGCGGACGGCAGCACCTCTCCGGCAGCGGAGAGCACTTCCCCGGTGTCGGACAGCTGCACCGCGATCTCGCCGCCCATCACCGGGACACCCTCGCGGACCTGCTCGAAGCGCACGGTGGCGTTGGGCCGACCGGCGGCCACGGTTGCCAGGCCCGCTGCCGGCGCCAGCCGCCGCTCGGTGGCCTTGACACGCAGCTCACGCGACGCGTCCCGCAGGCCGAACATGGGTCCGTACCGCTCCACGAACCGTCGCGCCGCCGTGCGCGCATCAGCCGCCGCGAGGGCGCGCCTGCCGGCGGCCACACCCGGCAGCTCGGCGCTCAGGGGCGCGGACGACGAGCCGGAGATGAAGCGCACGCGGCCGGTCTCTGGGTGGTAGCCGACCGTGGCGCGGCCGGGCAGTCGGGCGGCGAGCTCCCGGTCGCGCGGGGCGATGTCACCCTTGCGAACCTGTCTCGCGCTCCAATCGGTCCTGCCACCAGCGCTCTTGCCGGCGGCAGCCTGGCGATCGGCGCCGGCCACGCTGCCTGCGGTTCCCGGAAGCAGCGAGAGCACAAGCGCGAGGGCGACGGCGGTGGTGATGACGGCGGCGGTACGCCCCGGGCTGCGGGGGCGCTCGGGAGTCGTGGGCATGACCAGCCTAACGGTACACGAGCCGTCCCGGATGTAGCCAACCCGCATCCCAGCCAGCACCAGACACGGCCAGCGTCGGCCTCGCCGGCAGGGCTACCATGAGCCCACTGGCCATGACTCCCCGTGCCGCCACAACGTCTTCAACTGGAGGGACCGGATGCGAACGCTCATCACCAACGGCACCGTCGTCAACGCGGACGGCTCGTTCCGTGCCGATGTCCTCATCGAGGACGAGCAGATCGTGGCCGTTGGCCAGATCGGGGATCAGTCGGCCTCCGGGCAGGTGCTCGGCGCGGTGGCACAGCTGGCAGTGGACCGGACGATCGACGCCAAGGGCCGCTGGGTCATCCCCGGCGGCATCGATCCGCACACCCACATGGACCTGCCCTTCGGCGGGACCTCCTCCAAGGATGACTTCGAGACCGGTTCTCGAGCTGCGGCCTTCGGCGGCACGACGACCATCATCGACTTCGCCGTTCAGGGCAAGGGCGAGGCGCTGCGGCCGGGGCTGGAGACGTGGATGGCCAAGGCCGAGGGCAAGTCAGCCATCGACTTCGGCTTCCACATGATCATGGGCGACGTCAACGACGCCACGCTCAGGGAGATGGACGACCTCGTCGAGGACGGCGTCACCGACTTCAAGCTGTTCACCGCCTATCCGGGCGTGTTCCTCTCCGACGACGGCGCCATCTTCAGCGCCATGCGCCAGACGGCGGAGAACGGCGGCCTCATCCTGATGCACGCCGAGAACGGCGTGGCCATCGACATCGTCGCCAACGCCAACGCAGAGGCGGGCCTGACCGATCCCTACTATCACGGCGTCTCACGCATGCCGGTCTTCGAGGGCGAGTGCGTCAACCGCGTGATCCGCTTCGCCGAGGCCGCTGAGGTGCCCGTCTACATCGTCCATCTCAGCTCGCGGGATGCGCTCGAGGAGGTCGTCCGGGGCCGTGACCGCGGTGCGATGGCCTTCGCCGAGACGTGTCCCCAGTACCTCTTCCTGTCGCTCGAGGACATGGGCAACGGGTTCGAGGGCGCCAAGTACGTGTGCTCCCCGCCGCTGCGGCCGGCCGACCACCAGGAGGACCTGTGGCGCGGACTGGTCAAGGACGACCTGCAGACGGTCGGGACGGACCACTGCCCCTTCGACTTCAAGGGCCAGAAGGAGCTCGGCCGCGGCGACTTCCGCAAGATCCCCAACGGGCTCCCCGGCGTGGAGGAGCGAGTCGACCTCATCTTCCAGGGCGTGGTCAACGGGCGCATGAGCAAGGAGCGCTGGGTAGAGGTCACCTCGACGGCCGCCGCTCGCATCTTCGGCCTGGCCGGCCGGAAGGGCGTCATCGCCCCGGGCTACGACGCCGACATCGTGATCTACGACCCGGAGCGGAAGCACGTGCTGTCGGCTGCCACGCACCACATGAACGTCGACTACTCCTGCTACGAGGGCATGGAGGTCCAGGGACACAGCGACATCGTCCTCTCACGAGGGGCCGTCATCGTCGAGGACGGCGAGTGGAAGGGCAGCCCCGGACACGGCCGCTTCCTCAAGCGCGAGGTCGCCCGCGACTACCTGAAGTAGCGTCGGCCACGGGTCGTGAGCGCCAGCCTCCGTCGCTCGGCATCGGGCCGTGGGGTGGCCGCGGCTCGTGAGATCAGCCTCCGTCGCTCGGCAGCGGGCCGTGGGGTGGCCGCGGCTCGTGAGCGCCAGCCTCCGTCGCTCGGCATCGGGCCGTGGGGTGGCCGCGGCTCGTGAGCGCCAGCCTCCGTCGCTCGGCATCGGGCCGTGGGGTGGCCGCGGCTCGTGGGATCAGCGTCTGATGTCCCCTGTGACTCACACGTCCGAGCTCTGACGGCGGCACGGACCAGATCGGCCGTGGGATCAGCGCCTGATGTCCCCTGTGACTCACACGTCCGAGCTCTGACGGCGGCACGGACCAGATCGGCCGTTTGAGTCATCGGCGGATGCGATCCGTCCGAGATGGACGCGTACCGAGTCGCTGGTGGCATCGCCGGGCCGAGGACAACGTCGCGCCCGGCCCAGTGAGTCGCCTCGTGCATCGAGCCTGGGCGAAGGCAGTCAGCGGGGCCTACACCGTGGGCGAAGGCGATCAGCGGCGCCATACGGCAGGCGAAGGCCGTCAGCGGGGCCTACACCGTGGGCGAAAGCAGTCAGCGGGCGATCCTCGGCGAAGGCAGGTCGACGGCGGCACGACCCAGCGAGACGAGACGCGACTAGATCTCGTCGGGCAGCTCCCAGTCGACGGCCAGACGGCGGCCATCCCAGCGGGCGTGGATGGCGTGGAGGCCGGCTGCCTGGTGATCGGCCGCCTCCAGATCCTCGGCTGCGTGCGTGGTCCGCACCGCCAGCACCGTGGCACCCGCGGCCTTGCCGGCTGCGATACCGGCGGGTGCGTCCTCGACCACCAGGCAGCGTCGCGGATCGAGTCCCAGCAACGCAGCCGCACGCAGGTAGGGATCGGGCGCCGGCTTGCCCCTCTCGATGTCGTCGACCGTCACCAGCGCGGCCGGTTCCGGCAGGCCCACGTGGGCCAGCCACTGCTGTGCGATCGTGCGGAAGGCGCTGGTGGCGATGGCCCAACGGTCGTGCGGGAGGCTCTCCAGCAGGGCAGCCGCGCCGGGCATGGCGGCGATGGCGTCAGCGCCGTCGTCGGCCTCGAGCGAGGCGTTGAAGCGGATCGACTCGGCGACCGCGTCGAGCTGCGGCGCCAGCATCCGGACCGTCTCGACCGGCGGCCGGCCAGGGTGGATGTGGGCGATCTGGGTGTCGTAGTCGAAGCCGTGCTCGGCCCCCCATGAGCGCCAATGCTTGGCATAGACGTCCCCCGAGTCGATGACGACCCCGTCCATGTCGAAGATGATGGCATCGGCGCGCAGCTCAGGCATCGGCCTCCTCGTCGGTCGGTTCCAGGATCACGATCGGGATGACCCGCTCGGCTGTGGCAGCGTACTGCTCGTAGGCGGCCGTCTGCTCGACGAACCGCTGCCAGAGCAGCGCTCGCTCGTCCCCCTCGGCCTCGCGGGCGCGGACAGGCACCGCCTTGGACGGAAGGTCCACCATCGCCCGCGGCTGCGCCTGCAGGTTGCGCCACCACGCCGGCGGCTCGCTGGCACCGGCATTGGAGGCGACGACCGCGAAGGCCTCGCCCACGGGCAGGTAGTTGAGCATGACGGCGCGCTCCGTGCCCGAGCGGCGTCCGGTCGTTCGCAGTCGCAGCACGCCCACGCGCTGCTCCCCGCCGGTACGAAGACCGAGCCGGCCGCCAGTGATGGCGTAGCCGGCCCGGTGAAGCGTTCCAGAGCATGCGGAAGACCCAGCGCGGCGGGACCGTCGTCCGGCGGCCCCGCGATGCGCCCATCCGCAGGCGTACGTTCGGCGCAGCAGG
>CAVORC010000019.1:0-62154 GCA_963698505.1 uncultured Chloroflexia bacterium | reverse complement strand
CGGTCGCCGACCACGTCCATGCCCGCCATCAGCGGTCCCTCGATGACGTGCAGCGGACGGTCCGCCGCCAGCCGCGCCTCCTCCGTGTCCTCCACGATCCAGTCGCTGATGCCCTCCACGAGGGCGTGGGTGAGCCGCTCCCCCACCGGCAGCGCGCGCCACGAGAGGTCGCGCTCGGCACCCACCGCGGTGCTGTGAGCCTGGTCGGCGATCTGGAGCAGCCGGTCGGTCGCGTCGGGCCGGCGGTTGAGGACCAGGTCCTCCACCCGCTCGCGCAGCTCGGGGTCGAGGTCGTCGACCACCGGCAGGGCGCCGGCGTTGACGATGGCCATGTCCAGGCCGGCAGCGATGGCGTGGACCAGGAAGACGCCGTGGATCGCCTCGCGCACGGGGTCGTTGCCGCGGAACGAGAACGAGACGTTGGACACGCCACCACTGGTGAGCACGCCGGGCAGCTCGGCCTTGATGCGGCGGACCGACTCGATGAAGGCGACCGCGTAGTCGTCGTGCTCGGCGATGCCCGTGCCGATGGCGAAGATGTTGGGGTCGAGGATGATGTCCTCCGCGGAGAAGCCGACCTCGTGGGTCAGCAGCCGGTATGCCCGTCGCGCGATGCTCAGCCGCCGCTCGACCGTCTCCGCCTGGCCGTCCTCGTCGAAGGCCATGACCACGACCGCGGCCCCGTAGCGCCGAGCCAGTCGCGCCTGTCGCAGGAACTCGGTCTCGCCCTCCTTGAGCGAGAGCGAGTTGACGATGGGGCGACCCTGGGCCGAGCGCAGGCCGGCCTCGATGACCGACCACTTCGACGAATCGATCATGAAGGGCACGCGGGCGATGTCCGGCTCGGCAACGAGCAGGCGCACGAAGCGGGTCATGGCCGCTTCCGAGTCGAGCATGCCCTCGTCCATGTTGATGTCGATGACCTGGGCGCCGTTCTCGACCTGCTGCCGCGCCACCTCCACGGCCTCGGCGTAGGCACCGTCGAGGATGAGCCGGGCGAACTTGCGCGAGCCGGTGACGTTGGTGCGCTCGCCGACGTTGACGAAGAGTGAGTCGGGTCCGATGTCGAAGGGCTCCAGGCCCGCCAGGCGGGTGCGGCGCTCCACGCTCGGCACCACGCGCGGCGCCACGCCCGCGACCGCGGCCTTGATGGCACGGACATGGTCGGGCCCCGTGCCGCAGCAGCCGCCGACGATGTTGACGGCGCCGTCACGGGCCATGCCGCCGAGCACCTCCGAGGTGTCCGCGGGCGTCTCGTCGTAGCCGCCGAAGGCGTTGGGCAGACCGGCGTTGGGATAGATCGAGAGGAAGGTGTCGGCGATGCGCGCCAGCTCCTCGGCGAAGGGCCGCAGCTGCCTGCCGCCGAGCGCGCAGTTGAGGCCGACGGCCAGCGGACGCGCGTGCCGGACCGTGTTCCAGAAGTGCCGCCACCGTCTGGCCGTTGAGCGTGCGGCCGGAGGCATCGGTGATGGTGCCACTGACGATGAGCGGCAGGCGGTAGCCCTCCTCGTCCCAGAGCGTCTCCACCGCGAAGATGGCGGCCTTGGCGTTGAGCGTGTCGAAGACAGTCTCGATGGCCAGGATGTCCGCACCCCCTTCGACGAGGGCGCGCGCTGCCTCCAGGTACGCGTCGGCCAGCTCCTCGAAGGAGGTGTTGCGGGCGCCGGGATCGTTGACGTCGGGGGAGAGCGAGGCGGTCCGGCTGGTGGGGCCCAGCGAGCCCAGCACGTAGCGCGCGGCGCCGTCTGCCGCCTCGGCCTCATCGGCGGCCTCGCGCGCGAGTCGGGCGGACTCGCGGTTCATCTCCGCCACCCACGGCTCCAGCGCGTAGTCGGCCATGGAGACGCGCGTGGCGTTGAACGTGTTGGTGGTGATGATGTCGGCGCCGGCCGCCAGGTACTGGCGGTGCATCTCGAGCACGATGCCGGGTTGCGTCAGCGAGAGCAGGTCGTTGGCGCCCTTGAGGTCGCGCGGGTGTCCCGCGAAGCGTTCGCCGCGGAAGCCGGCCTCATCGAGCGCGTGACCCTGCAGCAGCGTGCCGGTGGCGCCGTCGAGCACGAGGATGCGCTCGCGCAGCAGGCCGGGCAGGGCATAGGTGCGGCCGTCGGCGTGCCCGTTGGGGTCGATGCCGCCTGCTGTCTGCCCGGATGGTCACCGCGCTGTCCTCCTCCCGATCCCGCGTGCCGGCACCATGCCACCGCAACCTACCGCATCATACGGCAGGGCGGTGCTCACCCGACCGCGGGGCCTCCGGGCACGGCGATGGTCTATCCTCCGCGCGGTGAGGCGCACACGACGCTCCTCCGGCCCGCGTCGCCTGCGGCTGGCACCTGCTCGCAGGAGCGCGCACGGTGGCTGACGCTCAGGCACTGCTCGGGGCCGCTGACCGGCCCGCTCTACCCCAGGGCGACGTGACCTTCCTCTTCTCCGATATCGAGGGCAGCACGCGCCTGCTGGAGGCGCATCGCAGCGCACTCGGTCCGGCGCTTGCCCGCCACCACGAGCTGCTGGCCGCCGCCATCGAGGACGGTGGTGGCGTCGTCTTCGAGACCGTGGGCGATGCCGTGTACGGAGCGTTCGCGCGTCCCGCCGATGCCATCGCCGCGGCGGTGGTCATCCAGCGATGCGTGGCAGCGGAACCGTGGGGCGAGCTGGGCGAGCTGCGTGTGCGCATCGCCGTGCACGGCGGGCCCGTGGAGACCCGCGGCCGCCACTACTACGGACCCGCGCTCTTCGAGTGCTCCCGCATCCAGGCCCTTGTCCACGGTGGCCAGGTGGTGGCCTCGAGCGCCACCGCCGACCCGGCAGCGGCGGACCTGCCCCCGCATATCAGGTTGCGGCCGCTGGGACGCCACCGCCTCCAGGACATGATGGAGTCGTTCGAGCTGGTGCAGGTGGAGGCTGCGGGGCTGCCGAGCCAGTTCCCGCCCCTGCGCACGTCGCTGAAGGCGCCGGGCAACCTGCCCCACGCGACGACATCATTCGTCGGCCGCGTGGCAGACCTTGCCCGCCTCGGCGATCTCATCGCTCGCCACCGCCTCGTGACCCTGCTGGGCCCGGGTGGCACCGGCAAGACCCGCCTTGCCATCGAGGCCGCGGCACGGCAGCTCGATCGCTTCCCCGATGGCGTCTGGCTGGTCGAGCTGGCCCCGGTCATGGCTCCGGAGCTGGTCATCGCCGAGCTGGCGGACGTGTGGGGCCTGCGCGCCGGAGAGGGCAGCACGCTCGAGGACGTCGTCAAGCGCTACCTCGCGACGCGCCACCTGCTGCTGGTGGTGGACAACTGCGAGCACGTGCGCGCTGTGCCATGAAAGGTACCTACCAATCAGACCAACCTGCTAGACTCGAGCCGTGAAGGTGTGGTCGTGACCGGTGAGCCCTTGTACTCGGTCGTCGCCAGCCGGGCCGAGGCGCGCATCGCTTCGGGCGAATGGCAGGAGGGTGACCGCCTGCCACCGGAGCGCCAGCTCTGCCGAGAGTTCGACGTCTCGCGCTCCACGCTGCGCCAGGCGCTGGGTGAGCTCGAGGAGCGCGGCCTCATCAGCCGGCACCAGGGTCGTGGCACCTTCGTCACCCGACCCCGGCTGCAGCTGCCGATCGTGGGCGTCTTCTCCATCCGTGACGCCATGGAGGCCTACGGCATGCGCATGACCACGCGCGTGCTCAACGTCGAGATCATCGAGGCCAGCCGGCAGCTGGCCAGCGACCTCGCCTGCCTGCCGGGTGACGACATCGTCTTCATCGAGCGGCTGCGCATCGGTGACGGCGAGCCCATGGTGCTGGACACGGCGCACCTGCGCGCCGAGCTCTTCCCCGGCCTGGAGGCGGTCGACCTGGAGCACCGGTCGCTCTACGAGGTGCTGGAGACCGACTACGGGCGCACGGTGGCCGAAGCGCGGGAGACGCTGGAGCCGGTCATCCTCACGCCCCGCGAATGCGAGCTGCTGGGCGTACCGGCACACACGACGGCGCTGCTGACGCGCCGGGTCACGACCGATTCCGCCGGTGTCGTCGTGGCCCTCGGCCACGTGCTGCTGCGCGGCGACCGCTCGCGCTACATCTACAAGCGCACCGTCGAGCGGACGCCCGCGGGGCACGCCGACCGACCCGGCACTGACGGCACGATGCGGCGGCTGCCGCGCCGCGAGTCGCTTGCCACAGCCCAAAGGAGAACCAGTTGACCGCATCGGATCGCTGGCTGGCGGCCGCTCGAGAGGTCCTCGAGCAGGTGACCAGCACCCAGGCCCAGGCCATCGACGAGGCCAGCGCCATCTTCGCCGACAGCATCGCGGCCGACGCCCTGGTGCACGTGTTCGGCTCGGGCCACTCGCGCATGAACACCGAGGAGATGTTCCCTCGCATCGGCTCCTATCCGGGGTTCCATCCCATCGCCGAGCTGGCGCTCTCCAACCACGTCGGCGTGGTCGGCCCCAACGGCCTGCGCCAGGCGATGTACCTGGAGAAGGTGCCCGGCTTCGCCCGCATCATCCTGCAGCAGTTCAAGATCCACGCGGGCGACTCGTTCCTCATCTTCAGCTCGACCGGCATCAACGGCACGGTCGTGGAGGTGGCGCTGCTGGCCAAGGCCATGGGCCTGCCGGTGGTCGCGGTGACCTCGCTGCAGCACACCGAGGCCACGCCCTCGCGACACCCCTCGGGCAGGAAGCTGGCCCAGATCGCCGACGTCACCATCGACAACTGCAGCCCTCCCGGCGATGCCGTGACCGAGATCGAGGGCATCCCCTTCAAGGTCGGCCCGGTCAGCTCCATCGGCGCCATCGCCATCGTCAATGCCCTCAAGACACGCACCGCCGAGCTGCTCGTCGAGCGCGGCGTGGTGCCGACGGTGCTCACCAGCCCGCACTTCGTCGGCAGCGAGGTCGGCGAGGAGCAGCTGGAGCGCGTCTACGAGGAGTACTTCCGACGCGTCAAGCGAGCCTATGACGGTGAGGGCGCCATCACTGTCCCGGAGTCGTGGGAGCGCTGAGGTGGCCGAGGAGGAGATGATCATCCGCCCGCCCCTGGCGGCCACGGCCGACGTGGTCGTGGTGGGCTCCGGCACCGCCGGCGCCAGCGCCGCCATCGCCGCCGCGCGCACGCGGGGCATCGGTCGTGCTCATCGAGAAGCAGGGCTTCATGGGCGGCACGAGCACCGCGGTGCTCGACACCTTCTACGGCTTCTACACGCCCGGCAGCCGCTCGCTCAAGATCGCGGGCGGCGTGTCGGATGACGTCGTCGCCGGGCCTGCGCACCCTGGGGCCCGTGGTCGAGCGACCCAACACCTACGGCGCGGGCACCGGTGTCACCTACAACAGCGAGCACCTCAAGCTCGTCTGGGAGGCCCTGGCGCGCGACGCCGGCGTACGCGTGCTGCTGCACAGCTTCCTGCAGGACGCCATCGTGCGCGACGGCCGCGTCGAGTCGCTGCTGGTGGCCACCAAGGCGGGTCTGGCGCGCGTGGACGGTCGCGTGTTCGTCGATGCCAGCGGCGATGCCGATCTCGTCTTCCACGCCGGCTTCGGCTTCGAGCTGGCGGGCCTCAACGACCCCGCGCAGACGCTGACCACGACCTTCAAGATGGTCAACGTGGACCTGGCCGCGCGCAAGCGCATCAGCACCGCCGAGATGCACGAGCTGATGGCCGAGGCGGCGGACTCGGGCGAGTACGACCTGCCCCGCCGCGAGGGCTCCGACCACATCACGCCCATCGAGGGCATGATCGCCACGGTGATGACGCGCCTGCCCTCCTTCGGCTCCCGCGATGGCCGGGTGGTCAACGCCACCGACCCCGAGCTGCTCGCCGAGGCAGAGATGGCCGGGCGTCGCCAGGCGGTCGAGTACGCCCGCTTCCTGCACGACAGGGTGCCCGGCTACGAGCACGCCTCGCTGGTGGCGCTCTCGACGCAGATCGGCGTGCGCGAGACCCGCCGCGTCTACGGCGACTACCGGCTCACCGCGGAGGACGTCCTGGGCGCACGCCGCTTCGACGACGAGATCGGACTCTGCGGTGCGCCCATCGAGGACCACCACCCCGGTGCCGACACCAAGTGGCAGTACCTGCCCGACGGCGAGGTCGTCGGCATCCCCTATCGCACGCTGCTGGTGCGTGACTCGGCCAACACGCTGGTCGCGGGACGCTGCTTCAGCGCCACGCACGACGCCCACGCCTCGGTGCGCTCGATGGCCCAGACGATGGCCATGGGCCAGGCCGCCGGCACCGCCGCTGCGCTCGCGGTCGCCGCTGCCGCCGACCCGCGCGACGTCGCCACGGCAGCCCTGCGCGACCGCCTGCGCCAGGACGGCGCGGTGCTCGAGCTCCCGGCCTGACCGTGTCCGACAGCTGGTGGCTCGGCTTCGACATCGGCGGCACCCGCACCAAGGCGGGCGTGGTCAGCGATGACGGCAGCGTCCGCCGCACGCACCTCGTCGAGACCGGCCATGAGCCGTTCGAGGTCGTCTGGGAGCGCATGCTCGCCATCGCCGACGAGGCCCTCGCGGCCGAGGGTCCCGACGGCCTCGCCGGGGTCGGCATCGCCGCTCCCGGCGTGGTGGAGCCGACGTTCGGCGTACGCAACCTGCCCGGCAAGGTCCCGGGCATCGAGGACTTCCCCATGCGCGAGCGCCTGGAGGCACGTCTCGGCGTGCCCGTCCGCTGCATCAACGACGGTGCGGCGGCGACGCTCGCGGAGTGGCGCTTCGGCGCGGCGCGCGGCCACGACGACGTGGTCGGCCTGACCATCGGCACCGGCCTCGGGGCCGGCACCATCATCGGCGGTCGACCGCTGCAGACGACGAACCTCGCGGGCGGCGTGTCCTTCGGCCACGCCACCATCGCCGTCGGCGGTCGCACCTGCCTCTGCGGCAACGTCGGCTGTGCCGAGACGCTCGTCAGCGCCAATGCCGTGGTCGGACGCATGCGCGACTACGTCGCGCGCAAGGTGCCCTCGACGATCACCGAAGCCTACGGGCACGACCCGGGCGCCATCACCTTCCGCACGCTCGTGGAGGGGGTCGACGCCGGCGACCGCGTGGCCAAGGAGATCATGCAGCAGTTCACGCGCGACCTCGGCGCCACCATCGTCACCGCCATCCATGCCTACGACCCCGAGGTCGTCGTCCTTGCCGGCGGCCCGATGGCCCAGGCCGACCACTTCCTCCCCCAGGTGCAGGCCTACGTCGACCGCTACGCGTTCCGCTACCCCAAGGAACGCATCATCCCCATCCGCCGCGCCGAGCGCTCCGACCATGCCGGGGTCCTGGGCGCGGTCGCCCGCGTCATGCAGTCGGTCGCCGACCACGCCCCCGCGACGTGACCGCCACCTTGACCCCAGCCCGATAGGAGGCACCATGTCATTCGCCCGCACCGTCCTCGGCGACATCGCACCCGACGAGCTCGGCATCGTCGACGCCCACGACCACCTCGTCATCCACGGCGGCCGCCCCGTCCAGCTCTTCCCCGACTTCGCGCTGGCCGACGTCGACAAGGCCGTCGCCGAGCTGGCACCGGTCCAGGCCATGGGTCTCGCGACCGTCGTCGACGCCATGCCCGCCGACTGCGGCCGCGACGTGCTGATGCTGGCCGAGATCTCGCGTCGCAGCGGCCTCCACGTCATCGCCCCCTCGGGCCTCCATCACGAGCGCTACTACCACGACCGCCACTGGTCGGTGAGGCTCTCGGCCGACGAGATCGCGGGCCTCTTCGTGGCCGACATCAGCGACGGCATCGACGAGCTCGACTACAACGGCCCCATCGTCAAGCGCACCCCGCACAAGGCCGGCGTGATGAAGATCGCCGGCTCCAGCGGCGGGCTGACCGCGCGCGACGAGAAGGTCTTCGCCGCGGCGGCCATGGCCCAGCACCAGACCGGCTGCCCCATCCTGACCCACTGCGAGGGTGGCACCGGCGCGCTCGAGCAGGTCGAGTGGCTGGTGAGGCACGGCGGGGACCCTGCCCACATCGTGCTCAGCCACGTGGACAAGATCGTCGACCGCGGCTACATGCGCGACATCGCTGCCACCGGGGCGCGCGTCGAGTACGACCAGGGCTTCCGCTGGGGCGATGAGCCCAACGGCACGCTGCAGCTGCTCGAGTGGGCGGCCGAGGACGGCCTGCTGGGCCACATCACGCTGGGCCTCGACGCCGCGCGCCAGGGCTACTGGACACAGTACGGCGGTGCGCCCGGCTGGACCTACCTGCTCGGCGAGCTGGCCGACCTCATGCGCGAGCGCGGGTTGGGCGACACTGAGCAGCACATCCTCTTCGTCGAGGCGCCTCGGGGCGCCTTCACCTTCGGAGCCGCAGCATGACACCGCGTGAACGCATCCTCGCCACCCTGAACCACCAGGAGCCCGACCGCGTGCCCATCGACCTGGGCAGCTCGCTCGTGACCTCCATCACCAAGGCCGCCTACGTGCCGCTGCGCGAGCACCTGGGGCTGCCGGAAGAGGACATCGTCGTCTACGACGAGGTGCAGCAGCTGCCCTACGTCGGCGAGGACGTGCTCGACCCGCTTCGGGGTGGACACGCGCATGGTGCAGCTGCCGCCGACCCACGTGCAGGGTGTCGAGATCGTCGACGACGGCGACTACTGGGCCATGTGGGACCGCTGGGGCAGCAAGATGCGCATGCCCAAGGACAACCCGCTCTACTACGACTGGGTCGAGTTCCCCATCAAGGAGCTGACCCTCGAGGCGCTCGAGGCCTACCAGTGGCCGGAGCCTGATCCGCCCGAGCTCATCGCGGGTCTCAAGGCGCGGGCGCAGGAGCTGCGTGCCACCACCGACTACGCGCTGATCGGCTCCGCCGTCATCGGTGGCGGCATCTTCGAGCAGCCCTGTCGCACCGTGGGCATGGAGCAGTTCATGATGTCGCATGCTGACCGCGCCCGAGTTCACCGCCAAGCTCGTCGACGGCATCACCGACATCTACATCGAGTCGGTCGACCGCTACCTCGTCGCAGGTCGGCGAGCTCATCGACGTCTTCACCTTCTGGGACGACGTGGCCACCCAGCAGGGCTGGATGATCAACCCGCAGTCGTACATCGACGTCATCAAGCCGCGCCAGAAGCGCCTCTTCGAGGCCATCAAGGCACGCACCGACGCCAAGCTCTTCTACCACGGCTGCGGCGCGGTCTTCGACCTCATCCCGCACCTCATCGAGATCGGCGTCGACATCGTCAACCCGGTGCAGGTGAGCGCCGAGGGCATGGATTCGGCGCGCCTCAAGAAGACCTATGGCAAGGACGTCGTCTTCTGGGGCGGCGGCGTGGACACCCAGAAGGTGCTGCCCTTCGGCACGCCGCAGCAGGTGCGCGACGAGGTGAAGCGCCGCATCGACGACCTCGCCCCCGGTGGCGGCTTCGTCTTCGCCACCGTGCACAACATCCAGGCCTTCGTGCCGCCGGAGAACATCGAGGCCGCCTTCGACACGGCGCTCACCTACGGCGCGGGCGTGACGACCTCCTGAGCACTGTCCGGGGGCGGCCGGTCGTGACGCGCGCCTGGCTGCTGCTCGTCGGCCTGGTCATCGTCTGGGGCAGCCACTGGGTCGTGGTCAAGGTCGGCCTCGAGACCATCCCGCCGTTCACCTACGGCGTGCTCCGGCTGCTCGGCGGCATGGTCGTGCTGGCGCTGCTCATGGGCGCCACCGGCCGCCTGCGTCGTCCCCCCGCGCCGACTGGCCCATCATCGTCTCGTACGGCCTGCTCGCGGTGGGCCTGGGCATCGCCATGATGAACCTGGCCCTGCCGTACATCCCCGCCGGCCGCTCCTCCATCCTGGCCTACACCATCCCGCTGTGGGTGGTGCCGGTCATGCTCGTCGTCGCGCGCGTCCTGCCCACGCGAGCCGAGCTGGCCGGCCTCGCGCTGGGCCTGACCGGCCTGCTGCTGCTGCATCAACCCGGCTGCCATCGACTGGGGGGCCTCGGGGGCGCTGCTGGGCAGCCTGCTGCTGGTCGTCGGTGCCTTCGGCGCTTCGATCGCGCTGGTCCACGTCCGCACCCACCCCTGGCGGGGGACGCCCTTCGATACGCAGATCTGGCAGCTCCTCGTGGCGCTGGTGCCGATGCTGCTGCTGATGCTGCTCCTCGAGCGCGACGAGCTGGCATCGGTCAGCTGGGACCTGCCCACGGCGCTGGCCGTGCTCTACAGCGGTCCACTGGCCACCGCCTTCGCGTTCTGGGCGTCGCAGATGATCGTGCGCGCCCTGGGACCGCTGACCACCGGCATCGGCTACCTGGGCGCGCCCGTGGTGGGTGTCATCGCCGGCATCATCGTGCTCGGCGAGACCATCAGCCTCCTCGACCTGCTGGGCATCGTCGTGACCAGCGCGGGCATCGTCGTGGTGTTGCTGGCCCAGCGCGGCGGTTCGGCGCAGAGGCCGGCCGACCGCACCGGGGGGTCGGTGGTCGAGGTGCCGCTCCCTGACGGCGCCGAGCTGCCTGAGGTCGGGCCGGCCCCCCGGCCGCGCGAGCCGTAGCGGGCGCGCCTTGCCATCGCCCGCCCCAGCAGGAGCCCCGACCCGACCGGTCGCTCGCCCGCCCGACTGATCGCGCCTCGAGTCAGCGCGACTCAGCCCTCGAAGAGCAGCTCCAGTCGGGCTGCGCCCCAGAGGACATGCCAGAGCAGGTAGTAGCAGAGGCGGAACCAGAGCATCGGCACATAGCCATAGCGGCGTAGCAGCAGCAGCTGCACCACACCGATGGCGTACACCTGTGGCACCACGAAGGCAGGCAGCGCAGACCGCAACACGACCTGCGAGACCGGCTCGACCGCGGCCGTGGCCAGGATCAGTGACCAGACCGGCGGCGAGAGACCGCGACCCGTGAGCTGCCAGCGGGAGACCCAAGTGAGGCCGGCCAGCGGAAGCAGATGGAACGCCGTCTCGGCCACCACGGCGATCGAGGGGTATAGCAGCCACGCCTCTGGCCAGGCCACGTTGGTGCCCTGCGGGAAGCCGACCCGGACATCGACGCCGATGGCCACGGCGGCGAAGGGCAGGGTGGCCACGGTCGCAACGACCAGTCCGCGCGCGATCCGGGAGCAGCTCGCGGCTCGCCAGAAGCCACGCGCCTCCAAGTAGCGCAGGGCAGCGATGCCGAGGGCCCCGGCCGCGGCCACGGTGAGCACCGGCGGCAGCGGCCCCAAGAACCGCTCGAAGCCGCCCGTGCCGGAGAGACGCAGCACGGCTGCCCCGGCCGTGGCTGCGGCCGATACGGCCAGCCAGGGCGCGTAGCGCCACCGCCCTGCCACACAGCGTCCGGACAAGCCCGACCGCGTCGTCATGGGCACCCCCCTCTCGACGATGCTAGCAGCGGCCCGGCACGCGAGGTATCGGGCGGCACGCCCAGGGCCGACCATTCGGCACTGGCACGCTGGGGCCCCCGGTGTGAGCCTCCTCCCCGGGAGGGAGCACATGACCATCGGCCAGCGAGCGGGCCCCGATGGAGAGCACCGCGAACAGGTCCTCGCGCGGATCGCGGCGGCCTACCGCCACGAGGCGGTCGACCGTCCGCCGGTCCTCATCGGCGATGCCAACTACTGGATCACCGGCGAGGACCCCGACCTCATCCCGAGTGACTACTTCGAGGAGGGGGCCTACCGACTCCATGCTGGCCTTCCAGGTGGCCAAGATCGAAGCCCACCTCGCGCGCACGCCCGATGACATCTACATCCCCTTCCTGTTCCCCTGGTACGGCACCGGCGTGGTGCCCTCGGCCATCGGCTGCCGCATCCTCTTCCAGGCCGGTGAGGAGCCGGCCGTCGAAGGCCCGGTGGTGGACGACCCGGCCGCCGTCTCCCGCCTGGAAGCACCCGACCCCGGGCGCGACGGGCTCATGCCGCGTGTCCTCGGCTGCATCGACCACTTCCGCGCCAACTCCGAGCTGCCCATCAGCTTCACCGACAACCAGGGTCCGCTGAACATCGCTCTCAACCTCGTCGGCCTGGAGCGACTGTGCATCTGGATGTTCGAACGCCCGTCCGTCGTACACGAGCTGATGGACTTCTGCACCACGGTGCTCATCGACTGGGTGCGGCTGCAGAAGGAACGCGCCGGCGCTCCGAGCACGGGTGGCGCCTTCCCGCACATGATCGCCATCCCGCCCGGCTTCGGTGGCGTCTGGCTGTCCGACGATGACAGCACCGTGCTCTCGCCCGACCTCTACCGCGAGTTCGTGGTGCCCTACAACGGTCGCGTCTTCGAGGCCTTCGGCGGGGGCACCCTGCACTACTGCGGCAACGCCCGGCATCAGCTGGAGAACTACCTGGCCACGCCCGGCCTGGTGGGCCTGAACGCCTGGTGCATGGGCGAGTTCGAGCAGATCTTCGAGGCCCAGCGCGTCATCGGCGACCGCGCCGCCATCATGGTCTGCGACTACACGCCCACCGACATGGAGGCCTACTTCAGCGACCTCTTCGCCGGACTGCAGACCGCCGGCGCCATCGTGGCCACCTACCCCTCCGCGGCCGTTGCCCTCAAGTACGGCAGCGCCCAGGTCGAGCCGGTGAGACGTGACTCCGGCGCCGTCGCGCTGGAGGCCTGGGAGACGATCGTGCGCCTGGGCGGAGGGGGCCGGCGATGAGCGGCGCGCGCGGGCAGCATGACCGGCCGGCAGCGCTTCGAGACGGTCTTCCGTGGCGGCATCCCCGACCGCGTGCCGGTGACGCTGTTCATCCAGGACCAGGGCCACTTCATCAACCAGCTCTATCCCCGACATCGACCCCTGGGACTGGCAGTCGCTGCAGCTCAAGACCATCGAGGTCCAGCGCGAGCTGGGAGCCGATGTCATGGCCCGGCTGCTGTTCGGCACGCTCGGCGAGTTCGCCTGGATGCTCCTCGGCGGGCTCGACGTCAGCCGCTCCACGGCCGACTGGCAGGTCGAGACGACCGAGCGGCGGGAGGGCCGCGCGACGGTGCTGAGCCTCGACCGTGCGGACGCCCGACGGCCTCCTCTCGCAGGAGTACACCATCGACGAGATCCGGCCCGGCACACTGATGTACGCCTGCACCAGCAAGCCGGTCCACGGCCGCGCCGACCTGGAGCTGGTGGCGGCCTACGAGCCGCGCATGCCGGCCGACTACCCGGCCCAGGTGGCCCAGCGAGTGGCACCCATCCGCGAGGCCGTGGGCGACGACGGCTGGGTCGGCGTATGGGCCCCCCACGGACCCTTCAACATGGCCTCGCTGCTCATCACCGAGGACGTGCTCTACTCGCTCTTCTACGAGGACCCCGCCTACTACCGGCGCCTGATGGAGGTCTCGCTGGCACGGGTGCACGACTACACCCGCGCCCTCGATGCGCCGGGCGTGGACATCCTCTTCATCGGTGGCAACGTGCCCGGCGGCTTCATCGGTCGCCCCAACTACGAGCAGCATGTGCTCGAGTGGGAGGCTCGCCACATCGCCTGGGCGCAGGCACGGGGCACGCCGGCGGCCTACCACAACTGCGGGCAGATCCAGGGCCTCGTGGAGGCCTACAAGCGGCTCGGCGTGGCGGCGGTGGAGCCGTTCTCGCCACCCCCCAAGCTGGGCGATGCCGACCTGGCCGAGGCCAAGCGGCTGGTCGGCAACGAGTACGTCATCATCGCCGGCGTCGACCAGATCGATGTCCTGCAGAAGGGCGGCGTCGAGGATGTTCGCCGGGCCACCGCGGAGGCGATGCGCATCGGCAAGCCGGGCGCGCACTTCGTCCTCCAGAACGCCGACTTCCTCGAGTACGGAACGCCCCTTGAGAACGTGGAGGCCTTCGTGCAGACGGCCATCGAGGGCGCCTGGTACTGAGCGCGGCCGTCGCGCTCGGCGACCGCAGCCGAGCGAGGTCGTCGGGAGCGGATCAGTCGTCGGCGGCCAGGTGCTGCTCGACGAGGTCGGACACGACCCTGACCACGCGAGGCAGTGCCGCCTCCACGGCCGGCGAGAGGCCTTCGCCCAGCTCCGTATCGGCCACGCCGATGCCGACATGCACAGCCTCGGGACGGCGACCGGTCAGCTCGGCAGCCAGCGCCACCAGCTCGCCTCCGCCGACGTGATGGGAGGATGCTCCCGGCTCGGCGCGCGCGTCGGCATCGCTGTCCGGTGCGTCCGCCGAGATCGGCCGCACCTCGATCGACCCCGGTAGTCCGCGCATGTCGGCATCGACCAGCACCACCAGGGTGACGTCGCCGAAGTCGAGCGCCATCTCCGGCAGCAGCTGGAAGCCGGCGCGCACCTCGACGCCCGCCCGCATCAGGCGCGGCTCGGCCGCCAGCAGCTCCGCTGCGCGCACGCCCACGCCATCGTCACGGCGCAGCGTGTTGCCGAAGCCGAGCACCAGCACCGAGCGCGGCCGTGCGGCCCGCGACGAAACGCCGCCACCATCGCTGGCGGCGGCGCTCCGCTGTTCGGGACTCAGGTTCGCCGGCGAACCGCTAGCGCTTGACGCGATCGAGGATCTCCCCGTCGGGCGAGAGCAGCTGGATGTCCAGCGCCATGTCGCCGAGCGCATGCGTGGAGCACGAGAGGCAGGGGTCGTAGCAGCGGATGACCGCCTCGACGCGGTTGAGCATCGGCTCCTGGATCTTCTCGCCCTTGACGTGGTGGCGCGCCACCTGCTGCACCGAGCGGTTCATGGCCATGTTGTTGTGGCCCGTCGCGATGACGAGGTTGGCCCACTCGACCAGCCCGTTGTCATCCACCTTGTAGTGGTGCATGAGCGTGCCGCGCGGAGCCTCCGACACGCCGATGCCCTCGTTGCGGTTGATGCCGGCGGTGGCCTTCACGTGCGTGGAGAGGATGTCGGGATGGCGCAGGATCTGCTCGATCTTCTCGACCGCGTGGAGCGTGTCGATGAGCCGCGCGTAGTGGTAGTGGAAGGACGAGCCGGCCACCCGGCCCACGCGCCAGCGGAACTTCTGCAGCTCCTCGTCGGCGAGCGGCGTACCGGTCGCCTCGGCCACGTTGAGCCGGGCCAGCGGACCCACGCGGTAGATGCCGTCGGGGTAGCCCATGGGCTTGTAGTAGGTGGACTTCAGGTATGACCACGGCTCCACGGCCTCGCCGATGTAGTCGTTGAAGTCCTTGGGGTCGGCCCGGTCGACCAGTGCCTTGCCGTCGGCATCGACGATGCGCAGGTCGCCGCCGTAGTGGTCGACGTTGCCCTTCTCGTCCACGAGACCCATGAAGGCGGAGCGGAAGTTGCCGAAGGTGGACGCCTCCTCCTCCCACTTCATCATGTCGGTCTTGTACCAGGCGATGGCGCGCTGGACCTGCGCGATCGCCTCCGGCACGCCGGCCAGGATCTGGTCGCGGACCTCCGGCTTCAGCGGGTCGGCGACGCCGCCGGGCACGATGCCGCCCGGATGGATGCGCTTGCCGCCGAGCAGGGCGATGATCTCCTGGCCCCACTTGCGCAGCCCGATGCCGTCCTTGGCCAGCTGCGGGTTCTGCTGCGCCACCGCGATGATGTTCCGCTTGGACGGGTCGGCATCGAAGCCGAACAGCAGGTCCGGCGAGGAGAGGTGGAAGAACGACAGGGCGTTCGACTGCACGATCTGGCCGAGGTTGATGAGGCGGCGCAGGTCTGCGCCGGTGGGCGGCGGGTCCACCGCGAGGATGTCATCGACGGCCTTGGCCGAGGCCACCAGGTGGCTGACCGGGCAGATGCCGCAGATGCGGGCCATGATGGCGGGCATCTCGTGGACCGGACGGCCCTTGACGATGCGCTCGAAGCCGCGGAACTGGGTGACGTGGAAGTGGGCGTCCGTGACCTCACCCCGCTCGTCGAGCTGGATGGTGATCTTGGAGTGCCCCTCGATCCGGGTGACCGGATCGATGGTGATCGTTCGACTCATGCGTGGGGCTCCCTATCGACCGAACCGGGACCCGGCCGCCTCGGGGACGCGACCGGAGAGGAGGTCATCGAGCAGCGTGTAGATGAGGTCCGCCGAGGGTGGGCAGCCCGGCAGGAACACGTCGACCTCGACGACCTTGTGGACCGGGATGGACTTCGGCAGCAGCGCCGGCACCACGTCGGTCGGGATCTGCGGATTGATGGTGACGTTCTCGCGGTAGGCGAGGTCCAGCAGCGGATCGACGCCGATGGGATTGCGCATGCCCGGCACGTTGGAGGTCACGGCACAGTCGCCGAAGGCGATGATGGTGTCCGTGTGCTCGCGCACCAGCTTGATCTTGTGGAGGTCATCCTCGCTGGAGACGGCGCCTTCCACCAGGCAGACGTCCACGTGCTCGGGATAGTCCTTGTAGTCGACCAGCGGGCTGTAGACGAGGTTGGCCCGGCTGAAGATGTCGAGGATGCGCTCGTCCATGTCGATCAGCGACATGTGGCATCCCGAGCAGCCGTCCAGCCAGACGGTCGCGACACTTGGCTTGCTCATAGACCGCGCTCCTCTCGAACCACCTTCAGCCAGGGCAGGAATGGTCGGCGGTCCTTGCTACCGGCAGCGACCGGGCGGCCCTTCTCGAAGAGCGCGCCGGTGGGACAGACCTGGACACACTTGCCGCAGCTGGTGCAGGTCGTCGACTCCCCCCAGGGGGCGCCCATGTCGGTCTGGACACGGGTCTCGAGTCCACGGTGCATGACGTCCCAGGTGTGAGCGCCCTCGATCTCGTCGCACACCCGCACGCAGCGAAGGCACAGGATGCAGCGGTTGTGATCGATGGCGAAGAACTTGTGGCTGGCGTCGATGTCGACGGCAGGGTTGATGCGCGGCAGGTCGAAGTGCTTGATGCCGAGCTCGTCGGCCATGTTCTGGAGCTCGCAGTGGTTGTTGGCCACGCAGACCGCGCAGACGTGGTTGCGCTCCATGAACATCATCTCGGTGATGGCCTGGCGGTACTCGAGCAGCGTGTCCGAGTGCGCCGTGATCTGCATGCCTTCTGCGATCTTGGTCATGCAGGCGGCCGCCAGCTTGGGTGAGCCGGCGATCTCGACCATGCACAGGCGGCACGCCCCGCGGTCGGTGATGCCCTCGAGGTGGCACAGGCCGGGGATGTCGATGCCGTTCTCCTCGGCCACCTCCATCACGGTCTGACCCTCGTTGCCGGCGACGTCCTTGCCGTCGATGGTCAGGGTGAAGACGTCACTCATGCCACTACCTCGGCTGGCTGCTGGATGGTACAGACGCCGGCGGGACAGACCTTGTCCACGATGTGAGCCATGTACTCATCGCGGAAGTAGCGCAGCGTGCTGAAGATCGGGTTGGGCGCTCCCTGCCCCAGGCCGCAGAGCGACATCTTCTGGACGATGCCGGCCAGCCGTTCGAGCTGGGCGAGGTCGTCCTCCGTCGCGAGGCCCTTGGTGATGAGGTCGAGGAGCATGTACATCTGCGTGGTGCCGACGCGGCAGGGCGTGCACTTGCCGCACGACTCGTCGCGACAGAAATCCTGGAAGTACTTGGCCACGTCGACCATGCACGAGGTGTCGTCCATCACGATCATGCCGCCCGAGCCCATGAACGAGCCCAGCTCGATGAGGGTCTCGTAGCTGACCGGCGTATCGAGATGCTCGGCCGGGATGCAGCCGCCGGAGGGACCGCCGGTCTGGACGGCCTTGAAGGGGCGGTCGTCGATGATGCCGCCGCCGATGTCGAAGATGATCTCCCGCAGGGTCATGCCCATGGGCACCTCGACCATGCCGGTGTTGACGACGCGGCCGGCGAGCGCGAAGACCTTGGTGCCCTTCGACTTGCCCACGCCGATGGCGGCGTAGCGCTCCGGGCCGTCGCGCAGGATGGCCGGGATGCTGGCGAGCGACTCCACGTTGTTGATGAGCGTGGGGCTGCCCCAGAGACCGGCCACGGCGGGGTACGGGGGCCGCGGCCGCGGCGTCCCGCGACGACCCTCGACCGAGGCGATCAGCGCGGTCTCCTCGCCGCACACGAAGGCACCGGCTCCGAGCCGGACCTGCACGTTGAAGGAGAAGGAGGTGTCCATGATGTTGTCGCCGAGATAGCCGGCGCGCTGCGCCAGCCGGATGGCCGTCTGCAGGCGCTTGACAGCCAGCGGGTACTCAGCGCGGCAGTAGACGTAGCCCTCGCTGGCGTGGACGGCGAAGGCCGCGATGGCCATGCCCTCCAGCACGCGGTAGGGGTCGCTCTCGAGCACGGAGCGGTCCATGAACGCGCCGGGGTCACCCTCGTCGGCGTTGCAGATGACGTACTTCTTGTCACCGGTGGCCTTGGCCACGGTGGTCCACTTCAGGCCGGTCGGGAAGCCGGCGCCGCCGCGGCCGCGCAGGCCGCTCTCGGAGACCTCGTCGCGCACCTCGGTCGAGGTCATCTCCGAGAGCACCCGGCGCAGCGCCGTGAAGCCGCCCTCGCCGATGTAGTCCTCCAGGCTCTCGGGATCGACCTTGCCGAAGTTCTCCGTGGCCACGCGGACCTGCTTCTCGAAGAAGGGGCCCTGAGGCTGACGCTCGGCACCCGGCTCGACGGCATCGAGCGCTGCCGCCAGCGACTCCAGCTGGTCCGGCTTGACATGCTCGAACATCTCGCCGGTCTCGGCGATCTCCACGAGCGGTCCGGCCGCGCACAGGCCCAGGCAGCCGACGCGCTTGACGACGATGCCATCCTTGCCCTCGGTCAGCTCCCGCAGGCCGGCGGTGATCTCGGTGGCATTGCCGGAGATGCAGCTGGCCGCTTCGCAGACACGAGCGGTCGCGCGCCGCGGCCCGGCGTTGGCATCGATGGTGATGGTGCGGTGGCGCTTGGGGCGCTCCGCTGCTGCGGTGTCGGTCACATCGCCTCCAGTTCAGCCATGAGCTCGGCTGTCTTGGCCTTGCCACGCATCTCACCGTCGACGATGACGGCCGGCGCCAGGCTGCAGGCGCCGATGCAGCGAGCCGTCAGCAGCGAGAGCTTGCCGTCTCGGTGGTGCCCTTGGGCTTCACCCCCAGCTGCGAGTCGAACGCCTCGATGATGTCGCCGGCGCCGTTGATGTAGCAGGCCGTGCCGGTACAGACGACGCAGGTGTGATCGCCCTGCGGCTTGAGCGTGAAGAAGGAGTAGAACGTGGCCACGCCGAAGACGCGCGAGTGCGGGACACCGAGGGTGTCGCCGACGAACTCGAGAGCGTCGTCATCGAGGAAGCCGAAGGCCTCCTGGGCTGCATGGAGGGCCTCGATGAGCGCTTCTGGTCGGTCGCCGAGGCGGCGCATGCGCGTGGCGACGATCTTCCAACGCTTGTCATCGTTGGGCGGTGCTGGCTTGGTGTACGGGATCGGCATACGCCCCTTTCGGGTTCGCTATCAGACAAGCTTCGCCTGGGGCCCAGCCGTGTAGAAGGGGACCTGACGGGGGCCCACAGGTCGTGCAGGCCAATCATACGAAGTCGGCCGCGAGCGGTTGGGTGCCGTGCGGCCCATTTCCCACGGGCCGCGTGTACACCGTCGGCAGCGCGGTGGCCGGTCCCTAGTAGCGTGTCTCGCGGATGGTGTCGATCATGGCCCAGAAGTTCTCCAGTGGCGTGTCGAGCTGGACATGGTGCGTGGGGCCGAGGATGAGCCCGCCGCCGGCGCCGATGGTCGCGACACGCTGGCGGATCTCCGCGCGCACGTCGTCGGGCGTGCCGAAGGGCAGCGTCTTCTGCTCGTCGATCGACCCCCAGAAGAGCAGCCTGTCGCCGTAGTCGCGCTTGAGCTCGGCCGGGTCCATGCAGGCGGGCTGCACCGGGTTGAGGATGTCGATGCCGATCTCGATGAGCTCGTCGATGACCTCCCGCACGTCACCGTCGGTGTGGTACGCCACCTTGATCTCGGGGTTGATGGCCTTGACGCGGCTGACCAGCTCGGCCATGCGCGGCTTGAGGAAGCGGCGCCAGGTGGCCGGTGCGAAGAGCATGCCCTTCTGCGAGCCGATGTCGTCGCCGGTCCAGATCATGTCCACGCCCATCGCCGCCAGCTTCTCCGCGGCCGTGAGGTGGTAGCGGAAGGGGATCTCCAGGATGCGGTCGGCGAGGTCGGGATCCATGACCAGGTCCATCAGCAGCCGCTCGTAGCCCCGCAGCGCCCAGGCGGTCTCGAAGATGGTGGTGACGGTGACGCCGACGATCCAGTACTCGTCGCCGTACTCACGGATCACGCGTTCGGAGTCGAGGTACAGCTCCGGCCGCTCCGGGTCAGGCGCCACGTACGAGTCGATGGCTGCGTCCTCGGCCAACGGGAAGCCCACCATCTCGGTGTAGTGGCCCGTCCCGAAGGGCGTCTCGTAGGGGTGCTCCCGCCACGTGACGCCCCACTCGTCGGTGTAGCTGTCGTGGCCGGCGTAGTAGCTGTTGGCCCAGCCGACCGACGTCAGGATGAGATCGGAATCGATGGCGCGCTCGAGCTCATAGGTGTTGCCGCCGCCGTGCGGGTTGTGCTCCCCGCCACGGCCGACGTTGAGCCCGCCCGCAGGCGTACCCAGCATGCCGCGGCCGGCCATGTCGGCGCGCAGCCGATCAGCGAACTCGGGCGTGAAGCTGATCTGCATGGGGCAGCGATCGGGCTCCTCGCGGGCGAGGGCCGCTGCCACCCGGTCGCGGTGGCGCATGGGGCCGAGCCTGTCCGCTGCCCTACCGCGCGGCCAGCAGCTCCTGGGCCACGTTGGCCGCGGTGGCGGCATCCTTGGCGAAGCCGTCGGCGCCGATCTCGGCGGCGAACTCGTCGGTCACCGGGGCCCCGCCGACGAGGATCTTGGCCTTGGGGTCGGCCGCACGGATGGCCTCCACGGCGGCCTTCATGCCCACCATCGTGGTGGTCAACAGGGCGCTGATGCCGACGATGCTGGCATCGTGCTCCACCGCCGCCTCGGCGAAGGCCTCGGGGCTGACGTTGGTGCCCAGGTCGACGATCTCGAAGTTGGCGCCTTTGAGCATCATGCCCACGAGGTTCTTGCCGATGTCGTGGAGGTCGCCCTGCACGGTGCCGATGACGGCGGTGTGCTCGGGGCGGATGCCACCGGCCGCCAGCAGCGGCTCGAGCAGCACGCTGGCCTCCTTCATGGCGTGCGCGCTGATGAGCATCTCGGGCACGTAGACGCCCTCGTTGCAGGCGAACTTGCGACCGACCTCGGTCATGGCCGTGGTCATGGCGTCGAGGATCTCCTGGGGTGGGGTGCCCTCGTCGATGGCAGCCTGCGTGAGGCTCACCGCCTCGGCCCGGTTGCCCGCTTCGACGGCCGCGGTCAGTGCGGTCAGGTCAGCCATGGATCGTGTCCCTCCTCAAGGTCGGTGGTCCGTGCATGCACAGCATCGCGCCCGACTGCGGCGCCGCGAATGGGCCGGATGGCCCTCTGCCATGGTCGCACCGGACGGCATCGCACGTCGAGCGATGGCGCATGCGATCGGGCACAGCGGCGGGCATCACGCGAGTCGCCAGCGGACCCACCAGCGCAGCTGCGCGCCGGGCTCCAGGATGTGCTGCTGGCCTGCCGCCATCGCGCCCGCCAGGTCATCGTGCATCGACGTGCACGGCTCCAGGGCGACCTGCTCGGAGGCCGGCCCACCCGGCGGCCAGCCGCCGTAGGAGAGCCACACGCGCAGCGCCGGTGCGAACTCGCGGTCCCACTCCACCTCGAGGCGTGCGCCATCCGGCGCGACCGCAGCCGCGCCCACCCGGGCGTCGGCGTAGAGGACGGCTGCCCAGCCCTCGGACGTGGTCACGCGCGACAGGTCCAGCTCGCGGCCATCGGCGGTGACGGCAGCCGGCCAGGCCACCTCCGCGGGCAACCTGATGCCGAGCTGCGCCGATGGCGTGACGCTCGTGACCCCCGGCAGGTCGATGGTGCTGCCCGGCTCGAGCCGCAGCACCGGGTGCTGCGCCCAGCTGATCGGCAGGGGCCGATCGGCATGGCTGACCACGAGATACTCGGCGCGGACGGTCCGCTCGTCGTCGAACGACAGGCGACGATGCAGGCGGTAGTCCCAGCGCGGCACGCTCCAGGTGTGCTCGATGGCGCCCTGCTCGGCGTCGATGGCGAGGTATGCGCCGCGGCCCCACTGGTCGCCGTGATCGCGCAGGTGAGGACCGTCGGGCGCCAGCGGGTCGGGGCAGACCGCGGTGGTCGGCAGGCACTCGTCCCAGCCGAAGGACTCCCGGCCACCGAAGGCGATGCCCTCCTCTGCCCAGGCCATCTGGGTCAGCTCGGCGGGTGGCTCGCCCTGCGCCAGCCACTCACGGCCACGCTCCCTGTCGCGCAGCGACACCACGCGCGCGCCGACCTCGCTTACGACTTCCACGTCCACCGCCGCGGTGGAGAGCCGCACGGACGGCCACGCTCCCCAGGTGGCGTGCTCGACCGTCGCCTTCACCATTCGGCTACCGACCCGTCCTCATGGAACCAACGGTACTGCACAGCAGGAGGCGTCGTACCTGGAGGGGCTGGCGTTGCTGGGCCGCGGCCGGGTCCGAGCCGCGCGCGCACGCTTCCGGCCTCTGCTGGAGGCCAGGCCGGAGCACCTGGAAGCCGCGCTACGTCTCGCGGAGCTGGAGCGGCGTACGTGACGGCGTCAGGCGTCGCATCATGGTGGGCGACAGATCCGTGCACGCCACAACGGAGGACGCCATGAGCACCATCCTCGAACAGATCCAGCAAGCCGGTATCGTGCCGGTCGTCGTCATCGACGATCCGGCCGATGCGCCCGCGCTCGTCGGTGCGCTCAAGGATGGCGGGCTGCCGGTGGCCGAGATCACCTTCCGCACGTCGGCCGCAGCCGATGCCATCCGCGCGGCCAGCAGGGCCCATCCCGACGCCCTCGTCGGCGCCGGCTCCGTCGTGCTGCGCGAGCAGGTCGATGTCGCCGTCTCTGCCGGCGCCAGCTTCGTCGTCAGCCCCGGGCTGGAAGAAGGCGATCATCACCCGGACCCGCGACCTGGGTGCCACGGCGCTGCCGGGCTGTGCGACCCCCAGCGACATGATGCGCGCGCGGCAGCTGGGGCTGGACGTAGTCAAGTTCTTCCCCGCGGAGGCGAGCGGCGGCCTGCCCATGATCAGGGCCATCGCGGCGCCCTTCCCTGGGCTTCGCTTCATCCCCACCGGCGGCATCAGCCTGGCCAACATCGAGGACTATCTCGCGGAGCCGAAGATCGCCGCCGTGGGTGGCTCGTGGATGGTCCCGCTCGCCTCGGTGCGAGCCCGTGATTGGGCCGCCATCACCGCCGCGACGCGCCAGGCGGTCGCCGCCGTCCACCGCGCACGCGGCACGCGAGGCCCGACGCTATTGGCTGGCGCTTGCGCACGGCCTTGGCCAGGATCTGGTCGGCGGTCTTGACCCAGACGAATGGGCTGGAGCCCTCGTTCCACTGGCGGCAGAAGGCATCGATCATGGCGACCAGCTCTTTGACGCTGCGGAAGCTGCCGCGGCGGATGGCCTGGCGAGTGAGGATGCCGAACCAGGTCTCGACCTGGTTCATCCACGAGGCGCTCGTCGGCGTGAAGTGGAAGGTGATGCGCGGATGCGTTCGAGCCACGCCCGGACCGCGGGTGTCGTGTGGGTGCTGACGTTGTCGAGCACGACGTGCGCTGCCTCGGATAGGCCCGCTCACACGCCGCATGAAGGCCAGGAAGTCGGCGCCGGTGTGGCGGTCGCGGTGTCGGTCGTGACCCTCCTGCCACCTCGAGCGCGCGAACAGGCAGGTCGTGCCGTGGCGCTTGTAGTCATGGGTGTGGCGCTCGACCTGCCGGGCGCAGCGGCAGCATGGGCTGGGTGCGGTCGAGCGCCTGCATCTGGGTCTTCTCGTCGACGAGACGATGCCTCTAGCTGCCCGGCCCCATTCGTTCGCTCGGACCGAAGCCACCCCTCAGCCTGAGACGGCCGCGACGACGCGCTTCGCCCGCTCGGTGACCCCGGCTGGGTCGCCGTCGCCGATGAGCCAGCTGCCCATGCCCACCGCCACGCCACCGGCAGCGATCCAGTCGCCGGCATTCTCGGCGGAGACACCGCCGGTCGGCACCAGCGGGATGTCGGGGAACGGTCCCGCGATCTGCTTGAGATAGCCCGTGCCGACGGCGGCCGCGGGGAAGAGCTTGACGGCGCTGGCACCGGCCGACCAGGCGGCGTGGATCTCCGTCGGTGACAGCGCACCCGGGAAGCAGGGCACGCCCTGTGCTGCGCACCACGCGATCTGCTCGCGAGCGGTGTGCGGCGAGACGATGAAGCGGGCACCGGCATCGATCGCTCGCTGCGCTGCCTCGATCGAGAGCACCGTGCCGGCGCCCACCAGCGCGTCGAGGTCGTCGGCCACGCGCGCCAGCGCGGCGATGGCGGCGAGCGCGTCGGCCTCGGGGTCGTTGAGCGTCAGCTCCATCACGTGGACTCCACCCGCGACCAGTGCCTCGCCGATGCGCGGGGCGTCGGCCGCGGCGATGTTGCGCCCGATGGCGATCACGCGGCTGGAGCGGACGAGGGCGGGGATGGCTGGTCGGTCGGTCATGATCGGCTCCCGTGGGTGTGTCTCAACGGCCCCCTGGGCCTGGCTCAGCGTCCCTGGGTCCTGGCTCAGCGGCTCACGCGCCCGGAGGCGTCGCCACCGGCGAGCTTGCGCACCTCGGCCACCGTCACGCGGTTGAAGTCGCCGGGGATGGAGTGCTTGAGGCAGCTGGCGGCGATGGCGAAGTCGAGTGCCTCGGCAGCCGGCATCTCCGAGATGAGACCGTAGATCAGCGCTCCGGCGAACGAGTCGCCGCCACCGACCCGGTCGACGATGTCGAGGATGTCGTAGTGCGCACCGAGGTGGAAGCCGGTGGCATCGCGCAGGCACGCCGACCAGCCGTTGATGTCGGCGCTGCGGCTCTCGCGCAGCGTGATGGCCACGGCCGACAGGGAGGGAAACTCGTCCATCACCTGCTGCGTCAGGGCCTCGTATGCCTGGTGGTCGAGCCTGCCGGAGGTGACGTCCGCTGCGGCGGTCAGGCCCAGCGACATCTGCGCGTCCTCCTCGTTGCCGATGGCGACGTCGACGAGCTCCATGAGCGGGCGCATCACATCCGGCGCCGACCTGCCGTAGCGCCACAGCTTGGCGCGATAGTTGAGGTCGAGCGAGGTCGTCGCACCGGCCCGCTTGGCGGCGCGCAGGCTGGCCTCGGTGACCGCCGCCCCGCTCTCCGAGAGGGCCGGTGTGATGCCCGAGATGTGGAACCAGCGAGCGCCCTCGAAGATGGCCTCCCAGTCGAACTCGTCGGGCTGCGCAAGGGCGATGGCAGCGCCGTCACGGTCGTAGACCACGGTGGAGGCCCGCTGCGCGGCGCCGGCCTCCACGAAGTAGATGCCCAGGCGACCCGGTCGTCGCAGGACATGGTCGGTCTCGACGCGCATGGCGCGGAGCGCGCTGATGGCGGCGTCGCCCAGCGGGCCCTCCGGCAGTGCCGTGACATAGCGGGCGCGCAGCCCGTAGTTCGCCGCGGAAACGGCCACATTGGCCTCGCCGCCGGCGAACGTCGCCTCCAGCGAGGGTGACTGGAAGAGCCGCTCGTGGCCGGGTGACTTCAGGCGCAGCATGATCTCGCCGAGCGTGACGACGAGCGGGGCATCGTTGGCGGTGGTCATGCATCGCTCCTAGCGGACGGTGGCGGGTCGAGCGACCGACGCGGAAGGCTCGCAGCGCACGGCGCGAGCCCGGTCGACGTCGACCTCGAACGGGACGACGAGGGCGTCGGAGCGGGATTCTACGCCGCGTGGGTGATGATCTCGCACGTGGTCGCGCCCTGAGCGCACATCGAGAACCGCCCGCCCCTGGCAGGGCGGGCGGTGGAGCAGTTCGTCAGACCCGGGGTCGCTACCCGTCGAACAGGTCGGCTACCCCATGGACGTTGATGGCTTCATCCTCGCTGACGGTGAGCACCTTGCCCCCCAGCTCGACGCAGAGGGAGGTCAGGAGCGCCTGCAACGGCTTCTCGTAGGGATCGTCCGGCGGCCCGCTGACGTAGAGGTCAGGGAGGACCTCATCGAACATGACCTCCAGGCTGTGCCCCCGCCAGTGACAGATATCCACCGTGGCCTCCTGGTCGCCGAGGACGGGGCCAGCCAGCGCGCTGAGCGCCAGTCCCGCAGCGAGGAATACTCCGATGGCTTGCTTCCGCATGGGTCAGTACCTCCAGTTCGTCCTGCGGACTCGAACGAGCACAGGGAGGTGCCGGGTCGGAGCAGCGCCACGACAGGTGCTCGCATAAGTGATGGGCACTCTCGACGCGCAACGGTTCCCCGCGATGCCGACGGGAGCCGCACCCGGGCAGGAACGGGGGTCGAGGGGCAGCCCAGACTCGTCCGCTAACCCTCGTCGTCGCGACGCTTCTCCCAGCCAGGCACGAAGAGCGGCAGCATGTTGGCGCGCTCGTACGGGTGGCCGGCCAGGCGGTCCCAGTCGAGGTCGATGCCAAGGCCCGGACGGGTCGGCACCGGCACGAAGCCGTCCACCGCGAGGATGGGCTCGTCCACGATCTCCTGCGTCCAGCCCGCGTTGAACTCCTCGAACGTCTCCTGCAGATAGAAGTTGGGGATGCACGCGCCCAGCTGGGCGGAGATGGCGGCGCATACCGGCCCCTGTGCGTTGTGTGGCGCGACCACGCCGTAGTGCGCATCGACCATCGCGGCAGCCTGCCGCGTGCGCGTGATCCCGCCGAGGTGCAGCGGCTCCGGCTGCACGATGTGCACCACGTCGTGCTTGAGCAGCTCGGCGAACTGCTGCAGCGAGGTGAAGGACTCGCCCGTGGCCACCGGCACCGCCGAGCGACGCGCGACCTCCACCATGGCACCGATGTTCTGGTGCGCCACCGGCTCCTCGAACCAGCCCGGCCGGAAGTCGGCCAGCCGTTGGGCCAGGCGCAGCGCCGTGCTCACGCTGAAGCGGTTGTGGCCCTCGATGAGGATATCGACCTCGTCGCCGACGGCCTCGCGCACGGCGGCCACGATGTCGAGCGAGAGGTCCTCCTCGCGTCGCTCCTGTACCCGCCAGGCGGCACCGAAGGGATCGAACTTCAGGGCCGTGTAGCCCCGCGCCACCACGTCTCGCGCCTGCCTGGCGAAGGCCGCCGGCGTGCGCTCGGTGCGGTACCAGCCGTTGGCATAGGCGCGGGTGCGGTCGCGCAGCCGCCCACCCATGAGCGCGTGCAGCGGTAGGCCCACCGACTTGCCCAAGATGTCCCAGCAGGCCACCTCGATGGCCGCCACCGCCGGGCCGTGGATCTGCCCACCTTCGCTGTAGACGTCGCGCGTCATGCGCTGGATGATCAGCTCGATGTTGGTGGGGTCCTGCCCGATGTAGGCGTCCTCGAGCTCGTGGATGGCCGTCTCGACGGTGGCACTGAAGGCATTGAGCGTGCCCTCCCCCACACCGTACAGGCCCTCGTCGGTATCGACCCGCACGAAGAGCCAGTTCTTCCAGGGGTTGCCCACGAGGTATGTGCGAACACCGCTGATGCGCATCCTGACCTCCTTACGCTGCCATGGCTGCGCCGCCGACGGCACCGGCGCAGCTCGAACGAGCGGCGGCGAGAGCGTGCGATCGGTCAGTCATGTCGACTCCGGGGTTCAAGCATCCACGGCAGGTGGCACCATCGTGCCAGACACGGCAGCGCTGAAGCCTCGAAGGACGACATGGCCCCACGCACGCTTCCCGCCCCGGACATCCTCTACCGGTACGAAGCCTACGTCGGCGAAGGGCCGGTGTGGAATCCGCGCAGCGGCCGCCTCATCTGGGTCGACATCCCCAACAACCACGTCTTCACCACCGAGCCTGCGGACGGCTCGACCACCCGACGCGAGCTCGATCGTGCCGTAGGGGTGGTGCTGCCGCGCGCGGCCGGTGGCTACGTGGCTGCGCTGCAGGATGGCTTCTATGCCCTGCCCGACGATGGCCCACCGGAGCTCATCGCGCCGGTCGAGGCAGAGAACCCGGTGACCCGCCTCAACGACGGGGAGATCGACCCGCAAGGGCGCTTCTGGGCCGGCACGATGGGCTGGCATGCCGAGCCGGAGGCCGGCGCACTCTACCGCCTCGACCCCGATGGGTCGGTGCGTCGCATGCTCGATGGCGTCACCATCAGCAACGGCCTCGGCTGGAGCCCCGATGGCAGCACCATGTACTACGTCGACACGCCCACGCTGCGCATCGACATGTTCGACTTCGATGCCGCCAGCGGCGACATCGCCAACCGCCGCGAGTTCGTGACGATCCGGCACGGCGGCGGACGACCCGATGGCCTGACCGTGGACAGCGAGGGGGCCGTGTGGGTGGCCACGTGGCCCGGCTACGGCGTGCACCGATACCTGCCCGACGGCACGCTCGACGCGGTGATCCCGCTGCCGGTCTCCAACGTGTCCAGCATCGAGCTCGGCGGGCCGGATCTGCGTGACGCCTTCATCACCACCGCCTGGGAGCTGCTCTCCGAGGCCGATCACGCCGCACAGCCTCTCGCCGGCAGCCTCTTCCATACCCGCGTGGAGGTGCCGGGCCGGCCGCGCGTGCCCTTCGCCGGCTGAATCCTCGCGCTAGCCGCCCGACTCGAGGAGGCGGATCTCGATCAGCTCGGGCCAGCGTTTGCCGGTGACCAGGAACGTCCCCGCCGATGGGTCCCAGGCGATGCCGTTGAGGACCGCACCGGCGACCGACTCCTGCGGATGGGGCTCGAGGATGCCGGCCAGATCGAGCACTCCGCTGACGCGCCCATCGGCCGGCTCGATGCGGACGACGAGATCGCGATACCAGACGTTGGCCCACACCGCGTCGTCGACGCACTCGAGCTCGTTGAGCTGCGACAACGGCTGGCCCTCGAAGGTGACCGTGACCCTGTCGAGGACCTCGAAGGTGTCGGCGTCACGGAACGTCAGGACGTCGCTGCCGTCGCTCATCACCAGCCGTTCGCCGTCGAAGCACAGGCCCCAGCCCTCTCCCGCGTACGAGTACGTGTCGAGCAGCTCGAACGTATCGGCATCGCGCCGGGTCGCTGTGCCCGCTTTCCAGGTGAGCTGGACGAGGTCGTCGCCGACCAGCGCCAGGCCCTCGCCGAACCAGTCGTCGGGGAGGTCGATCTGGCGTAGCACGCGTCCGTCGAGCGGGTCGACCTGGCGCAGCGTCGAGGCGCCGTAGAGACCGGTCGATTCGAAGAGGCGACCACTCCCATCGAGCTGGAGGCCCTGGGTGAAGGCGTCCGCGTCGTGCGGCCGCCGTGACACGACCTCCCATCCGATGACGTCGACGGGCTCCGTGGCGGCCTCGGCGTCCGTGGCGGCCGCCGGCATGACCGCTGACGAAGCCGCCACGAGCAGCGAGAGGATGGCCGCGAGGAGGTGCACGGGTGCAGTCTGCCGCAGCTTGGCACGGAGAGTGGAAAGCGCCGGCCGCTCGCCTGCCTGAGCGTAACCGGCGCTCCCCAGAGGCTAGGGCCGCGGAGTGTGGAAGGGCATCGTCATGTCGGTGCCTTCGGCGTTGGTCCTGACGTACGGGGACCACGCCACCGCTCCCTTCCGTGGGGCACGTGAGTAGCCCGCAGCCCACCGGTCCTGCGGGCGCCGCCTGAACGGGGCTGCGACACGAGTGCGGAGCGGGCTTGAGCGGCGGTTGTCAGTGGGCGATACTTGCGCCGAGCCGCAGGGTCGCCCGAAGGTCCCGTCCCCGGTGGGCACCATAAGGGCATCGCAGCCGGGACAGAATCCGCTACATTCACGCCCAAGCCTGCCACGTAGGAGGAAGCCCCGATGTCCGCTCCCAAGAGCCAGACCCCCAAGGACGCTCCGGCCGAGGAGCCCCAGAGCCAGCCCGCACCGCCGGCACCGGCCGGCCCGTCGCAGACCGCCCAGGCCACGGCCGCCGCGACCGCCGCCGTGAGTGCCGTCCGCGAGCGCCTGATCGCCGGTGAGCAGTTCGTGCTCGCCGCCGCCGGTGGCATCGTGCTCATCTACCTGGTGTTCCAGTTCCTCCTCGACTACCGCATCTTCGCCAGCGACTTCACCGTCGTCCTGGCGGCCCTCACGGTCCTCGCCATCTGGGTCCATCGCTGGGGCCACTACGACTTCGGCAGCGCCTACCGCATCATCATCGGCGCGCTCGGCGTATCCCTCGCCCTGTTCGCCCTGATGAGCCTGCTGGGCTGGGCCCGGCTCGGCGGCGGCTCGCAGGACTTCGTGCACCTCATCGGCCGCCTGCTCTACTGGGCCGCCGGCATCGCCGCGTTCGTGGGCGCGTGGCAGGTGTTCCGCACCCGCGACGCCTGACCCCCCGATCGCCCCGCCGGGGCGGCCACACCATCGAACCGACCGGGTCGTGCTGAGCGGCCCGGTCTTCAATTCTGTGGATAACTCGGGCTGCCCCTCCGGGTCCCGGCGCTGCAGCAGCGGCCATGGCCTGCTAGGGTCTGCTGGACAAGCCACTCGAATGAGGCTCGCCCAACCGAAGACCCGCCGCCCTGCGGCAGGGCTCAGGTGACGTACGACCGCCGTGGTCGAGCGCACCGAACCCGACGGGTGTGATCCGATTCCCCAGGATCTGGAGCGCCCCGTTCCAGTCCCCGACCGCGCGTCCTGATCGACGCGCCGCTCGACGGGCAAGGCCACCGACCCCAGATCGGTGGCCGCTCCACCAGCGCCCTGCTCTCGTGCGGCACTGCTGCCCGCGTCGCCCCAGCGACTGCGTGCGGCCAGGAGGACGCATGCCCACCTACCCGCATCGCGCCATCAGCGCGCGTCGGAGTCCCCGTCACGTCATCGCATCCGCATCGCGCATCGCGCTGGGAGCCGTCATCGCCCTGTCGGCGCTGTCGGTCCCGCAGCTCGCGGCGCCGGCGCCGGTCGCTGCCGCATCATCCTGCACCGGCTGGACCAGCAGAGCCGTGCCACCACGGACGATCCGCGTCCTGCGCACCCGCACGCGGTCGCGTCGAGAAGGTGAACTTCCGGCGCTACGTCGCAGAGGTCATGGCCTCCGGCGAATGGCCCAGCCGCCTCAACATGGCCACGCTGGAGGCCGGTGCCCTCGCGACCAAGCAGTACGCCTGGTACTACACGCTGAAGGGCAATCATCGCGCCCACTACGTCCGCGGCGGCAGGTGCTACGACGTCCGCGACGACACCGCGGACCAGCTCTATCGTCCCGAGCGCGCCACGCCCACCAGCCGCCAATGGCAGGCCATCGACCACACCTGGAACCTGACGCTGCGCAAGGGCGGCCGCTTCTTCCTGACGGGCTACCGCGCAGGCACCAGCAGCACCTGTGCCGCCGACGCCAACGGCTGGAAGCTGTACGCCAGGAGCGTCAACAGCTGCGCCAGGAAGGGCTGGTCGAGCAGGCGCATCCTGAAGCGCTACCTCAATCCCAACCTCACCTTCGTCCGCTCCCAGCAGATGGGCCCCATGCTCGCCAAGCCCCGCATCGCGCTGAAGGTGGGCAACACGCTGCCCGGTGCCGCGACCGTGATGTACCGGCCCTTCGACAACGATGCCGGTGTCGCGCGCTACAAGCTGCAGCGCCAGACGGGCAAGGGTGCATGGACGACGGTGGCGGCGGACGGCAACACCGACAAGTGGGTCGACGTCTGGCTCAAGCCCGATAGCAGGAACCGCTTCCGGGTCAGGGCCATCGACGACAAGGGCACGAGTGGACCGTGGGCCTACAGCCCGCGTCGCAACCCGGCCATCCGTGGTCCGGTGGGCAAGACCCTCGGTGCCGGCGTGCAGACGGCTGACAGCAAGCCGATCAAGATCAAGACACGCTTCAAGGGCCGCTCCATCGGTCTCATCAGCCGGACCGGGCCGGGCATGGGCAAGGCCAAGGTCTTCGTCAACGGCAAGCGGGTCGCGATCGTCGATCTGGAGCGGGCCAAGCGGACCGACCGCAAGCTCGTGTGGACCATGAACTGGAGTAAGGCCAAGGTCCGTTCGGTGGCGGTGAAACCGCTAAGCGCGGCCGACAGGGTCGAGTTCGGCGGTTTCTACATCCTGCGCTAGACCGGCCGGACCGGCCCGCGCACAGGACCATCGGCCCAGGGGACACCTGGGCGCGGGAGCGGGAGAGTGGAGCCATGCACGCATCCACTCGACCGCCCGTCCGACTGCGGCTCTCCAGCGCACTGGTGCTGGCCCTGGTGGCCACGCTCCTGGGGACGGGCCTGACGAACGCATTCTCCGGGAACTGGACGTCGCCGACTCGCGTCTTCAAGCACGACTTCGCCCCCACCCACTCGCTGGACATCGACGGCGGTGGGCACGCACACATCGCGACCGAGCGCGGAAGTGAGGGCGTCTGGTATGTCACCAACGCCTCGGGCTCGTGGACGGAGTGCCAGCTCAGCAGCGGCAACGACCGCAGCGCCAGCATCGCGCTCGATGGCGGCGTGGTCCACATCGCGTTCGCTCGCCGGGATGCCGGCGATGAGGGTGTCTTCACCGCGTCGAGCGATCGACCCGCGGCGGCGGCCGGCTGTGGCTGGGCACTGACCAGGCGCTTCGAGGGCGCGGCCACGCAGGTCTCGATGGGCGCCCGTGCCGGGACGCTCTCGATCGCCGTCCGCACGGCCGACAAGAAGCTCAGGTTCCTCAAGGGCCCCGCGGCCACGACGCCGTGGACCATCAACGAGCTGATCGACGGCTCGTGCTGCACGAGCCCGGTGGACCTGGCACTGACCAGCAGCGGCTCGCCGCGCGTGGCCTATGGTGATGGCGCCGGTACGGCGGCCGGTCTGAAGTTCGGCGTGCGCACGACCAAGGGCTGGAAGAAGTCGAAGGCACACGGAGGCCGCGTCAAGCAGGTCGCCCTGACGCTCGACCAGACGCCCGGCCTCTTTGGGCAGCCTCCCTCGAACGCACCACGTATCGCCTACGTGGTCAAGAAGCAGGGCACCTACCTGGCCTCGAAGGGCAGCGCCGGCACGAGTGGCGGCTGGAGCAAGCGCTACCTGTCGAAGTCGTTCGGGCCGGTCGACGCTCACCCACTACAGCAACGTCACCTACATCGTCTACGTCAAGAGTGGCGACCTGCGCTACGCCCGCGCCAGTGGCGGCATCTGGTACGGCGGCAGCCTGAGCGGCAGCGGTCGCGACGGCAAGCCACAGCTGGTGAACGGCCAGCTCACCTTCGCACGCTCGGGGGCCGCAGCCGGCGTCTACTACACCCGAACCAGGTAGCCGGGCCACGCTCCCGAGCGCATCGATCCAGTGGAGGCCTGCCATCCTCTCCCACACGACGACCGCACCATGGCTCCGGCGCGCGGTGTACCCTCGGGCGATCCAATCGGCGCCGCACCCCCGGAGGTCCCTGAATGTCCCGTGTCGTCCGTGGAGCCCTCGTCCAGGCCACCTGGACGGGCGACAAGGAATCGATGATCCAGAAGCACGAGCAGCACGCCCACGAGGCGGCCAGGCAGGGCGCACAGTTCATCCTGTTCCAGGAGCTGTTCTACGGGCCCTACTTCTGCCAGGTGCAGGATACCGAGTACTACGCCTACACCGAGCTCGATCCCCGACGGGCCCACCACCGCGCGCATGCAGGACCTGGCCAAGGAGACCGGCATGGTGGTCGTCGCGCCCGATGTACGAGGTCGACGAGAAGGCGTCGGGCATCTACTACAACACGGCCGCCATCATCGACGCCGACGGCACGTACCTGGGCAAGTACCGCAAGACCCACATCCCGCACGTGCAGGGCTTCTGGGAGAAGTTCTACTTCCGTCCCGGCAACCTGGGGTACCCGGTCTTCGAGACCGACATCGCCAAGTTCGGCATCTACATCTGCTACGACCGCCACTTCCCGGAGGGTGCCCGGGCGCTGGGCCTCAACGGCGCCGAGATCGTGCTCATCCCCAGCGCCACCTCGCGCGGCCTCTCGGAGTACCTCTGGCACATCGAGCAGCGCTCGCACGCGGTGGCCAACGGCTACTTCGTGGGCACCATCAACCGCGTCGGCATCGAGCCGCTGGGGGACGACGACTTCTACGGCCAGTCGTACTTCTGCGACCCGCGCGGCCAGTATCTCGGCGAGATCGGCGATGCCCACGAGGAGGAGCTGATCGTCCGCGACCTCGACATGGACATGGTCAAGCAGGTGCGCGACACGTGGCAGTTCTACCGTGACCGCCGCCCCGACGCCTACGAGGACCTCGTCCGACCCTAGCCGGCGACAGGCGGGCGAGCGAGCGTCCGCCGCCGGATCCTCCCGGCCATGAGCCGACCGTACCAGCCCGTCGCCAGGCGGCATCTGGCGCTGCGCGCCGTGGGCCTGACGATGGCGGGTGCTCGCGCTCCTGTGGCTGGCAGTGGCGGCGATCTCGTTACAGCGCCGGTAGTAGTGCCGGCGACGTCGCGCTCCCGACGGAAGACGACTTCTGGGGCTACGACTACCTCGCCTACGTCGACGCGGCCGAGCGCCTCGTCGACACCGGGTCGCTCTACCAGCCGGAGACGGTCTCAGGGGTCATACCGACCTGGCCCGTTCGGCCTCTACATGTACGCGCCACCGCTCGGCGTGAGCCTGCTGCCGGCGACCGCGCTCGGGTTCGACACCAGCATGTGGCTGTGGTTCGTGCGCGCACGTGTTGGCGCTGGTCGCGGCCTGCGCCCTGATGCCGGTGCGACCGCTGGTCCGGCTGTTCGCCTTCGCCGTGGCCGCCTTCAGCTTCGCCGTCATCCAGGACATCGCCCTGGGCAACGTCAGCGTGCTGCTGCTGCTGCCGCTCGCGACGGCCTGGCGCTGGCTGGATCGACCCGCTGGGCTCGATCGCACAGGCGGTCGCCATCTCGATTCGACCTACGCTCGGGATCCTGCTCATCTGGCAGCTGCTGCGACGACAGTGGAGGGCTGTCGCCTGGACCATCGTTGCCGGGATGGTGATCATCGCCTTGACCCTGCCGTTCGTGGGCGTCGGTGGCTACCTCGACTACCTGACCGTGCTGCGCAACATGAGCGACGTCAGCGGCGTCCCGTACAACCACGACCTGAGCTCGGTCGCGCTCGACCTAGGCGCCGACGCGAGCATGTCCGCGTTCGCCCTGTTGGCCGGCTATGCCGTCGCCATCTCAGCGATGCTGCTCAGTCTTCGGCGGGATCGCGAGGTCGGTTTCATGGTGACCCTCACGGGCTCGCTGCTGCTTTCGCCACTGCTGTGGGATCACTACCTGGCCATGCTCGTGCTGCCCGCTGCCTTCCTCGCCGCAGCGCGGCGTGGCCGCTGGCGCTGCTGCTGCCCTTGGCGGCCTGGCTCCCCGACGATCGACGAGTCGTGGACGTGTGCTCTATCCGGTCATCGTGATCGCAGTGATGCTGCTGTCCTTCCGGCCGCTCCAGCGCGGCCACTGTCAGGAGCGCTCGGGTCGTCGGCGGGTCCACAACGGGCCGCGTCGCATGAGGCGGGCCGCGCCGTCCGTCCCGGGCCATCGACCGAGCGGTCATCCTCATGGCCATGCTCGGGCTGGCGTTCGGGCTGGTCTGGCTGGTCGGTATCTTCTCGTCTTTCGCCAGACCGAGGTCGTCGACGGCCAGCTGCGGTACGTGCTGGGCGACCACTGGGGCTACGACATCGAGGCCTACGTGGGCGCTGCCTCGCGCCTCCTGTCAGATGGCTCGCTCTACCTGCGCCGAGCAGATCGAGGCGCCCTACGTCCCAGGCGGCTACGGCTACTACCACTACGCTCCTCCGCTGGGCATCAGCCTGACACCGCTGGCCGGCTTGTCCGACCCCGACAGCTCTGCACTCTGGTACGGCCTCAAGGCCGTGTCGCTGATCGCAGCGTGCCTGCTGATGCCGGTCAAGCTGCCGGTACGGGCGCTGACGTTCGTCGCGGTGGCGGTCTCCTTCTGGGCCATGCGCGACCTGGTCCTGGGCAACGTCGGCGTGCTGCTTGTGCTGCCGCTGGTCGATCGCCTGGCGCTGGCTTGACCGGCCGCTGGGCTCGATCGCGCTGGCCGCTGACCATCTCGGTCCGGCCGAGCGTGGGAGCACTCCTGATCTGGCAGCTGCTGCGGCGGCGCTGGCGGCGCGGCGGCCTGGACCATCGGGGCCGGCGTCGCGCTCATCCTTCTGACCCTGCCCTTCGTGGGCATCGAGGGCTACCGTGACTACGTCGAGCGTGCTGGGCAACATGGTCACCCCCGGCGCCGGCTCGGAGAACCGCGACCTCGGCGCGACGATCGTGACGCTGGGCCTCGATGAGCGCTGGATCGACCTCGTCCGCCTGGGCAGCGTCGCGCTGGGCAGCGTGCTCGTCCTGCTGAGCCTGCGACGCGACCGCGAGCTCGGCTTCATGATCACGCTCGCGGCCTCGATGCTGCTGGTGCCGCTGATGTGGGAGTACTACCTCATCACCCTGGCCTTGCCGCTGGCCCTGCTGGCCGACCGCTGGCGACCCGGTGGTGCTGCTCGTGCTCGTACTCTCGTGGCTGCCATCGGCCTTCGCGCCCGCTGCTGCTGCTGGCGACCATCGGGCTGCTGTTCCTGCTGCCGGCGCGCCGCGAGTCGATGGCGAGCGCGATCGCCGGCCTCGCATTCGGCTGTCGCGCCAGCCGCGTAGCGTGTAGTCTGCCCGGCCATGGACTTCGGATTCACCCTCAAGCCCGAGCACAGCATCGAGCGCACCATCGCCCTCACCCGGCAGGCGGAGGCCGCCGGCTTCAGCTATGGCTGGCTCTTCGACTCGCACATCCTGTGGAAGGACGTCTATCCGCTGCTGACGCTGATGGCCGTCAACACCGCAGCGCATGCGCCTGGGCACCTGCGTCACCAACCCGGCCACGCGCGACATCACCGTCACCGCCAGCGTCCTGGCCACGCTCGACGAGATCTCCGGTGGGCGCATGGACCTGGGCATCGGCCGTGGCGACAGCGCCCAGCGCGTGCTGGGCAAGGGGCCCGTCCAGACCCGCGTCCTCGAGAATGCCGTGCGCATCATCAAGGACCTCGTCGAGGGTCGCAGCGCGACCTACATGGACACCGAGCTGGAGCTGACCTGGACGCCGGGCACACGAGCTGCCCGTCTGGATCGCCGGCTACGGGCCGATGGTGCTGGGCATGACCGGCCGCACGGCCGACGGCGTCATCCTGCAGCTCGCCGACGTCGACCTCATCCGCTGGATGATCGGCATCATGCGCGATGCTGCCGCCGAGGCCGGGCGTGACCCAGCCGAGATCAGGGTCCAGGCGGCCGCGCCGGCGCACGTCGGGCCCGTCGACGAGTGTCGCGAACGCGTGCGCTGGTTCCCTGCCCTCGTCAGCAACCACGTCGTGGACCTCGTCAACAAGTACCCGCGCGAACAGCTGCCCGAGTCGCTGACCGGCTACATCCAGCGAGCGCGAGGGCTACGACTACCGGCATCACGCCGAGGTCGGCTCCGACAACGCCCAGTTCGTGGCCGACGAGGTGGCCGACCGCTTCAGCATCGTCGGCCCGCCCGAGGAGCACGTGCGACGCCTGCTCGAGCTGCACGAGGCCGGCGTCGACCAGTTCAACGTCTACCTCATGAACGGCGACGAGGAGGCCCAGCTCGACGCCTACGGCCGCGACGTCATCCCGGCCTTCCGGGCGGCACTCGGGCAGACGCTGAGCGGCGGTCCGCACGCCGTCGCTGAGCGGCCGGCCGAGCGCGCGCACCCGGAATCCGGGCGCCTGTGGCACCATCCGCGCGGATGAGTGGACCCAACCGACCCCCCAGTGGTGGCAGCGCCCGGCAGCCGTGGACGCCGGAGCCGACGCCCGTGGGCGTGACCTGCCCCGCGTGTGGCCTCGCCAACGAGGCCGGTGCGCGAGTCTGTCGCAACTGCGGCCTGCCCATCGCCAGCGCCAACGACCCGCTGCGCGGCGTCGTCCCCGGTCGGGTGGACATGCCCAGCACCCAGCGCTCCGGGCCTCAGCGCCACCATCGGCCTCCTCCTGGTCGTGGGACTGCTCCTCGTGGGCGGCATCGCTGGCCGTGTCCGGCGGCGGCATCCTCAGCAGCGGCGGTCGTCTCGGCTCGGAGGCCGGGCGAGCCCGTCGGCCGCGCCTGACGCGACCCAGCGCCCCGATGGCGACGTGGTCATCGACGGGGCCGAGGGGCCGGACATCCCAGCGGAGGAGACGCCTGGTCGCAACGGGCACGGCGTTCGAGTACACCTGCGACGACGGCGCGCATCAGGGACCTCAGCACGGCCAAGTGGTTCCTGAGCGAGGTCCAGGCCGGCGTGCGCAGCGACGATGACGGCGCCTCGACCAGGTCTACTGGAAGATGACGCGCCAGATCCAAGAAGCGCCAAGAAGGGCACCACGGTCACGATGGAGTGGACCACGCCAAGGAACCAGAAGCGAGTACGGCATCAGCGCGTGCAGGGTGACCGTGCCATCGTGGTCACCTTCGACGGTCCCGTCGACATCACGCGCCGGCCAGACCATCGAGTCGGCCGCAGCTGGAGGCGGAGGGCATCGAGCAGATCAGGAAGATCCAGCTCTTCGAAGGACCGGACGGCAAGGTCCGCACGGTCATCGGCCTGCGCAGCGACAGCTGCGCCCGCATGGAGGCCGAGGGCTGGGGCGGCAAGGCCAAGCCGGCCAACTCCCGCGTCATCCTCGACATCGAGAACTTCGGCAGCGGTCGGATAGGCCCGAGCCGACGGCTGTCGTCCCGGCCAGCCCCCGGACCGAGCCTACGGCTCGAGCAGCTCGATCTCGTCGCAGAACACGTCCGACCAGTTGCCCGCGGCATCGCGCACCTGTGCGTAGACGCGGCGCGAGGCCAGGCTCGCCCGAGCCCCCGTACGTCGTGTCGGACAGGTCCCAGCTGAGCTCTCGCGGACGGGCATGGTGATGCCCTTGCGCAGGAGCGTGCCGCTGGACGTGAGCTTGGGGCTGCCCGACACGCGCAGCGGGTCACCCAGGTCGTCGCGTCGTGCCGAGCTGAACGCGAGCGAGACCCGGGCGTCGGTGGTGCTCGTCGGCACCGTCCTCGATGGTGAGCGTCCCCGTGGGTCGGTCGGTGTCGTTCGGCGCAGGTGTAGATGCGGATGTCGTCGATGTACCAGCCGCGCGCGCCGACCGAGCGGTCGGAACGCCATGCGGAAGCGCAGCTTGACGCTGGCGACCGGCGAACTTCGAGAGGTCGACGCGCGCCTGCGACCAGCCGTGGGAGTCGCCCGTCCAGGCCCGCTTGCCCTTGAGCGGGATTGCCGTAGTTGTTGGCGATCGTGCCGTTGTAGCCGCCGTGGGTGAAGAGGCCGCCGACGCCCCGCCAGGGGCCGCCATCGACCTGGATCTCGAGGATGCCGCCGTCGTACCGGCGCTTGGCGTCCTTGTCGAAGCGAGTAGCCGTGCCCGAAGCGCAGGTAGGCGCCGGCGGGCAAGGTCACCGCTATCTCGCAGGCGTCATCACCGTGTCGCTGCGGGCGGCACGGTTGGGAGCGTAGAAGTTGTACTGGCCGCTCGACGCCCAGGTGCCATCCCAGGCGGCGACGTTGTTGGGGTTCTGGGGGTAGTACCAGCCCTTCTTGTCGCCCACGAGCCTGGCGCTGGCCCAGCGTCCCGCGCCGGGGTCCTCGAGGTCGTCACGGAAGACGTCGATGGCGCTGGTGCCGGCCGGGCACAGCGGCGCGCGTCTTGGGCGCCAGCGTCCGTGGCTTCTGGCTCATCTGCGTCGCTCGCGTCGCATCTCGCACCGACTTGCAGTGCGCCAGCGTCATGCCCGTCGCTGCCGGCGAGGTCGGTACAGGCGGCCACCAGCGCGTCGGCCAGGTCGATGTAGTTGGCGGCCGGCGTCAGCCTCGTCGTGAGTGCCTGGTACCAGACGCGCGCGGTCCTGCTGCGGCCGATGCCCTTCACCTTGATGCCGCGGAACGTGCCCCCGGCGGCCATCAGCGAGGCAGCCTTGTTTCCCACGCCGCTGTTGCGATGGACGCCGCCGTCGTCCGAGGTCGCCGGTGTGCCACTTGGGGCTGCGCACGCGGTCGGGATGCCCGTGGCGGGTGGGTGCGCGCATGTCGCGGAAGACGCCGATGGGCGAGTCCTCGCCGAACTTCCACTTGGTCCCGCGTGTATCCGTGCCACCGGCGTAGGCAAGGTCGAACAGCTCGCCGAAGACGTCGGCGTATGACTCGTTGATGGCACCCGACTGGTACTGGTAGAAGAGCGGCGCCTCGGCGTCGAGCACGCCGTGGGTGTATTCGTGCGCCGACGACGTCGTCAGCCTTGGTCCAGCCGGTCCCGAAGATGGCCTGCTGCCCGTCCCACTTCCACTCCGCGTTGCGCCAGGGGCAGTAGCTGGGGCAGTAGCGTACGGTGGCCTTCATGCGCGAGCCCTTGCCGTCGATGCCGTCGCGTCCGAACCGCTGGTAGAAGAAGTCGTAGACCGCACCCATGGCACGGTAGACCGCATCCACTTCGCGGATGCCGCTTGGCGGCTGGCCCTCGCTGCGCGCGTAGGGTGAGTCGCAGACCCAGCTGCGACCGGGCGATGCTGCGGTTGTCGCACACGCGCCGGTTGGGCCCTTCGGCCGTGTACACGCGGCTGATCGTGGTCAGCACGTCACCGCCGAGCGCATCGACCAGCACCAGCCGGTGGTCGGCCGGCTTGCGCGCACTGGCGGGTACCCGGGCATCGATCTGCCACACCAGCCGGGTGCCGGCAGCGGCCAGCACCGGATCGTCCATGATGCGCGGGTCGTACACGCCCAGGCCCTCCGCGGTGGTGCGTACCGAGGAGGCCGGACGACCGGCCTCGCGGGCCACCCAGGCGGCGGCAGCCCTGCGAGCCGCGGCACGACCGATCCTGGCAGCGGACGGGGTGGTCGCCGCGGACGGCAGCACCTCTCCGGCAGCGGAGAGCACCTCCCCGGTGTCGGACAGCTGCACCGCGATCTCACCGCCCATCACCGGCACGCCCTCGCGGACCTGCTCGAAGCGCACGGTGGCGTTGGGCCGACCGGCGGCCACGGATGCCAGGCCCGCTGCCGGCGCCAGCCGGCGCTCGGTGGCCTTGACGCGCAGCTCGCGCGCCGCGTCCCGCAGGCCGAACATCGGTCCGTAACGCTCCACGAACCGTCGCGCCGCCGTGCGCGCATCGGCCGCCGCGAGGGTGCGCTTGCCGGCGGCCACACCCGGCAGCTCGGCGCTCAGGGGCATGGACGACGAGCCGGAGATGAAGCGCACGCGGCCGGTCTCGGGGTGGTAGCCGACCTTGGCGCCGCCCGGGCAGTCGGGCGGCGAGCTCCCGGTCGCGCGGGGCGATGTCACCCTTGCGAACCTGTTTCGCGCTCCAGTCGGTCCTGCCGCCGGCGCTCTTGCCGGCGGCAGCCTGGCCATCGGCGGCGGCCACGCTGCCTGCGGTTCCCGGAAGCAGCGAGAGCACCAGCGCGAGGGCGACGGCGGCAGTGATGACGGCGGCGGCGCGCCCCGGGCTGCGGGGCCGCTCGGGAGTCGTGGGCATGACCAGCCTAACGGTACACGAGCCGTCCCGGATGTAGCCGACTCGTATCCGAGCCAGCACCGGACACGGCCAGCGTCGGCCTCGCCGGCAGGGCTACCATGAGCTCACTGGCCACGACTCCCCGAGCCGCCAAGACGTCTTCAACTGGAGGGACCGGATGCGAACGCTCATCACCAACGGCACCGTCGTCAACGCGGACGGCTCGTTCCGTGCCGATGTCCTCATCGAGGACGAGCAGATCGTGGCCGTCGGCCTGATCGGGGATCAGTCGGCCTCCGGGCAGGTGCTCGGCGCGGTGGCACAGCTGGCAGTGGACCGGACCATCGATGCCAAGGGCCGCTGGGTCATCCCCGGCGGCATCGATCCGCACACCCACATGGACCTGCCCTTCGGCGGCACCTCCTCCAAGGACGACTTCGAGACCGGCTCGCGAGCAGCGGCCTTCGGCGGCACGACGACCATCATCGACTTCGCCGTTCAGGGCAAGGGCGAGGCGCTGCGGCCGGGGCTGGAGACGTGGATGGCCAAGGCCGAGGGCAAGTCGGCCATCGACTTCGGCTTCCACATGATCATGGGCGACGTCAACGACGCCACGCTCAGGGAGATGGACGACCTCGTCGACGACGGCGTCACCGACTTCAAGCTGTTCACCGCCTATCCGGGCGTGTTCCTCTCCGACGACGGCGCCATCTTCAGCGCCATGCGCCAGACGGCGGAGAACGGCGGCCTCATCCTGATGCACGCCGAGAACGGCGTGGCCATCGACATCGTCGCCAACGCCAACGCGGAGGCGGGCCTGACCGATCCCTACTATCACGGCGTCTCGCGCATGCCGGTCTTCGAGGGCGAGTGCGTCAACCGCGTCATCCGCTTCGCCGAGGCCGCGGAGGTGCCCGTCTACATCGTCCATCTCAGCTCGCGGGATGCGCTCGAGGAGGTCGTCCGGGGCCGTGACCGCGGTGCGATGGCCTTCGCCGAGACGTGTCCGCAGTACCTCTTCCTGTCGCTCGAGGACATGGGCAACGGGTTCGAGGGCGCCAAGTACGTGTGCTCCCCGCCGCTGCGGCCGGCCGACCACCAGGAAGACCTCTGGCGCGGACTGGTCAAGGACGACCTGCAGGCGGTCGGGACGGACCACTGCCCCTTCGACTTCAAGGGCCAGAAGGAGCTCGGCCGCGGCGACTTCCGCAAGATCCCCAACGGGCTCCCCGGCGTGGAGGAGCGAGTCGACCTCATCTTCCAGGGCGTGGTCAACGGGCGCATGAGCAAGGAGCGCTGGGTGGAGGTCACCTCGACGGCCGCCGCTCGCATCTTCGGCCTGGCCGGCAGGAAGGGCGTCATCGCCCCGGGCTACGACGCCGACATCGTGATCTACGACCCGGAGCGGAAGCACGTGCTCTCGGCTGCCACGCACCACATGAACGTCGACTACTCCTGCTACGAGGGCATGGAGGTCCAGGGACACAGCGACATCGTCCTCTCACGAGGCGCGGTCATCGTCGAGGACGGCGAGTGGAAGGGCAGCCCCGGACACGGCCGCTTCCTCAAGCGCGAGGTCGCCCGCGACTACCTGAAGTAGGGTCGGCCACGGCCATCGGGCCGGTCAGCCGGCGTCGCTCGGTCAGCGGCCATGGGCGCGGTCGCGGCTCGTGAGGCTGCGGCCGCGTCGCTCGGTCGTCGGGCAGTGGGCGCGGTCGCGGCTCGTGACGTCAGGCTGCGCGCCAGCAGGACCGTATGCTGGTCAAGTGGCCGCGTGGGGCCGCGTCTAGATGGCCGCTGCGCTCCGCGACCGGCAGCGCGACGTGCATGACCTATCCGCCTGGATGCAGCGCACGATGTCCCCTGCGACTCGCCGTTGCATGAAGATGCAGGCGGTCTGCCGGACCATCGGCCGTCGGGGTTCCATCGGCGGATGCGAGCCGCCAGCCGGACGCATGACCAGAGTCGCTGGCTGGCATCGTCGGGCCGAGGACAACGTCGCGCCGGCCCGGTGAGTCGCCGCGGGCATCGACCGCTCGACGAGCTGTCGGTCGGGGCCTGCGCCTACGCGAAGGTGAGTCCGCGCCGACCTGACGGCGGGCGGCAAGGCGCGTTCGCAGCGGCGGGCGAGCGCGCGGCGCGAGCAGTCGGACGCGGCGATGGCCTGCCGGCGACGGCAGGTCGACGGCGGCACGGCCCAGCTTGACGAGACGACTAGACCTCGTCGGGCAGCTCCCAGCTGACGGCCAGCCCGCGGCCATCCCAGCGGGCGCGGATGGCGTGGAGGCCGGCTGCCTGGTGATCGGCCGCCTCCAGGTCGCCTCGGCTGCGTGCGTGGTCCGCACCGCCAGCACCGTGGCACCCGCGGCCTTGCCGGCTGCGATACCGGCGGGTGCGTCCTCGACCACCAGGCAGCGTCGCGGATCGAGTCCCAGCAGCGCAGCCGCGCGCAGGTACGGATCGGGCGCCGGCTTGCCGCTCTCGATGTCGTCGACCGTCACCAGCGCGGCCGGCTCCGGCAGGCCCACGTGGGCCAGCCACTGCTGCGCGATCGTGCGGAAGGCGCTGGTGGCGATGGCCCAGCGGTCGTGCGGGAGGCTCTCCAGCAGGGCAGCCGCGCCGGGCATGGCGGCGATGGCGTCAGCGCCGTCGTCGGCCTCGAGCGAGGCGTTGAAGCGGATCGACTCGGCGACCGCGTCGAGGTGCGGCGCCACCATCCGGACCGTCTCGACCGGCGGCCGGCCAGGGTGGATGTGGGCGATCTCGGTGTCGTAGTCGAAGCCGTGCTCGGCCCCCCACGAGCGCCAGTGCTTGGCATAGACGTCCCCCGAGTCGATGACGACCCCGTCCATGTCGAAGATGATGGCATCGGCGCGCAGCTCAGGCATCGGCCTCCTCGTCGGTCGGTTCCAGGATCACGATCGGGATGACCCGCTCGGCGGTGGCAGCGTACTGCTCGTAGGCGGCCGTCTGCTCGACGAACCGCTGCCAGAGCAGCTCGCGCTCGTCCCCGTCGGCCTCGCGGGCGCGAACAGGCACCGCTCTGGACGGAAGGTCCACCATCGCCCGCGGCTGCGCCTGCAGGTTGCGCCACCACGCCGGCGGCTCGCTGGCGCCGGCGTTGGAGGCGACGACCGCGAAGGCCTCGCCCACGGGCAGGTAGTTGAGCATGACGGCGCGCTCCGTGCCCGAGCGACGTCCGGTCGTTCGCAGTCGCAGCGTGCCCACGCGCTGCTCCCCGCCGGTACGAAGACCGAGCCGGCCGCCCGTGATGGCGTAGCCGGCCCGGTGAAGCGTCCAGAGCATGCGGAAGACCCAGCGCGGCGGGACCGTCGTCCGGCGGCCCCGCGATGCGCCCATCCGCAGGCGTACGTTCGGCGCAGCAGGCCCAGCGCGCCTACTTGGTGCGCGGGAAGCCCAGGTTGATCTCCGACGTCGCCGGGTCTGGCCAGCGCGACGTGATGACCTTGCCCTTGGTGTAGAACTTGACACCCTCGGGGCCATACATGTGCGAGTCGCCGAAGAGCGAGGCGCGCCAGCCGCCGAAGGAGTAGTACGAGACCGGCACCGGGATGGGCACGTTGATGCCCACCATGCCGACGTCGATGTCGAACTGGAACTGCCGCGCGGCACCGCCGTCACGGGTGAAGATGGCGGTGCCGTTGCCGAACTCGTGCTCGTTGGTGAGCGTGACCGCCTCCTCGTAGGTGTCGACCTTGACCACGGTCAGCACCGGGCCGAAGATCTCGTCGCGGTAGCAGTCCATGTCCGGCGTCACGTCGTCGATGAGCGAGACACCCAGGTAGAAGCCGTCACTGTCCTTGTACAGCGGATGCTCGCGTCCGTCGGCCACGATGGTGGCGCCCTGCGCCTTGCCGCTCTCGATGTAGCTGGCGACCTTGTCCCGATGCGTCCGCGTCACGAGCGGACCCATCAGCGATGCCGGGTCGGTGCCGTCGCCGATGACGACCTGGGGCAGCCGCTCCTTGATGGCCTCGATGAGCGGGTCATGGATGTCGCCCACCGTCACGATGGTGGCGATGGCCATGCAGCGCTCGCCGGCGGAACCGTAGCCCGCCGAGACCGCCGCGTCGGCGGTCAGGCCGATGTCGGCGTCGGGCAGCACGATCATGTGGTTCTTGGCGCCACCGAGGGCCTGCACGCGCTTGCCGGCGCGGGTGCCGGACTCGTAGATCTTCCTCGCCGCCGGCGTCGAGCCGACGAAGGAGATGGCCGCGATGTCGGGATGCTCGGTCAGGCCGCTGACCGCGACGCGGTCACCCTGCAGCACGTTGAAGACGCCGTCGGGAAGGCCGGCCTCCTGCATCAGCTGCGCCAGGTAGATGGACACCGAGGGGTCGACCGTCGAAGGCTTCAGGATGAAGGTGTTGCCGGTGGCGATGGCGTTGCCGAACATCCACATCGGCACCATGGCCGGGAAGTTGAAGGGGGTGATGCCGGCGACGACGCCGAGCGGCTGGCGGATGGAGTAGACGTCCACGCCGGTCGAGACCTGCTCGCTGAACTCGCCCTTCTGCAGCTGCGGCACGCCACAGGCGTACTCGATGTTCTCGATGCCGCGGGCCAGCTCCCCGGCAGCGTCGCTCAAGACCTTGCCGTGCTCGGCGGTGATGAGCGCACCGATCTCGTCACGATGCGAGTCGAAGGCGTTGCGGATGCGGAACAGCGTGTCCGCGCGCTTGGACAGCGAGGTCGCCCGCCACTTGGGGAAGGCCTCCTTGGCCGCTGCGACCGCCAGCTCGATCTCCTCGGGACTCGCGACGTCGACCGTCTTGGTCTGCTGTCCCGTGGCCGGGTTGTAGACCGGGCGGCTCTGGCCCGATGTCGATGCCACGATCTTGCCGTTGATCCAGTGGCTGACCCGTGGAAGGTTCGCCTGCGCCGCAGCCGACTGCGGCTCCATCGTCTGTGTCATCTGTTGACCTCGTCTCCGGAGTGGGTGGACTAACGATAATCGATTATGTCCAGTCGCCCCCCTGCCGAACGGCCCGCGGGCGCGGGAACCTCGGCGCTGCCGGCGGGCGCCCGGACGGTTGGGCGACTAGCCCTCGGCGGGGTCGCGCAGGGCCCCCATCGACACCAGCTTGTCGACGAGCCCCTGGACGGCCGCGGCAGAGTGCTCGAACTGGGCCTGCTCTTCGTCGGTCAGGCCGATCTCGACCACGCCCTCGACACCGTTGCTGCCGAGCCGCGTAGGGACGCCGACATACAGCCCGTCGACGCCGTACTGGCCCTCCAGGTAGGCCGCGCAGGGCAGCACCATGTGACGGTTGTTGACGATGGCGTCGACCATGGAAGCGACCGATGCAGCGGGGGCGTAGAAGGCGCTGCCGGTCTTCAGCATCGAGACGATCTCGGCACCGCCGTTGCGCGTTCGCTCGACCAGCGCCTCGATGCGCTCGGCTGACATCAGCTCGGTGATGGGCACGCCGCCGACGGTCGAGTAGCGCGGCAGCGGCACCATCGTATCGCCGTGGCCACCCAGCACGAAGGCGTAGGTGTTGACCACCGACACGCCCAGCTCCATGGCGATGAAGGTGCGGAAGCGGCTCGAGTCGAGCACGCCGGCCATGCCCACGACCCGGTCAGAGGGCAGGTCGCTGGCCTCCAGCGCCACGTGGCACATGGCATCGAGCGGGTTGGTGACGACGATGACGATGGCCTCCGGCGAGTAGGCCACCGACTGCTCCACCACGCTGCGCACGATGCCGGCGTTCTTGACCATCAGGTCGTCGCGGCTCATGCCCGGCTGACGCGCCAGGCCGGAGGTGACGACGATGACGTCGGAGCCGCCCGTGTCCGCATAGTCGTTGGTACCCTGCACCACCATGTCATGACCGGTGACGGGAGCGGCCTGGGCCAGGTCGAGCGCCTTGCCCTGGGGCAGGCCTTCGACGATGTCCACGAGCCAGACGTCGGCGAGCCCTTGCTCGACGATGCGTTGCGCGGTCGTGGCGCCGACGTTGCCGGCGCCGATGACGGTGACGAGCGGATTAGCCATGGGGTGGGCGACTCCTTCAGGTGCGTCGATGCTCGGCGCCCAATCCTACTCCCCTGCCCCGGCCGCAGCCGACGCCCCCGCAGGCGCCGGGGTCGACGGACGGCGCCCGCGCGTCAGTCCGAGACGTCGTCGTCGGGCGCACCAAGGTCGGCGGTCGGCAGCGTCACCGTGACCGTGGAACCCTCGCCCGCGATCGAGTCGACCTCGATGCTGCCGCCGGCCCCGTCCACGAACACCGCCAGCGCCGCCAGCCCATGCCCGCTGCCACCGCGCTCACGCTTGGTGCTGAAGCCGAGCTCGAAGAGGTGCTCGAGGGCCTCGGGGCTGAAGCCGGGACCGGTGTCGGCGACGACGACCTGCACCGACTCCTCCTCCGTCGCGCGGGTGTCGATGGAGAGCCGGCCGCCATCCTCCATGGCATCGCGCGCGTTCATCGCCAGGTTCAGCACGATGCGCTCGATACGCAGCTTGGAGATGGTCACGTAGGCGTTGGGGGCGCCGGTGTGCACGATGAGCTCGATCGAGGGCGGCAGCAGCGCGTCAAGCAGTCGGCGCATGCCGGCCACGCTGGCATCGAGGTTGACCGCGACCAGCGAGCCGGAGGTGTCGTTGCCGTCCAGCTGGTCCACGAGGTCGAAGATGGCCGCCGTGACCACGACCAGGTGCGCCACGTCCTCCCGCGCCGGGATCCTCCGCCGAGAGGCCTCGCAACGCCAGGTCGGCGTGGCCCCGCACCGCGGTCAGCAGGTTGCGCATGTCGTGGGTGATCGAGCGGATCGCGTCGGGGCTGGGCTCCATACCACCAGAGCATAGCGAGGACGGCACGGGCGAGCGGGTGACGCTGGCATACTCAGGTTCATGGGAGCCCGCCACGTCGCCAACACCGCGGTCGAGCAGGCGCTCGGTCGCAAGGGCGCGCGGCAGCTCCGCGGCAAGCTCCTCGGTCGTACCCACCTGCTGCCGGACTTCATCATCATCGGTGCCGCCCGCAGTGGCACGACCCACCTGCTGGGCCAGCTGAACGCCCATCCCAACGTGCTGGAGGGTCCGGCGGAGACGCACTTCTTCGACAGCCACCGCTACACCTACGGGCTGGGCTGGTACCGCCTGCGCTTTCCCGCCAACAAGGTGCGACGGGCGGCCTACCGCGCGGGCACGCACCCGGTCCTCACCGGCGAATCGAGCCCCTCCTACCTCTCCCACCCCAACGCCCCCGCACGCGTGGCGCGCGCCGTCCCCGGGGTGCGGTTGATGGTGCTGCTGCGCGACCCGGCGCTGCGAGCCGCCTCCCACTGGGCCTGGTGCCTGCGGCAGTGCGGCGAGACACGCTCGTTCCGGGAGGCCGTGGAGGCGGAGATCGGACCGCCCGGGGACGATGGCGGCATCCGCATCCCAGCCAACAAGCGGGTGAACGACCCGCTGGTCGTCCGTCGCGGCATCTACCAGCCGCAGCTGGAGCGATGGCGCACCCACTTTCCCGACCAGCAGCTGCTGGTGATCCAGAGCGAGCGCTGGTTCCGTGATCCAGCGGGGGTGATGGAGGAGGTTTGCGACTACCTGCGCATCCCGCCGCGCGAGCAGCTGCCGCGCGTCATGCGCAATCGCAACAAGCCGCATGAGCCCTTCGACGAGGACGTCATCGCACGACTGCGCGACTTCTACCGGCCGTTCAACGACGAGCTGGCCGACTACCTGGGCATGGAGCTGGACTGGAACGAGCAGGGCCGCGGCAACGGCTAAGCGCGAAGGCGTGCTAGGGTCGGGCCTGCCGTGACCAAGTCGATCTCCGCGCGGGCGATCGCCGCCGCCCTCATCAGCGCCGCCATCGTGCTGCCCGCCGCCGCCGTGCCGAGCACGCCGGCCGTCGCCGCGAGCCCTGCCGGGGTGGGCGAGTGCAGCAACGGATGGCAGGAGCTCTTCCTCCCCGACGCCAGCCTCAACGACATCCCCATGGGCGCCATCACGCGCAACGGTTCGCTCAAGTGGATCGTCGGTGGCGGCCACGCCGGACCGATGGCGCTGAAGTGGGACCGTGGCAGCCTCGTGCGGCGGACCATGAGCAACGGCCTGCGGCGAGGCCTCAGCAACGGCGTGCCCAAGGCCGCCGGCACGTCACTGGTCGGTGGCTACGCGCGCCCATCGTGGGGCGCGGAGATCTCGCCCCTGCTGGGCCGCATCGTGGGCACCTCCTTCAGGAGCGACGACGTCGCCATCGACAAGCAGACCAACGCTGCCGTGGCGGACATCATCGAGCTCTCCGGTGGGCGCGGCTGGGCCGTGGGCAGCTACCTTGCCGGCGGGCACTGGCGCGCCCTGGCACTCAAGCGCAAGAACGGCAGCTGGCGGCGAGCCGACCCGCCCAGCAGCGGTCGCAGCTCCGGGCTGCTGGGCGTTGCCCGGACACCCGGTGGCGCGGTCTGGGCCGCCGGCTGGCGGGATATCAAGGGCGTCATGCGGCCACTCATCGCCAAGCGCACGGCCAAGGGCTGGAAGACGTCCACTGGCGCGCGGCTGCCGTCAGGCCCTGCCGCGTTCACCGACATCCAGGTCCCGGGCAACGGGACGGGCTGGGTCATCGGCTACCTCAGCGCCGGCGGCGAGGCCCGCTACACGCCCATCCTGGAGCGCTGGAACGGCAGCACGTGGCGCCGCGAGCCGCTGCCGTGGGACGGGACATCGGCCATCCCGCAGTCGCTCTCGGTCGGGCCCGAGGGCGATCTCTGGATCGCCGGAACGCAGCTGGCCACACAGGAGCGCGAGACGCGCGGGTTCGTCGCCCACCGTGACGCCGACGGGGCCTGGACGCTGCGCTTCATCGACACTCCACCGGACCTGCGCTCCAGCCTGCAATCGGTCGACGCGACGAACAGGGGCGCCGTCGTCACCGGCACCATCGCCTCGACCGCCATCGTGCTGCGGTCCTGCGAGGTGATCGGTCCCGCAGCCAAGGGACGCAAGGTGCAGATCGCCGGTCTGAAGAAACGCGCTCGCTCGATCGACCGCCATGTCCTCGAGGAGTCCATGCCGCTCATCACCCCTGCCGGCACCAGCACCCGCCTGGCGGCACCGGTCAAGCCCTCCGGGTTCACCATCCGCGACGTGGCCGAGGAGGCCGGGCTGGCCGAGCGCACGCGAACCTACAAGGCCATCGCCGGCGACTTCGACAACGACGGCTGGCAGGACGTGTTCATCTCGCGACACCAGGGTGCACCCCGGCTGGCGCTGGGCGGGCCGGATGGCTTCAGCAGCGCGCCGGGCACCGCCTTCAGCGCCACCGACCGCCATGGCTGCGATGCGGCGGATGTCGACAAGGACGGCTTCCGCGACATCCTGTGCGCGACCGGGCGGCGCTATGGCACGTCCATCAACCATCACGAGCTGTCGCTCGAACCGGCGGGCCCGGAGCCTCGCTTCGATCGCGAGGCGGCCGGCATCGCCGACCCGCTGGGGCGCGGCCGCACGGTGGCCTTCATCCGCCTCGACGACGATGCCTACCCTGACGTGCTGGTGGTCGATCAGCCCGAGCGCGAGGACGCCTACCGCGGCACCAACCGCTTCTTCCGCAATGTCGGCGGGAGTTTCGTCGCCGCCCCCGAGGTCGGCCTGGACCGGCCCGTGGGAGGCTTCTGCGCCGATGGCGTCGACGTCGACGGCGACAAGGACCAGGACCTGCTGCTGTGCGCCCGCTTCCCCTACGACGGTCGCCAGCCCGGGCTGCGCATCTACCGTAACGACAACGGCACGCTGCGCGAGCGTTCGCGGGCCATGGGCGTCGTGCCCATCGGCGACATCGATGTGACGCTCGCGGATGTGACCGGTGACGGCCGCCGCGACCTCATCCAGCTGGCCGGCAACCGGCTGCGTGTCAGCCGCCGCACCAGCGACGGCTTCAAGAAGGTCTACCAGCTCTCCATCGACAAGGCCATCGCCGTGGCCGCCGGCGACATCGACGGCGACAAGAAGGCTGACATCTACATCGTCCGCGGCGGGCAGGATCGCAACCGCCCCGACCGCCTGCTGCTCAACGATGGCAACGGCCGCTCATTCACCTCGCTGAAGATCCCGCAGGCCGGCCTCCGTGCCGGCCGCGGCGACGACGTCGTGGCGCTCGACTACGACGACAACGGCCTCACGGACTTCGTCGTCCTCAACGGTCGCGGCCGCGACCCCGGGCCCATCCAGCTGCTGGCCGCGTTCCCCAGGGCGGGGGGCTGATGACGCTGCCATCGCGCGAGGTCCGGGCTCCCGGCACGCGCCGCCTGGCAGCGCTGGCGTGCCTGCTCACCGCCGGCATCCTGGGATCGCTCCCCGGCGCTCCGCCTGCCGCCGCCGCCATCCCGGCGAGTGCCGGCCCCTGCGTCGACGGCTGGCGCGAGATGCCCGTGCCTGACAAGGCCTTCATCTCCACGCCCTTCGACGTGCTGACCCACGACGGTAGCGAAGCGTGGATCCTCGGTGGCACCAACCGGGGCGTGCTGGCCTTGCGCTGGAACGGCAGTGCCTGGAAGCGGACCGCCACCAGCACGCGTGGCCACCGCGGCCTGGTGGGCGGCGCCGTGCTGGCCGACAAGAAGGTCCTCGCGGTGGGCTACTACCGCCCCACCACCGGCGAGGGCGACGGCTCCATGCGGCCCATGAGCGGGCGCGTGGTCGGCGCCACGTGGAAGGGTCGCCTCGTCCCCGACCCGCCCGGTCCGCGCGCCACGCTGACCGATGTCGCCGCCCAGCCCAACGGCAGTGCCTGGGCCGTGGGCACACGCCTGCAGAACGGCAAGCTGCGCGCCTACGCGCTGCGCTGGAGCGGCTCGCGCTGGCAGGCCGCGGACCCCTGGGCCGGCACGGGCTCAGGGCTGCTCGCGGTCAAGCGTTCGCCCGCAGGCAAGATCTGGGCGGTGGGCTGGAAGGAGAGCAGCCCGGGTCGGCCGCGTGCATATATCGTCAAGCGTGTCGGCGGCAGCTGGAAGACGGTCAAGCCCGCGGCACTCCCCGGTGGCGCCGCCGTGCTCACCGACCTGACCTTCCGGGCCGGCAACGACGGATACGCGGTCGGCTACCTGACGCCCAAGGGGACGGACAAGAGCCGCGCCATCCTGCAGCGCTGGAACGGCTCCTCGTGGTCGAGCGTGGACCTGCCCTGGGCCGACGACTTCAGCGCCCTGCCGCGCTCGGTCTCGGTGGCCGAGGACGGCCAGGTCTGGATCGCCGGCACGCAGCCCGCCAACGACCGTCGCGAGCCGCGCGGCTTCATCGCCCATCTCGACGGCGACGGCTGGGAGGTCAGCCAGCTGGACGTCCCGAGCGACGTGCGCTCGGAGGTCATGGCCATCGCCGCCACCGACAGCGGCGCCGTGGCAGCCGCCTCGGTGGGCGCCTCGCTGCTGGTGCTGCAGTCCTGTGGTGACGCCGGTCCGGCCGTGGCCGCCGACAGCCGCATCGCGAGTCGCCAGGCGGTCAGCCGCAGCCAGGTCAGGGTCGGCAACATGAAGGCGCGCCGGCAGTCGGCAGTCATCGACCTGCGACACATCGAGGATGGTCACGCCATCCCCGATGACGCGGCCATCGATGCCGATGCCTTCTCGCTGGCGGGTGAGCCCGCCGCTGCCGTCACCCTGGCCAGCCCCGTCAAGGCGGACGACTTCTGGGTGGAGGACATGGCGGCCGCCTCCGGGCTCAAGCAGTGGACCAAGACCTACGACGGCTTCGCCGCCGACTTCGACGGCAACGGCTATCGCGACGTGTTCTACAGCCGCCACGGCACCATCAACCCGCGCCTGGCGCTGAACGGTCCCGGCGGCTTCAGCAACGCTCCCACGAGCGCCTTCGGCGCCGTCGATCGCCACGGCTGCGACGTGGGCGATATCGACCGTGACGGCGCCAAGGACATCCTCTGTGCGGTGGGCGCCTCTCGCGGCAAGGCCATGAAGCGTCACGAGCTCTCGCTGGCGCCGGACAAGGCGCAGCGCGAGCTGGTGCTCGGCGCACTCGGCATCAGCGACCCCCTGGGACGTGGACGGTTCGTGGCCATCTTCCGGCTCGACAGCGACCCCTACCCGGAGGTCTTCATCGCCAACGCGCCCGACCGCGACGACGGCTGGCCGGGCTATAACCGCTTCTATCGCAACCAGGGCGGCACGCTGGTGCCGGCGCCAGGTGTCGGACTCGATTCCTCGCACGGGGCCGAGTGCGTGGAGGCCACCGACATCGACAAGGATGGCGACGTGGACCTGGCCTACTGCACCCAGTACGGCTTCGCCGGCCGCGCGCCCGGGCTGCGCCTGATGCGCAACGAGAACGGCAAGCTCAAGGACCGAACGGTCGGCCAGGAGATCCGCCAGATCGGCGACATCGACGTGGCCTTCGCCGATGTCAGCGGGGATGGGCAGCGTGACCTGATCCAGCTGAGCCCGACGCGGCTGCGGGTCAGCAAGTGGACCAAGGCCGGGTACCGCCAGATCTACGAGACCAAGATCGCCCACGCCTGGGCCCTCGCCGCCGGCGACGCCAGCGGTGACGGCAGGGCCGATATCTACGTCGTGCGCGGCAATGACAGCGCCAACAAGGCCGATCGGCTGCTGGTGAGCCGCAAGGGGGGCAAGAAGTTCATCTCGGTGAAGATCCCCCAGACCACCAAGGGATCGGCAGATGACGTCATCGCGCTCGACTACGACAGGAACGGCCACACCGACTTCGTCGTCCTCAACGGCCGCCGCAAGGCCGGGCCCGTACAGTTGCTGGCATCCTTCCCGCGCGGCCGCTGAAGCCGGCTGGCGGGGCTGTAGACACCGGCTGGCGCGACCGCCGAGCGGCCGAGACGCGGACCACGGCCGGCGCGGCGAGTACGTCTGGCGCCGACGGCGCGGTACCAAGGGCAGGCTGATGCAGAGAAGTGCGGTGCGGTCTAATCTGCCATGTCGATGTCCTGCTTCCGTGGGTCCTTGCGCGCGCTGACGGCGGCGCTGGGGCTTTCCCTGCTGCTGCTCGCCGACGGCTTCGCCGTCGCGCCCGGGCATGCCGTTGCAGCCCAGGACGATGGCAGCGGAACGGACCCGGTCGCGGACGAGGCGCCGGTCGCCTGCGTCGCTGGCTTCGACCAGGTCGACACCCGGGTCGGCATGTCGCTGCACGGAGTCACGCTGCTCGGCCGGGGGGCCATGGCCGTGGGCTATGCCCGCCGGCAGGACGACGATGAGTTCGGCCGGCGCACGCCGGCCACGCTGCTCAACGATGGCGCAGGCTGGTCGCGCATCGCCACCGGCAGCCCCGGAGATGAAGACGGCCTGATGGCCGTCGTCACGCGTGAGGACAGCGGCACCTGGGCCGTGGGTTGGACGACGATCAGGGGCCAGGTGATGCCGCTCGCGATGCGCTGGACGGGCAAGGCCTGGAAGACCGACCGGCCCGTGCCGCGCGGGTCATTCGACGCGATGTTCACCGACGTCACCATCGTCGGCGACGGATCCCCCTTCGCGGTGGGCTATCGCATGACCGCCAATGGCAAGCGCCAACCACTGGTGATCCGCCGGGACGGCCCGCGCTGGCGCACCATCCCCATCAACACCGGCAAGCGCGAATTGGTCACCCTCACCGGCGTCACGCCCGATCGGCGCGGGGGCACCTGGGTCGTCGGCCATGGAGGACCGGGCGGGGAGATCCGGCCGGTCATCTACCGTCGCCAGGATGGGGCGTGGAAGCGCCTCAAGGTCCCACGCCTCGCGGGCGAAGCCGTCCTCACCGACGTGGCGGCCGTCGACGGCCGCGAGAGCTGGGCCGTGGGCTACCACCGCCACGACGGCCGCTCCGACCCGCTCGTGCTGCGCTGGAACGGCAAGAAGTGGCGCCACGTCAGCGCACCCGGCTTCGCCTCGACCGATGTCCTGCTGACCGCCGTGGCCCCTGACCCGTCGGGAGGCGTGTGGGTCGTGGGCGCCGCCTGGGATGATGAACGCAAGAGTCACGAGGCCGTCGCGGCCTGGTGGGACGGGCAGGCCTGGAACGAGTTCGCCGGTCGCACCGGTGGCACCGAGCTGTACGACGTCATCGGCTCGCTCGACACCGACGGCTGGGCCGTCGGCCGTGCCGGACAGTCAGCGCGAGCCACGCGTGTGTGTACGCCCGTCCAGGCGGGCGTCTTCGGCGGCGCCCTGCCGGGCGAAGACCTCGAGCCGTTGCCCACCCCCGGCCTGACCGCCAGCGGGGACGACGGAGCGACGCTGGAAACCACGGCCGCTGCAGCTCCAAGGAAGAGCTCCAGCCGCGCCGCCAAGCAGAGGGCCAAGCAGAAGGCGAAGCAGCAGGCGCGCAAGGCGCGCGCTGCCCGCATCAAGGCCGGCGCGCTGCCCGCGGCCCGGGCCGACAAGGCCGTCGTGGCGCTTGACGTGGCCGCCGAGGCCGGCATCTTCGAGGAGACCGGCACCTACGGCGCGGTGGTCGAGGACTTCGACGGTGATGGCGTGGACGACCTGTTCATCGGCCGTCACGGGCGCACGGGTCGACTGCTGCTTGCCCGCGACGGCGTCTTCGTCGAGCACGAGCCACTCCAGATGCAGTCGATCGACCGCCATGGGTGCACCACCGCGGACGTGGACGGCAGTGGCCTGCCCGACCTGTACTGCGCCGTGGGCGGCAAGCGCGGCTCGGGGCTCAAGTCCAACGAGCTATGGCTCGATCCGGGTGGGCCGGCCCCGCGCGAGGTGGCCGTGGAGCGAGGCCTCTCCGATCCCACCGGCCGTGGCCGCCTGGCCGTGTTCCTCGAGGCGCAGGAGCAGGACGACATCAGCCTGGCGCTGACCAACTCCCCCACCCGCGTGGACGGTCTGCCCTCGGTCGGACGGCTCTTCAAGACCGACGGCGATGGCCAGTTCAAGACCAAGGCCCGGCCCGGGTTCGCCCCGCGCCTGGGATCGCTCGCGATGCAGGCAGCAGACTTCGACGGCGACGGCCGCGAGGACCTGCTGCTCGTGACCGGTGGCGCCCAGGCCCCCGAGCAGGGCGCCACGCGCCTCTACCGCAACACGCGACGCGGCCTGCGTGGACGTGACACGCAAGATGGGCCTCAAGCGCATGGAGGCGGTGGACGCCGAGCTGGTCGATCTCGACGGGGACGGCAAGCTCGACCTGGTGCAGCTGGCGACAGGCAAGCTGCGCGTCAGCGTGCTGCAGGAAGGGCAAGTACCGCACGGTCTACGAGCGCAAGCTCACCCACGGTCGCGCCATCGCCGGCGGCGATGCCAACGGAGACGGCAAGGGTGACCTCTACATCGTCCGCAGCAACGGTGGGCGCAACACCCCCGACGTGATGCTGCTCAACCGCAAGAACGGCAGCAGCTGGTCATCAGTCGACCATCCCGCAGGTCAGGACTGGTGATGGCGACGACGCCTACGCCATCGATCACGACGGCAATGGCCTGGCTGATTTCGTCGTGCTCAACGGCCACAATCGCCGCGGGCCGACGCAGCTCATCGCCTTCTATCCGCGCTGATCAGCGCTCGGGCGCGACCGGCTCGATGATCGCCGGCGGCCGCGTCGGACGGCGGCCTGCGTGTCGCCACCAGGTGGTTCCGATGCCGGCCACGATCAGCACCGCACCGACGAGCATGGCCGTGGGGATCCCGAAGACGGTCCAGTTCCAGCCGTCACGGAAGAGCTCCAGCAGCAGGCGCACGCTGCCGTACCAGACCATCCAGAACGAAGCCAGGTCACCGTCGAGCAGTCGATCGCTGAAGCGTCGCGCCACGACCAGGGCGATGACGCCGCCGGCGATGGTGAGGACCGACTCGTAGAAGAAGAGCGGGTGGAAGCCGGTGGACTCGACCGGGTAGACCGAGCAGGGGTACTGCGCGATGCGGTGGGCGCAGTCGATGGTGATGCCCCACGGCAGGTCGGTCGGCGGGCCGTACAGCTCCTGGTTGAAGAAGTTGCCCCAGCGCGCGATGCCCTGGGCCAGGAGGGTTCCCGGGACCACCACGTCGAGCGCCCGCCCCAGCGGGATGGACTTGCCGCGCACGAAGACCCAGATGCCCACGGCCGCACCGATGATGCCGCCGTAGACGCCCAGGCCGGCGTAGGGCGGCAGGACGATGCGCAGGGGATCGTCCGCGTAGGTCGACCATTCGCCGATGACGTGATACAGCCGCGCGCCGACGAGGGCGAAGACCGCCACCACGAGGATGGCGCTGGTCACCAGTCCCGGATCGAGACCTCGGCGCCTGGCCTCCGCCTGGCTGACCAGGATCATCACTGCCACGGCCAGCACGTAGCCGATGCCGTAGAAGCCCAGGGTGAGCGGTCCCACCTCGATGCCGGAGGGGGGCGTGATGTCGATCAGCGCGAGAGGCACCGCGAGAGGATAGACCAGTGGCCGCCACATCCCTGTGATCCCGCGTACGCCGGTGACCCAGCGCGGGCCCGGGACGCGGCGCACGCTGCCGCACGGGCCGACGTCTCGCAGAGCGGATATGCTCTGCGACCATGATCGATGCGTGGGGAGTCTGGCTGCTGCTGGTGGGCCTGGTCATCGGCACTGCCGTCACCGGGGTGCTGCTCGTGCGCCTGCCGCGACGCGAGGATGACATCGACCCTGCCGAGCGTCGCACGGAGGCTGGCTGGATCGCCGGCACCATCGAGCGCAACGGCGGCGTCGCGCCCGTCTCCCTCGTGGAGGAGGTCCTTGACCTGCACACGGCCTATCTGAGCCTCCAGCGTCCACCGGCCCCGCCGCGGCCATCATCGGGTCCGCCACCGGTCCCGCCGCCGGGCTATCTCCCACCACCGGGATACGCCCCGCCGGGATACGCGCCGCCACCCGCGCCGCCCAGGCCCCGCTAGCGACCCCAGCCAGCGATGTGCTCGGGCTCACCCCCCAGGGAGCCCGCGGACAGGTGCGCCTCCAGGCAGGTCACGCCGACCGCACCCACGTCGGCACCATGCGCCGTCCCGGCCGGAAGGTGGAGACGGTCGCCGGCCTCCAGGAGCACGTCGCGCGCGAGCTCGGGCAGGTGGAAGACGATCGAGCCGGCTGCCGCGACCAGCACCTTATCGTAGGCATGGCGGTGCTCGGGGTAGTGGTCACCTGGCCCGTTGCCCCAGCTCGATGCGTCCAGCCCCTCCCCCGCCAGGCGGTCGCGCAGCGATATCTCGTCCATCAGGCCACGGACACACCGATCAGGCTGCCCACGACGTAGGTCACGAGCGCGGCGGCACCACCGATGGCGACCTGGCGGATGCCGCTGAAGAGCAGGCTGCGGCCGGTCAGCAGACTGACAAGGGCGCCGACGATGAAGAGCGCCGTGAGCGCCAGCCCCACCGACACGGCGATGGCCGCCAGGCCCGTCAGGAGCAGGAACGGAGCCAGCGGGATCAGCGCCCCCAAGCCGAAGGCCAGGAACGAGTAGAGGGCAGCGCCCCATGGCGAACCCAGCTCGTCAGGGTCAAGGCCGAGCTCCTCGCGGATCTTGGTGTCCAGCGCGTGCTCTGGATCCTGCATCAGTCGGGCCGCGACCATGGCTGCCTCTTCCTCGGAGAGACCCTTGGAGCGGTAGACCGCGGCCAGCTCTTCGCGCTCCTTCTCCGGCATGAACCGCAGCTCCTCGCGCTCGAGATCGATCTGTCGCTCGAAGAGCTCCTTCTGGCTCTGCATGCTGACGTACTCGCCCGCGGCCATGCTGAAGGCACCTGCCAACAGGCCGGCGATGCCTGCCAGCACGATGAGGTCGTTCTGCGTCGTCGCGCCGGCGAAGCCCATCACCAGCGCCAGGTTGCTCACGAGCCCGTCGTTGATGCCGAACACCGCCGCCCGCAGGGTGCCGCTCTGGCCGGCTGCGCGGTGCCACGACTCGTCGCGGATGGCGATCTCCGCCGCGGCTGCCGCCTCGGGGTTGGACGGCTCGACGCCGGGCATGCCCATGTCCAGGCGCTTCCAGATGGCGGCGTGCTCCCGCTCGTCGGCCGCGATCGCCGCCATCTCCGGGCCCTCCAGGCCCTCGTAGATCGAGAGCTCGTCCCCTTCGAGGGCCTTGACCATGCCCGACACCGACTTGGTCCCGAACACGCGGGCGATGGCCAGCACGGCACGCACGCGCCAGCGCGGAGGCTCCATCGGCGGCACCTCGGCACCGGCGGCATCCACGCGGCTGGCCCACACGAAGGCATGACGCCGTTCGTTGGAGGCGATGGCCCGGAAGGCATCGGCACGAACGGGGTCCTTCTCCATCTCGGCAAGCCGGTCGTACAGCTGGACCGCATCGCGCTCGAGCTTCAGGTTCGCCAGGCGGTGCGCCAGCTCGCGCGGGTCAGACCCGTCGGTCACGGGATCACGGGCAGCTTGGTCGGTCACCCCACCATCGTATCGACCCGCGACGGCGCCCGCGTGGCGTCCTCTCGCGCGCCTACACTGCGACCCATGGAGATGCCGCCCCTGCGCTACCTGTCCGCAGCCGATGTGCTGGCCGCCGTGCCCACCGTGGATGAGCGGCTCACGCTCGCCGCCCGAGCCCTCACGGCCCTCGTCTCGGACGCGCAGCTGCCACCCAAGATCGGTGTGGACCCCGCGGCAGCCGATTCGTTCGCCCATGCCATGCCCGCCTGGGCACGCGGCGAGGCCGCCGATGGCTCCGCTGACCTGCTCGGGATCAAATGGGTGGTGGGCTTCCCGCAGAATGCCGCGCGTGGGCTGCCGGTCATCTCGGCCACCACCATCCTGAGCGATGCCGTCACCGGGGTGCCGCGCGTGATCCTCGATGCCGCCGCTGTCACCGCCCTGCGCACCGCCGCCGTGAGCGGGACGGCCATCGCGCGCTGGGGGCCTGTGGCGCCCGGTCCGGTCGCGATCATCGGCGCCGGGGTACAGGCGCGCAGCCACCTGCCCGTGGTGGCCCATCTGCTGCCAGGCAGCGAGGTGCGGCTCTGCGACCGTGATCCCGACCGCGCCACGTCACTGCTGCGAGAGGTCGAGCGCGGTGAGCACGGCACGCTGGGTCGGACACGCGTCGTGCCTGATGCGGCGCAGGCGATCGAGGGTGCGGCACTGGTCCTGACCCTTGTCTCGTTCGGCCCCACGCGCCAGGCGGTCCCGGCAGAGGCGTTCCGCCCCGACGCGACGGTCGTGGCGGTGGACTACGACATGTGTGTGCCCGCGTCGGTGGCAGCGAGCGCGGACCTGTTCCTGACCGACGACCGCGGACAGTACCTAGCCAACCGCACCGCCAGCCAGCTCGCCGGCTACCCTGAAGCGGTCACGATGATCGGCGAGGCCATCGGCGCCGGCACGCCACGCCCCCTGGGACGCGTGGTCGTCACGCACCTCGGTGTGGGCCTGGCCGATGTCGTCTTCGCGGACGCCATCCTGCGCGTCGCCGAAACTCGCGGCATCGGCACCATCCTGGAGCGCTGAGCGAACGTCCTGGCGCGCCCGCAGGCAGGCTACTCGTTGACGGGGATCTCGCCCTCGGGCAGCTCGAGGATGATGTCGCCACCCTCCTCGCGCACCGGATAGGTCACCAGGGGCAGGTCCGCGGGTGCGTCGAGGGGCTCACCGTCGGCAAGGTCGAAGCGCGACAGGTGCAGGGCACAGGTCACCGAGTCTGCCGTGAGGAAGCCCTTGTCGAGCTCGAAGTACTCGTGTGAGCAGGTGCCCTGCAGGGCGAACAGGCCGTCCTGGCGCACGAGCAGGATGAGCGTGCCATCGACCTCGACCATCAGCATGGTGCCTTCGTCGAGGTCGGCAGCCTTCGCCACGGCGAGGTGGCGGGTGGGGCGTGACTCAGGTTCCATCGGCCACATGGTAGCGGCCCGGCATGCAGGACGGCCGACCCGCGCGCCGCCAGGCAAGCGCAACGGCCGGCGCGCAGGTGCGCCGGCCGTTGTGATCAGCCCGATGGGGCCCCGCGCACCCCGACGACACTAGGCCGGCGCGCCGCCGGACGGTCCCCGCCCCTGGAGCCCGGGGTTCATGTAGGACTCCTCGGTGATGGCCGCGCTCATGTCGGTCACCGTGCGTGTCTGGTAGATCGCTCCCGCGAACGCCAGCGCGATGGCCGCGATGATGCCCAGCCAGCCCAGGTCCCACTGGGTGTGGAGGCCGAAGATACCGCGACCGGCGTCCTCCACCGCCACGATGCCGAGCGCGATGGCGACACCGGCGATGGTCGCTCCAGCGCCACTGATGGCCGTGGCGACGATGACCAGCACGGCGGGCATACGCAGCAGGAAGAAGGCCACCGCGAAGATGGCACCGCCGGCAAGGGCCAGGATGAAGGCGAGGATGCCATCAGCATCGAAGCCGATCCACTGCAGCAGGCCGATGGTCAGCTGGTAGCCCAGCGCACCTCCCAGCAGGATGACGGCCACCCAGTAGTAGAGGTACGAGAGGACGGCGAACAGCAGTCCCAACAGGAACCCCATCACCCAGCCAGCGCCGGTCGCGAGGAAGCCGTCGCCCAGGATGTACTCCACGCCGTTGGCGCCCAGGATGAATCCCGCGAAGAAGCCCCAGATGGGAAGCAGGACCAGGAAGACCCGGAAGCCCCAGAAGGCGAAGGCGAGGCCGATGGCGATGACGAGCGCACCGATCAACAGCCCTTCTAGCGTGATATCGATACTCATATTCACTCACTCCCACTGCTGACACACGCGACGACACGGTGCCGTAGGCCGTAAGCGTAGCGTGATTGCGCATGCATGCAAGCACGAAATCAGCAGCGATGGGATGCGGCGCGCAGGCGCCGTGGCCGTGTCAGGCGGCGGCGTTGCCGGCCGTGACCGCCTCCGGCCACTTGCGCTGCAGCAGCTCCCGGAGGCGGTCCTGGGCCGCCGGCAA
>CAVORC010000018.1:0-10269 GCA_963698505.1 uncultured Chloroflexia bacterium | reverse complement strand
CCCGCTGGGTGCCATCGCCGGCTATCGCCGCGGCTGGATCGATGGCCTCATCATGCGCATCACCGACCTCTTCCTCGCCTTCCCGCCGCTGCTGCTGGCGATGGCTATCGTGGCCGCCCTGGGGCCGGGCCTGCAGAACGCCACCCTGGCGCTGGTGGTCTCGTGGTGGCCCTGGTACGCGCGCCTGGCGCGGGGGCTGGCGGTGTCGCTGCGCGAGTGGCCGTTCGTCGATGCCGCGCGCGCCATGGGCATCCGCGAGAGCTCCATCATCCTCCGCCACATCGTGCCCAACTCGCTCGGTCCCATCGTGGTGCAGGCCACCATCGACATCGGCACGGTCATCCTGGCCGCGGGCGGCCTTGCCTTCATCGGTCTGGGCGCACGCCCGCCGGCACCTGACTGGGGCCTGATGGTGGCCGAGGGCCGCCAGTACATCCTGGAGCAGTGGTGGCTCTCCACCTTCCCGGGCCTGGCCATCTTCTTCACCGTGCTCGCCTTCAACCTCGTGGGCGACCTGTTGCTGCGGCTGCTCGACCCGCGGCAGGAGGACTGATGGTCACGCCACCCGGGTCAGCCAGCGAGCCGGTGCTGCGCATCCGCGACCTGCGTGTCCGCTTCCGCACGCCCGGGCGCCGGGTCACGGCGGTATCGGGGATCGACCTCGATGTCGGCCCGGGCGAGATCCTCGGGGTCGTCGGCGAGACCGGCTGCGGCAAGACCGTGACCGGGCTATCCGTGCTGGGGCTGCTGCCGGACACAGCCGAGGTGGAGGCCGCCGAGCTGCGCCTGCTGGGCCGTGACCTCACCAGCCTGACGGAGGACCAATGGCGTGGGCTGCGCGGCACCGATGTCGCTATGGTCTTCCAGAACCCTACCGGCAGCTTCAACCCGGTCTTCACCATCGGCGCGCAGATGCGCGACGTGCTCGCCGCCCACGACGGGCTGAAGGGGCGCCCCGCGGCCGACCGCATCCACGAGGTGCTGACCGCGTGCGCCATGCCGGACCCGGAACGAGTCATTCGAAGCTATCCCCATCAGCTCAGCGGTGGCATGCTGCAGCGCGCGATGCTGGCCCTTGCGCTGCTGTCGCGTCCCAAGCTGCTCGTCGCCGACGAGCCCACGACCGCACTCGACGTGACCATCGCGGCCCAGATCCTGGAGCTCATCCTGGGGCTCCAGCGCGAGATGGGCTTCAGCGTCCTGTTCATCACCCACGACCTGGGCGTCGTGCGCCGTGTCTGCAGCCGGGTCGCGGTGCTGTACGCCGGCCGCGTCGTCGAGACCGCCGACACCGCCCTTCTCTTCCGTGCGCCGCAGCACCCCTACACGCGCGGACTCATCGCGGCCGTGCCGCGGACCCACCGCGCTGCCGGCACGCTGGCCACCATCCCCGGCTCGGTGCCCCCCGACCCGGGCGCCATCGTGGGCTGCGCCTTCCGGGAGCGCTGCCAGCTCGCCATCGAGCGCTGCGCGACCGAGCGGCCGGAGCTGCGCGACGCAGCCGGTGACGGCCAGCGCGTCGCCTGCCACGTCGCCACCGACGAGGCCGGAGCTGCCGAGGACGGGCGATGAGCGCACCCACGCGGCCGTTGGTGGAGGTGCGCGGCCTGGTCAAGGAGTTCGAGGTGAAGGGCCACCGCGGCAGTGGTGTCGTCAGGGCCGTGACCGACGTCGACCTCGACATCATGCCCGGCGAGGCCGTCGGACTGGTCGGCGAATTGGGTTCAGGCAAGACGACGCTGGCTCGCAACGTGCTGCGACTCGTGGAGCCCTCGGCGGGGACCATCCGCCTCGATGGCACCGACATCACCCACCTGGGGGGCGGTGCCATGCGACGGCTGCGACCACAGATCCAGGTCGTGTTCCAGGACCCGGTCGGATCGCTCGACCCACGCATGAGCGTCTTCGACCTCATCGCGGAGCCGATGCGTGCCCATCGCAGCCTGTCACGCAGTGAGCTACGCACGACCGTGGAGCGCCTGCTCGACGAGGTCGGGCTTGTGCATTCGCTGCGCGACCGACGGCCCCACGAGCTCTCCGGGGGGCAGTGCCAGCGCGTCGCCATCGCCCGGGCCATCTCGCTGCAGCCGCGGTTGCTCATCCTCGACGAGCCCACGTCCGCGCTTGACGTCTCCGTGCAGGCGCAGGTGCTGGAGCTGCTGGTCCGCCTGCGCGCGGAGCACGACCTGGCCTACCTGCTCATCTCGCACGACCTGGGCGTCATCCGCTACCTCTGCGAACGCGTCGCGGTCATGTACCTCGGACGCATCGTCGAACAGGGCCCGACCGAACGCATCTTCGAGGATGCCAGGCATCCCTACACGCGGGCGCTCATCCTGGCTCGGCCCGACGTCGATGCCGATGGCCCACCGCGGCTGCTGCTGTCGGGCGAGATCCCCTCGGCCACGGCGCCACCACCCGGCTGCGCCTTCCATCCCCGCTGCTGGCTGCGCGAGCAGCTGGGGCGACCACAGGAGTGCGAGACGAGCGTGCCCACCATCGACGAGCGAGCCGAGCAGCCGGCCGCATGCCACTTCGCAGCACAGACCAGCGAACGATTTCGAACGGGAGGTGGAGGGATGAACCGCAACATCGGCATCGTCGCGGCACAGGTGGCACCGGTGCCGTACGACCGTGAGGCTACGTTCCGCTCCTTCGAGGGCCACGTGCGCACGCTTGCGGCCGTCTTTCCCAACCTCGATCTGTACGTCTTCCCGGAGGTCTACCTGACCGCCCTCGGCAGCTGGAGCGACGGCTACCCTCCGGGGTACGTCGAATCAGTGGCCGAACCCATCGGCGGTTCGCTCACCCAACGCATCGCGGAGCTGGCCAAGAGTGTGGGGAAGTGGATCGTCCCGGGGTCGATCTACGAGGAGTCGGGCGGAGACCTCTACAACACCGCGCTGGTGTTCGCCCCTGACGGGGAGCTGGTCGCGCGCTACCGCAAGATCATGCCCTGGATGCCCTACGAGACCACGCGGCCCGGCGACGAGCTGACGGTCTTCGACATCCCCGGCGTCGGCCGCTTCGGCCTCATCATCTGCTTCGACGCGTGGGTGCCGGAGATCACCCGCAACCTGGCCTGGATGGGGGCCGAGGTGATCCTCCAGCCCACGTACACGCGAACCAATGACCGCGAGCTCGAGCTGGTGCTGACCCGGGCCAACGCCATCACCAACCAGGTCTACGTGGTCAGCCCCAACTACGGTGGCCTGATGGGCACCGGACGTTCGCTGATGGTCGACCCCGAGGGGCACGTGCTCACCACCGGCGGCAGCGGCGAGGAGTACCTCAACCAGGTGCTCGACCTCGCACGAGTGGATACCGTCCGGCAGCACGGCACCTACGGGATGATCCGCATGTGGCAGCAGTTGCGAGACGCGCCGCCGCCGCCCCTGCCGGCGTACGAGCAAGGCTTCGCCGCCGGGGCGGTCATGGAAGGCCTGGGGCCGCTGGTCGTAGGCGGTGCAGCTGGCGACGACGAGGCCGCTGGCTGAGCCAGTGACCGGGGCCGCGGTCGGGGCGGTCAGGCCTCCGCGACGGTGAGAGCCTCGTCGAGGATCCCGAGCGCCAGGTCGACCTCGTCGGCGGTCGTGACGAGCGGTGGGATGATGCGCACGACGTTGCCGTAGGAGCCCGCGGAGAGCAGCATCAGCCGGCGCTCGACGGCCGCCGAGAGCACGGCCTTGACAGCCATCGGGTTGGGCTCGCGGCCGTCCCCTTCGCCCGGACGGACCAGCTCCACGGCCACCATCAGTCCGAGCCCGCGTGCGTCCCCGATGATGGGGTGACGTGCCTGCAGCGCGCGAATGCCGGCGAGCAGCTGCGTCCCGCGGTCGTGGGCATTGGCGACCAGGCCCTCCTCCTCGATGACATCGATCGTTGCGAGTGCCGCAGCACAGGACACGACGTTGCCGCCGTACGTCCCCCCGTGCGTGCCGGGAGGCCAACGCTCCATCAGCTCGCGCCGCGCCACCATCCCCGAGAGGGGCAGGCCTGAGGCGATCCCCTTGGCCACCAGCATGATGTCCGGCTCGACGGCGGTGTGCTGCAGCGCGAACATCCGGCCTGTTCGCCCGAAGCCGCTCTGCACCTCGTCGACGACCAGCAGGATGCCATGCTCTGCGCTGATCTCGCGTAGCCGCGGCAGGAAGGTCGGCGGCGGCACGATGTAGCCGCCCTCTCCCACCACCGGTTCGACGAAGATCGCCGCCACCCTGTCCGGATCGACGAGCTGGTGGAAGAGCAGCTCCAGGCTGGCCTCCCACTGGCAGCTGCAGTCGCCTGGGTCGTGTGGGCCTCCGGGGGCGCGGTAGCAGTACGGGAAGTCGGCGTGGTAGACCGAGCCGGCGATGGGTTCGTTGGCCGAGCGATAGGTGTGCTTGGCGCTGGTGAGCGCCATGGCCTGGGCGGTGCGCCCGTGGAAGCCGTAGCGAAAGGCGATGACGGGCGTGCGGCCAGTGCTGACGCGGGCCAGCTTGACCGCTGCCTCCACGGCCTCCGCGCCGGAGTTGGCGAGGAACGCCTGCCAGGGGCCACCGGCGAGCATGCCCGCGAGCCGCTCGTAGAGCCGCAGGCCCGGCTCGTGATAGACGATGTTCTGCTGCGCGTGGATGAGCTTGCCAGCCTGCTCGCGGATGGCCTCGACCACGCGAGGATGGGCGTGGCCGGTGTTGGTGACACCGATACCGGAGGTGTAGTCGAGGTAGCGCCTGCCGTCGCGGGCGATGAGCCACGAGCCCTCGCCACGATCGACATCGATGTCGGTGAAGCGTGCCCAGACGCCAGGCACCACGGAGTGGTCTGGGAACGGCTGCAGGCTCGTGCTGTCCTCGCTCATCAGCGCATCGTACGTCTGCTGCGTGTGGCCGGTGCCACAGGGTCGCGGTGAAGGATGGGGTCGTTCGTCTCTTGCGAGGGATGGGACACTCCGCCTACCGTCTGGCTGCGGCGCGTTCGAACGGCGAGGGAGTATGTCGTGGCCAACGTGACCCTGGTGGGTATCTCGAAGCGATATCGCAGCATCGACGCCGTCGTCGACGTCGACCTGGATATCGCCGACGGGGAGCTCCTCGTGCTCGTGGGCTCCTCGGGTTGTGGCAAGACGACGTTGCTGCGGCTCATCGCCGGACTCGAGACACCCGACCGCGGGGCGGTCCTGTTCGATGGCCGGGACATGACGGCTGTCGCGCCCGGCGAGCGGAACATCGCCATGGTCTTCGAGGCATACGCCCTCTATCCGCACATGGCCGTGCGCGACAACCTCAGCTTCGCCCTTCGCCTGCGGCGCACCCCGTCAGCGGAGGTCGACCATCGGGTCGCGGAGGTTGCGGAGGCGATGGAGCTGGGTCGCCTCCTCGGCCGCCGGCCTGGCGGTCTGGCGACCGGCGAGGCGCAGCAGGTCGCCGTGGGACGTGCCGTCATCCGGCAGAGACCGTCGGTGCTGCTGCTCGATGACGCCCTCGCCCACCTCGACGCCCGCCAGCGACTCGACGCACGAGTCGAGCTCGAGCACCTGCACCACGACCTGGGATGCACGGTCGTGTCGGTGACACACGACCAGGCGGAAGCGCTCGCCGTCGGCTCGCGCGTGGCGGTCATGGACGCGGGCAGGCTGGTGCAGGTCGGCACGCCGCACGAGCTCTACGAACAGCCGGCCGACGTCTTCGTCGCCGGTTTCGTCGGCAGCCCGGCGATGAACCTCCTCGAGATGCGCCTAGCACGCGAAGACGGACGAGCGACCCTGCGCCGGGGTCCCTTCAGCATCACCCTTGCCGAGGCGGTACGCCTGCCGAGCGGGCCAGCCATCACGCTCGGGTTCCGACCACAGGACGTCCGACTGGCGGCTGCGGCCTCCGCCGCAGAGGTTGGCCTCCGTGGTCGCTGCGAGCTCGTGGAGTACCTCGGACCACGGCTGCTCGTCCACGTCCGCCTGGGCGAGGACGAGATCCTGGTGATGGGTGATCCGTCCGCCGGCACCAGGCCCGGCGACCTCGTGGACTGCAGCCTGCCGTATGACCGGCTCCACCTCTTCGATACGGAGACAGGCCTCACGCTCCGCCCGGCGGGGGCCGTCGGGTCGGGCCGGCACGCGATGGCCGCCGGTCGCTAGAAGCCGATCTCGATCGCGGTGGCGGCGTGGCCCTCGATGCGGGAGACGCCAGAGGAGGACGGCACGATGGCCGTGTCCCCCCGCTCAAGCCGGAGGTCGCCAAGGAGGACGGCGCCACGCACGAGGCTCAGGATCGTGGGCCCGGGTGATCGGGCCAGAGCACTGGACCCCGTGTCAAGGCGATGCTCGCGCATCCAGTAGTGATCGGTTCGGACCAGGTCTCGCACGCCTGCGCTCAGGGCCGGCGCGAGGGAGAAGGCTTCCTCCGGGTCGAGGCGGATGCTAGCCATCGACTCGGCCGGGTGCAGCTGCCTGGGCGCACGTCCGTACTCGGACGCCCAGTCATAGATGCGGAAGGTGGTGTCGCTCGGGGTCTGCACCTCGGCCACCAGGGTGCCTGCCCCGAGGGCGTGGATCAGGCCTGCAGGGACGTGATGGAACGCGCCCGGGACGGCGGGCTGGGCGCGCAGCAGCGGCACGATAGCGGGCGTGCCCAGCACGGCTGCCACGTCGGCCACGTCCGTCCCCGGCGTCACATCGAGGTAGAGCATGGCCCCGGGTTCGGCATCGACGATGTACCAGGACTCGGTCTTCAGCCGGGCATCGGGATGGGCGGCCACGTACTGGCTGTGTGGATGGACCTGGACGGAGAGATGTTCGCGAGCATCCAGCAGCTTGAAGAGCAGCGGAAACCGGCCCTCGGCTGTTGGCGGCACGGTGCCGAGCAGGGCCTCGGTCGCCTCAGCCACGACCGTTCGCAGCCGCGCTCCGGCGTAGGGTCCGTCCAGCACGGTGCTGCTCGGGTCGGCGACGCTGGGGACGACGTGCTGGGGCAGGTCACACAGCTCCCAGCTCTCGCCGATGGCCGCGCCAGTGGGCAGGGCCTTGCCGTAGTCAGCGAGTCGTTGCCCGCCCCACGGGCGCTCGACGAGGATCGGCTGCAGGCGGAACGGCGCAAGGTCGGTCATACGCGCATCGTACGTAGGCGGGGGCATGGGTGCCAGACGTTCCGCTCGCGGCGCGGACCGGCCGGATGTGACAAGCGGCTCTGGTCGGAAGTGACAGGTGGTCTACGATGCCCGCTTCCCCGACCGCGCGAGGAGACCCACATGGCCGACCTGTCGACCGAGTTCACCGGCATCCGCTTCCCCAACCCCTTCCTGCTGGCCTCGGCCCCGCCGACCGAGTCGGAGTCGAACATCCGGCGCGCCTTCGATGCGGGCTGGGGTGGCGTGGTGACCAAGACCATCGGCCTGCACCCGGTGGTGAACGTTCGTGGCCCCAAGACGACGTTCCTGCGCCTCGACGAACGCGGTGGGCGCGCCTCGATGCGCAAGCGCAGCGGTTCCACCGTGATGGCCTCGTGGAACTGGGAGCTCATCAGCGACAAGCCGCTCGACTGGTGGATCGGCAAGCTCAGCGCCATCAAGCGCGACTATCCCGACCACGTGCTGGTGGCCTCGATCATGGCCGGCTCGGGCACCGACGAGGAGATGCGCAACTGGCAGACGCTCGCCCGCGCCGTGCAGGACGAGGGCGTCGATGCCATCGAGCTGAACTACTCCTGTCCGCACATGGACCGCGATGACATGGGCTCGGGGCTGGGCAAGGACGCGGGTCTGGTGTCCACCACCACCCAGGTCGTCAAGGAGGTCGTGCGGGTGCCGGTGTGGGCCAAGTTGACGCCCGCCACGGCGGACATCGTCGAGGAGGCAGGCGCGACGTTCCGGGGCGGGGCGGACGCCATCACCTCCTCCAACACCTTCCCGTCGTTGCCGCCCATCGACCCGCAGACGCTCGAGTTCGAAGTCAACGTCGATGGGCTGACGTCGTCGGGTGGGCTGGGTGGACCGGCCATCCTCATGCAGTCCCTGGCCAAGATGGCGCAGATGACACAGGCGTTCCCCGAAGGCTCCTTCTCGGGCGTCGGCGGCATCAGCGGCTGGGCGGACGCGCTGTCCTACTTCATGCTCGGCTGCGGCACGGTCCAGGTGGCGACCGCGGCGATGCTCGACAAGGCCATCGGTCCCAACGTCATCCGCGACCTGACCGATGGCATGACGGCCTTCCTGGAGCAGTACGCCGATCGCGGCTGGCGTACGCTCGATGACTTCCGCGGTCTGCGCCGCGATGCCGTCGTGGCGCAATCGAAGATCGCGCGCCCTGAGCGCCCCGACGCCGACCCCGACGATCCCGCCGAGGGCTACGCCCGCTAGGACTCGGCCGCCGGCGACGGGGCCGGGCCACGACCCGGGACGAACCCGAGTTGGAGCATCAGGCCGAGCTGGTCGGCGATGCCCCAGTGCTCGACGAGCTTGCCGTTCTCGAAGCGGCCGATGTCGATGACATCGATCTCGACGCGCGACCCGGTCGGCGCATGCCCCATCACCGACCCGGTGTTGACGCCGCGTGCCCGGTTGCGGGTCCAGACCATGTCTCCGTCAGCGATCACGTCCTCGATGGTCAACGAGAAGTCGGACATCCAGCGGTGGAGCGTTGCGATGACCTCCTTGGCGCCCTCGGAGCCTGGATGGTTGCCGCGCTGGTGCTCGACGCAGTCCGGCGCCACGAGCTCATCGATCACGCTCATGTCGGCGCCGGTGAAGCCGTCGTCGATGATCCTCCGGAACGCGGTGACGTTGTCCTCGACCGACATGGAACGGCCTCCTTCTTGACCACCCTGCCGGTTGCCATAGACGCTGACTCTATTGAAATAGAGTGCTACTCTATGCGGCAGTAGCGCTACTCTAGCGGCGTGGCAGAGAAGACGCAAGCGGGTGGCCTGACGCTGCGGGAAGAACGGGCGCAGGTGACCCGCCGGCGTATCGCGGACGCGGCTGCGACCCTGTTCGCCGACGACGGCTACGGGGCCACCACGCTTCGGGCCGTCGCAGCCAGGGCGGGCGTCGCGGTGCAGACCGTTTATGCCGTCTACGGCTCGAAGGTGGGGATCCTCGAGGACCTGCGCCAACGAGTCGTCCACGACCCGGAGGCAGAGGCGCTGTTCAGCGCCGCGCTCGTAGAGCCACGCGCTCACCGTCGCGTGGCGCTCTTCGCCCAGTCCATCCGAACGCGCTGGGAGCGCGGCGCCGCCATCGTGCTCATCAACCGGGATGCTGGACTGACCGATGCGACCATTCGCGCCAGCGTCGACCAGGTCCTGCAGCGGCGCCGCCGCGGATTGGCCAGCCTGGCAGAGGCTCTGGCGCCCGACCTGGTGAGCGGGATGACGACGCAGCGTGCCGCCGCCGTGCTGGATGCCCTGACCCTGCCCGAGGTGTGGATGGAGCTCGTCGAGACACAGGGCTGGACGGCCGACGAATACGAAGCCTGGCTTCGGCAGATCGTGGGCCAGCAGTTGCTGGGAAGCGTTGCGGTCGCGGACCGGGTCGACGACCCGCGCGAAGCGGGTCGCCAGACAGAACACCAGCCGTTTGACATATTGGCCAAATGGTGACAGTGAGGATCAAGCCTGACGGACGAGTGCTGATCCCGGCGGCCCTTCGGGCGGAACTGGCTGCAGAACCGGACGAAGCGCTCGTGGCGCGGGTGGAGGATGGCCGACTCATCCTGGAGCGCCGCGCGGATGTCATCAGCCGCCTGCAGGAGCGCTTCGCCGCTGTCGGCCCCGGGGTGAGCCTGGTCGACGAGCTGCTCGCAGACCGTCGCGCTGAGGTCGAGCGCGAGGGGTCGAGCAGGGAGCGCTACCTGCTCGACGCCTCGGCCCTGCTGGCGCTGCTGGGTCGGGAACCCCCGGGCGCCGTGTCGTGGCCGCGCTGCTGGCAGCGACAGCGATCTCGGCGGTGAACTGGGCGGAGGTCCTGCAGAAAGCGCGCGCCCACGAGGTCGACATGCAGGGGCTCAGGGAGGACCTCGAGAGCCTCGGGGTCGAGATCCTACCCTTCGGGGCCCAGGAGGCAGCCGGCGCTGCCGACATCTGGCACCGCGGCGGCAGCCACCTGGCCCTGGCCGACCGCGCCTGCCTGGCCACTGCTGCTGTTCGCGGCTGGCCGACGCTGACCGCGGACAGGGCCTGGGCCGACCTGGAGGTGGGCGTCGAGGTGCAGGGTGATCCGCTAGTTTCCTAGCGCTCGCAGCGGCGGGGGCATGTGGCCAGCGCGCTGCACCACGCCGACGGTGGCGTGGTCTCGCACCTC
>CAVORC010000017.1:0-34552 GCA_963698505.1 uncultured Chloroflexia bacterium | reverse complement strand
CTCGCGACCTATCCGACACGAAGACGCGGCACCCGTCGGAGGTGCCGCGTCGGTCGTGATGGTGGCAACGGCTGAGCCGGCCACGAGGGGCAGGTGCTCAGCCCATGGTCAGGGCCATCACCGCCTTCTGGGCGTGGAGTCGGTTCTCGGCTTCGTCGAAGGCGGCCGACTTGGGCCCGTCGATGACCGCGTCGGCGACCTCGACGTTGCGATCCGCCGGCAGCGGATGCATCCAGATGGCGTCGTCCCGGGTGAGAGCCATGCGGCGCTCATCGCTGATCCAGTCGGTGTACTTGGCGGCGATCTTCGCCCCCTCCTCGTCGGAGACGCCCTGCGTGAAGGCACCCCACGACTTGGCATACACGACGTCGGCCTCCTCGAAGCCCGCGTCGAACTGGTCGAGCTTCTCCAGCTTGCCGCCGGCCCGGGCCGCGTTGGCTTCTGCCTCGGCCATGATGTCCGGCATCAGCGCGAACTCGGGCGGATGGACCAGCTTGACGTCCATGCCGAAGCGGGTGGCGGCCAGCAGCAGCGACTGCGGCACCGAGATCGGCTTCTGATAGGACGACGCGTAGGCCCAGCTGATGGTGATGGACTGACCCTTGAGGCGGCCCTTCTTCTCGATGATGGTCATCAGGTCCGCCAGGATCTGGAAGGGGTGATAGATCTCGCACTGCATGTTGAGCACCGGCACGCGAGACGCTGCCGCGACGTCGCGGATGTACTGGTTGCCCTCGCCGAAGGTGACGTGCCGGATGGCGATGCCGTCGTTGTAGCGGCCCAGGATCTCGCCGATCTCGGTAGCCGTGTCGCCGTGCGCGATCTGTGTGGTGCGGCTCTCCATGAACATGCCGTGGCCGCCGAGCTGGGCCATGCCCGCCTCGAACGAGGCGCGCGTGCGCGTGCTGGAGAAGAAGAAGAGCATGGCCAGCGTCTTGTCCAGCAGGTAGGCGTGGCGCTCGCCCAGGGCGCGCTTGCGCTTGAGGTCGAAGGCCACGTCCAGCGCGGTCTCGATCTCCTCGTTGGTCCAGTCCGACAACGCGATGAGGTCGCGGCCGCGGAGTCCGGTCTGCATCTGACTGCCTCCTACTCGGCCTTGCCGAGGATGAGCGTCAGCAGCGCCATGCGCATGACCACGCCGTTGAAGGCCTCCACCCAGTAGCGGCCGAAGCGCGTCTCATCGACATCGGTGGTGAGCTCATCCATGCGCGGCAGGCTGTGCAGCACGAACGCGTCGCGCTTGGCCTTCTGGTGCAGCAGCTCCAGGTTGACGACGTACTCGGGCGGCGTCAGGCCCTTCTCGGCATCTGCCGAGTCGACACGGCCCTTGGTGTAGTCGGCCTGCACGACCGGCTCCATGTAGATGACATCGGCCTCGCCGATGACGTCGCGGATGTCGCCGACCTCGCGATAGTAGGTCGAGCGCTCGTCGAGCTCGGCCTTGAACTCGGGCAGCAGGCTCATCTCCTCGGGGCCGATGATGATGGCCTCCATGTCGAAGCGGGACATGGCGTAGAGGATCGAGTGCATCGTGCGCATGCGCATGTCGCCGACCAGGATGAGCTTGAGCCCGTCGAGCGTGCCCTTCTCCTTCCAGATGGTGTACAGGTCGGTCAGCACCTGCGTGGGGTGCTCGCCCCAGCCGTCGCCACAGTTGATGACCGGGACCGACGACCACTTGGCGGCCTCGTGCGGCGCCCCCTGCTGGAAGTGGCGGATGGCGATGACGTCGCCGTAGTACTCCAGCATGTGGAAGGTGTCCTTGATCGACTCCATGTAGAAGTCGCCGGCGCGGGTCATCTTGGCGTCGCTGAAGCCGAGCACGTGCCCGCCGAGGCGGTGCATCGCCGCCTCGGTGGAGAGGCGCGTTCGCGTCGAGGGCTGGTAGAACGCGGTCAGCAGCGTCTTGTCGGCCAGCAGGTCGGTGTTGCGGCGGTCGCGCGCGATGGGCGCCAGGTCATCGGCCACCTGGAAGATGCGCAGGTACTCGTCGCGGGTCATGTCCTTGAGCGACAGGATGTCGCGTCCTCGGAAGCTTCTCATGGGAGTGCGTCTCTCTCCTTCTCCTGTGGATGTGGGGCGGCGGGCGAGCGTCGGGCGCCGCTGAAGATCACGGCCACGGTCTCGTCTGGACCAACGATACCGTCGCGCGCGAGCGAGATGAGGCCGGCCAGGCCGGCTGTGCCCGTGTGGTCGGCATCGATGCCGACATCGGGAAGGGCGAGGGCGTTCGCCTCGTGCAGCGTGGCTTCGTCGACCACGACGGGGCGGCCGCCGGTCAGCAGCATGGCACGGACGACCGCGAGCCAGTCGTAGGTCTCGTCGTCAAGGATGCCATGGGCGATCGACACCGGCTCGCTCTCCCAGGCCCACATGTAGTCGGAGCGGTGGTGAGCCGCCTGCGAGATGGCGCCGTCGACGGCCTCCGCATCGACGGTCGTGCCGGGCGCGACCTCGAGGTGCTCGAGGGTCCGCTCATAGGCTCGAGCGAGGGGGTAGCCACCCTGCGTCTGGACGGTATCGATGATCGGCAGCCGGGCGAGCTGCCCGAGCGCGACCGACTCCTGCAGGGCCATCGCCGCGGCCGACGCGAAGGCGCCGCCGCCAACGTGGATGACGAGCCGATCGAGCGCCGAGGCATCGTCGGGCAGCTGGTCGATGAGCTCCCAGCCCAGCGTGGCGCCGCCCTCGATGGCGAGTCCGTTCAGGTTGCCCTGCACGGTGAAGGGCACGGCGCCGTCCGCGATCGCCTGCAGCAGGCGATGCACCGTCGGGTCGCCGGTCTCGCCTGGCTGCCGGTCGCAGACTTCGATGTGTGCCTTCAGGGAGCGCAGGCGGACGACGACCGCCTCCTCCGCCGTGGTTGGCACGAACACCAGCAGGCGCCGCCGCGCGGCGCGGGCGACGACCGCGGCAGCCAGGGCAGCATTCCCGCAGGAGGCGATCGCCAGCGGCGCGTCCGGATCAGCCAGGCCCAGGGCCGTCGCCACCTGCAGCCCCAGCATCACGCCCATCAGGTGTCGCGCCTTGTGTGAGCCCGACACGTTGCCGGTCTCGTCCTTGACCCAGACGCCACCAGCGGGCGCGAACCCGAGCTGCTCATCGAGGCTGCTCGAGCGCACGATGGGGGTGGCCCGGAAGCCGTGGCCGTCCACCTCGGCGATGGCCTCGTCCAGACCGCAGACGAGATCGACGAAGCGGCTGTCACTCCAGCCGGCCGCGCGAGCCACGTGGTAGGCGTGGAACCGCCGGCGATAGCGCACGAAGGGGTTGGGGCTCTGCTCCTCGTCGGCCATCGCCATGACGGCAGGGTCCAGCACGCGCCGCAGCACGTGGTCGATGTCGTCGCCCGCTGCCGCCGCCGGACAGGCCCAGGTGAACGGTGCGTCGGGCGGCACCACCGCGCCGCAGCCCGCGCAGACGAGGCGGCTGGCCACGGTCGCGGTCGGCTCGCTGCCCCTGGTGCCGGCCATGTCAGCCGGCGACCTCGGCGTTGAACTCGTCGATCATGTCGTCCCAGCGGTGCGCGACCTGGCGCATCTCGACCCAGAACTCCTGGCTGGCACGGGCGGTGAACTCCTCGAACGTGACGCCCTGCTGTTCGACCCACGTGTAGTAGCCCAGGTTGAACATGCGCAGCCGGTCCGCGTGCGTGCACTCGAGCATGTCGGCGGTGTCGACCGCGTCGAGGAAGGCGGCCCGCACCTCGCCCGCGGCGGCATCGTCGAAGGTGCCGCGATGATCGCGCGCCACGATGCGGTCGATCTCCGAGGCGTACATGCCGGCACCGTCGGTGGCCACGGTGGCGATGACGTCCCGGGGGCCCAGCTGCTGCTGCTTGGCCACCTTGATGGCCGCCAGCACGTTGCAGATCGAGGAGAAGCCGAAGGAGCAGAGCTGGTCGACGACCGTCTGCGGCACACCCATGCGCTCGCGCAGGTGGCGATGGCCGGCCTCGGTGTTGAAGAGCACCAGCAGGTTGTCCGTCGCCTTGTCGCTGACATCGACGATGAAGTCGGTGTTCATGGCGTTGTGGATCAGCGGCACGTGCTTGTCGCCGATGCCCTGGATGTTGTGCTCGCCGAAGCCGTTGTAGAGCAGCGTCGGACACTCCAGCGCCTCCACCGCAGCGATGCGTGTGCCGTGGCGCTCCTTGAGGTAGTCGCCCGCCGCGATGGCGCCGGCGGAGCCGGTGGCGGAGGTGAAGACCGACAGGCGCAGATCCGGGTCGGCCTGTGCGAGCGTCTCGAAGACGTGCTCGATGGCGCGGCCGGTCAGCAGGTAGTGGCCGATGTGGTTCCCGAACTCGCTGAACTGGTTGAAGATGACGGTGTCGGGATCGCGGTCAAGCTCGGCACACTTGTCGTAGATCTCCTTGACGTTGGACTCCGTGCCGGGCGTGCGGATGATGTCATCCGGTGCCGTCACCCAGGCGGCCAGCCAGTCGAAGCGCTCCTGGCTCATGCCCTCCGGCAGCACCGCCACGCCGTGGGCCCGCATGATGCGGCTGACGGCCACGCCGCCACGGCAGTAGTTGCCGGTCGACGGCCACACCGCACGCTGGCTGGCAGGGTCGAACTGGCCGGTCACGATGCGCGGCGCCAGGCAGCCATAGGCGGCGATGAGCTTGTGCGAGCCGATCATGGGGAAGCGGTCGCCGAGCAGGACCACGATGGGGGAGGGCACACCCGTCAGCTCTGGCGGCAGCACGATGTGCGCGGGCAGCGCCACGGGCTCGGCCACGCCGAACTCGTTGTACCAGTGCGCGCGGAAGAGGTTGCGCGGATGTGGTCCGGCGGGGTCCACCGCCGCCACCTCCGCGCGGGTCTCGGCCGGGATGGTGGCGGGGTCGGCCAGCTGGGCGAACGTGGGCATGACGATGCCGGCGTCGCGGAAGCGCTGCACGGAGCTCGCGTAGACCTCCTGGTCCACCACCTCGCGCTCGAGTCCCAGTCGTCGCATCGCACCCTCCGTGATCCATGTCGTCGCCCACCGCTGCCGGGCAGGGCCGTACACCGTGAGGATGACGGGTACGAACGGACCCTGCCTGCGAGCCGCGCGGCATGAGCGCTGTCGGTTCGTCTAGCCATACGCTGTGACGTTCAGGGTAGGGTTCCGCTAGGGCCAGATGGCCCCGCATGCAGCACGAATGGCAGGACACCGTGGACTTCGAACTCAACGGCGTGACCACCTCGGTCGACATCGAGCCGGGCATGACCCTGCTTCAGATGCTGCGCGAAGGCCTCGGCCTCCGCTCCATGAAGGATGGCTGCGCGCCCGAAGGGTCCTGCGGCGCCTGTACCGTCATCGTCGACGGCCGGGCCGTCGTCTCCTGCGCCCAGCCCGCGGAACGCTTCGAAGGTCGAGCCGTCGAGACGCTCGAAGGGCTGCCCGCCGACACCCGCGACCTGTGGGCCGACGCGTTCAGTGCCACCGGTGCGTCGCAGTGTGGCTACTGCACGCCGGGCATCGTGATGAAGGCCGAGGCCCTGCTGCGCCGCGAGGACGAGCCCGAGCGGGAGGTCATCACCAAGGCGCTGGCGGGCAACCTCTGCCGCTGCACCGGCTACCTGTCGATCGTCGATGCCATCGAGTCGGTGGTGGTCGCGCGACACGGCGGTGCACGTCCGCAGCCGCACGCCGGTGAGGCTGTCGGCGATCCTGCCCCCAAGTACCGCTCCCGTGAGCAGGTGCTGGGCATGCAGGAGTACGTGGCCGACCACGTCGTGCCGGGCATGCTCCACGGCGCCCTGCGCTTCTCGGACCATCCGCGCGCGGTCGTCAAGGGCATCGACACGTCGGCGGCAGCAGCCGCGCCGGGCGTGGTCGCCGTCATCACCGCGGCCGACGTGCCGGGCAAGCGCAACCAGGGGCTCATCTACGACGACTGGAACCAGCTCATCGCGGTGGGCGAGACGACGCACTACGTGGGCGACGTCCTCGCCGCCGTCGCCGCCGAGACGCGAGCCCAGGCCCGGGCGGCGGCCGCGCTCATCGAGGTCGAGTACGAGGTCCTCGAGCCGGTGACGGACCCCTTCGAGGCCATGGCCGAGGGCGCCCCGCTCGTCGGCGCGAAGGCCGGCAACATCCTCTCCGAATCGGCCTACCAGCGCGGCGATGTCGAGGCCGCCATCGCCGCCTCCGCCCACGTCGTCTCCGACAGCTTCAGGACCGCGTCCATCGAGCACGCCTACCTGGAGCCGGAGTCGAGCCTGGCCGTGCCGCAGACCGGCGAGGGGCCGCGCATGCTCGTCCTGTCCCAGGGCCAGGGTGCCTGGGAGGACCGTCGCCAGATCGCCTCGCTGCTGGGCTGGGAGCCGACGGACGTGCTGGTGACCCAGGTGGCGACCGGCGGTGCCTTCGGCGGCAAGGAGGACCTCAACGTCCAGGGTCACGCGGCACTGCTGGCGCTGGCCGCCGACCGCCCCGTGCTGCTGGCCCTCTCGCGAGCCGATTCGCTGCGCTTCTCCATCAAGCGGCACCGCTTCTGGATGGAGTACACGGTGGCCTGCGATGCCGAGGGCCATCTCACCGCCGTCAAGGCGCGCTTCATCGGTGACAACGGCGGCTATGCCAGCGTCGGGGCCAAGGTCCTCGAGCGCGCTGCCGGCCACGCCTGCAGCGCCTACATCGTGCCCAACGTCGACGTCCGGGCCAACGCCATCCTGACCAACAACCCGCCCTGCGGCGCCATGCGCGGCTTCGGTGCCAACCAGGCCAACTTCGCCATGGAGACGCTGCTCGACCGCCTGGCCGAGGCGGTCGGTATCGACGGCTGGGAGATCCGCTGGCGCAACGCGCTGGCCGAGGGCGATCGGTTCGGCACGGGCCAGAAGCTGGGGCCCGGCGTGGGCCTCAAGGAGACGCTGCTGGCGGTCAAGGACCAGTACAGGAGCGCCCGCTACGCGGGCATCGCCTGTGGCGCCAAGAACACCGGCATCGGCAACGGCATGAAGGAGTACGGCCGCGCCGTCCTGCGGCCCGAAGGCGACGGCAGGCTCACCGTCTTCCACTCCTGGACGGAGATGGGGCAGGGCACGCACACGGTGATGCGCCAGATCGCCGGCGACGAGCTCGACCTCCGGCCAGAGGCGATCAGCGTCGTCGTCGACACCAGCCATGAGCTCGACACCGGCATCACCACGGCCTCCCGCGCCACGATGCTGGGCGGTCGTGCCGTGTTGCAGGCCTGCCAGGCGCTGCGGGCGGAGATGGTCAAGCGAGGCTGCCGCCTCGACGACCTCGCCGGCGAGGAGTTCCCGGCCGAGGTCCTCGTCGACTGGACCACGCCGCTCGGTGCCGACGTCGAGGAGCCCGTCACCCACTTCGGCTACGGCTGGGCCACGCAGGTCTGCATCCTCGATGACGAGGGTCGCATCGAGAAGTTCATCGCTGCGCACGACGTGGGCAAGGCCCTGGACCCGCTGATGCTGGAGGGCCAGGTCGTGGGCGGTGTGCACATGGGCCTGGGCCACTCGTTGAGCGAAGCCTTCGAGACCGAGGGTGGCTTCCCTGTGACCGACACCGTCAAGTCGCTCAACATCATCCCCGCGTCCGGCATGCCGCCGGTGGAAACCATCCTCATCGAGGAGTACCAGCCCGAGGGGCCGTACGGCGCCAAGGGCATGGGCGAGGCCGTGCTCGTGCCGACCGCGGCCGCTGTCGCTGGTGCGCTCTACGCCTTCGACGGGATCCGGCGCACGGAGCTGCCGATGCGCGACTCGAGTGCGGCCCTGGCAGCGGTGCCCAAGCTGCGACGACGCAAGGCCGGCTGAGCGGCACCCAGTCCGTCGCCTGAGCGGCACCCGGACTGTCGCCTCAGGCGGCACCCGGTCCATCGCCTCAGCGCCTCCGACTGCCCTCTCGCGACGTTGGCGCTACCGTGTGGCGTGCGCAGGAGGAGTATCCAGGTCATGCGGTTCGGTCGCTCAGTCATCATCGAGTCGATCGCCGTCGTCATCGGCCTGGTCGGCATCGGCGCAGCCGTGCCCGCGATCGCCACGGACGATCCAGCCTACGAGCTGCCGGCGCCGGCGGGCACGGCCCTGACCGTCTGGCAGGGCAACGGCAGCGGCCAATTCCGGGGCGACGGCGAGGAGTACGCCTTCGACTTCGTCGCCGCCGAGGGCCCCGCGCGCTTCACCGTCGCCGCGGCGCGCGGCGGTACCGTCATCGGCGCCCGCAGCGGGGTTCGCGGTGGCCGTTGCGACACGCCCGGCGATGCCGCCCGCCCGGCCTGCTGGCGAGACGTCAACTACGTCCTCATCGACCACGGAGACGGGACGTCCGGCCTGTACTCCCACCTTCGCGCGGGCCAGTCGCCCGTGCGCATCGGCGAGGTGGTCAGCACCGGCCAGCCCATCGGCGTCGCCGGCAACAGCGGCTGGACCGATCGCACGAGCCTGCGGTTCCAGGTGCAGCGCACGCCGCCCTGGAACGAGCGTGGCCGGGGTGGCTGGTTCCTGACCGAGTCGCTCCCGGTCAGCTTCTCGGATGCCGAGGTCCTGGCCCTGCGGCCGGACGGTGTCCCGCAGTCCGAGCGACGTCTTCGACTCCGGCAACCCCGGGCCGGCGTTCGAGCCCTTCCGCTTCCGCGCGCGGCCGGCCGGGCTGCCCGCCAACGTGCCGCTGGAGCCCGGCGCCGCGCGGCGAGATCAGTGCTGCCTACCAGGCCGACGCCGCGGCGGGCTACGGTCTCCACATCGCCCCGCCGTTCGACGCCAGCAGCGGCACGACCGACCCCGGCGTCGATCCCGGGGCCGCAGGCTCGGCCGCTCTTCGGCGGCCAGCTCGCCTTCGCCGGCTGTGCGACGGGAGCGTCGGCATCGCTGGGCCGCACGGTGGCCGTCAGCACGGAGGTCGATGGTACGCCCTACCTCGCGGTCCACGGCGGTCTCAGCTGGATCGACCCGACGCTCCTGGAGCGAGACCCGGCGCTCCCGCTGATCGTGGGTCCCGAGCGACGTCATCGGCCACTTCGGGCTCAGCCAGCCGCGAGCCGGATGACCAGTCGCTCGATTGCCCCCTGGCCGACCCCGCGACGGGCGACCTCTTCGTGTCCATCCTGCGCGACGGCGCCATCAGCCCCGAGGGTGAGATCATCGCGGGCACGCCCGTGTCGCCCGAGCCGCTCGTGGGTGAGCGCGGCTACGAGGGCTTCGCCTGGTGGCAGGGACCCGTGGTCGGCGTCGAGGTGGCGCAGGAGCCCGGCCGACCGCGTGCTCGCTGGAACGACCGGACGCCGGCAAGCGGCTCCCACGTCGCCTTCGGTGACACCGTGCGCCTCGTCGCCCGCGTCCGCGACGTGACCGACATCGCGCAGGTCCGCTTCCGTGCCTGGTACCCGCGCTGGCCGCAGGTCGATGCCAGCCGCGAGCTGACCTCGTTCGACCCGACGACCTCCTGGCGTGAGCTGGCCCTGTGTGTCGCGCCGCTCGACGGCCGCCTGCGGGGTGTCGGCAGCCTCTGCCGATGGGACGGCGATGCGCGGGACGCCAGGGTCACCTACGTGTGGGACCCGCAGGTGGCACGCCCCCAGCCCAGCGCGCCATGGCTGCCGCCGGCCGAGCGGGCCATCACCCGTGCCAGCACCGAGTGCGTGCCGGTGTCGCTCGCGGTCGAGGTCATCGATCGTGCCGGCCACGTCTACTCGCAGGTCGAGCGCCTGCCGCTGCCGGCCGAGTGCGACGATCGTCGGGCGCAGTCGGCCGCGGGTGCCCGCCTGCTCTACCTCGATCCCCTCGTGCCGCCGCGAGCACCGGCACCTCGCGGCACGGTCAGCGATCGTGGCTGGCCGCCGGTCTACGAGCCCGACCCGCTGAAGGGCGCCATCGTCTGGCGTGACCGCTCGGACAACGAGGATGGCTTCACCATCTACGCGCGGCGGCACTGGTTCGAGGCCGACTGCTCGGTGACCAAGGGCCCCTGGAAGAAGGTGACCAGCGTGGCGCCCGGCGTGGAGCGCTACCGGCCCAACCACCGGCGCGTGCAGCAGTCGCTGCCGGTTCCCGATCGGGTGCAGGACGTGCCCGGCTGGATGGCCTACTGGGAGTTCGCCGTGAGTGCCTACAACGAGGCGGGTGAGACCGCCAGGGTGCCCGTCGGTGGCTTCCTCGGCGGCTCCGAGGCCTTCTGCGACCCCGGTCTCGTGCCGCCACCGGAGCTGGAGCCCTGAGCCTGGGTCGCCACTCGCCCTTCGGCCGGTCGGCCCGCAGGGCGCGTGCGAGCAGGCCCGCCGACCGAACCGTCAGCGCCAGAGGGCGACGAGGCCCCACGCGAGGGCGGCATCGCCCGCCTGACCGGTGTGCCCTGGGGCCGGCTGCTGGGCTACCTGCGACCGCACCTGCGACTCTTCGGCGTGGCGGTCGTGGCGCTGCTCATCTCGACCGGCTTCGGCCTGCTGCTGCCGCTCGTCGTCGGCAGCCTGGTGGGCGAGGTCGTCGGTGCCGGCGACACGGCCGGTCTCGACCGGCTCCTGCTGATGCTCGCCGGCATCACGCTCGTGCTGGCCGTGTCGGGCTTCGTCCAGACGTGGTCGCTGGGCGTGGTCGGCGAGCGCATCGTGGCGCGCCTGCGGGCCCAGGTCTTCGACCGGCTGGTCACGCCTCGAGCTCGACTTCTACGTGCGCCGTCGGGTGGGCGAGCTGATCTCGCGTCTCTCGAGCGACGTGACCCAGGTGCGCACCATGCTGACGCAGACGCTGACCTCGCTGCTGTCGTCACTGCTGGGGCTGATCGGCGCCATCGCCGTGCTCTTCGTGCTCAGCCCGGACCTGCTGCTGGTGATCCTGGCGCTGGCGCCCACCATCGTCATCATCGCGGTCATCTTCGCCCGGCCGCTACGCCGCCTCTCGACCCGCGTGCAGGATGCCATCGCGGCCTCCACGACGACGGCAGAGGAAGCGCTCAGCGGCATCCGCGTGGTCAAGTCGTTCGGGCGCGAGGAGTGGGAGCGCCATCGCTACGGCGAGGACCTGCGGGACGTGGTGGGCATGGCCACGCGGCTGGTGACCTGGCGTGGCCTCTTCGGCTCGATGATGACGGTGCTCGGCTTCGGCACGCTCATCGTGCTGCTCTGGTTCACCGGCCACCAGGTCATCGAGGGCACGCTCACCATCGGGGCGCTGACGGCCTTCCTGCTGTACGGCATCACCATCGGCACGAGCCTGTCCTCCATCGCCGGCATCTACGGCCAGTTCCAGGAGGGCGCCGGTGCGGTGGCGCGCGTCTTCGAGATCATCGACGAGCGACCCACCATCCGCGAGGATGCCTCGGCCGCAGCCGGTGGGCGAGCTCGCCGGACGCATCACCTTCGAGCACGTCAGCTTCGGCTACGGCTCCGAGCGCGCGGTGCTGCGTGACATCGACCTCGACATCGCCCCCGGCGAGGTGCTCGCGGTGGTCGGTCCGTCAGGTGCCGGCAAGACCACCCTCTGCAACCTCATCCCGCGACTCTGGGACGTGAGCGAGGGACGCATGCTCGTCGATGGGCGTGACGTGCGCGAGCTGCGCCTGCGCAGCCTGCGCCAGGCCATCTCGCTGGTGCCGCAGGACGCCACCATCTTCGGCGGCACGGTCGAGGAGAACATCCGCTACGGCCGCCTGGACGCCAGCGCCGACGAGCTCGTCGCCGCCGCGCAGGCGGCCAACGCGCACGACTTCATCGAGGCGCTGCCGGACGGCTACGACACCGTGGTGGGCGATCGTGGCACGCGACTCTCCGGTGGCCAGCGCCAGCGGGTGGCCATCGCGCGCGCCATCCTGAAGGACGCGCCCATCCTCATCCTCGACGAGGCCACCTCCTCGCTCGACAACCAGTCCGAGCGGCTGGTGCAGGAGGCGCTGGCGCGGCTGATGCAGGGCCGCACCACGGTGGTGGTGGCCCACCGGCTCTCGACCATCCGCGCCGCCGACCGCATCGCCGTGCTCGACGACGGCTGGCTGCTGGAGCTGGGCACGCATGACGAGCTGCTGGCGACCGACGGGCTCTACGCGCACCTCTGGCGGCTGCAGGCCTCCGAGCGCCCGCTGCCCGTCGGCGAGCCTGCCTGAGGCCGGCGAGCGCCGGAGCGCCTCGACCGGAGACCGGGGCGCCTCGACCGGTGCCGGGGCGCCTCGACCGGTGCCCGGGACGCCTCCATCGCTGGTCGTGACCCCGATAGGATGAGGGCGTGACCACCCCAGCCACGAGGATGCGTTCGTCGCTGCCTGCCACCGCGCGCGGGACGAACGTCCATGCCTACTCGCTGGGCGACTGGGGTCTCCTGGCCGCCATCGCGCTCATCTGGGGCTCATCGTTCCTCTTCCAGGAGATCGGCCTGCGAGCCTTCGCGCCGGGCGTCATCACGCTGGCCCGCGTCGCCCTGGGGGCGGCCACGCTGGCCCTGTTCGCACGAGCTCGGGCGCCGGTCGAGCGCGAGGACTGGCCTCGGCTGGCCCTCCTCGGCGTCGTCTGGATGGCCCTGCCGCTGACGCTGCTGCCCATCGCACAGCAGTCCATCGATTCGAGCGTGACCGGCATGATCAACGGGGCCATGCCCATCTTCACCGCGGTCTGGGCGACGTACCTGCTGCGACGGCTGCCGGGCTGGCGCCAGGCGCTGGGCATCGGTCTGGGGTTCGTCGGCATCGTGCTCGTCTTCATCCCGGAGCTGCGGGCGGGCCGGGACGAGGTGGTGGGCGCACTCGTGGCCCTGTTCGCCATCTCGTTCTACGGTCTGGCCACCAACCTGGCGGTGCCCCTGCAGCAGAAGTACGGCTCGCTGCCGGTCATCTTCCGGGTGCAGCTGGTGGCGCTGGTGATCGTCGCACCCATCGGCCTGGCGCAGCTGCCGGCGTCATCCTGGTCGCTGGAGGCGGCGCTGGCGATGCTGCCGGTGGGTGTGCTGGGGACGGGGCTGGCCTTCGTCCTGATGGCCACGTTGACGGGCCGGGTGGGCGGCACACGAGCCTCGGTCGCGATCTACTTCGTGCCCCTCGTGGCCATCGTCCTGGGCGTCGTCATCCTGGCCGAGACGGTCCCGACCGTGGCCCTCGTCGGTGTCGTGGTGGTCATCGCCGGGGCCTGGTTCGCCTCACGCCGGGAGTCCTAGTCCGGGCGACCCCCACGGCCAACGGACTCTCAGTGCAGCTTGGCGCGCTCCTCGCTCGTGACCTCTTCGAGCGGCTTGCCCATGATGATCATGCCCAACACGTCGTCCGGCGTGACGTCGTCGCGGTTGACGATGCCCACGATCTTGCCGTGGTACATGACCGCGATGCGGTGCGAGAGGTCGAAGACGTCGTGGATGTCGTGGCTGATGAGGAAGATGCCGATGCCTTCCTTCTCCAGCTGCTTGATGAGGTCGCGCACCTGCGCCGTCTCGGCCGGGCCGAGGGCGGCGGTGGGCTCGTCCATGATCAGGATCCTGGCGTTGAAGTGCACGGCGCGCGCGATGGCCACGGCCTGACGCTGGCCGCCGGACAACGACTTCACCGGTGACTTGAAGTTCTGGAAGTTCGGGTTCAGGCGCGCGATGACCTCGCGCGTCGCTGCCTCCATGGAGGCGTCATCGAGGTTGCCCATGCGCGTCTTGAGCTCGCGACCCAGGAACATGTTGGCGGGTGCATCCTGGTTGTCGGCCAGGGCCAACGTCTGGTAGATGGTCTCGATGTTGTACCTCTTGGCCTGGCGCGGGTTCTGGATCTCCGCCGTCTTGCCGTCGACCAGGATCTGGCCGCTGTCGGGTGGACGCGCGCCCGACAGGCACCTCATCAGCGTCGACTTGCCGGCACCGTTGCCACCCACCAGGCCCATGACCTCACCGGGGTACAGATCGATGCTGACGTCGTCGACGGCGTGCACGCCGCCGAAGGAGACCCGGATGTTGCGCATCTCCACCAGCGGCGTCCCACTGCGTGTCGACGCGCGCGCGAACCTCGGCCTCCGGCTCGGGGACGGGCTCTGACGCCGTGGCGATGTCTTCGGCGGTCATGAGGAGGCCCTCCTGCGGTAGGCGGTATCGATGCCGACGGCGACGACGAGAACGATGCCGACGACGATGTTCTGCTGGGCGGTGTCGAAGCCGATGAGCACCATGCCCGACTGCAGCGTCTGCATGAACAGCGCGCCCAGGATGGCACCGGGGATGGTGCCGATGCCGCCGGCGAACGAGGTGCCGCCGATGACGGCTGCGGCGATGACGAAGAGCTCGTTCCACTGGCCCAGCGCGTTGGTGGCCGCGTCCAGGCGGCCCGAGGTGATGGCGGCGCTGATGGCCACCAGCACGCCCATGAGCGCGAAGGTCAGCATCAGCGTGCGACGCACGTTGATGCCGGACAGCTCCGCGGCTTCAGGGTTGCCGCCGATGGCGAAGACGTAGCGGCCGAACTGGCGCCGTCGCGCGATCCAGGTCATGACCGCGGCCACCGCGATCATGATGAGCACGGGGTAGGCGATACCGGTGGAGAGGATGAGACCGCCCTCGGGGACCTCGATACCGTTGGCCTCCGCGTATCGCGCCGCCACGCGGATGGGCCACTCGTAGGCGTTGACCACCCAGACCGCGCCGAGCACGAGCACCGAGCCCACGCCGACGATGAGGACCTCCGCCCACATCGGCCGGGTCGGGAAGTCGAAGGCCTGTCGCCGCCGGCGAGCCATGACCACCAGCAGGACGAGGCCGATCACCACGATGATGCCAAGGATCCAGCTCAAGGTGGCTGAGCCGACGCCGAGGTCCATCCCCAACCGCCCCAGCGAACCCTCGGTGCCACCGCCGATGGCGCTGAAGTTGGGATCCAGCGGCGCGATGGTGCGGCCGCTGGCGAGCAGGAACGCACCGCCGCGCCAGACCAGCATGCCGCCCAGCGTGACGATGAAGGCAGGGATGCCCAGGAATGCGATCAGGAAACCCTGGCCGGCGCCGATGGCTGCGCCGAACGCGAGGCCGACGGTCAGCGCGATGATCCAGGTGAAGGAGTTGTCGAAGCCGATGAGGTCGGGCAGGACCTCCTTCTGCACGATGGCCATCACCATGGCGATGAACCCGAGCAGCGAGCCGACCGAGAGGTCGATGTTGCGCGAGACGATGATGAGCACCATGCCGGTGGCCATGACCGCGACCGACGCGGTCTGGACCGACAGGTTGAAGAGGTTGCGCGGCGTCAGGAAGCTGCCGCCGAAGATCGAAATCGCCACCCTGTCCGAAGATGCGCGAGGCGATGTCGAAGAGGATCCAGGCCACCGCCAGCGCGATCATCAGGCCCAGCAGGCGGCCGTCGATCTCCGTGGCGCGGTAGAGTGCGCCGCCGGCGCGCTTGAACTCACCGAAGGTGCCGCCGCCTGGCCCCGCGCCAGGTTGCGACGAGCCCGCTGCCGATGGGAGAGTGCAGCCACTCCTCGAGGCTTACGCGAGCAGGTGGCGGCGCGTAACGTCGAGCTGATGCCCGACCATGCCGCCGACGACCCCAGCAACCTGCTCATCGGGCAGCCCGACGGCACATGGGCCGAGGGAGCCATCGAGGCGGGCATCGTCCACTACGACAAGACCCGCGGGGCTGCGCTCGTCGATCTCAACCTCGATGGACTGCTCGATCTTGTCGAGGTCGTGCGCACCGAACCGGTTCGTATCTGGCGCAACGCCGGTGGCGGCACCCCGGCCGAGCCTGCGCCGATGGGCCACTGGCTGGCGGTCGAGCTCGAGCAGGACGCTGCCAACCGCGATGCCATCGGTGCCTGGATCGAGGTCAGGACCGAGAGCGGCATCCAGACGCGCGAGGTCACCGTCGGCGGGGGCCACGTCTCGGGCGAGCGTGGTCCCGTCCACTTCGGGCTGGGTGAACCAGAGCGCGCCAGCGTGCGCGTGACCTGGCCCGATGGCGAGGCCACAGGTTGGCTGTCGGTCGCGGCCGACCAGCGCATCCGCATCACGCGCGATGGCGGCGAGCCGGCGGTGCTGCCATCGGCAACCACGATGACCGGCGCCCTGGGGATCGTGCGCGAGAGCCCGCACGGCCCCGTGCTCGCGCCCGTCCCGCCGGTCGACGTCGCCTCCTGTGTGCGCACGGCCGATCCTGACAAGTCGGTGGCGCGGCTGTGGGACGAGGCCCTGCTGGACGCCATCCGCCGCGACTTCCCGGCTCCGACCGTGCACGCGCGCAACCTGTATCACGCGTCAGCCGCGATGTGGGATGCATGGGCCGCCTACGACAAGGTCGCGGACGGCGTCTTCGTGAGCCAGAAGGCGGCCGCCGCCGATGTCGCCGCCGCTCGCGAGGAGGCCATCAGCTACGCCGCCTACCGCGTGCTCAGCCAGCGCTATCGCGACAGCGCCGGCGGCGCCGAAAGCCTCCACCAGTTCGACGAGCTCATGGCCGCGCTCTGCTACCCGTGGGAGGTCACCAGCACCGAGGGCCCAGCCCCAGCGGCGCTGGGCAACCTGATCGCTGCGACGATCCTCGAGGTCACGCTCGACGACGGCTCGCTGGAGGCCCAGGGTTACGCCTCGGCGGACTACCAGGCTGTCAACGAGCCCATGGTCGTGGAGCTGCCCGGGACCGAGATGGCCGACCCCAACCGTTGGCAGCCGCTGGCACTGGAGGTCTCGTACGCCCAGAACGGACAGCTGCTGCCCATCGGCCCGCAGACGTTCATCGGCCCGCACTGGGGCGACGTGACGTCATTCGCGCTGCCGGAACCCGCAGCACCAGGCCTGCCCATCGACCCCGGTGCGCCGCCGCAGCTGCACGACCCGGCCACCGACGCCGAGTTCAAGGCCAGCGCCCTGGAGGTCGTCCGCTTCAGCAGCCTGCTGGACCCGCGGGACGGCGTGATGGTGGACATCTCGCCGGCATCCTGGGGCAATGCGCCGCTGGGCAGCAACGAGATGGCGGGCTACGAGGTCAACCCCTACACCAGCCTGCCCTACCAGCCGGTCATGGTGCCCCGCGCGGACGTCGCCCGGGTGCTGGCCGAGTTCTGGGCCGACGGCCCCGACTCGGAGACGCCGCCGGGCCACTGGAACACGCTCGCCAACACCGTCGCCGACAGCCCCGGGTTCGAGCGCCGCATCGGAGGGCGAGGTCCGTTGGTCGACCCGCTGGAGTGGGACGTGAAGCTCTACCTTGCGCTCAACGGCGCGGTCCACGACGCCGCCGTGGCGGCCTGGGGCGCCAAGGGCTACTACGACTACGTGCGTCCCATCAGCATGATCCGCTGGATGGGCGGCCTGGGCCAGTCGAGCGACCCGTCGCTGCCGTCCTACCATCCCGACGGCCTGCCCCTCATCGATGGCGACGTCGAGCTCATCACCGCGGCCTCGAGCGCGACCGGGGAACGCCACGCGCACCTCGCCGAGCACGTCGGAGAGATCGCCATCCGTGCCTGGACGGGCAACCCGCGTGACCGCGGCAGCGAGCTGGGCGGTGTCGACTGGATCCGGGCCGTGGAGTGGGTGCCCTACCAGCTCTCCACCTTCGTCACGCCGTCGTTCGCCGGCTACGTCAGCGGACACTCCACCTTCAGCCGCGCGGCCGCCGAGGTGCTGGCGGCCATGACCGGCACGCCCTACTTCCCCGGCGGGCTTGGCAGCTGGACGGTGCCGGCAGGATCGCTGGAGTTCGAGCAGGGCCCCAGCCAGGACGTGCCGCTGCAATGGGCCACGTACTACGACGCCGCCGACCAGGCCGGCATCAGCCGTCTGTACGGTGGTATCCACGTGGCGGCTGACGACCTGCGCGGCCGCGTGATGGGGGCGCGCTGCGGCCAGGACGCCTGGGCGCTCGCGCAGCGCTACTGGACGGGCAGCGCACGGGACTGAGCTGCTGCTGCCCATGACGGCGGGGTCGCCGGCACGCTAGCCTGCCCTGCGTGGGATCCCTCGCGGGGCTTCTTCGGTTCCTGCGCGCGCACGTGGACACACTCGTGGCGCTCGTGCTGGCGGCTGCCTACCTGCTGGAGCTCTACCGCGGCGCGGGCTCCGCAGTCGGCGCGCCGCTGCTCGCCGACGTGGAGGTCAGCGAGACCGTGGCCCTCGCGGCCATGCTGGCCTTCCTGCTGTCCACCGCACTGCGACGCCACCTCCCGCTGCTGCCGCTCGGCTTGGGCATCGTCGCACTCGTGCTGGCAGGACGGGCGGGAGCCGAGCCGCTCTACGGCCCCCTCGCCGGCCTGTTGCTGACCTCATACTCCGTGGGTGCCTGGGGTGGCGGGCGCGTGGGACAGGTCGGCGCCCTCGGTATCGGCCTGCTGCTGGGCCTGCTGACGCTGCGCTCGTTCGATGGCACGTTCGATGCCCAGGTCCACGTGCCCCCGGCGCTGGCACTCGTCATCGCCTGGCTGCTGGGCCTCGCGGCCCGCAGTATCCGTGCCGGCCGCGGCGACGAACGCGTCGTCGGTGAGCTGGACTGGGAGGCGGGAGTCGCGGCACCCGATAGCGCCGGCCGCGACGAGCTGGTACGGGAGCTGCGCGATGTCATCGAACGCGCCATGAGCGCGGTCGTGCTGCACACGCGCGAAGCCCGACGCGAGCTCGACGATGATCCGCGGGCAGCCCATCGCGCGCTGGTGCTGGTGGAGACCGCCGGCACCGACGCCCTGGAGGAGACGCAGCGCATCACCGGCCTGCTGCTCTCGCCCGACGGCACGCCGCTGCCGGAGCCAGAGCCGGGGCTGGCCGACCTGGATTTCCTGGCCGAGCAGGTGACCGCGGCCGGCGTCCCGGTGGCGACGCGCATCGAGGGCCGCCCGCTACCGTTGACGCCCGATCTCGATGCCGTGGCCTACCGCGTCGTGCACGAGGCGTTGATGGCGACGCTCAACGGAACCACCGACGCGCGCTCCGATGTCGTCGTGCGCTACGGACCCGACGAGCTGCAGATCGAGGTCGTCGACGACGGCATCAGCAGCGATGACGACGCTGCCGAGACCACGGGCCTGCTCGCGGCGCGTGATGCGGTCGTCCGCCTGGGTGGCACGCTCGATGCCGGTCCCGGCGACGAGCGCGGCTACTGGGTGGTCGCGCGCCTGCCCTACGAGCCGGACTGGAGCTGACCGCCCGCTCGGCCCGTGGAGCGCCCGGACACACGAACGCCGCCCGGATCGATCCGGGCGGCGACGTCGTGCAGTGCGTTGGGCTAGGAGGCGGGGGACTCGACGGCGTCCTCGACGGCACCCTCGACCTCGGCGGCCATGGACTCGGCAGCGCCTTCGGCCTCGGCGGCCATGGACTCGGCAGCGCCTTCGGCCTCGGCGGCCATGGACTCGGCAGCATCCTGGACCTCGGCCGCGATGGACTCGACGGCCTCGGCCGGCGTGGTCGGCTCGGGGGTGGCGTCGTTCCCGTTGTCACAGGCGACGACGGCCAGGCTCAACACGAGCGCGGCGGCGATGATAGCTTTCTTCACGGACTGGTGACCTCTTGTCTACGGCTTGTTTCCCGAACGCCTCGTATCGTAGCCACTTCCCACGTACTCGTCACGCTGGGCCGGTCGAGGCGGCGTACCATCGGCCGGCGCGGGACCGTCGATCGTTCGTCGGCGCTGTGCTCGAACAGGGAGGAGTCAGCCGCAGATGCCCATCGAATGGCGCAAGGACGGGCGCCAGCTGCACCTTCACAACGACCGCATCAGCTATGTCATGCGGGTCCTCGAGTCGGGCACGCTGGCGCATCTCTACTTCGGATCCCGGCTGGCCACCGGCCGCGACTACGCGCACCTGTCACGACGATCGTTCATCACCCGCTTCAACCAGGTCCTTGACCCGACGCCGATGGAGCTGCCCACCGCAGGCAGCGGCGATTTCCGTATCCCTGGCCTGACCGTCCGTCACGCCGACGGCAGCACCGTGCTCGACCTGGTCTACCGCGACCACGAGATCCACGCGGGCAAGCCGCCGCTGGATGGCCTGCCCAGCACCTACACCGACGCGGACGACGAGGCCGAGACGGTCGAGATCCTGCTCACCGACGGCAACTCCAACCTGCACGTACGCCTGTTGACCAGCGTGTACGCCGAGCGGCCGGTGATCACCCGCAGCATGCGCGTCATCAACGACGGCAGCGGCGACGTCAAGCTGACCACGGCCATGAGTGCCACGCTGGACCTGCCCGATCGCGACTGGCATCTGCTGCAGCTGACCGGTGCCTGGGCGCGCGAGACGCACATCACCGACGCTCCGCTGGTCACGGGCACGCGAGCCGTGCGCAGCCAGCGTGGCTCCAGCGGCCACCAGCAGAACCCCTTCATCCTGCTGCGACGCCCGGCCACCACGGAGGCAGCCGGCGAGGCCATCGGCATGTCCCTGGTCTACTCGGGCAACTTCCTGGCCCAGGTCGAGGTCGACCCCTTCGACACGGTGCGGGCTCGCATCGGCTTCGACCCCGACACCATCCGCTGGCAGATCAGCCCGGGCATGGACCTGCAGATCCCCGAGGCCGTGCTGGTCTGGTCCGACGAGGGCATCGGCGGCGTCTCCGACGCCTATCACCGGCTCTACCGCGAGCGGCTCGTCAGTGGCACCTGGCGCGACAGGCCGCGGCCGGTCCTGCTCAACAGCTGGGAGGGCGTCTACTACGACTTCGACGAGGATGTCCTCGTGGAGATGGCCGCCGCGGCCAAGGGCCTCGGTGCCGAGCTGTTCGTGCTCGACGACGGCTGGTTCGGCCAGCGCGACGACGACACCTCCTCGCTGGGTGACTGGGCCGCGGACCTGCGCAAGCTGCCCTCGGGGCTGCCCGAGCTGGTGCGCCGCATCAACGAGCTGGGCCTCTCATTCGGCCTCTGGATCGAGCCGGAGATGGTCAACCCGCGCAGCCGGCTCTTCGAGGAGCATCCCGAGTGGGCCGTCGGCTTCCCCGGCCGGCCGCGCTCGGAGATCCGCAACCAGTACGTGCTCGACATGTCCAACCGCGATGTCGTCGACTACCTCGAGCGGGTCATCGGCGCGGTCCTCGACAGTGCACCCATCGCCTACGTCAAGTGGGACATGAACCGGGTCATCACCGAGCCATACGGCGCGTCCCTGCCGCCGGAGCGACAGAACGAGTTCTTCCATCGCTACATGCTGGGCGTGTACGACCTCTACGCTCGTCTCACCGAGCGCTTCCCCGACATCCTCTTCGAGTCCTGCGCCAGCGGAGGCGGCCGCAACGACCCCGGCATGCTGGCCTTCGCGCCGCAGGTCTGGACCAGCGACGACACCGACGCCCTGGAGCGTCAGCGTATCCAGTACGGCAGCTCGCTGGTGTATCCGCTCGTCGCGCTGGGCGCCCACGTGTCGGCCGTGCCCAATCACCAGGTCGGCCGGGTCACACCGCTCGACACGCGCGCCGCGGTGGCCTTCTTCGGCAACCTCGGCTACGAGCTCGACCCGCGCACCCTCGACGAGGTCGAGTACGAGCGCGTGCAGCAGCAGATCGCCTGGTACAAGGAGCGACGCGCGCTGCTCCACGGCGGCCGCTTCCACCGCCTGCGCAGCCCCTTCGACGGCGACCGCAACGAGACCGCCTGGATGGTGGTCGCCGACGATGGCAGCCACGCCCTGGTGGGTTGGTACCGCGCACTGTCGCGGCCGCTGCCGGGCCCCTCGTGGCTGCGGCTGCGTGGCCTCGATGCGGCCGCCCGCTACACGGTCAGCGTGTGGCCCGATGGCGACGACTGGATCAGCCGTGCCAACACGCGAGAACGCGGCGGCGACGAGCTCATGGCCACCGGCCTGATGCTCGACGACCACGCCTGGGAGTCGCAGGAGCGGGGCGATTTCCAGGCGCGCGTGTTCGAGCTGGTGCGGGCGACGGCGTGAGCGCCAGCGACCTGGCCATCGGGCAGCCCTTTCCCGTCGGCGTCAACTACTGGCCGCGCCGCAAGGCGATGTACTGGTGGCGTGACTTCGACCGCGACGAGGTCGCCTCCGAGTTCGATGTCATCGCCGGCCTGGGCCTGACGCTGGTGCGGATCTTCCTGCTCTGGGAGGACTTCCAGCCGACGCCCACCGCGGTCTCGCCGCGGGCGCTGGCCGACCTCGAGGTCGTCGCCGACCTGGCTGCCGAGCGCGGCCTGGGCCTGGACGTGACCTTCTTCACCGGGCACATGAGTGGACCGAACTGGGCGCCGCCGTGGCTGCTGGGCGGCGACGCGCCCGTTCCCGAGGAGCGCCAGGTCATCAGTGGCGACGACCTCGACGCGGGGCCCTATCGCAACCCCTTCGTCGACCCGGTCGCACTGGCGGCCGGCGAGCGCCTGCTGCGCGCGGTCGTGGGCCGGCTGCGGGACCACCCCGGCGTGTGGGCCTGGAACCTGGGCAACGAGCCCGACAACTTCGCCATCCCGCCCGACGCCGAGGCGGGCCCGGCCTGGGCGCGACGGATGTTCGCGGTCATCGAGGAGCTCGACCCAGGCCGCCATCGAACGGTCGGCCTCCACTCGCCCTCGCTCATGTCGGCCGCCAACGGGCTGCGGGCCGACCGCATGTTCGCCGACGCCGACTTCGCGGTCATGCACACCTACCCCATCTACGCCAACTTCGGCGCGGAGGCGCTCGATGCCGACACGGTGCCCTTCGCCACGGCCCTCACCGCCGCGCTCTCGGGCAAGCCCACGATGATGGAGGAGTTCGGAGCCTGCACCGCCCCGCCCGGCTCCGACACCAGCACCTGGGAGTGGCAGGTCGGCGGCACGACGTGGCGCCAGATCATGCTCTCCGAGACCGTCCTCGCCGAGCACCTGGAACAGGTCCTGCCGCGACTGGTGGAGGTCGGCTCGCGCGGAGCCATGGTGTGGTGCTTCGCCGACTATCACGAGCGCCTCTGGGACCGGCCGCCGTGCGATACCAAGCTGCACGAACGGCACTTCGGCCTGCTGCGGCCCGACGGCTCGCTCAAGCCGCACGCGGAGGTCCTGCGCGACTTCATCGCCTCGCGGCCGGTGATCACCCCGCCCTCGCCGAGGGCGCGGATGGAGGTCGACGGCGACGCGTTCTACGCTGACCCGACGACCGTCCTGCCGGAGCTGTACCGCGCGTTCAAGGAGGGACGATGAGCGAGGAGGGACGATGAGCGAGCCCAGCCGGCCTGCGGTCGAGCCGCCAGCCCTCGACGTGCGGGACGTGCCCGCGCGACAGCGCTACGAGGCCACCACCGTGGGTGACGCGCCGGCCCTCGCGGGGCTGATCGACTACGAGCGTGCGGCGGGGAGCCTCGTGCTCGTGCACACCGAGGTGCTCGAGGACTTCGCCGGCCAGGGTGTCGGCAGCCGCCTGGTCCGCGACGTCATCGCCGACGCCCGCGAGCGCGGCCTGCGCGTGGTGCCCCAGTGCGCCTTCGTGGTGCGTTGGCTGGAGAAGCACCCTGAGCAGCAGGATGTGCTGGCCGAGCCGCTGGCGGGGCCAGGGGACACGCGGCCGCTGCACCCGGCCTGACGAGCCGACGTACGGTCGCGTCGAGCAGCAGCGGTCCTGCCAGAGACGAAGGAGCCCGTAGCCCGGGTTCGGCTCAGCGCGTCGTGTCGGCGAGGTCGAGCACGTGCTGGGGCGTCTCGATGCCGTCCGCCAGGCGGGGGTCGGGCTGCGGCTCCCCGATCGTCGTCGTGACCGGCAGCACGCCCGCCCAGATGGGCAGCTCATAGTCTTCCTCGTCGTCCGCGGGCGGACCACCGCGGACCTTGGCCGACGACCGCTCCAGCGAGATGCGCAGCACGGCCGTCTGCCTGATCTCGGCGGCCGTGGTGGGACGCAGATGCTCGCCTCTCCCCGGCAGCAGGCGCTCCACGAACGTGTCCAGCGCGCGAGCCCGCTCGGTCTCGTCGCTGATGACCTCGGCCTCGCCGAGGATCACCACCGAGCGATAGTTGAGCGAGTGGTGGAAGGCTGACCGGGCCAGCACCAGCCCGTCGAGGAGCGTCATCTCCACGCAGACCGGCTGGGCGCGTCCCCGTCGCACGGTGCCACTGGCGGGTGCGCCGTGGAGCAGCAGCCAGTCGCCATCGCGCACGGCCAGCATGGGGATGACGACGGGCTTGCCGTCACGGACGGTGCCCACGTGCGCGACGAGCGCGGCATCCACGATGGCATGCACCGTCTCACGGTCGTAGCTGGCACGTTGCGAGGCGCGTCGGACGCGCAGGTCGTCGTCGGTCATCTGGCGCACAGCGTACGCGTCCTGACGTGCGAACATCGTCACATGGCCATCATCCGCGCCAACGGGCTCGAGATCAGCTACACCAGCGAAGGGGAGGGGCCGCCGCTGGTGCTGCTGCACGCCGCCACCTCGTCCGCCACCGAGGACTGGGCCGCCCAGCGACCCCTGCTGCGCAACCACTTCACGCTCTACCTGCCCGATGCCCGGAGCCACGCCGCGACCCGCTGGGACCCCCGGGACAGGCTGGAGCCACGACCTGCTGCGCGACGATGCGCTCGCCTTCGCCGACGCCCTGGGGCTGGCGACGTTTCCACGTCGCGGGCCTGTCGATGGGTGCGGGCACCGCGCTGGCGCTGGCGATGACGTCGCCCGATCGCATCATCAGCGCGGTGCTCGCGGCGGTGGGCGTGGAGAAGGAGCCGCGTACGAGCGTGGCGCGCCGGCTCATGGATCCCGACGCCATCGCGCGCGAGGATCCGGCCTGGGCGCGCCGACTGGCTCGCCGCCACGACCCGGTGCAGGGTCCGGACGCGTGGAAGTCCCTGCTCGTGGCCATCCGCGACGACATCATCGCCGCGCCCGTGCCGACCCCCGAGGAGCTGCGGCGCGCGCGCCTGCCCATCCTGCTGGCCGTCGGCGATCGTGACCCGTGGGTGCCCCTGGAGCAGGCGGTGAAGCTGCGGCGCCAGCTGCCCGACGCGCGGCTGTTCGTGGCGCCGGGCGTGGGCCACGTGGTGGTGGCCGAGCGGCCGTCGGCCTTCAACACCGTGATGTCGCAATTCCTGCGCAGCACCAGCGCGTCAGCGCCGGCGACCGCGACACGTCAGCGGCGTGGCGTCTAGCATCGGCAGCATGACGCGGGACCTCGGACGACAGCTACGCGAAGCCTGGATCGTCGAGGCGGTGCGTACGCCCATCGGCCGCCGCGACGGTGCGCTGCGGTCGGTGCGTCCCGACGACCTGGCCGCGCTCGTGGTCCGCGCCGCCGTCGAGCGCAGCGGCATCGAACCCGGCCCTCATCGATGACGTCGTGCTGGGTGATGCCAACGGCGCGGGCGAGGACAACCGCAACGTCGCGCGCATGGCCGTGCTGCTGGCGGGGCTGCCCGTCGAGGTCGCCGGTCAGACCATCAACCGGCTCTGCGGCTCGGGCCTGCAGGCGGTCAACAGCGCGGCCCACGCCATCATGGTCGGCGACGGGGAGGTCATGCTCGCGGGCGGCGTGGAGTCGATGAGTCGCGCACCCATCGTCGAGCTCAAGCCCGAACCCGGCCGCGAGGTGCCGCCAGGGAGCGCGGCCGAGCCTGCCGACACGTCACCACCGCAGCGCGCTGACAGCACGCTGGGCTGGCGCTTCGTCAACCCGCGCATGCAGCAGGCCTATCCGGTCGTGCCGCTGGGCGAGACGGCCGAGATCGTGGCCGAGCAGTGGCACGTCTCGCGCGAGGAGCAGGATGCCTTCGCCCTGCGCAGCCAGCAGCTCGCCGCCGCGGCCATGAGGGACGGGCGCTTCGACGCCCAGCTCGTGCCCGTCGAGGTGCGAGCCCCCGACGGCTCGACGATGCTCGTCGAGCGCGACGAGCATCCGCGTCCGGCCACGACCGCCGAGGCCCTGGCCGGCCTGGCGCCGGTCTTCCGCGAGGGCGGCACGGTCACGGCCGGCAACGCCTCGGGCATCAACGATGGCGCCGCCGCCCTGGTGGTCGTGGAGGCGGCGCGCGCGCGTGCGCTGGGCCTGCCGCCGCTGGCGCGGATCATCAGCACCGCCGTGGCGGGCGTGGATCCCTCGGTCATGGGCATGGGTCCCGTGCCGGCGACGCGCAAGGCGCTCGAGCGTGCCGGTCTGGGGGTGGGTGATCTCGATCTCGTCGAGCTCAACGAGGCCTTCGCCAGCCAGTCGATCGCCTGCATGCGTGAGCTGGGGCTCGATCCGGCTCGCGTGAACGTCAACGGTGGCGCCATCGCGCTGGGGCATCCGCTGGGCATGAGCGGCGCCCGTCTGATGGTGATGCTGGTGCACGAGCTGCGCCGACGGGGTGCGCGCTACGGGCTGGCGACGATGTGCATCGGCGTCGGGCAGGGCATCGCCACCATCGTGGAGAACCCGCAGGCCTGACGTGGCGGCCGCTCACGGGCTGCCAGCGTCGCCCGGCTCCGGGGCTACCAGCGCCGCCCGTAGAAGTCGAACACCACCATGGTGACCCCGTCGCGCGTGGCCACGCCGATGCCCACGCTCTTGTAGCCCGCGTTCTTCATGTTCTGCCAGTGGCCGCCGTTGTATGACTTCTCGGCCTGCATGGCGAGATGGGTGGCCAGCACGACGGCCTTGGCATCGCCGTGCCCCCAGCCGCAGCCGACGTTCTCGCCGTAGTAGCCGTAGCGGAAGCCACGGTTCGCCAGGCGCCGGCCCAGCTCCGGCTTGCCGGCGATGGCGTGGCCGCAGACATCGTGGTTGACCAGCGCTCGTGCCCACGGCCAGGCCACCTTCTTGCTGATGCCGCGGTGCCGCGGCAGCGGCTGGCGGAAGGCCGAGTGCTTGCCGCTGCCCCGGTCGAGGCAGGTGCCGTCGGTGTCTACCCAGCCGCCGCTGCGCGTGCAGTTGAGCAGGCTGAGCGCGTACTTCTCCGCGCTCCAGACGCGAGCCATCGTGGGCTCCGTCGCGGCGGCCGGACCGATCGCGGACAGGGCCAGCGTCAGGGCCAGGGCGAGCGCGAGGCTGCCGATGCGAGCTGGTCGGCCGATCATGCCCGCACACTGCCCGGCGCGGCCCTGCCGACCCATCACCCGGCAGTACGGCTCGGGACCGCTGCAGACCACCCTTGGCGCCACCTGCCCCCGCCGTCGCGCTTCCCGGCAGGCCCCTGGGCGGCCTGCTCTTGCCCAATCCTTAGCGTGACGGTAGGATTTAGCCCCGCGGAGCTGTCCGCACCGTCGTCTAGATCCCGGAGGTCCTCACTCGATGCTCGAGACGCAGCCCCAGACCCCGCAGACCGTCCCGGCCGCCGAGCCCGAGGTCGCGCCCCTCGTCACCCTGTCCGATGCCGCCGTGGCCAAGCTCACCGAGCTGACCAAGGACGAGGCCGATCCCAACGTGGGCCTGCGCGTGTACGTCTACAGCGGCGGCTGCAGCGGCTACCGCTACGGCATGATGCTGGAAGACCAGCCGGCGGAGGAAGACGTCAAGGTCACCTCCAAGGGCATCGCCGTCTACGTCGATCCGCAGTCGACGCAGCTGCTGCAGGGCTCTGAGATCGACTACGTCGACACGCTCATGGGCGCCGGCTTCACGGTCAACAACCCCAACGCCGTCTCCGGCTGCGGCTGCGGCAGCAGCTTCCGCACCGAGGAGTCGGCCGGCGCTCCCGGCGCCTGCGGCCACTGATCAGCCGCCGACACCACTGACGCCACGGAAGGCGGGTCCCGTCCGGGCCCGCCTTTCTGATTCTGTGTGACGATTCCCGACGTGACCGAGATCCCCATCTTCCCGCTCCGCTCCGTGCTCTGTCCGGGGGTGGCCCTGCCGCTGCACATCTTCGAGGAGCGCTACCGGCTCATGATCGGCCGCTGCATCGAGCGCGGTGAGCCCTTCGGCGTGGTCCTCCTGCGCGAGGGCGCGGAGGTGGGCGCGCTGCACGGCGAGGTCGCAGCGGTCGGCACCACGGCCGCCATCCGCCGGGCCGGCGCCTACCCCGATGGCCGCCTCGACATCCTCACCGTGGGTCAGCAGCGCTTCCGCCTGGAGGGCATCGATCGCGTGTCCGAGCCGTACCTGCTGGGCCGCGTCAGCCTGCTCGATGAGCCCACCGGTCCCGAGGAGGAGCTGCGCGCCCGCGCACAGCAGGTGGGCCAGCGGTTCCTCGAATACCTCGAGCTGCTGCAGCCGGCCGGCGACGCGGATGGTCCGGAGATCGAGATCGAGTTCGAGATCGAGGTGGCCGATGCCGACGCCGATGAGACGTCGGCAGCGGGAGACCCCGGGCGGTGCTGCGGAGGCTGGCGATGGCGGCGGCACGCCCGATGCCGGCATCCGGACGACGCCTCGCCCGCGCAGCGCCGGGAGCTGCTCATGGCGGCCGCCCGTCGGCTCATCGGCACCGATGACCCGACCGCGCTCTCGTACGTGCTCACGGCGCTCATCCAGGTCGACCTCTCCGCCCGCCAGGAGCTGCTGGAGGCACCCGACACCGTCGAGCGGCTGGCTCGTCTCGATGGGCTGCTGGGTCGCGAGAGCTGGTTCCTCAAGCAGGGCCTGCGACCCATCATCATCGACGCCGGCCAGGCCCGCAGTCGCCGCGGCTGAGCGCCGCCGGCGCCAGCGCTGCGGCGTGCCACGAAGAAGCCCCGCCGCCCGGTCTCGAGACGGGCGACGGGGCTGTTCGCGTCAGGCTATCCCTGCGGCCAGGCGCTGGGTGGCTGCCCACCCTGTGGGGGCCACTGGCCCTGCGGCGGGGGCGGAGGGGGAGCGTAGGGCGGAGGGGCGTACGGTGGCGGCGGGACCATCATCGGCTGACCCCACGGCTCGCCGTAGTAGCCCGGGGGCACGGGCGGGGCGCCACCGCCGCGCAGGACGCGCCAGCCGGCGAGGGTGACCGCACCGGTGCCGAAGATGCCGGCGAGCAGCGGCACGATGCCGGTCCACGACAGGAGCAGCAGGATCAGCATGCCCAGGAAGGCGGCGCCGTAGGGTCGATTGGCCGTGCGTCCGCGAGGCAGGATGCGCTCGCCGATCCAGACGCCGACCACGATCTGGCCGAGGGCCACGACCACGCCCCACAGCAGCAGCAGGACGATGGCCAGCGGGATGCCCACGATGGTGATGAAGAGCAGCCCGAAGATGATGCTGGGCAGGATCAGCATGAGCAGGCCCACGACGATGGTCTTGAGCACGTCGTTGCTGATGGTGGCCGCCGCGCGCCGCACCTGGGCGGTGCCGAAGGCGATGACCAGCAGCGTCATCGCCAGCCAGGCGATGAAGGCGCCGATGACGAGGAAGAAGATGGCCACGATGAGGAAGGCCACGAGCGCGCCGAGTGCGCCGGCCAGCTCTTCCTCTGCGTTGGTCCGTCGTGCCCACGGTGGCGGTGGCGTCGATGGACGGCTCCGTCCCGGTGTACGTCAGCTCGGAGACGCTCGCGCCGGCCCGACCTCGAGCGTGCCGCCGATGATGAAGAGACTGTCCACGCTGGCGCTCGCGCCGCTCAGCACGACGTCGGCATCGACGGCGAACAGGCCGTCGACCGCGCCCTCGATGAGGGCCTGGCCGTTGATGACGACCACGCCGTCGGCGGTCTCGGTGGGCCCGACGGTGATGTCGCGACCGGCCGCGATCAGCACATTGTCGTCGTCGGATGAGAGCAGCCAGCCGGTCTCTTCCGCCTGGGCCATCGCCGGCAAGGCACCGACGATGAGCATGGTCATCGCGAGCAGGAATGCTCGCCACACGTTCCGTTGCATCTGATCCTCCCTGTTGGAGCGCCAGCGTAACCGCAGTCGCGCCAGGGCTGCCAGCCGGATAGTCACAGCGGCTCGACTGGTGCCAGCCGGCTGGCCCGACTCTGGGCCGGCCGGCCCCTCCCCGCGGGTCGAACGCTCGCCGGGGGCCGAGCGACACGGCGCAGACGTGACCGCTCACCCGCCCCACGGGGGGCCTATCGGCCCTGCGCAGACCACCCTCGACGGCGCACACTGGCGCTGACCCGCGGCCTCCCCTTGGCCGCGGGACCTACCCGCGACACCCGCGCGCACATCGATGTGCGCCGGTCAACCAAGCCCACACACCAAGGAGGCCTGACACATGGCCCAGCAATGGGAGTGTCTCGACGGGAACGAGGCCGCCGCCCGTATCGCGTATCAGCTGAGCGAGGTCATCTCGATCTACCCCATCACGCCGGCGTCGCCGATGGCGGAACACACCGACGACTGGGCAGCACAGGGCAAGCCCAACATGTGGGGCATCGTCCCCGACGTCGTGGAGATGCAGTCCGAGGCCGGTGCTGCCGGCGCGCTGCACGGCGCGCTGCAGAAGGGCGCCCTCGGCGCCACGTTCACCGCGTCCCAGGGCCTGCTGCTGATGATCCCCAACATGTTCAAGATCGCGGGTGAGCTGACGCCCTCGGTCATCCATGTCTCCGCCCGCACCGTCGCCACGCACGCGCTCTCCATCTTCGGCGACCACAGCGACGTGATGGCGGCTCGTTCCTGCGGCTGGGCGATGCTCGCGGCAGCCTCGGTGCAGGAGGTCCAGGACCTGGCGCTGGTGGCCCATGCGGCGACGCTGCGCTCGCGCATCCCGTTCCTGCACTTCTTCGACGGCTTCCGCACCTCGCACGAAGTCGACAAGATCGCCATGCTCGACCAGAGCGACCTGCGCGCCCTCGTGCGCGAGCAGGACGTGCTCGACTTCCGCGCCCGCGGCATGTCACCGGAGGCGCCGGTGGTGCGCGGCACGGCCCAGAACCCCGACGTCTTCTTCCAGGCACGTGAAGCGGCCAACCCCTACATGGACGCCGTCAAGGGCATCGTGGCCGAGGTCATGGCCGAGCTCAGCGAGCGCACCGGCCGGCAGTACGACCTGGTGACCTACACCGGCGCCCCCGACGCCGAGCGCGTCATCCTCGTCATGGGCTCGGGCACCGGCGCCGTCAAGGAGACCGTCGAGGTCATGGCCGCCGCCGGCGAGAAGGTCGGCATGGTGCAGGTGCGGCTCTTCCAGCCGTTCCCGTCGGAGGAGCTCGTGGCGGCGCTGCCCGCCACGGTCAAGTCCATCGCCGTGCTCGACCGGACCAAGGAGCCCGGAGCCGTCGGGGAGCCGTTCTACCTCGAGACCGTGGCTGCCATCAACGAGGCCATGGACAGCGCAGACGCACCCTTCGCGGTCGCGCCGCGCGTCATCGGTGGCCGCTACGGCCTCTCCTCCAAGGAGTTCACGCCGCAGATGGTCAAGCCCGTCTACGACGAGCTGGCCAAGGAGGCGCCCAAGCGGCACTTCACGGTCGGCATCTACGACGACGTCACCAACCTCTCCCTTCCCATCGACCGCGAGTTCGTGCGGCCGCGGCCGGAGGGCCAGGTCCAGGCCATGTTCTTCGGCCTCGGCTCGGACGGCACCGTGGGCGCCAACAAGGCCTCGGTCAAGATCATCGGCGAGGGCACGGACCTGTACTCGCAGGGCCACTTCGTCTACGACTCCAAGAAGTCGGGCGCGGTGACCGTGTCGCACCTGCGCTTCGGTCCCGAGCTCATCGAGTCGACCTACGAGATCCAGGCCGCCGACTTCGTGGCCTGCCACCAGTTCGGCCTGCTCGACAAGATGCCGGTGCTCGACCGGGCCAAGCAAGGCGCCACCTTCCTGCTCAACAGCCCCTACGGGCCGGACGAGGTCTGGCAGCACCTGCCCAGCAAGGTCCAGCAGCAGATCGTCGACAAGGACATCGAGCTCTACGTCATCGATGCCTTCGCCGTGGCCGGCGAGGTCGGCATGGGCAATCGCATCAACACCGTCATGCAGCCCTGCTTCTTCAAGCTCTCCGGCGTGCTGCCGGAGGACGAGGCCATCGCGGCCATCAAGAAGTTCGTGGAGAAGACCTACGGCAAGCGCGGCGAGAAGGTCGTGCAGCGCAACTTCGCCGCCATCGACCTCTCGCTCGAGCGCCTGCACAAGGTCGAGGCGGGGCCCGCACCGGCGTCGATCGAGATCCAGGCCATCGTCCCGGAGACTGCTCCCGACTTCGTCAAGGACGTCACCGCCCGCATCATGGCCGGCGAGGGCGACCTGCTGCCGGTCAGCGCCTTCCCCGTCGACGGCACCTTCATCACCGGGACCACGAAGTACGAGAAGCGCGCCATCGCCCAGGAGATCCCCATCTGGGACGAGGCCATCTGCATCGACTGCGGCAAGTGCGCCATGGTCTGTCCGCACGCGGCCATCCGCATGAAGGTCTATCCGGAGGCGCAGCTGCAGCAGCTCTCCGCCGACTTCAAGTCCAAGGACTTCCGCTCACGCGAGCTGGAGAACCACAAGCTGACCATCCAGGTCACGCCCGACGACTGCACCGGCTGCGGTGTCTGCGTCGACATCTGCCCGGCCAAGTCCAAGACGGAGGTCAAGCACAAGGCCATCAACATGGAGCCCTACCGGGAGCACGTCGGAGGCAGAGCGCAAGCGCTGGGACGAGTTCCTCTCGATCCCCGAGCTCGACCGCAGCCTGCTGCCGCGTGACACCATCAAGGGCAGCCAGGTCCTGGAGCCGCTCTTCGAGTTCTCCGGTGCCTGCTCCGGCTGCGGCGAGACGCCCTACGTCAAGCTCGTCAGCCAGCTCTTCGGCGACCGCATGATCGTGGCCAACGCCACGGGCTGCTCGTCGATCTACGGTGGCAACCTGCCGACCACGCCGTGGTCCACCAACGCCGCCGGCCGTGGTCCGGCCTGGAACAACTCGCTGTTCGAGGACAACGCCGAGTTCGGCCTGGGCATGCGCCTGGCGCTCGACGTCCAGACCAGGCACGCCAAGCAGCTGCTCAGGAAGCTGGCCCCGGTCGTCGGCGAGGCGCTCGTCGAGGAGATCCTGGGGAACGCCCAGGACAGCGAAGCCAGCATCGCGCAGCAGCGCGAGTCGGTCGAGAAGCTGCGTGCAGCCCTCGCCGGCATCAGCGGGGAGCAGAGGGCCGACGCCGACTCGCTGCTCTCGGTCTCCGGTGACCTCATCCGCACCGGTGTCTGGATCATGGGCGGTGACGGCTGGGCCTACGACATCGGCTTCGGCGGTGTCGACCAGGCGCTCAGCTCCGGGCGCGACGTCAACATCCTCGTGCTCGACACGCAGGTCTACTCCAACACCGGCGGCCAGGCCTCCAAGGCCACGCCGCGCGGTGCGGTCGCCAAGTTCGCGGCGGCCGGCAAGCCCAGCGGGCGCAAGGACCTGGGCGCCATCGCGCGGGCGTACGGCAACGTCTACGTGGCCCAGATCGCGCTCGGTGCCAACGACGCCCAGACCAACAAGGCCATGCTCGAGGCCGAGGCCTGGCCCGGTCCGTCGATCATCATCGCCTACAGCACCTGCATCGCCCACGGCATCGACATGTCGACGTCGATGACGCATCAGAAGGACGCGGTCAAGTCCGGCTTCTGGCCGCTCTACCGCTTCATGCCCAGCGAGTCGGCCGAAGGCCAGCCCTTCAAGCTCGACTCCAAGGCGCCATCGATGCCCATCAGCGAGTTCGTGGAGTCGGAGACACGCTTCGCCATCCTGCAGCGCACGCAGCCTGAGCGGGCCGCCGAGCTGGCGGCGCTGGCGCAGGCCGATGCCGACGAGCGCTGGCGCTACTACAGCCAGCTGGCCGATGTCCAGCGCAGCATCCCCAGCCTCGAGCACGAGCCATCGGCGGCGTCGGTCGACGGCCCGGATGCCGGCAGCAACGGGAAGGGAGACTCCAAGTGACCGTCGATCTCAGCACCCGCTACCTGGGGCTCGAGCTTCGCTCACCGATCGTGGCCTCGGCCTGCCCGCTCACCCGCGACCTCGCCGCGGTCGCCCAGATCGAGAGCGCGGGGGCCGGCGCCATCGTCATGCCCTCGCTCTTCGAGGAGGAGATCGAGAACGAGGAGATCGAGCTGGCGGCGTCGCTCGACCAGGGCACCGAGCACTTCGCCGAAGCGCTCGACTACTTCCCCGAGGTCGACACCTTCATCGGCGAAGGCGACCGCTACCTGCGCGCCCTCGAGGCCGATCAAGAGGCAGGCATCGGTCCCGATCATCGGCAGCCTCAACGCCAACTCGGTGGGTGGCTGGGTCCGCTTCGCCAAGCTCATGGCTGATGCCGGTGCCGATGCGCTGGAGCTGAACCTCTACCGCATCAGCGTCGACCGCTGTCGCACCGCCGCCGACATCGAGGACGAGGACCTCGACCTCATCGCCGCGGTGCGCGCGGCGGTGACCCTGCCCCTGGCCGTCAAGCTCAGCCCCTACTACTCGGCGATGGCGAACTTCGCCGGCCGGGTCGTGGAGGCCGGTGCCAACGGCCTGGTGCTCTTCAACCGCTTCTACCAGCCGGACATCGACCTCGACGAGCTGGCGGTGGTGCCGCGCGTGAGCCTGAGCCATCCCTCCGAGCTGCGCCTGCCGATGCGCTGGACGGCCATCCTGCGTCCGCAGCTGGGTCCGGAGGTGAGCATCGCCGCGACCTCCGGCGTCCACAGCGGCAGCGGACGTGGTCAAGGCGCTCATGGTCGGCGCGGACGTGGCCATGGTCGCCTCCGCCATCCTGCGCGACGGCCCCGCCAAGATCGCCGACATCGAGTCCGAGATGCGCGTGGCTGGAGCAGAACGAGTACACCTCGGTCACCCAGCTCCGCGGATCGGCCAGCCAGGGCAACGTGGAGGATCCAGGTGCCTTCGAGCGGGCCCAGTACATCCGCACGCTGCACTCCTGGGCCGCGCCTGCCG
>CAVORC010000016.1:0-77544 GCA_963698505.1 uncultured Chloroflexia bacterium | reverse complement strand
GCGTCAGCGGCGAGCCCTACGTCAGCCACCCGCTCGCGGTGGCCAGGATCCTCGCCGAGCTGGGCCTGGACCCGGTCGCGGTCACCGCCGCGCTGCTGCACGACATCCCCGAGGACACCGAGTACTCGCTCGCCGACCTGGAGGAGCGCTTCGGTCCGGATGTCGCGCATCTCGTGGACGGGGTCACCAAGCTGGGCAAGTTCAGCACCCTGACCCACGAGCAGCAGCAGGCGGAGAACATCCGCAAGATGTTCCTGGCCATGGCGGAGGACATCCGCGTCGTGCTCATCAAGCTGGCCGATCGGCTCCACAACATGCGCACCCTGGGTGCCCTGCCGCCAGCCAAGCAGATGCGCATCGCCCGCCAGACCGCCGAGATCTACGCGCCGCTGGCGGAGCGCCTCGGCATCTGGCAGATCAAGTGGGAGCTGGAGGACCTCTCCTTCAAGTACCTCGATCCAGAGGCCTACCGCGAGCTGGCGAGCCAGCTGGAGACGCACCGCACCGCGCGTGAGGCCTACGTCGAGCGGGCCATGGACGTGCTGCAGGAAGCGCTGCTGGAAGCCGGCATCGAGGCCGAGCTCTCCGGACGACCCAAGCACATCTACAGCATCCACAAGAAGATGCAGCGCAAGCGCGCCGAGTTCGGCGAGATCTACGACGTCCACGCGCTGCGCGTGCTGGTCGAGAACGTGCGCGAATGCTACGCGGCGCTGGGCGTGGTGCACTCACTGTGGCGTCCCATCCCCGGGCAGTTCGACGACTACATCGCGATGCCCAAGAACAACATGTACCAGAGCCTGCACACCGCCGTCGTCGCCCTTGACGGCAAGCCCCTGGAGGTGCAGATCCGATCGCACGACATGCACCGGGTCTCTGAGGTCGGCATCGCCGCGCACTGGCGCTACAAGGAGGGTTCGCGCTCCGATCGGGCCTACGACGCCAAGCTGGCGTGGGTCCGCCAGCTCATGGAGTGGCAGCGCGACGTGTCGGACGCCACCGAGTTCATCGAGGGCGTCAAGCTGGACATCTTCCAGGACCAGGTGTTCGTCTTCACGCCGGCTGGCGATGTCAAGGACATGCCGGCCGGCGCGACACCGCTCGACTTCGCCTACCGCATCCATACCGAGGTCGGCCACGCCTGCATCGGCAGCAAGGTCAACAACCGCCTCGTGCCGCTGGACTACAAGCTCAAGAACGGCGACATCGTCGAGATCGTCACCACCAAGAGCGCGCACGGACCGTCGCGCGACTGGCTCAACATCGTCACCACCAGCCATGCGCGCGAGAAGATCCGCCAATGGTTCAAGCGCCAGCAGCGTGACGAGAACATCACCCACGGCAAGCAGCTGCTCGATCGCGAGCTGCATCGCCTGGCGCGCACCAGCCTAGACAAGATCGACCACGACAAGCTCGAGGAGCTGACCGACCAGCACAACCTCAAGACCGTCGACGACTTCTTCGCCGCCATCGGCTACGGGCAGATCGGCGCCCAGCAGATCGTCTCGCGGCTGGGGGTGGTGGATGACGTCGACGAGGTCCAGCTGCCGCAGGTGGCGCCGCCACCACCGCAGCCAGGCGGCGTCCGGGTCCGCGGGGTGGGCGACCTGCTGGTCCGCTTCAGCAAGTGCTGTCACCCCATCCCGGGCGATCCCATCATGGGCTTCATCACCCGCGGTCGCGGTGTCACGGTCCACCTCGCCACCTGCCCCACGGTGGTCAACGAACGCGCGGTGGAGCGGCTCATCGACGTGGAGTGGGAGACCGCGGCCCAGCAGACCTACGCCATCGCCATCCTCATCGAGGCCTACGACCGCACCGGCCTGCTGAGCGAGATCAGCAACGTCATGGCCGACGACAAGATCAACATCGTGGCCGCCAGCGTGAAGGTGCACAAGGACCACCGCGCCACCGTGCAGGCGACGCTGGAGGTCTCGTCGGTGGCGCAGCTGTCACGCGTCATGGCACACCTCGAGCAGCTCAAGGACGTCTACTCGGTGCAGCGCGACCGGTCATAGCGCGGTGACGAGGCGCCGGCGCGACCGTGCGCCGCTAGACTCGTGCGCGATGTCCAAGTTCCAGGCCCCCAGGGGCACCCGCGACCTCCTGCCGCCTGAGCGAGCCGTCTTCCTGCGCCTCGAGCAGGCTGGCCGCGACCTCGCCATGCGCTATGGCTACGCGCCCATCGAAACGCCGCTCTTCGAGGCTTCTGCGGTCTACGAGCGCGGCGTCGGTGAGGCCACCGACGTCGTCGAGAAGGAGCTGTTCCGTGTCCAGGCCGGGCGCGGCGAGTCCGAGCGCGAGCGCTGGGCCCTGCGACCCGAGCCGACCGCCGGCATCGTGCGTGCCTACGTACAGCACGGCATGCGCACCTGGCCACAGCCGGTGAAGCTGACCCTCAGCGGGCCGATGTTCCGCTACGACCGTCCCCAGGCGGGGCGCTACCGACAGTTCTGGCAGTTCGACGTGGAGGCCATCGGCGATGCCGGTCCCGCCATCGATGCCGAGATCATCGAGCTCGCGATGACCTTCTTCGACACGGTCGGCCTGGGCGACGTCGAGGTCCTGGTCAACTCCATCGGCGACGGCACCTGCCGACCGGCGTACGTCGAGACGTTACGCGGCTACTTCGCTGGCCATGCCGACGACCTGCCGGAGCTGGAGCGAGCACGTCTCGACACCAACCCGCTGCGGCTGCTCGACTCCAAGGACGAGCGCATGCAGCCGCTCATCGAGGCCGCCCCCACCATCACCGCACACCTGTGCGACGCGTGCCAGGCGCACTTCGACGGGCTGCTCGAGCACCTCGCGGCGGTGTCGATCGAGCCGACCATCACCCCATCGCTCGTCCGTGGGCTGGACTACTACACGCGCACCGCCTTCGAGTTCTACCGCGCCGGTGCCCACGGCCAGCAGCAGGCGCTCGGGGGAGGCGGACGGTACGACGGTCTCGTCGAGCTGCTGGGCGGCCAGCCCACGCCCGGCATCGGGTTCGGCATCGGTCTTGACCGGGTCGCCCTGGCTCTCGAGGAGGCGGACGCCAAGCCGGCTGCCGAGGCCTGGAGGCCCGCGGTGCTCGTGGTCGGCACCGACCCAGAGGACACCGTCGTGCGCCTGCAGCTGGCGACCGAGCTACGCGGTGCGGGCCTGTCCTGCCGTGCCGACCTGACCTCGCGACGGCTGGGCAAGCAGCTCGACGGCGCAGCGCGCGCGGGCGCCCATTTCGCCGTCATCTGCGGCGACGAGCTCGACGCCGGCCACGTCCTGGTCAAGGACCTCGATGCCGGCACACAGCGCCAGGTCGATGTGACCGAGCTGGCTCGCGACCTCGCCCGGGCGCACGCCCAGCACCGTCACGGCGAGGGGGCTTGACCACGGCTCGACCCGGCCCATGACACTCTCGTTGCATGACGCCGGCGAGAACGACCGCGCCGGCTGGAACGCATTCCTGGCCTCCCGGCCGGAGGGTGACGTGCTGCAATCGTGGGCCTGGGGCCTGGCCGGTGCGGGCGAACCCAACGAGCGTTGGTCGCGCCTCCTGGTCGTCGACGGCGGTGGGCACGTACGGGGCGTGGCGCAGATCCTGGACCGGGCCACCCTGCTCGGCCGCAGCGTCCTCTACGTGCCGCATGGTCCGGTGTGGGATCGCGATGCCGCGGACGCGGCGGAGGTGCTGGCGCGTCTGCTGACCGGGCTCAAGGCCCATGCCAGGAGCCGTCGAGGGGTCACCCTGAAGCTGGACCCACGCGGGACTGGCGACGCTGCCGCAGATGCTGCCTTCGGCCGAGCTCTGCGGACGACGGCGCAGTCCGCCGTCCACGACCTGCACGCACCCAGCACGAGGCTCGTCGATCTGACTGCCGGCGACGATCCGCTCGCCGCGTGGACCAGTGAGGCCCGTGCCCAGGCACGGCGTGCCGAACGCGCGGGCACCACGGTCGTGCTCGACCGGCGTGGCGACGAGGTGATGCTCGACACGTTCCACGAGCTACTGGCTGCGACCGAGCGAGCACCGGCGGCTGTCCGCTCGCGTGGCTTCCTCTCCCGGCTGGCCCGCTCCCTTGCTGCGAGCGATGACTGGTTCATGGCCATCGCCCAGCACGAGGGGCGTCCGCTCGCCGGCGCCATCGCGCCGCGATGCGGCGATCGGGCCTACTACCTGTACGCCGCCTCCGCCGGCGCCCCCGCCCTCGACGCCGGGAGCGGGCCGTATGCCGTCATGGCCGCACTGCAGCGCGCCCTGCGCGAGGCCGGTACCGCCAGCCTGGACCTGTGGGGGGTGCACGAATGGGATGACGCCGGAGCGAACCCTTCGGCGGACGGGTCGCACGCCTTCAAGCGAGCCTTCGGCGGAACGGTGCTGCGACACCCGGGCACGTTCGACATCGTCATCGACCCCAGCGCGAGCCGCATCCGCCACCTGCGTGAGCGCCTCTCCGGCGCCCGGACCTGACGGCGACCCCTCGCCGGCGACGGTTCGGCGACCCCATGGACACCTCGATCTCCGACCATCCCCGGCTGCTCGTCGGCGCGGCGGGACCGTAGCGCCGCGCGCGGCTACCATGTGGACTCCGATGCAGACCTCCTACCGCAACCTCACCTGTGCCGACGCCCGGCTCGCTGACGTGGGCCGGTCGGCCACGCTCGCCGGCTGGGTCCACCGACGGCGCGATCTGGGCCAGCTCATCTTCCTCGACCTGCGCGACCGCTACGGCATCACCCAGGTGGTCATCGACAATGCCGACTCGCCCCAGGCGCACGCCGTGGCGGAGAGCGTCCGCAGCGAGTACGTGGTCCGCGTCAGCGGCACCATCACCCGGCGCCTCGCGGGCATGGAGAACGACAAGCTCCACACCGGCCAGGTGGAGCTGCGCGCCACCGACATCGAGATCCTCTCGCTGGCCAAGACGCCGCCGTTCGTGATCAACGAGCCCGGGGCGGAGGTCGACGAGGCCCTGCGGCTCAAGTACCGCTACCTGGACCTGCGCCGCGAGCCACTGCAGCAGCGCATCCTGGCCCGCGGGCGACTCGTCCAGGCCATCCGTGAGGCACACCACGCGGCCGGCTTCGTGGAGATCGAGACACCCCTGCTGATCAAGTCCACCCCAGAGGGGGCGCGCGACTTCATCGTGCCCTCGCGGCTGCAGCCGGGCAACGTCTACGCCCTGCCCCAGAGCCCACAGCAGATGAAGCAGCTGCTGATGGTGAGCGGCTTCGACCGCTATTTCCAGATCGCGCGCTGCATGCGCGACGAGGACCTGCGCGGCGATCGTCAGCCCGAGTTCACCCAGCTCGACCTGGAGATGAGCTTCGTCACCGACGTCGATGTCATGGCCTGGGTCGAGTCGATGGCGCTCGCGGTAACCCGGGCAGTGGTACCCGAGCGACCGCTGCTGGACGATCCCTTCCCACGCTTCACCTACCGGGAGGCCATCGACCGCTTCGGTTCGGACAAGCCGGACGTGCGCTACGGCATGGAGCTTCACGACCTCGGCGAGCTGGCAGCCGCCGCCGGCTTCCGTGTCTTCGACGGCGTGCTGGCCGAGGGCGGGCGCGTCTTCGGTCTCGCCGCGAGCGGCATGGGTGGCGCGACGCGCAAGCAGATCGACGAACTGACGGAGCTGGCACGCAGGGCCGGCGCCGGCGGCCTCGTGTGGCTGGCACTCGACGGCGCAGGTGGCATCCGCGGCTCCATCGTCAAGATCGTGGGCGAGGAGATGGCGCACAAGCTGGCCGCCGCAACGGGAGCGACCGCCGGTGACCTGGTGCTCATCGTGGCCGACGCGGACATCACCGCCCAGGAAGTGCTCGGCTCCCTGCGCGTGGAACTGGCCGAGCGCAACGCCCTCTACGACCGCGACGTTCTCAGCTACGTCTGGGTCTACCAGTTCCCCATGTACCACTGGGATGCCGATCATGCCCGCTGGGACGCGACGCACAACCCCTTCAGCGCCGTGGTGCCAGAGGACGAGCAGCTCCTGACCACCGTCTCAGGTGACCCCCTGGTGGCGAGTGTCGAGGATCCCGCCGGTCGTGCCCGCGCCCAGCAGTACGACCTGGCCCTCAACGGCTGGGAGCTTGGCGGAGGCTCGGTGCGCTTCCACACGCGCGAGATGCTGTCACGCTCGTTCTCGCTCATGGGTCACACGGCAGCCGCGCAGGAAGCCCAGTTCAGCGGCATCCTCGAGGCGTTCGAGTACGGCGCTCCGCCCCACGGCGGCATCGCACTCGGCGTCGACCGCTGGATCGCGCTGTTGACGCGCCAGTCGAACATCCGCGAGGTGATGGCCTTCCCCAAGACCTCCTCGGGGTCCGACCTGATGCTGGAGGCCCCGTCGCCGGTGGCCGTCGAGCAGCTGGACGAGCTCGGCCTGGCCCTCAAGCCGGCCAGGGCGACGACGACTCGGACCTAGCGGTCCCTGGGCCCCGCGAGCCGCGCGGGCTGCTACGGTCCGGCGGGATCAGGGCCCAGCTCGGGCTCAGGCTGATCGGCCGCTGCGGCCCCCCACTCGGGCGGCGGTCCACCGACCGGCTCCGGTGGCCCGGCATAGTCGGGCAGGTCACCGAGCGCGACCTCGCGGCCCAGGACAGAGCCCGGATCGCCCAGCTCCACCAGGGCGACCGCGATCCCCTCCAACGCGTCCTCGGCAGTGCCACCGGGAGCGGCCAGCACGTCGGCGACGAGCGCCGCGGGCAGCAGCACGGGCCAGCCCGACTGTCCCGCCCGTCGCGGACGCGTCACCGATCCCGGGGAGCGACCATGGGCCTCGATGAGCGACGTCACCGTCTCTGGGTCCGTCCAGGTCATGCGGCCAGGCCACAGCAGCACGGCACTGGTCTCTCGCACCGCCGCACTGGCGGCCTCGGCCCCCAGCCGGTAGGTCTGGACCTCGGATGCGCGACCCGGGTCGACCACGAACGCGGGCGATCCCTCCAGGGTCGCGGCGATGCGTCCATCCGGATCGGCGGCCACGACCACGATGGGGATGGCCCCACCGGCCCAGGCGGCGTCCACGATCCGACGAACGGCGGTCCGGCCGGTGGCATCGGCAAGAGCCTCGTCGACACTGTCGGGAACGATGACGGCAGCGACGGTCACGGGTGCTTGGACGGGCCGGCCGCCGGCCGCTCGTCATCCTCGTCACGGGTCCAGTCGGGCGGCGCGGCCCAGGCCCAGGGTGAGCGCTGCGCCCTGGGCTCGACCGACGTCGGCAGCTCGATGCCATCGCGCTCGTCGGCCGCGAGCGTGCGCGGCGCCGTCGCCGGCCGCGGACTGCCCGCCGGTGCTCCCGCTGGCCGCTCGTTGCCGGGTGGCTCGTCGTCGGCGGTCGCACCCGTGCCGGCGCCCCCGCCAGGGCGGGAAGCTGCGTCCGCTGGCAGGGCGTCGGGGGAGACGGCTTCGGCCGTGGGCTCGGGTGTCGCGGCCGCCGGCTCGGCGCCGGCCACGTCACGGGCGACCTCGTCCACCATCGGCTGGCCCGCCGGCGACGAGTGCTCGATGCGGAGCGCCAGCTCGCTCGCCGGCGCGCTGCTGGTCGCCCGCCGCGGCAGCGATCGTGGGATCTGCGCAACGAGCGCCTGGGTCGTCGCCGAGACGCGCGGAACACGCGTGCCCGGGCGCAGCTTCTGTCGCTGGTCCCAGCGCCAGCGTCGCGGCGAATTGATGAAGACGCCGCCGATGATGCCGTAGCCTGCGGCCAGCGTCGCCAGCAGCAGGGGCGCCCCGGGAACGCGGAAGAGATCGGTACCGAACCAGCCCAGCACGAGGGCGAAGCCGAGGAACATCGCGGCAGGGGTCGCGGCGGCAGCCATCGGCCAGCCCACGCCCCCGAGGAGCCAGTACAGCCAGCTGCCGCCGATGGCCAGGCCGAGCAGCGCCAGGATGGTGGCGACCGGGCCGAAGCCGACGCCTCGGTCGTCCCAGACGCCGACTGCCAGATACATCAGGACGCCCACCAGGAACGCCTGCGACGCGGACAGCAGCAGCTCCACGGCCACGACATCAAGGGGGCGGGCGACGGGTTCGCGAACCTTCACCGCGTCAGCATACGGGTACTCGGCCGCCGCGTGCGACAATCGGGTCTCCCATGGGAACCATGCCTTCGACCCACCTGCCTGCCGAGGCCACCCGCAGCGACCTGCGCGACGTGGCCATCGTGGCGCATGTCGATCACGGCAAGACCACGCTCGTGGATGCCATGCTGCGCCAGTCGGGCGCCTTCCGCGTCGACCAGGTGGTGGCCGAGCGGATCATGGACTCGATGGACCTGGAGCGTGAGCGTGGCATCACCATCCTCGCCAAGCAGACCGGTATCGACTACCGCGGGGTCCGCCTCAACATCGTGGACACCCCGGGGCATGCCGACTTCGGAGGCGAGGTCGAACGCAGCCTGCTGATGGTCGACTCGGTGTTGCTGCTGGTCGACGCCGCCGAGGGGCCGCTGCCCCAGACCCGCTACGTGCTGTCCAAGGCCATGGAGCGGCGTCTCCCCGTCATCGTCGCCATCAACAAGATCGACCGCAGCGACGCCCGGCCCGCGACCGTGGTGGACCAGGTGTACGAGCTCTTCATGGACCTCGGCGCCGACGAGCACCAGATCGAGTTCCCCATCGTCTACACCAACGCCCGCGCCGGGACCGCCACCCCGGACCTGGCGCAGCCCGGCACCGACCTGCGACCCCTGCTGGACCTGCTGCTGCAGCACACGCCGGCACCGGTCTACGAGCCGGGGCACCCGCTGCAGCTGCTCGTGACCAACCTCAGCGCCAACGACTACGTGGGGCGCATGGCCATCGGCCGTGTCCGCAACGGCAGCATCCGCATGGGCCAGCGCATCACCGTCCTGCGCGAGGAGGAGGAGACCACCGACGGCGCCGTGGAGCCGGGCCGCGTCGTCCGCCTGGCCGGGTCCGTCACCTCGCTCACCCACGCGCAGGGCATCGAGCTGGTGGAGATCGAGGAAGCCGGCCCCGGGGACATCGTGGCGGTCGCGGGGCTGCCGGAGATCACCATCGGCGACACCATCACCGAGCCCACCGACCCGCGACCACTGCCACGTCTGACGGTGGACGAGCCCACGTTGCGCATGACCTTCGGCGTCAACACCTCGCCGCTCTCGGGGCGTGGCGGCCGGTTCCTCACCTCGCGCCAGATCCGTGCTCGCCTGGAGCGCGAGGTGCTGGGCAACGTCAGTATCGAGTTCCGGCCCACCGGCTCGGCGGAGACATTCGAGGTCCGCGGTCGTGGTGAGCTGCAGCTGGCGGTGCTCATCGAGCAGATGCGCCGCGAGGGCTTCGAGCTGCAGGTGTCGCGCCCGGAAGTGCTGCTGCACCAGCGTGGACGGCGAGATCCACGAGCCGTACGAGCGCGTGAGCGTCGATATCCCGCCCGAGCACATCGGGACCGTCACCGCCTCGCTGGCGGCGCGTCGCGCACGGGTCGAGCAGATGACCACCGATGCCGACGGGCGCACGCGCATCGAGGCGATCATGCCCACGCGTGGCCTGGTCGGCTATCGCGGGCAGTTCCTGACCGAGACACGCGGGACCGGCCTGCTGCACCAGATCGGCGAGGGCTATGGGCCATGGGCGGGCGAGGTCGAGCACCGCACCAGTGGCGTGCTCGTGTCGGACCGCTCGGGCACCTCCAACGCCTACGGGCTGTTCAACCTGCAGGAACGGGCGAAGCTGCTCATCGGGGCCGGGGTCCAGGTCTACGAGGGCATGATCGTGGGGGAGAACTCGCGGCCCGGTGACATGGACGTCAACCCCACCAAGGAGAAGAAGCTCACCAACATCCGGACCCACAGTCACGACGATGCGCTGCGCCTCACGCCTCCGCCGCCGATGACGCTGGAGTCGGCCATCGAGTTCATCGCGGCCGACGAGCTCGTCGAGGTGACGCCCACCGCCATCCGTCTGCGCAAGCGCCTGCTCTCGCAGCACGACCGGCGGCGAGAGCGCGGCCGCGATGATGACCTTCGCCGAAGCCAGGAGCGGGAGGGCGCAGCGGCCCGCTAGGCCCCTCGCGCTACGATTGCGCCGGTGACCGTCTATCTCGACCACGCCGCCTCGACTCCGCTGCGCCCGGAGGTGCTGGAGCAGATGCTGCCGCACCTGCAGGGCCCGGGAGGCAATCCCTCGTCGCCGCATGCACCGGGCCGCCGCGCACGCCGGGCACTCGACGAGGCCCACGAGCGCCTGGCGAGCAGCATCGGGGCCGAGCCGCGAGCCATCGTCTTCACCTCCGGCGGCACCGAGGCCATCAACCTCGCGCTCAAGGGTGCTGCCTGGGCGGGCAAGGCCGAAGGCCATCGCATCGTCACCAGCGCGGTCGAGCACAAGGCCGTGCTGGAGTCATGCCTGCTGCTGGAGAAGTTCGGCTTCGAGGTCACGCGCCTGCCGGTCGACCGCTACGGCCGAGTCGACGCCGATGACCTCGCTGCGGCCCTCGACGAGAAGACCATCCTGGTGAGCCTGCAGCTGGCCAACAACGAGGTCGGCACGATCCAGCCCATCAGCGAGCTCATCGCCCGCGTTCGAGCCGCCTCGAAGGCCCGCATCCACCTCGACGCGGTGCAGGCGGCGGCGTGGCTGCCCCTCGATGTCGGGCTGCTCGACGCCGACCTGATATCGCTGGCGGCACACAAGGTCGAGGGTCCCCAGGGCACCGGCGCGCTCTGGGTCCGCCGTGCCACGGCATTCCTGCCACAGCTGCATGGAGGCTCCCAGGAGCGCTACCGTCGTGCCGGCACGGAGAACGTGGCCGGGGCCGTGGGGATGGCCGCAGCCTTCGAGCTGGCGGCTGCCGAGCGCGAGACCGTCGTGCCCCGCGTGCGCTCGCTGCGTGATCGGCTGGCTGAGACCCTGCTGCGGATCGATGGCGTCGAGCTGACCGGGCATCCCAGCGAGCGTCTGCCCAACCTGCTCTCGGTCATCGTGCGCGACGTCAGCGGCGATGACATCGTCATCGGCCTCGACCTCGATGGCATCGCCGCCTCCACCGGCTCGGCCTGCACGTCCGGCTCGAGCGAGCCCTCGCACGTGCTCAGCGCCATGGGCTATCCACCGGCCGAGGCTCGTGGAGCACTGCGGCTGTCGCTCGGGCGCAGCAGCAGCGCGCACGACATCGAGGCAGTGCAGCGCGCGCTGCCCGCGACCATCGAGCGCCTTCGTGCCGGCGCTGCACGACTGCCCGGGGCAGGGGAGCCGGTCGCATGACGCGCGAGCGCATCCTCGTGGCCATGTCGGGCGGAGTCGACTCATCCGCCGCTGCGGCCCTGCTGCGAGACCAGGGTCACGACGTGGTGGGCGTCTGGATGCGACTGCACGATGGAGCGGATTCGTACAGCGCCAGCAACCGCTCCTGCTGCTCGCTCGATGCCGCCGAGGATGCGCGACGCGTCGCAGGGCAGCTGGAGATCCCCTTCTACGTGCTCAACCTCGAGCGGGAGTTCAGCGCCGGCGTGCTGGAGCCCTTCTTCGCTGCCTACCTCGACGGCCGCACGCCGAGCCCATGCGTGGACTGCAACTCGCTGGTCAAGTTCGGGGCGCTCCTGGGGCGCGCCCGACACCTCTACGGCTGCGACGCCGTCGCCACCGGGCACTACGCTCGCATCGACACCACCGTCGACGACGCTGGCCGGAAGCGCTACCGGCTACTCGCCGGACTCGATGCCGACAAGGACCAGAGCTACTTCCTCTACGGCCTCGGCCAGGACCAGCTGGCGCACACGCGCTTCCCGCTGGGCGAGCTCGACCAAGCCGCAGGTTCGCGACCTGGCGCGTCGCCACGGGCTGGCCACCGCCGACAAGCCCGAGAGCCAGGAGGTCTGTTTCGTCCGCGAGGGCGACTACCGCGCCGAGCTGCAGAAGCGCGACAGACTGGCAGCCCACCCCGGGGCCACTGGTCGATGCCGACGGCAGCCCCGTCGGCGAGCATGTCGGCGCACCGGCCTACACCATCGGGCAGCGCAGCGGCCTCGGTGTCGCCCTCGGTGAGCGCCAGTACGTGGCTGCCATCGACACCCAGCAGAACCTGGTCACGCTCGGCCGCCGCGAGGACCTCTACCGGCAGAGCTTCGAGGTGTCTGACGTCTCGTTCATCGACGAAGCGCCGGACGCGGCGTTCAGGAGCCGCGTCCGCATCCGCCATCGTGCCGAGCCTGTGCCCGGTCGCGTCCAGCCAGCTGGCGCGGGTGGCTGGAGCGTGCTGCTCGACCGCCCGGCGTGGGCCCCCGCCCCGGGCCAGGCGGCGGTCTTCTACGATGACGCTGATGGCGTGATCGGCGGTGGACGCATCGCCACCGGCGCCGCTGCCGCCGCCTAGTCGTCCGCGGCCACGACGTGGACCAGGGCCTCGCCACCTTCGTGCTCGAGCCGGCCTTCGTGCTGTCGCTGCTCGTCGGCGCCTTCCACGCGAGCGTCTACGTGTTCGTGCGTGGCAACCTTGGCTGGCACCTGCCGGGCGTGCTGCTGGCGGCGATCATCGGGGCCCTCGCGGGCCAGGCCATCGGCGCACGCGTCGGGGACATCCTCAGCATCGGCGACTACAGCCTGCTGTGGGCCTCGGCGCTGGCCTGGCTGGGGATCGGCATCGCCATCGTCGCCAGCGGGCTCGCGACGCGTCCACCTCCACCGCCGTCGACGGGCGGCGAGGTGCGACCCCGCCGCGACTAGCCATGGTGCCCGATGGCGCGCGCTGGTCAATCCAGGCGGGACCCGTCCGGCTCGACGCCTTCAGGTGGACGCGGCATCGGGCGGCCTGATCGTGGGGGTGAACCTCCAGCGCCGCATCCACGCCTCCGATGCCCAGCACGGCCGGCTTGATGGGCGTCTCCGGCACACGCTGTCCCTCGCGCCAGCGCTGGAAGAGCGCGATGGAGGTGGCGAGGATGGCTGACAACACGAACCCGAAGACCATCGCCAGCCAGGGCCGGTCCTGGATCAGCGCACCGCCGACGAACCCGGGCAGAGCCGCCTGGAACGACCAGATGACCGCGGCGAGGGCGTCGTAGATGACGAACTGGGGCCAGCTGAAGTGCAGCACCCCGGCCCCGATGGCGACGGCCGTGCGGCCTCCGGGGATGAAGCGACCGACGATGACGAACGTGCCGCCTCGCTTGTCGAACTGCTCCTGCACGGCAGCAAGCTGTCCGGTGTTGCCTCGCAGGACCCTCTCCACCAGCGGCCGGCCGGCCGCTCGCCCGATCCAGTAGGCCACGTTGTCGCCGATGAAGGCACCCAGCCCTGCCGCGATCATGATCCAGATGACGTTCAGCCTGCCCTGGCCTGCCAGCACGGCCGCCGCGGTGACGGTGGCCTCTGCGGGCACGATCGGCGCCAGCACATCGATCGCCGCCATGCCCATGATGACCAGGTAGGTGAGCGGCGAATCGGTGACCAACGCGGCCAGCGAATTGATCAGCCCCGTGATCCAGGTGAGGAAGTCGGTGAGGATGCCCATCGGTGCCGGCTAGCCTACCGTGCCCACGGCACCGCGCTCGGCTGGCCCACGCGGATGCGGATGCGTCGCGCTTCGGGCGGCCCCATACTGTCGCTCCATGAGCAGCACCCACGCGCCGGAGCAGCCGGTCATCCCCGAAGAGCGGACAGAGCTGGAGCAGCGCCTCGACACCAAGCCCCAGCGACCGGGCCTGGCTCATCGCGTCGCGTCGGTCTGGAAGGACGAGTACGACACGGCCATGAACTGGCCGCGCGGCAAGCGGCACCTGATCGTCCGGGGCCTCACCATCCTCGTCGTCAACACCATCGCGCTGCTGGTGGTCGGTGCGCTCATGGGCAGCATCCGCTTCACCGGCAACCCCTGGGAGAACCTCATCGCGGCTGCCGCGGTGACGATCGTGGCGGGCGGCATCACGTTCCTGCTGCGCCCCGTCGTCTTCGTGGCCCTGGGCATCAACAACGTCATCGTCACGGCCATCCTGACCGTCCTGTTCATGGGCCTGACCCTGCTCATCGGCGCCTGGGTCGTGCCCGGCATCGAGATCGACGGCTTCATCCCGGCCTTCATCGCGTCCATCCTCATCGCCGCCATCGACACCGTCCTCGTGGGCATCATCGGCCTCGACGAGGACGAATCGTTCTTCCGTCACTCGATGAAGCGCATGGCCCGGGTGGGCGGCGACGTCGACGACCGGCCGGGCCCGGGCTTCGTCATCCTCCAGATCGACGGCCTCTCCGAGCCGATCCTGCGCAACGCCCTGCGCACCGGCTACATGCCGTTCCTCAACGACTGGCTGGCCACCGGCACGCACCGCCTGGGCAAGTACGAGGCGCTGGCACCGTCGATGACCAGCGCCGGCCAGGTGGGCATCCTGCACGGCGCCCAGCCGGGCATCCCCGCGTTCCGCTGGTGGGAGAAGGAACGCAACTACCTCATGGTCTCGAACCATCCTGACGATGCCTTCGAGATCGAGCGCCGCTCGTCGAGCGAGAAGGACCTCCTGCGCGACGGCGGCGCGAGCATCAGCAACCTGGTCAGCGGCGGAGCCACGCGGGCCATCGCCACCAACAGTCAGCTGGGCAAGCAGGGCCAGGGGCTGCAGATGAAGTCCTTCAGCATGTTCCTCTACAACCCCTTCAACCTGACTCGCGGCATCGCCCAGTTCGTGACCGCGGTCATCGTCGAGTACTTCCAGGCCCGACGGCAGCGAGTCGCGCGATGTCAAGCCCCGCATCAGCCGGAAGATGCCCTTCCCCTTCCTGAAGGCCAGCACCACCACGATCATGCGCGACATGCTCGTCGATCTCATCATCGGCGAGATGGGCCGCGGCACGCCCATCATCTACGCCGACTACCTGGGCTACGACGAGGTCGCCCACCATGCGGGCCCGGAGCGCCCCGAGACGATGCAGCAGCTGGACCGTGTCGATCGCATCATGCGCTCGCTCAGCCGCGCCGCCGAGGACGCGCCGCGCACCTACCACTTCATCCTCGTCTCGGACCATGGACAGACCCAGGGCGCGCCGTTCGAGGACCGCTACGGCATCGGCCTCGAGGAGCTCGTGCGCAGCCTGATGGAGGGCGACGTCTCGAGCCTGGACGCGTCCGACGACGTCGAGGGCTGGGGGCCGGTCAACGCCTTCCTCACCGAGGCCAGCCGAGCGCCCGGGGCAAGCGGCAAGGTCGTGAGCCGGGCGCTGCGCTCCAGCTCCAGCGACGGTGTCGTGACCCTGGGTGAGAGCGACCTGGCGCACAAGGGCGACAAGGATGCCGAGAAGGCCGAGGAGATCCCGGATCTCATCGTCGCCGCGTCGGGCAACCTCGCCAACATCTACTTCACCGAGGTCCGCGAGCGCCTCAGCCTCGAAGGCATCGCCAAGATGCATCCGCAGCTGCTGCCCGGCCTCGTGCGCCACGAGGGCATCGGCTTCGTCATGGTCCACTCCGAGGAGCACGGCCCGCTGGTCATCAGTCGTGACGGGATGCGCAACCTCGAGACCGGTGAGGTCGAGGGCCATGACCCGCTCGAGCACTTCGGCGAGCACGCAGCCGCCAACCTCAAGGAGCTCGACAGCTACCGGCACATCGGCGACATCTTCGTCATCAGCATGTACGACCCCTCGACCGACGAGGTCGCCCCGTTCGAGCACCAGGTCGGATCACACGGCGGGCTCGGCGGCCTGCAGACCAAGGCCTTCGTGATGTATCCGGCCGCCTTCGCGACCGAGGAGAAGACCGTCGATCTCGTCGGTGCGCCCGAGGTCAACCGCAAGATCCACGAGTGGATCGCGCGAGCCAAGGAGCTCGATGCCGCGGGCATCGCGCCGGAGGAGGTCCTCGCGGCGCCAGAGGCGGAGCTCCCATCAGTGCTGCGCGATCGGGCCCAGGCGGCCTGACGAGGCCGAGCGCACGGAGCTTCGGCGGACCTGCCGGGTCCGTCAGCGCGCGACGGTGTTCGCGGCAGCACCGGGAGGATGAGCATGAACCTGCCGTCGCGCTTGGGGTAGCGGGCGCGAGGCCGGGCATAGGGCAGGTAGTCCTCGGCCAACGCCGCGACGGGCACCAGGGCGTTGGGCGGCCGCGAGGCACCCCAGATGGTGCTGACATACGGATACCAGGTGTCCTGGACGTAGACCTTCTTGACCCTGAAGTCATCGCTGTAGGCCGGATCGGCGGTGGCGGTGAAGCCGGACATCACCCACGAGTGCGCGCCACGCCAGGTGACCAGGCCGACCGGCCTGTTGGTCATGCGCAACGCCCGTGCCGCCTTGCGGATGGCTCCGCGACGCGTGGCTGCGCCGTCGACCACGTACGGGCCGTAGCCACCGGTGTTGAGCAGCTCCGCCCAGCCCGTCAGGTCGATGCCGATCGGTCCCAGCTTGCGCTTGTTGGGCGACAGCTCCCGGCCCCGCTGGTAGAGACGTTGCTGGAAGGCGACCGAGCGGTTGGGCCGGCCCTCGTCGATGATGTTCATCATCGTCTGCGTGGAGCCGGCGACACAGGAGTACTTGTCAGCCTGGTGCATGAAGTCGCCCTTGCGGTACAGGTTCATCGAGAAGGCCCCGGGCGCCGGTCGCGGCTGCAGCTTGACGGTCCTGACCTTGCGCTTGGGCCGCTCTCGGCGCTCCGAACCGACGTCAGCGAGCGGCTGTGGCGGTCGCGGTCGCGGTCGCGTCGGCGACGGCTTCGCCCGGGGGATGGGCGTGGTGGTGACAGCGACGACCGGCCGCGGGGTGGCCGGGGGAGTCTCGCGTTCGACCGTGACACCAACGCCGACGGCACTCGAGCAGGCGGCGGCGATCGAGGACGGTCGCCAGCAGCACCAGTGCCACGCGCATGCGTCCTCCTGTCGGCCCCGGCTGCGCCATGGGCGTCACGGTAGCGTCATCGGCTCGAGGCGTGAACCAAGGTCAAGACAACTTCACCACTTCGGCAGCCCTGGCCGGGAGGCGCGCCTGCGGCCGCGGGCTCGTGCAGGTGCCACCTGCGCCGTTCGCTACACTCGCGCTACATGCAGCAGCACGAGAACCGGGACCCCGCGGACACCCGGATGCAGCCCCTGTCCGCGGATGAGATCCGCTCCCGTTTCCTGCGCTTCTTCGAGGAACGGGGCCACGAGGTCGTGCCCAGCGCCAGCCTCGTGCCCGGCGGCGACCAGACGCTGCTGTTCACCAACAGCGGCATGGTGCAGTTCAAGGACGTCTTTCGCGGCGTGGAGAAGCGGTCGTACAGCCGTGCGGTGGACTCACAGCGCTGCCTGCGCGTAGCCGGCAAGCACAACGACTTCGAGGAGGTCGGTCGCACCCCACGCCACCACACGCTCTTCGAGATGCTCGGCAGCTGGTCCTTCGGCGACTACTTCAAGCGCGAGGCCATCCACTGGGCCTGGGAGTTCCTGACCGAGGACCTGGGCATCCCCGGCGACCGCCTGGCCGCCACCACCTACACCGACGACGAGGAGTCGTGGGCCATCTGGCGCGACGAGATCGGCCTGCCGCCCGAGCGCATGGCGCGCTGGGGCGATGTCGACAACGGGGACGACCACAACTTCTGGCGCATGGCCGACACGGGCCCGTGCGGTCCCAACAGCGAGATCCACTACGACCGCGGCGAGCACCTCTCCGAGGGGCCGGGCTGCGTGCCCGACCACACCGAGACCTGCCCGCGCTGGCTGGAGATCTGGAACCTCGTGTTCATGGAGTTCGACCAGCCGGTCGAGGGACCCCGCACGGAGCTGCCCTTCAAATCGGTCGACACCGGCATGGGTCTCGAGCGCCTCGCCTCGGTGCTGCAGGATGTCCCCAGCAACTACGACACCGACCTGTTCGTGCCCATCCATCAGCGACTGCGGGAGCTGCTGGGGCATGACCCCGACGCCTTCGAGAGCCAGCGCTTCAGCTACCAGGTCATCGCCGACCACTCGCGGGCCATCACCTTCCTCATCGCCGACGGCGTCCTGCCCTCCAACGAGGGGCGAGGCTACGTGCTGCGCCGCATCGTCCGCCGGGCCGTGCGACACGGCCGCCTCCTGGGACGTCACGAGCCGTTCCTCGAGGAGACCGCCCGGGTCGTCATCGAGCTCATGGGCGATGCCTACCCCATCCTGCGCGAGCGCAGCGACATCATCGTGGGCACCATCATCCGCGAGGAGACCGCCTTCGCGCGCACGCTCGATGCCGGCACCATCCAGCTCGAGGAAGCGCTCATCCCGCTCACCTCCGCGGACCGGGTGGTGGGCCGGCGACCCGAAGACGTGCCCGTGGACGCGCCCGTGCTCGACGGCGACACCGCCTTCCGGCTGCACGACACCTACGGCTTCCCCATCGACCTGACCGTCGAGCTGGCGGCGGAGTACGGCGTGCGCGTCGACCGCGACGGCTTCGAGGTCGCGCTGGAGGAGCAGCGTCAGCGCAGCCGGTCGGGCAAGAAGCTCGACCTCGCCCGCCAGGCCGAGGAGACGGCGCTCTTCGACAGCATCGCGCGACGACTCGGCGACAGCGCCTTCCGCGGGTACGAGACCACGACCGCCAGCGGCCGCATCGGCGCCATCGTGCGCGACACCACCGAGTACGAGGAGCTGGAAGCGCGGGCCGATGCCGAGGGGCACACCGACGCCGCGGCCACAGCCCGCATCGTGCTCGACGAGACGCCCTTCTACGCCGAGGGTGGCGGACAGGTCGGTGACCGGGGTGTGCTGCGGGACGCCGACGGCACGGTCCTCTTCAGCGTCGAGGACACCCAGCGACCGGTGGCCGGCCTCATCGTCCACCACGGCAAGCTGCACGGCAAGATGCGCCTGGGCCAGGTCGTCAGCTGCCGAGGTCGACCCGCGCCGCCGTGCCAGCACCATGCGCAACCACACCGGCACGCACCTGCTGCACCGCGCCCTGCGCAACACGCTCGGCGATGCGGCCCGCCAGGCCGGCTCGCTCGTCACGCCCGACTACCTGCGCTTCGACTACCCCTTCGAGCGCGGCCTCACGCCGGAGGAGCGCCACACCATCGAGCACGAGGTCCGGCGGGTCATCCGCGAGGATCGCCGCGTGACGCCGGAGCTGATGTCCATGGCGCAGGCCCAGGCGGCCGGCGCCGACGCGTTCTTCGACGAGAAGTACGGCGAGACGGTGCGCACGGTCAGGGTGGAGGGCTACAGCCACGAGCTCTGCGGGGGGACGCACTGCCGAGCGACCGGCCAGATCGGTGGCTTCATCATCACCGGCGAGCGCTCCATCGGCTCCGGCATGCGACGGATCGAGGCGGTCACCGGTGAAGCCGCCGAGGCGCTGACCGAGGAGCGCTTCCGGCTGCTGGAGGCGGCCACCAGCGCGGCCGGTGCGCAGACCCCCGAGCAGCTGGTCGCCCGCATCGACGAGCTGAAGCAGCGCAGGAAGGCTGCGCGCGCCGTCAGCGGCGCCGTGCCCGCGGCGCAGGCCGCCGTGCGCACCGCGGAGCTGCTGCACAAGGGCGCCTTCATCTCGATGATGGGCGGCTTCGGCTCCATGGACGAGCTCAAGTCGTGGGCCAAGGAGGTGCGGGCCTCGCTCAAGAGCGGCGTCATCGCCGCCGGCCTCGATGACCCCGAGAAGCCGCAGCTGTTCGTCACCGTCAGCGACGACCTGGTCGAGCAGGGCGTCAACGCCGCCGACCTCGTGCGTGACGCCGTGGAGGAGGCCGGCGGCAAGGGTGGAGGTCGTGCCGAGATGGCCCAGGGCAAGGTCCCCGAAGCGACGGCGCTCGAGGCCGCGCTGAAGAGGCTTCGCCAGCGGCTCGAGGAGTAGGGCAGGGGCCGGGCGTGACGCTGCTGCAACGCGTGTTCCGCCGCGTTCCTCCGACCACGGCCAATGCCGCGCATCTGGCGCTGGACATCGGCACCGAGTACGCCAAGGCGCTCGTCTTCGACTATGCCGACGGCGAGGGCGCGGTCGTCACCGGCGTCGGCCGCCAGCGGCAGGGTCTGTCGCACATGCAGTCCGGCACCGTGGCAGACATCCCGGCGGTCGTGCGCAATTGCCGACTGGCGCTGGACGAAGCCGAGAGCATGGCGGGGCGGAGGGCGGAGAAGGTCGTCATCGGCATCGCGGGCGAGCTGGTCAAGGGCTTCACCACCACGCGCAGCATCGAACGCAAGCGACCCGATTCGTCGGTCACCCATTCGGAGCTGGAGCGGCTGCTCGAGGACATCGAGTCGGAAGCCTCGGCGGAAGCCCAGCGCACGATCACCTGGGAGACCGGCCTGCCCAACGTCGACGTGCGCCTGGTGCACGCGCAGGTCGCTGCCGCCGGCATCGACGGCTACGCCGTCTCCAATCCGGTCGGCTTCCAGGGCCGGCACCTGCGCATCTCCGTCTTCAACGCCTATGCCCCGCTCGTCCACCTGGGCGCACTCGAGTCGGTCGTCGAACAGCTGGGCCTGGACCTCATCAAGGTCGTGGCCGAGCCCTATGCCGTCGCGCGCTCCATCTCCGGGGAGCAGGTGGGCCAGTCGGGAGCGCTCTTCATCGACGTCGGCGGCGGCACCACGGACGTCGCCCTCGTTCGCTCGGGAACGGTCGAGGGCACGCGCATGTTCGCCCTCGGCGGCCGAGCCTTCACCAAGTCGCTGGCGGACCGGCTGGACCTCGACTTCGAATCGGCGGAGGCGGTCAAGATCGCCCACGCCGCGGGTGACGACATCGAGGACGCCGAGGAGGTGGCGGCCATCGTCAGCGAGGACGTGGCGGTCTGGGCTGCGGGTGTCGAGCTGGTGCTGGAGGAGTTCGGGCAGGGTGGGTTGCTGCCCGGCCGCATCGAGCTCTGCGGTGGTGGCGCCGCGCTGCCGGAGATCCAGGCGGCGCTGGTGGCGCAGGACTTCGGCCCCGAGCTGCCCTTCGCCCGTCGGCCGCTGGTCTCGATGATGCGACCCGACGCGGTCTCGGAGGTGACCGACGCCACCGGCCTGCTGGTCGACCAGCAGGACGTGACACCGATGGCACTCGCGTTCCAGGCGGTCGAGGCAGCACAGCCGCAGGAGCCGCTGGATGCCTCGCTCGGACGCGTGCTGCGAGGGATGCGCGTCTAGGGCAGACTGCGGTCGATGGCCGTTTGGTATCTCGACAACGACGATGAGATCACCGATGCCGTCGCACGCCTGCGCGGCACCAGCGACGAGCACGTCGTCTTCGTGGTCCCGCCGGGCTCACGCATCGCCACCGGCCGCATCAACTTCCGGCTGCTGGCGCGCGAGGCCGACGCACGCGGCAAGGAGATGGCCATCGCCAGCCGCGACCAGCAGGTGCGAGCGCTGGCCGCCGCCGCCGGCGTCCTCGTGGCCGCGACCGCCGAGGAGGCTGAGGCGGCCCTCGAGCGTGGCGACGAGCCGGCGAGTCCGGCGACGCCCGCCGAGCTGCAGTGCCGATCGAGCGGAGACCTCGAGCGACAGCGCCTGGGTGGGCGCGGATCAGGGCACGCGTCGGCTCACCTGGGGCAGCCAGCGCGCGCGCGTCACGGCACTCACCGCGCTGGTGCTGGTGGTCGTCGGCCTCTTCGCCGCGTCGCAGCTCCTGCCGACCGCGACCATCACCCTGGAGCCGCGCGTGGCCGAGCTGGGTCCGCTGGAGCTGGCCGTGGTCGCATTGCCGACCGTGTCGGAGGTGGACGCGGTCGGTGGGCGCATCCCGGCAGTCACGCTGCCCATCCCGCTCGAGGTGCGCGGCACCTTCAGTGCCAGTGGCACGGAGGCACGGGAGGAACGCGCGACCGGCAGCGTCGTCTTCGCCTCGCCCGAGCAGCCCAACGAGCAGCTCATCCCCGCCGGTACTCGCGTGCGCACCCCGGCCGGGGTCGAGTTCCAGACCACCGCCACGGTGACCCTGCCGCCGACGGAGGGTGCGGCCTCGCAGGTGAGCGTCCCCATCGAGGCCACCCGCAGCGGCGAGGATGGCAACGTGTCCGCCGGCGCCATCAGCGTGGTGCCCTCGCTCGAGGAGCAGGGCATCAGCGTGCGCAACCCGGAACCGACCACCGGTGGACGCTTCGAGCAGACACCCCGGGTCACGGCCGAGGACTACGACGCGGCCGCAGTCGACCTGCAGAACCGCCTTGCCGGCGCCCTCGTGGCGTACCTCCGCGACCCGGCCAACGCCCCCGACGGCCTCGACCTCTACGCCGAGACGGCCCAGCTCGGCCCGGTGCGCAACATCCCGGCCTTCGAGGAGCTCGTCGGTGCCAGCGAGACAGAGTTCGAGCTGCGCGGGGAGGTCATGGCCAGCGTGCTCGCGGTCGACCCGACGCTGCTCGACGAGGTCGCCCGCACACGGCTGCAGGCGGCCGTGCCGGAGGGCATGCGCCTGCTGCCCGACACGGTCCGCGTCGAGCCGGTGGAGGGCACGGCCGACGGCCAGCGCGTCCACTACGACACGCGCGTCCAGGCACGGGTGGTCGCCATCGTCGACCCCTCGGCACTGGTCGACCAGGTGGCCGGCCTGACGGTTTCCGAGGCTCAGGCCATACTTGAGCGGTTCGGCACGGCGACCGTGAGCGTCTGGCCGGAGTTCCTCGACGGCCTGCCGGCCGATCGTGAGCGCATCGAGCTCGATGTCACCGAGCCATCGACAACGGAGTGAACGACCGATCCATGACCATCGACACGCACCCCCGCGCGCCGAGGTGCCGATGAGCGTGCTCCTGGGCATCGACCTTGGTGACCGACGCATCGGCGTCGCACTGGCAGAGACGACCAGCGGTGCGGTCAGGCCGCTGCTGACGCTGCGGCGTGGCACCGCCGCACGCGACGCCGCTGCCATCGACCGCATCTGCCGCGAGCACGGCGTCGAGTCCCTCGTGGTCGGACTGCCGCTGCACCTCGACGGTCGCGAGAGCGAGCAGTCGCGCCGCACGCGCGACTGGGTCGACGAGGTCGCACCCGGCCTCGGCGTGCCCATCACCCTCCACGACGAACGCCTGAGCAGCCAGTCGGCCGAGGCACGCCTGGGTCGAACGCCGCGCGGCCGGTCCGGCGGCGCCCCGTCAGCCGCCGCCCGCGATGCGCGGCGCGCCCGTATCGATCGAGAGGCAGCGGCCGCCATCCTGCAACGCGCGCTGGACGACCGCGCGACCATGGAGACGCTGCGATGAGCGGGTCACTGCCGCCGGGCCGTGGCGATGGCCGCGTCGGCATCGTCGAGGGCTGGGAGCTGCGCAAGGCGCACAAGCAGGACGCCAACTCCGGTGCCTTCAAGGGGCTCGCCTTCGTGCTCGTGGCCCTCATCCTGCTCGTGGTCGGTGGCTGGTTCGCCGCCCGGCCGCTCATCGGCCCTGCCGCCGCCGGGCTCTTCGAGGACAACCCGGGACTGGTGAACGTGCCGCTCGTCTCCGACCTGCTGGCAGCCGAGTTCAGCGACAGGATCAACGCCTCCGAAGGCATCGATGAGGCTGACGTCGAGTTCGTCATCGAACCCGACGCAGCGACGCTTGACGATATCCAGGCCAGCCTCGTCGAGGAGGGTCTGCTCACGACCCACTGGCGTTCCGCTACGCCGTCGTCAAGGACCGCGTCGATGAGCTCCTGCGGCCGGGAACCTACACGCTGTCCGCGCCGATCACGCCGGCCAGTATCGCTGGCCGCCTGGCCTTGCCACCGGACCCGCCGACGCCGATGACCGTGCTGGACATGCGCTTCGGCCGCCGCATCGAGCAGATCGTGGCCTACCTGCAACAGGAAGTCGAGAAGGGCGAGCTGGAGCTCGACCCCAAGGAGTTCCTGCGCCTGGCACGCAATCCCACCAAGGCCATGCGCGAGGAGTACCGCTTCCTCGCCCAGGCGCCGAGCGGCAGCAGCCTGGAGGGCTTCCTGCAGGGCGGCACCTACGAGGTGCCCGTGGACATCACGGCCGAGGAGCTGGTCTTCCTGATGCTCGATGAGTGGGACAAGACCACCACCAAGTACGTGGCCCAGGCCCGCAAGCAGGGCATCTCGTTCTATGACGCGCTCATCATCGCCAGCCTCGTCGAGCGCGAGGCGAAGGTGGACAGTGACCGCCGCAAGATCGCCGGCGTGTACTGGAACCGGCTCGACCCCAAGGTCAACGGCGAGACCGGCGGCCTGATGCAGGCCGACCCGACGGTCGTCTACGCCACCGACTCCATGGCCCTTGAGCGGCACCGACGTCGCCAAGTGGGACGACTACCTGTTCTGGGACCTGCTCGGCGTGAGCGACTACGCCAGCGTCGCGGTCGATCGCGAGTACGCCTCGTTCCAGACCTACCAGAACGCTGGCCTGCCTGACTGGCCCATCGTGACCCCGTCGCCGGCGTCGCTCGCAGCGGCGCTCGATCCGATCACCAAGTCCAAGCTGCTCTACTTCTACGCTTGCCCCGACTCGGACACGCACCGCTTCGCCAAGAAGCTGAAGGGGCACCAGAGCAACATCGCCAAGTGCCAATAGCCAGACCTGCCCCACCCCAAGCCCACGGAGAAGCACACCACTCATGATCTCGACCGGAGACCTGCGCAAGGGGATCGCCATCGAGCTCGATGGCGAGCTCTGGCAGATCCTCGACTTCCATCACATCAAGATGGGCCGCGGGTCCGCCCAGATCCGCATCAAGCTGCGCAACGTCAAGCGTGGCCAGACCGTCGATCGGACCTTCCAGGCCGGTGAGAAGTGGCCGCGGGCGATCCTCGACAAGCGTCCCGTGCAGTTCCTCTACAGGGACGGCGATGAGTTCCACTTCATGGAGGACGAGTCGTACGAGCAATTCCACCTCACGGCTGACCAGCTGGGCGAGGTGACCGACTACCTCATCGAGGGCATGACCCTCGACCGCACGACCTACGAAGGCGAGACCATCGGCGTGGAGCTGCCCATCTCGGTGGAGCTGAAGGTGGTCGAGACCGAGCCCGGCTTCGCGGGAGACACCCAGTCGGGCGCCAAGAAGCCCGCGACCCTGGAGTCGGGCCTCGTGGTGCAGGTGCCGATCTTCGTGGACGAGGGCGACACCATCAGGGTCGACACACGGACCGGGGAGTACCAGACCCGCGTCTAGCGGTCAGCCATGGCGACGCGAGGCCTGTGGGACGAGCCGCCACTATCGGCCGAACCCGCCGTGACGTCCGGTCCGCACGAGCCCGCCGCTCCGGCCGGTCCTGCGGTCCTTTCCGTCTCCAGCGCCACGCGCCTCATCCGCGACGCCCTGCGGCGCCATCCGCGCCTCAACCCGGTGTGGGTCGAGGGCGAGATCGGCAGCGTTTCGGTGAGCGCCGCCGGCCACTGCTACTTCACGCTCAAGGACGAACGCTCCCAGCTGCGCTGCGTCGTCTTCCGGGAGGAGCGCCTGGCCCTGCCCCTGGAGCCGCGCACCGGCCTGCGCGTGGTCGCCCAGGGTCGGGTGGACGTCTTCGAGCAGCAGGGCGCCTACCAGCTCTACGTGGAGAGCTTGCAGCCCGCGGGCGTGGGCGACCTGGCGCAGCGCTACGAGGCGCTCAAGTCGCAGCTGACCGCCGAGGGTCTGTTCGACAGCACGCGCAAACGCCCGCTGCCGGCCTGGCCGCGCACGATCGGGGTCGTCACCTCGGCGCACGGTGCCGTGCTCCACGACATCCGGCGTGTCGTCGGGCGTCGCTGGCCGCTGACGCGGCTCATCCTCAGCGCCTGCCAGGTACAGGGACCCGGCGCCGAGCGGTCGATCGTGCGCGCACTCTCGAGACTGGGACGCTGGACGGATCCGACGACCGGTCGAGCCGTCGACCTCGTCATCGTGGCTCGCGGTGGCGGCTCGCTCGAGGACCTGTGGCCCTTCAACGAAGAGGCCGTGGTGCGGGCCATCGCCGGACACGCCCGGCCGGTGATCGTCGGGGTGGGCCACGAGACCGACGTCACGCTCGCGGAGTTCGCCGCCGACCGCCGTGCGGCCACGCCATCGGTGGCCGCCGAGCTCGCGGTGCCCGACGGCGCCGAGCAGCGGCGGCACCTGCACGCCCTGCACGCACGCCTGGCCGGCAGCGCGGCGAGACGCACCGCCGGCACCCGCGCCGCGCTCGAGGCCGAACGACGGGCGCTCGAGACGTTCCGGCCGGCAGCCTACCTGGCTGCGGAGCGCGAGCGCATCGGCCTCCTGCTGGACCGAGCCACGCGTGCGCTGGAGGGACGACTCGCCGGCCACCGGGCGCTGCTGGCACGTTCGGGGATCAGCTGCCGGCACGGCTCGCGGAGCGGACCCGCGCGGCCCGCTCACAGCTGACGCGCAGCGCCGCCGGGCTGGAGGCCCTGAGCCCCTTCGCCACGCTCGAGCGCGGCTACGCCATCGTGCGCGAGCCCGGTGGCCGCGTGGTCGTGGATGCGGCCGCGCGACGAGCCGGCGACCGCCTCGAGGTCCGGCTCGCGCGGGGCGCGTTGGACGTGTCGGTCGATGGCGTGCGAGACTCCGCCACGTGACCGACACACCCACACCTGCCGCGGCCGCCGTGGCCACCGACGATCGGGCCGTGCCCGCCGACATCGCGGCGCTGCCGTTCGACAAGGCCCTCGACGAGCTGCGCGATGTCGTCGCGCGCCTGGAGCACGGAGGCCTGCCGCTCGAGGAGTCGATCGAGCTCTACGAGCGCGGCGCCCTGCTGCACCAGCACTGCGGCGCGCTGCTCGACGCTGCCGAGCTGCGCGTGCAGCGTCTCGTCGACGACAGCAGCGGCGGCGAGTCCACGCGTGGTCGACATGCGCCCGGACGACGAGGACGACCTCTAGCCATGGTGACGCTGCGCGACCTTCGCGGTCCGGAGGACCTGACCGACATCAGCCACGCCGAAGCACGTGCGCTGTGCACCGAGATCCGCCGCGAGATCATCGACACGGTGGCCACGACCGGCGGCCACCTCGGCAGCTCCCTCGGCGTGGTCGAGCTGACCGTGGCGCTCCACCGCATCATGTCCAGCCCCACCGACCGCATCGTCTGGGATACCGGCCACCAGGCCTACGCGCACAAGCTGCTCACGGGCCGGCTGGAGCGCTTCGGCACCCTGCGCCAGCTCGGTGGGGTGGGCGGCTTCCCGCGCCGCAGCGAGAGCGAGCACGACGTCATGGACGGCGGGCACGCCGGCACCGGCATCTCCATCGCCGAGGGCCTGGCACTGGCTCGCGACGCCCGCGGCAGCGACGAGCGCATCGCGGTGGTGGTGGGTGACGCGGCCCTCATGAGCGGGCTCTCCCTGGAGGCCCTCAACGACATCGGCCACCGCAAGACGCGCCTGCTGATCCTGCTCAACGACAACGAGATGAGCATCAGCCCCTCGGTCGGCGCGGTCAGCCAGTACCTGAGCCGGATCAAGCTCTCCCGCCACTGGCGTCGCTCACGCCGCCGCTTCGACTCGGATGTGGCCCGCATCCCTCGCTTCGGCCCCTTGCTGCTCGAATGGTCGCGGCGCATCCGCCACGCCGTGGTGGACTTCAGCCAGCCCGGGCGCCTGTTCGAGGACCTCGGCGTCACCTACGTGGGACCCGTGCCGGGACACGACCTGGTCGCCCTCGACAACACGCTGCGCAAGGCCTTCCTGGAGGAGGATGCCCCCATCATCGTCCACGTCCGCACGCGCAAGGGCTACGGCTACCACCCCGCCGAGGCAGACAAGGTCGGCTTCCACGGCGCCGCGCTGCCTCCGATGCCCGACCTGGCCGCAGCCACCCTGCCCGTCAACGGCGTGACCTACAGCGAGGGCGACGCGGCGCCACCAGTCCAGGAACGCACCGCGCGCAAGGTCCCCAACTACACCGCCGTCATGGCTGACGAGCTGATCCGCATCGCCGAGCAGGACCCTCGCGTCGTGGCCATCACGGCGGGCATGCCCACCGGCACGGGCGTGGCCGCCTTCGGCGATCGCTTCCCGCATCGTACCTACGACGTCGGCATCGCCGAGCAGCACGCGATGACCCTGGCGACCGGCATGGCGCTCGCCGGCCAGCGGCCGTTCGTGGCGCTGTACTCCACGTTCCTGCAGCGCGCCTTCGACCAGGTCGTGCACGACGTCTGCCAGAACGACGCTCCCGTCGTCATCGGCATCGATCGTGCCGGCCTGGTGGGTGAGGACGGCACCAGCCACCAGGGCATCTTCATGCTGTCGGCCCTGAGGCAGCTGCCCAATCTCGTGCTGGCTGCCCCGCGCGACGAGCAGGACTTGCGTCGTCTGCTGCACACGGCCTTCAGCCAGCAGCACCCCTTCGCCCTGCAGTATCCGCGCGACGCCGGCTTCGACCTGCCGCCGGTCGATGCGCTACCGCTCGAGGTCGGCCGAGGCGAGACCCTGCGCGAGGGTGACGACATCGTCATCATCGGCCTGGGCCCCATCATCGCGCGCGGGATGGCCGTGGCAGACCAGCTGGCGGAGCTCGGCTGGTCGGTGGGCGTCGTCGATGCCCGCTTCGCCCGGCCGCTCGACCGCGAGCTGATCGTCCGCAGCGCCCAGGGCACGCAGCTCCTGGTCACGCTCGAGGAGAGCGTGCTGCCCGGAGGCTTCGGCGCGGCCGTGCTGGAGGTGCTTGCCGATGTCACGCCTGCCGTGCCTGTTCCGCCCGTCAAGCGCATCGGCCTGCCCGACGGGTCGTTCGTGGATCACGGCTCGGTGAGCGACCTGCGGGCACTCGTGCGCGTGGACGAAGCCGGCATCCGGGCACAGATCGAGGAAGCCATCGCTGCCCATCGACTGCAGCCTCGTGCCCGAGCCGCCGTCGAGGCCTGACGGCTGGGCGCACCGAAGAGTCGCAAGCTACGCCTCGACCAGCTCCTCGTGGAGCGGGGCCTGGTCAGCACTCGCAGCCGGGCCCAGGCGCTCCTGCTCGCAGGGCACGTCCGCGTGGGTCATGGCGATGCGGCCCGCCGCGATCGCCGGCCCGGTGAGACCGTCGACGGCGACATCGAGATCAGCCTCGACGTGGCGCGGCAGTACGTGTCGCGGGGAGGGCACAAGCTGGCCGGCGCGCTCGATGCCTTCGGCGTGGACCCGGCTGGCCGCGTGTGTCTCGACCTCGGTGCCTCCACCGGTGGCTTCACCGACTGCCTGCTCCAGCGCGGTGCGGCCCGCGTGTACGCGCTGGACGTGGGCCGGGGACAGCTGGCCGAGGCGTTGCGCCAGGATGAGCGCGTGATCGTGATGGAGCGCACGCACGGGGCCCGGCTCGACCCGGCGGCCGACGACGCGATCGCGTTGCCCGAACAGGCTCGGCCTGGCCGTGGCCGACGTCTCCTTCATCTCCCTGACCCGCGTGCTGCGCGGGCTGGCCGCACACGTGGCGCCCGGGGGTGACATCCTGCCCATGGTGAAACCGCAGTTCGAGCTCAGCCCGCGCGAGGTCCCCAGGGGCATCGTGCACGATCCAGCCCTGCGCGCCCAGGCCGTCGCACGCGTGCGCGACCATGCCCGCTCGCTCGGCCTGGAGGTCGTGGCCGAGGCCGAGTCGGTGCTGGTGGGACCGGCCGGCAACCACGAGTTCTTCCTGCACCTGCGGGTACCGGCCACGTGAAGCGCATCGGCTTCGCCTTCAACCCCACGGCCCCGGCGGCGGAGGCGCTGCGCGATCGCGGCCTGGCGTGGTGTGCCGCCAACGGCATCGAGGCCTGGGCGCGGCCGTCAGACGAGCCTCCCGCTGATCGCGCAGGTGCTGGCAGCCACCGAGGCCATCGTCGTGCTGGGCGGCGACGGCACCTTCCTGCGCGCGGCGCAGACCGCGGCCGACGTGGGAGTGCCCATCCTCGGCGTCAACGTGGGCAAGGTCGGCTTCCTCTCCAAGGTCGAGCACCACGCGCTGGAGAACGTGCTGCAGCAGCTGCGCGACGGCGAGTTCGAGCTGGAACCGCGCCTGATGCTGGAGGTGCAGGTGGTGCACTCCGACGGCAGCACGCAGGGCTGGGTCCACAGCGCGCTCAACGAGGCCGCCGTGGTGCGCGGCGGCCATGCGCAGGTCATGCGCGTCATCGTCGACGTGGGAGACTCGCGCGTCGCGACGTACGTCTGCGACGGCGTCGTCATCGCCTCGCCCACGGGCTCCACCGGCTACAGCTTCAGCGCCGGCGGGCCCATCCTCGAGCCCACCAGCCGCAATCTCGTGGTCACGCCCATCGCCGCCTACCTCACGCCGCTGCGGTCGAGCGTCGTGGGCTCACAGCACATCGTCAGCGCCACCATCCAGGCGGCCTATGACTGTCTCGTCAGCATCGACGGCCGCGAGGACATCCCGCTCGATGTCGGCGACCGCGTCGACGTGCGCGCCCGCGAGCGACCCATCAGTTTCGTTCAGCCGCGCGGGGCCACGCGCTTCTGGGACCTGCTGCGCCAGAAGGCCACGCTGCTGCCCGACGGGTGAGGCCATGACCGCCAGCCGACCGGCCCGAGAGCCAGCAGCACCCCGCGACCTGGTCGCGGCCGTCTCCGCCTATGCCGACTACCTGCGCGTGGAGCGTGGCCTGGCCGCGGCCACCATCGTGGCCTATGACACCGACCTGCGCCTGTTCGGTCGCGATGCGCCGGCGATCGAACGCTGGGCTACCTCGCCCGAGCCGGCACGCGGCTATCTCGCGGCCATGACCCGACCGCCCCGCGTGCTGCGGCCCACGAGCCTGCGACGCAAGGCCGCCTCCATCCGCGCGTTCTACCGCTTCTGCTACGCGGAGGAGCTGATCGACGCTGATATCGCCGCACTCATCGACCTGCCGCGACAGATGCAGCGCCTGCCAGACACGCTCGACGCACGCGAGGTCGTGGAGCTGCTCGATGCGAGTGGTGGCGACGACCTCGTGGGTCGACGCGACCGGGCACTGCTGGAGCTGCTCTACGCGGCCGGGTTGCGGGTCAGCGAGGCTCTGGCGCTCGACCGCCACGACCTGTCCCCCAGGGGCGGCTTCGTGCGCGTCATCGGCAAGGGTGACAAGGAGCGGCTGGTGCCCGTCGGTGACATCGCGCTCGACGCGGTGGCCAGCTACCTCGCGGAGCGGGACCGCCTGAGCCCCGATCATCCTGCCGAGGATGTCCGGGGTCGCGAGCCGCTGTTCCTGTCGCGACGGGGCCGGCGCCTCGATCGCATGGCCGCCTGGCGGGTCATGCGCAAGGCCGCCGTGCGCGCCGGGCTGAGCGGGCGTGTCACGCCGCACACGTTGCGGCATAGTTTCGCCACACACCTGCTCGAGGGTGGGGCCGACCTGCGCGTGGTCCAGGAATTGCTGGGCCATGCGAGCATCACCACCACGCAGCTCTACACGCACATCACCGGAGAACGCATCCGCCAGGTCTACGCCCGGGCTCACCCGCGCGCCTGACGGCAGAGAGGAGAGGGAGCGCATTGGGAACGTATGCTGAATCGCTGCTGACACCAGAGGAGCGAGTGCTGCGACGGGAGCGCCAGCACCCCATCGCCCTCATCCTCGACAGCTGGCTGGCCATCATCCTGTGGACCGCCACCATCGTCCTGCTGGTCGTGCGTGTCATCGTGCCCGACGAGGTCGCCGGCCGTGACCTCTTCGGCTCCGGTACATGGTTCGCGGACCTGGGCACCCTGGCCACCCTGATCACGCTGGTCGGCGGGATCATCGTGCTGGCCTGGCGCTGGTGGTGGTGGCGGACCCAGGAGTTCATCGTCACCAACTACCGCCTCGTGCTCGCCTGGGGCGTGCTCAGCAAGAACTCGTCTGACAGCTCGCTGGAGAAGATCAACGACGCGCAGCTGGAGATCAGCGTGCTGGGACGCCTCCTCGACTACGGCACGCTCAAGGTCCTGACCGCGGCACCCCTGCAGGGGGCCGACCTGCTGGACCGGCTCAACCATGCCAAGGCCTTCAAGAAGACGATGATGACCGCCAAGCACGATCTGCAGAGCAACGGGGATGGCGAGGACTATCAGCGGCCACGCACGCGCCCGGCCGCGGAGCCCATGCCCGAACCGGCAGCGCCGGCGGCAGCTGCGCGCATCGATGTCTCGGGCGGTGCCGATCCGACCAAGGCAGACACACCCGAGGAGATCTCCGCCGTGTTGGCCGAGCTCTCCCGGCTGCGCGATGCCGGCAGCATCCACGAGGAGGAGTTCGAGGCCAAGAAGCAGGAACTCCTGGGCCGGCTGTGATCAGCGGCCATAGCGCCTGATGGACCAGGACACCGTCCAGCTGCTCTTCTCCGCGTTCATCGTGGTGGCGACGATGCTCCTGGTGGGCTTTCCCGTCCACGAGTTCATGCACGCCTGGACGGCCATGAAGCTGGGCGACAACACGGCTCGCTGGATGGGCCGGGTGTCGCTCGATCCGCGCGTCCACTTCGACCAGACCGGTGGGCTCATCCTGGCCGCCACGGCCATCTTCAGCGCCTTCGGGGGTGGTCTCCTCTTCGGCTGGGCCAAGCCCACGCCGGTCAACCCGGTCAACCTTCGCAACGGCCGGCAGGGCCATGCCCTCGTCGCCTTCGCCGGTCCCGCCAGCAACCTCGTGGTGGCGGTGGCAGTGGCCCTGGTCATGCGCGCCATCATCTGGTCCAACCCGCAGGTCTCTCCGCTGCTCGAGCTGGCCTGGACGACGCTGTCGCTCTTGCTGTCGCTCAACATCCTGCTCTTCATCTTCAACCTCATCCCCATCCCGCCGCTCGACGGCTGGAGCGTGCTCAAGGGCATCGTCCCGCGAGAGGTGGCGCGTCGCATGACAGAGCTCGAGGTGCGATACGCCGCGGTCCTGCCGATGGTGTTCCTCGGCTTCATCGTCATCATCTTCGTGACCGGCGGGTCCTTCATCTCGCCGCTCATCCGCGGCATCCGCGACCTGCTGCTGGGCATCTAGCCGTGGGTTGGTGGAGCACGAAGGTGCGCCAGGCCGTGCGCCACCTCAGAGGGCGTGTCAGCCCCGCGGAGCGCAAGGCCCTGGCGGGCTGGCTGACCGCGGCGCAGCTGGGATTGTTCGAGGCGATGCACCCCGCCGATCAGCGCCATGGCCTCGACGTGACGGCAGCCCTGCGTGATCGCGGCCACGACGACCCAGAGCTGCTGCTGGCAGCGCTGCTGCACGACTGCTCCAAGGGTCCCGGCGTGCGACTGCCGCATCGCGTGGCGTGGTCGCTGGGCGAGCGCTACGGTGAGCCCCTGGTAAATGCCTTCGCCCGCCTCCCGGGCTTCGGGGAGGCCTTCGCCCGCCTCCGCCGTCACGCCCACGACTCCGCCGACCTGGCCCTCGCGGCCGGCTGCAGCGAGCGCACGGCCTCGCTCATCCGCTACCAGGCTGACCCCCGCGATCCGGACGCCGGCGTGGCGCTGAAACTCGCCGATGAGGCATCCTGATAGGCCAGCATGGAGACCTGCGATGACTGACACGATCGCCACCCCGGCCGCGACCCGCGAGGTGGGCATCGCCGTGCTGCCGCCGCTGCGTCGCCCGGTCCGTGGCGACACCAGCGTCCGCATCACCGACACTGACCATCCCGACCGTGCCGCTCATGTCAGCGTGGAGGGCTACGACGGGCCCCTCGCCCTGCTGCTGGGCCTCATCGAGCAGCGCGAGCTGGACATCCTCGAGGTGCCGCTGGGCGATCTCGCGGGCGCCTACCTGGAGGCTCTGGCCTCGCTCGATGAGGAGCAGATGTCGCACATCAGCTCGTTCATCACGGTCGCCAGCCAGCTGATCCTCATCAAGAGCCGGGCCATCCTGCCGCGTCCCCCGCTGGTCGCCATCCCGGTGGAGGAGGGGCCGGACCCTGAGTCCGCGCTGCGCGAACGGCTCATCCTGTACCGCCTGTACCGCGATGCCGGCCGCGATCTGCGCGGGCGCCTCGAGAGCGCCTGGGAGGTCTTCCGCCGCGAGCCCATCGCCGCCGTGGCGTCGGCCAAGGCAGGATCACGACCGGACGAGGGCCCGCCGCTGGACCCGGTCGTGCTGGTCGAGGCCCTGGACCGTGCCCTGCGGGCCGTGCCGCCTCCGACGCCGCCGCCGGACGTGGTGCCACGCCTGGTGACGCTCGACGAACGGGCGCGCATCATCCGCGCCGCGCTCAGGGACACGCCCGTGGTCGTGCTGCAGGACCTCCTCGAGGACCTCACGGACAGGGTCGTGGTCGCGGTCACGTTCCTGGCCATGCTGGAGCTGGTCAAGGGACGGGAGCTGAGCGTGGAACAGGACGAACCCTTCGGTCCCATCGTCTGCCGTTCGATCGTCGCCTCATGACCGACGCCGATCTCGTGCCCGTGGGGCCCGGTCGCGACGAGGATGTGCCAGGCGACGGAGGCGTCCCACCCGACGAGCAGGTGGCCAGGCTCGACGTAGAGATCACGCCTGATGAGGTCGTGCTCCCGCCTGCCGATGACGAGGACGAGACGGGCGCCAGCGTGGCCGACCTTGAGGCCCTGCTCTTCGTCGCCGAGCGCCCACTCAGTCGAGGGGAGCTCGGCACGGTCACCCGGCTCACGGCTGAGGAGGTGGACGAGCGGCTGGGTGACCTGGAGGTCCAGTTGCGTGATCGCGGCATCCGGCTGGTGAGCGCAGGCGACCGCGTGATGCTGGGCACGTCACCCGAGAGCGGTGCGCTCATCGCGCGCTACCTTGGCGCTGACAGCGTGCGCCTCTCGCCGGCAGCGCTCGAGACGCTGGCCATCATCGCCTACCGTCAGCCCGTGACCCGTGGGGTCATCGAGCGCATCCGCGGTGTCGATTCGGGCCACGTGGTGCGCGGGTTGCTGCATCGCCGACTGGTGACCGAGCAGGGCCGGGCCGAGTCGCCCGGTCGCCCCATCCTGTACGGCACGAGCATGGAGTTCATGGAGCGGTTCGGCCTGACCTCGCTGGACGACCTGCCGCCGATCGAGGCGGAGATCGCCGCCCAGCTGGCGCAGGCGGAAGTGGATTCGAAGGCCGCCGCCGAGCCCGGCTCGACTGACGGGGCGGCGCCCGGAGATGGGGCCACAGCCGAGGATGACTGAGACCGTCCGCGTGCAGAAGGCGCTGGCCGACGCGGGCGTGGCCTCGCGGCGTGGTGCCGATGCCCTCGTGGCCGCCGGGCGCGTCACCATCAATGGCCTCGCGGCGGTGACCGGGCAGCGGCTCGACCCGCGCGTCGACGCCCTGGCCGTGGATGGCCGCCCCGTCGTGCCGGCAGGCAAGCGGACGTACCTGGTGCTGAACAAGCCCCCTGGTGTCACCAGCACGGTCTCAGACCGCCATGCCGAGCAGACCGTACTTGACCTCGTCCCGGCCGAGCTGCGACGAGCCGGCACGCGCCTGTACCCGGTCGGCCGCCTGGACAAGGACTCGGAGGGGCTCATCCTGTTGACCGACGACGGCGACTGGACCCAGCACCTGCTGCACCCGCGATACGGGATCGAGCGCGAGTACGCCGTCGGGCTGCGGCGTCCGCTCGACCAGGCGCAGGCCCGGGCGCTGGAGGACGGCATCGCGCTCGATGAGGGCGTAGCGACACTGGTCAGCATGCGCCAGGCGACGCGCACCGAGGCGTCGCGCCTGGAGCGGCCGGGGGACGCGGCCAGTGCGCTGTACTGGTATCGGGCTGTGCTCACGCAGGGCTGGAAGCGGCAGCTGCGGCGCATGTTCGCGGCGGTCAGCGCGCCCGTGGAGCGGCTGGTCCGTGTCCGTATCGGGACCTTGCGACTCGACGACCTGGCGCCCGGCAGCGTGCGACCCCTCACGAGCGCAGAGCGGGAACGCCTCGCGGCGACGCGGAGTGGGCGATGAGCGCGCTGCGGGTGGCCCTCGATGGTCCTGGTTCCAGCGGCAAGTCGTCGGTCGGCGCCGCCGCGGCCGCCAGGCTGGGCTACCGCTTCCTCGACACGGGCGTGCTCTACCGCGCCATCACCCTGCTCAGCGTCCTGCGTGACATCGACCCCGAGGCCGCCGCGGAGCTGGTGGCGCTGGTGCCGCAGATCGAGCTCGTCGCCGACGCTGACGGTGCCATGCGACGGGCGACGATCGACGGGGAGGACGTGACCAGCCAGCTGCACGTCCCTGCCGTGGACCGCCTCGTCAGCGCCGTGTCGGCACAAGCCGAGGTGCGCGCGGCGCTGCTGCAGGAGCAGCGCGACATCGCCGCTGCCGGGCGCATCATCCTTGCCGGTCGTGACATCGGTACGGTCGTGCTGCCGGACGCCGAGCTGAAGCTGTACCTCGACGTGTCGGTCGAGGAGCGCGCGCGTCGGCGCGCGGAGGAGCGCGGGCTGGCGCCCGGCTCGGCCGAGGCCGCCACCATCCTCGCCGACCTGCGCCGACGTGATCACCTCGACGGCAGCCGTGCCGTGGCACCGCTGCGGATCCCCGACGATGCGGTCATCGTCCGCTCCGACGGCCGACGCTTCGACGACACCGTGGCGGAGGTCGTCGACATCATCCGCCGACATGAAGGACAGGAGGTCACCCCGACGTGAGCCATCACGAGGGCCTGACCCTCTACTCCCGCCTCATCGCCGGCCTGTGCCGCTTCGGCCTGCAGTCGATCGCGCGGGTGCGCGTCGAGGGCGTGGAAGGCCTCCCCACCGACGGCCCACTCATCCTCGCCGCCAACCACATGAGCAACGCCGACCCGCCCTTCATCGGTGGCTGGCTGGCGCCGGCCCTGAGCCGGCGCCCGACGTTCCTGGCCAAGGACGCGCTCTTCGTCGGCCCGCTCGGCATCCTCATCCGCTCGCTGGGCGCCGAGCCGGTCAAGGCCGGCGGCAGCGACATCGGCGCCTATCGCGTCGCTAAGGGCATCCTCGACCGCGGCGGCGTCGTGGCCATCCTGCCGGAGGGGACGCGCTCGTTCGACGGCGTCCTGGCGCAGCCGAAGCCCGGGGTCTCGCTGCTGGCCACGCGAACGGGCGCACCCGTGCTGCCCATCGGCATCTCCGGCACCGACGAGCTCATCGGCCGCGAGCACGTGCTGCCGCACATCGGCAGCCGCATCATCCTTCGCGTGGGCCGGCCGTTCACGCTGTCCATCCCGCCGGGAACAGACCGCCGCGCCGCCCTCGCTGAGGCCGACGTCGAGCTGATGCGCCGCATCGCGGCGCTCGTCGAGCCGCGCCACCGCGGCGACTGGGAACCCTGGCCAGGGGTGTGAGCCGCCGCGACACCCTGCCGGCCTACCCACGCGCCATCTCGCTGATCTCGCGTGCGGTGATGTCGTCGATCTGCCGGGTTCGCACCGAGGGCCTGGCGCGACCTGTGCCCAGCGGCCCCCTGATCGTGGTAGCGAACCACCTGAGTGATACCGATCCGCCGCTGCTGTGGGGCTGGCTCGCACCCGCCATCGGCCGCCCCTTCCGCTTCCTGGCCAAGGACAGCCTGCTCCACGGCCCGGTGGGCGCGGCGATGCGTTCGTTCGGTGCCATCCCGGTGCGCGATGACGGCGTCGACGCCCCCGCCCTCCGCATGGCCCTGGCCGCTCTCGCTTCCGGCGACAGCCTCCTGCTGGCGCCGGAGGGCACCCGCAGCCGCGACGGCCGCATGGGTCGACCGCGGCCGGGAAGCGCCCTGCTGGCCATCCGCAGCGGTGCCACCGTGCTGCCCGTCGGGATCTCGGGAACGGACCGACTCCTGGCTCGCGGACGACGCCGGCCGCGCATCGGCACCTTCGTCACCCTGCGCATGGGTGCGCCGTTCCAGCTGCGCAGGCACGATGGGGCTGAGCGACGCACCGCGCTAGCAGCCGCGGACGAGCAGATCATGCGTCGCATCGCCACGCTCGTCGACCCACGCCACCGCGGCGACTGGGTGCCCTGGCGCGACGGATGAGGCACGGGACACGCCTGCGACCCGGTCGACGATGCAGGCAGATCGCTCGACGATGCAACCGGATCGGCCCCAGGGACGTCATTGGGGCATGAAGACCCACACCCTCGCCACTCCGTTCCTCGCTGCCTGCCTGCTGGCAGCAGCATCAGCCAGCGTCACCGTCGGGGCTGACGGCCCAGACTCCGCCGTCGCGAGTCCCGGGACCGGTCCCGTCTACGTCGATTCAGCCGGGCTGCGCTACCTGGAGAGCTGGCCCGTGCAGGTCCAGCTGGAGGTCCGGGGCTCGCTGCCGACACCCTGCCACCAGCCCGTCTACGAGGTCCAGGACCTGGGCGACTCGGTCGAGGTCTTGCTCTGGAGCGTGGCCGACCCGGAGGTGGCCTGTATCGCCGTCCTCGAGCCATTCGAGCTGGTCATCGACCTCGGCTCGTATACCGCTGCCGATACGCCGGTGCTGCTCAACGGCGAGATCGTGGCGCAGATGGTCGTCGGGGGCAGCTCGACCGAGCCCGCCCTGTCCGGCGGCGGCTGGTCGTTCGGCATGTGCCTGGGCTACTGTGCCGCGGACCTGCGACTCGACGCTGACGACATCGTGGTCAGCGGACGCGACCGCGAGGAAGCAGCTCCGCTGTATGAGAACCGGGGCACGCTCACCGAGCAGGGGCGCGAGCAGCTCGATGAGGCCCTGGCGGGGCTGGTGGCCGGCGAGCTCGATCCGGTCTACGGCTGCCCCGACTGCGCTGACGGCGGAGCCGCCTACCTGGAGCTGGTCCTCGACGGTACGGCCCAACGCGTCGAGATGGAGTTCGCTGACCCCCCGCTGGCCCTGGCCGACGTGTACGCCACCACGATGGCCCTGATCGACGCCCTCGAGACCTGCAACGAAACGCCGCTGCTGGACGTCGCCGAGAGCTGCGTGCCGTACCAGCGCTGACGTCCGGGCCGCGTCTGCAGGCAGGACCACCGGACCGGCTTCATGCCATCGTCAAGCAGCGATGCGATACTTGCCGTCTCATGGGAACCGTCGCCGAAGTCCGCATCGCCCGCCGCACCGGTTTCTGCTATGGCGTGCGCGAAGCTATCGACGCGGCACGCATCAGTGCTGCCGAGGGCAAGTCCACGCACACGTTGGGCCAGGTCGTGCACAACGAGGGCGTCATCAAGGGACTGCGTGAGCAGGGCATCGTCTCGGTCAAGGAGCTCGACGAGGTCGCCCCGGGCTCGGCCGTCGTCATCCGCGCCCACGGCGTCACGCCGGAGGTCATGGCCCAGGCCGAGGACAGGGGCCTGGACGTCATCGACGGCACTTGCAGCTGGGTGACGCAGGAGCAGAAGGAGCTGGCCAGGCTCGTCGAAGAGGGCTATACCGTCGTCCTGCTCGGCACGCCCAACCATCCCGAGGTCGTCGGTTTGCTCGGCTTCGCGCCTGACGCCATCCTGGTGGACGAGGAGGAGGACTGGGAGCGCATCCCGCGACGCAAGCGCATGGCGCTGCTGACGCAGTCGACACAGCCCCCGTGGAAGTTCGAGAAGCTCGCGGGCTACCTCACCACGCGCGCCCACGAGCTGAAGATCGTCAACACCGTCTGCCCGGTGACCATCCGCCGCCAGCAGGACACGACCGATCTGGCCGATGCAGTCGACCTGGTGGTCGTCGTGGGAGGGCGCAACAGCGCCAACACCAAGGAGCTCACGCGCCTGGTGGGCATCGTGGGCAAGCCGGCCGTCCAGGTCGAGCGCGCGTCGGACATCGAGGACGCGGCCGTCTTCGACGGCCACACCATCGTCGGGGTGACTGGCGGGACGTCCACACCCATCGAGGACCTGGAGCACGTGGCCGCTCGCATCTACGAGTTGGCTGGCACGAGTGCCATCCGCCCCCAGGCTGCCCGATTGGCGCACGAGGCGGTCACCGCGGTCGCCGAGTCGGCCTACCGCAGCACGTCGCTCAGCGCCGCCTAGCTCGTGCCCACCCGCCGCACCCGCCGTCGACCCCGCAACGTCGATCAGGACACGTCCGCCACCGGCCTGCCCGTCGTCGCCATCGTGGGCCGGCCCAACGTGGGCAAGTCGACGCTGTTCAACCGCATCGTCGGCCAACGCCGCGCCATCGTGGAGGACCGCGCTCGCACCACGCGTGACCGCCTCTATGGCGTGGCCGAGTGGAACGGCCGGCGCTACGTCGTCATCGACACTGGCGGCATGGAGATCGACCCCGGCGACGCCATCGAGGAACGTGTGCAGGAGCAGGTCCGCCTGGCCATCGAGGAGGCCGAGGTCATCGTCTTCGTGGTCGACGCGGCCACCGGCCAGACGCCGGCCGACCAGGAGGTCGCCGAGACGCTCCGCCGGGCCGAGGCTCCGGTGGTCATGGCCATCAACAAGGCCGACAACGAGCGACTCGAGATGCAGGGAGCCGAGTTCCTGCGCCTGGGCTGGGATGACTGGTATGCCGTCTCCGCGCTGCATGGCCGCGGCACCGGTGATCTGCTCGATGCCATCGTGGCGGCGCTGCCGGAGGAGTCGTTCGACGAGCTGGAGCGCAAGCGTCGCGAAGCCGAGACCGACGAGCTGGCCGAGGAGATCGAGGCCGGCATCATGCCGGCGGCAGGCGAGGAGGAGGCCGCCGCTGTCGAGGCGGGCACCGCCTGGTACGACGACGATGCGCCCACCCCGCGGATCGCCATCGTGGGCCGGCCCAACGTGGGCAAGTCGTCGCTGCTCAACCAGCTGCTGGGCGAAGAGCGGGCCATCGTCAGCGACATCCCCGGCACCACGCGGGACGCCATCGACACAACCCTCGAGTGGAACGGACGCGAGCTGCGACTGGTGGACACCGCGGGCCTGCGCCGCCGGGGCAAGGTCGCGGCGGGACCGGCGGCGGAGCGCTACTCGGCGTTGCGCGCGCTCAAGGCTCTCGGCCGAGCCGATGTCTGCGTGCTGGTGCTCGACGCGCGTGACGGGCTGGCGGCACAGGACGCCCATGTCGCGGGCTACGTCGTGGACGAGGGCGTGGGCCTGGTCATCGCCATCAACAAGTGGGATCTCGTGGAGAAGGACGACAAGACGTTCGAGGAGTACGTCGCCCGTGTCAGGGCGGAAGCTCCGTTCCTCCACTTTGCGCCGATCATCGCCATCAGCGCCCTCACCGGACAGCGGGCGGCCAAGGTGCTCGACGAGGCGCTGGTCATCGCCGCCGAGCGCCGACGCCGGATCCCCACGGCCACGCTGAACAAGGTGCTCTCCGAGGCCGTGTCCCGACACCAGCCGCCGCCGGTCAAGGGTCGGCGTCCGCGCTTCTACTACGCCACGCAGGCCACCATCGAGCCACCCACGTTCGTGCTCTTCGCAGCGGACGCCAAGTCGGTGCACTTCAGCTACCAGCGCTTCCTCGAGAACCGCATCCGCGACGCCTTCGACTTCGAGGGCACGCCGCTACGCCTCATCTTCCGCGAGCGCTCACGCGTCGAGCTGGAGCCGCGAAAGCGCAAGCCCAGGCCCGCCAAGGGTCGGAAGCCCGTGAAGGGACAGAAGCCGACCCGGAAGACGGCCCGCAAGGGCTCCTGATGCCGGCCGCTGGGCCACGGCTCGCCGTCGTCGGGGCCGGTGCCTGGGGCACCACGCTGGCCGTGCTGCTGTCCGCACGCGAGGAGGTCTCGCTGATCGTGCGCGACGCCTCGCATGCCCGGCGCCTGCGCGCCGACGGCGAGAACCGACGCTACCTGCCGGGCGTGGCACTGCCAGAGCGGATCGTGGTCGCGTCCGATGCGTCGGTCCTGCAGTCCGCGACCGAGCTCATCGTGCTGGCGGTCCCCTCGGCCGCCATGCGCCCGACGGTGCGGGCCATCGCCGGCGCCGTCCCGGATGAGACCGTGCTGCTCTCGGTGGCCAAGGGCATCGAGCGCGAGTCCCTGCTGCGGATGACCCAGGTCGTGACTGCGGAGATACCGGCTGCCCGGTCGCGTGTGGCGGCGCTGTCCGGCCCCAACCTGGCGCTGGAGATCTCGCGCGGACTGCCTGCGGGCGCCGTGGTGGGCGCGGCGGAGGACGACGTCAGTCGCCGTGTGGCAGAGATCGTGGGCAGCCGCACGTTCCGCCTGTACCGCAATCGCGACGTCGTCGGCGTCGAGCTGGCCGGTGCCCTCAAGAACATCGTCGCCATCGTGGCCGGTGCCGTGGACGCCCTGGGGGCAGGGGACAACGCCAAGGCGGCCATCACCACGCGCGGCCTGGCCGAGATCACACGCCTCGGTGTCGCCATGGGTGCCAACCCACTGACCTTCGCCGGGCTCGCCGGCATCGGCGACATCCTGGCCACCTCGAGCTCGGCGCTATCGCGCAATCATCGGCTCGGCGTGGAGCTGGCTTCGGGGCGGACGTGGACCGAGATCGAAGGCACCTTGCCGGGTGTGGCCGAGGGCGCATACACCGTGCGCGCTGCCCTGGCCCTGGCCGAGCGGCACGGCGTCGAGCTGCCCATCGCCCAGGAGGTGCACGCGGTGCTGTACGAGGGCAAGGACGTGCGTGCGTCGGTCTCGGACCTGCTGGCACGCGAGTCGAAGGACGAGCTGTCCGGGCTGCCGACCGCATAGACCGGAGACCTGGCGTCAGGTCGAGGGCGGATGACGCAGGTGGGGTGCGCTGCGGCGCAGTACGAGTCACCCATGGGTGGCGGCGCGCGGCTCTGCGAACGTGGAGGCCTGACCATCCGCATGGGGCCGCCACGATGCACGCGAGCTTCTCGTTCACCCTCGAGACGGGGCCTGTCGGTCGAGCGATCGAGCAGGAGCCGGCACCCCCGCGGCCGTCGGCGGGTCGGGGAGCCGGCCAGCTGTGGTTCTTCGGCCTGACCGCCATGACCCTGGTCTTCGCTGCACTGCTGATCCTCGCCCAGTTGACGCGCGGCGGGAGCATCGCTGCCAGCGTGGCGCCCATCCTCATCGCCTACGCCATCGGCATCGCCGTGCTTGGCGTCGGTGCGCTCGCCTATGTCCTGCACAGCGCGCGAGCGCTCGATCCGCTGGCTTCCGAGAGGTCCACCGGCGATCCGCTGGCTGCCGGATCGGGGCTGCGGGTCGCGCCCACCGTGCCACCGCGCGGGCAGCCCCTTCCGCTGCAGTCAGGCCCGGCGACGATGGGGCAGTCGTCCGTGGGTCCGCCGTCCGAGCAGTCGCTGCGTGCCCCTGCTCCGGTCGGGCCAGCCTCCGTCCCGGTGGCGCCGCCGCTGTCACAAGCTCCCGCAGCGGCCAGGGAGAGCACTGCGCGCCCGAGAGCCGTCCATACGATCCGTATGCCGCGACGCGCCGCCGCCGGCACGGCGTCTCCCCGGCCATATCCGTTCCCCGCTCCACGAGTCGAGCCGGTCGCCCTGCAGGTGCGCGTCGCCGGCCTCCGATCGGCGGCATGGGGTCCCCAGCCACCGACGCTCGTCGATCGACTCCTGGGCCGTGGCACGCACCGCTCGTACCCGCCGCTGGAACGACGGTCAGGACTGGTGCGCCCGATGCCCACGGCAGGGCCGATGTCTCCGGCTCCCACGAGGGCGCCGTCCAGGGCTCCGGTCGCGGTGGTGCTGGCTCACCGCTGACCAGCCGCGCACGGTCGTGCTGTCGATGATCAGTGACTCTGTCAGTCAACTGCTCTGTGAATTTGTCAGTCCCCGCTCCGCTCTGATGGTGGCCTCGAGCTTCGAGCCTGGCGTGACCCGGCCCCAGGGATGGTCCTGCCGCGGAGGATAGCCGGGCGCATCTGGCTGCGGGACCCTGACCGCACCCCGCAGCGAGAAGCGGGCCTTCTCGAGGTCGCGCAGCCGGCCCGGGTCGAGATCGGTCTCGGCACGCAGCAGCACCCGTGGCCCGTCGGCCACGACGACCCGCCCGTCGAGCTCGAGGCGCACCTCCACCCGCTTGCCCGCCAGGCTGCGGCCACCCCGTTGGCGGGGGATGTCGAGCACGCTGCCGCCGATCCGGACGGTGGCGTCATTGGCGATGACGCGCTCGTAGCGGAAGGCACAGACCGCGTCGAGGTCGACCGCGTCAGGCACCGGCCGCCAGGCCGGCACCGGATCGGCCGGCGCCACTCCGAAGGCCGCGTTGTAGCGGGGCACGAAGGCCGCGAGCACCGGCTCGGCGGAGGCACGGTCATCCGCGCCAGCGAGACGCGGCTCGAGGGGCAGCCGGTCCTGCGCCGTGCCCCAGGCGCGCTCGGCCCGGCCCTTGGCCTGGGGACTGCCCGCGGCGATCGAGCCGATCCCCAGCTCCGCGAGGGCCCGGCCCACGTGGGTAGGCATCGCAGCCTCGGCGAGGGCCAGGCCCTCCGGGCGCCGTGCGGCCGCCGGCTCGAGGCTGGCATGGCGGTCGCGGTAGATGGCCTCGGGCAGGCCATGGGCGCGGGCCACGTCGCGCACCAGCTGCAGGTAGCCGGCGCTGTCCTCCTCGTCACGGAAGGTGGCGAAGACGAGGGCGCTCGTGGCATCGTCGACCGCGCCCACGAGCGTGAGCCACGGACCCCGGCCCTCGAGCCAGTCGTGACGGGATCCGTCGACCTGCACGAGCATGCCCGCGCGGGGCATGCGCTCGCGGCGGGAGCGGTGGCGCGGGGCCCGGCGCGGTCGTGCGCTCCGGATGCCCGCCTCACGCAGGATGCGCTGCACGCTGGGCCGGGACAGGACGATGCCCTCGCGCTCCGCGAGCAGCTCGGTGAGGTGGCTGTCGTTGGCGCCGCGATACTCGTCGCTCCTCGCGAGCTCGGCCACCCGAACGCGCAGCGCCCGCTCGATCCGGTGCGGGCTGACGCGGCCACGGTTGCCATGGGCGAGGGCCGCGGGACCCTCGGCGAGGAAGCGGGCTCGCATGCGCCAGGCGTGGCGCACCGAGACGCCCAGCCAGGCTGCGGCCTGCTCGATGGTCAGGTCACCCCTGACGAGGTGGGCCAGGATGCGGGCCCGTCGTTGCTCTTCGCTGGTCAAGCTGATCATGTCTCCCATCGGAGGAGACTGACGGAGTCACTGAGCGATCAGCACTGACACATTCACTGAGCATCCACAGCCGCGCACGGTCGTGCCCCGCGACAGTGCTAGACTCCGGACGACGCCGATCGGGGCGTGGCGCAGCCTGGTAGCGCACTTGACTGGGGGTCAAGAGGTCGCTGGTTCAAATCCAGTCGCCCCGACCACATACTGAGCGTGAAATGGCCCTCGGAGGAGGCTCCGGGGGCCATTCTCATGGGTGCTGTACCACCTGCGTACCACCTAGGCTCGCGGAAGACGCGTGAACGCGGAGGTGCCCACCGCGTGGCAAGTGGGTAGGCTTGGCCGATGCCGCGAAATGGACAACCTGTAGTCGATCCGTTCGACCTCGAGCATCAGGTGGCCCGTTCCGCCAGAGGCGGGCCTCTTCTCTTGTCTGACTCCGGTCGAGCGGGTCGCGTCCGGGGCGAGGAACTCCTGGCCCATGAGAGCGCCCATCAGTTGTAGAGCAGAAGCATGGTGCGCTTGGTGTGCGAGGCCCGTCCCGCCGAGGGGTGGGCCTCTTCTCATGCTCCCGTGTCCCACGCCTCACGCAGCGAGTGCGCGCCGCCTCCGGGTCGTCGCTCATCGCCAACTGCCGCGCCACGCGGGCACCATCGGGTGTGGGACACATCGCCTGCTGGCCGTCCTCGTCGATGAAGGCATCCACGAGCCCAGCGGCTTCGACCTGCTCGAGAATGGCGTCGAGCTCGGCGTTGGGGTCCATGGCGAGATGGGACGCTATCGCTCCGGTCACCTCGGTCCGGGCGATGCGAAAAACGGACCCTGGACGCGACCTGCCCCTCTCTATCTGATAGCGGGAGGCGACGACGCACGGCCCGTCGGTCATCGCCGCCTGGACCGCACCGAGCCACCGGCGGAACCCTACCTGTCAGGCTGAGGTGAGACACGGGCAGTAGTCCATCAGCACTCCCGGGGCGAGAAGGAACAGCCTGACGATCATGACCGTGACCACCCTGACCATGGAGCGCGCGCATGATGCGGCCATAGACCGAGACCCGACCGTGCCCGCACGCCCTGTGCGCCGGACGTTCAGCGCCGAGTACAAGCGCGAGATCCTCGCGGAGTACGAGGCCGCAGCCGGCGGCGGCTCGAAGGGCGCCATCCTTCGACGCAAGGGCCTCTATACCTCGCACATCAGCGAGTGGCGCCGGTCGCGCGACGCGGGCGCCCTCGCCGGACTCGCCCCCAGGCCGAGACCACCGGTCGTCTCGCCGGAGCAGCGCGAGCTGGCCCGGCTGCGTCGCCGCGCCGAGACGGCCGAGGCGGAGCTAGCCAAGGCCCGCCTGGTCATCGACATCCAGGGAAAAGCGTCCGAGCTCTTGGGACGGCTGCTGGCCGAGAGCGACGAGGACCCGAAGCAGCCGCGGTGATCTAGGCCGCCTTCGGTGAGCTGGAGCCGCTGGTCGGCACGAAGGGTGCCTGTCAGGCGGTCGGTCGTGCCCGCGCCAGCCACTACCGCCACGCTCAAGGCCCCCGGCTCGGTCCACCCAAGCCACGGCCGAGCCCGCCCAACGCCCTTGCGTCCGTCGAGCGCCGGTCGGTGCTCGACGTCCTGCACTCGAAGCGCTTCGTGGACCACGCGCCGGCACAGATCTGGGCCACCCTGCTCGACGAGGGCACCTGGCTGGCCTCGGAGTCCACGATGTATCGGCTGCTGCGCGCGGACGGCGAGATGCGCGAGCGACGACGAGTGGCGAGCCATCCACCGCGTACGGTGCCCGAGCTCGTGGCCGATGGGCCGGAGCGGGTGTGGTCGTATGACGCCACCGCGCTGCGGGGGCCACGCCGGGGCTGCTGGTATGAGCTCTTCGTGATGCTCGACATCTTCAGCCGCTACGTGCCCGGCTGGCTCGTCGTCGAGGGCCAGGAGAGCCACGTCGTGCGCGACTGGATCGAGGCCGTGGTGACCGCCCAGGCCATCCCTGCGGGCACGCTCACCATCCATGCTGACCGGGGCTCGGCCATGACCTCGAAGCCCGTCTCGCAGCTCCTCGCGGACCTGCGCATCGGACGCACCCACTCCCGGCCCCACGTGTCGAACGACAACGCCTACAGCGAGGCCGGCTTCAAGACGCTCAAGTACAGCCCGGTCTTCCCGGAGCGCTTCGGCTCGCTGCAGCACGCCCGTGCCTTCGCCGACGGCTTCTTCGACACCTACAACCATCACCACCGCCACTCGGGCATCGGCTACCACACCCCCGCGTCGGTCCACTTCGGTACCGCCGTGGCGGTCCGCGAGGGACGCGGCCGGGTGCTCGACGCTGCCTATGCCGTCCATCCCGAGCGCTTCGTCAACGGACACCGAACCCACCGAGGCTGCCCGGTCCAGCCTGGATCAACAAGCCCAAGGAGGTGGAGCGACAGAGCATCACCTGACCACGTGTCTCACTGGACTTGGCGGGTTCCGGATCGGGACGCTCTATGAGGGCGAGCTGCCGCCTTACGGGCCGCTGGAGCCGTCCGCCGAGTAGCTCGATCGCGCCGCCTCGGCCGCCCGCGGGAACGGACCGACTGCCACGTGGCCGCAGGTGCTCCTAGCGCCCCAACAACACGGCCGTTCGCTGTGCGAGTCGATGTCGGGCCTAGCCTGCCCTCGAGACCCGGTTCTGGGGGCCTGTAGTCGTCACATTGCCTCCCAGCAGTCAAAACACGCGGCCGTGTGCCGGCCTTCTGAGCCACCCCCTCCGGGGGGCGCCAACCAGACGGCGCTGGCGTGCCGCTGGTGGGTCGTCGGTCCGACCGGAGGGCTGAAATCCCCAAGCAGGTTCGCGGCAGGTGGCACGCCTACTCCTCGGCCGGCAGGAACTCGATTGCCTCAACGACGGAGCTACGGCAGCTCAGCGAGTATCTCGGCGAGCGTGGGCAGGCCCTCGGGTGCTTCCATGATGTACAGATTGATGCCGTACAACACCTCGCCCTTCGGGTAGAGATGCAAGCCGAAGTCTGGGTTCGGGATCTCGTAGGCACGGAGGTCGGCCAACTCCTGCTCGGTCAGTTCGAAGCCCTGCGCTTCGGCGTCCTCGATGGCGACTTGGACCAACGCCTCGGGTGGTGCCAGCGTGAGGCTGTAAACCTCACGGCCATCGATGACACGCCACTCGGACTGCATCATGGCTGAGCCCCTGCCAGCCGCTTCGAGTGCCGAGTCCATCGCCCGTTCCGCGTAGTCCCCTGCGGGGACCCCGTCTACTCGCAGCGCGGAAACACTGAACGCAGACTCAGCTGACTCGTCTGATGCCTCACCGATGGGATATGCCTTGGCCGTGACCCGCTGCACGTCCGCTGGCTCCTTGCGGAGCGGCAGCAGGATGTCACTCCACATGTCCCTGCTTGCCGGGTCCATCTCTACGTCCGCATCGATGTCCAGTTCGTAGTCGCCCACGCGTGACGGGATGGTGAACGCCAGGTCCTCGGGCGCGAATAGTGGTGTCGGCGACTGCGCCACCACCCCAGATCCCAACGCCACGACCAGGAGCCCGGTCAGCAGTCCGACTTGCTTGCCCATCACATCCCCCATCCTCGGCGTCGCGGTCACCCGGTCAAGGGCCGGACGGCCCGCCCTCGAGAAGCGCGTTCAGCACCGCTTCCGGGTCCTTGCTCATGGCCATCTGCCGTGCCACACGTGCGCCATCGGGCGTGAGGCTCATGGCCTCCTTGCCCTCGTCGTTGTTGTGCTGCTCGACGAGGCCCGCGCCCTCGAGCAGCGAGAGGCTGGCGTCCATCTCAGCGTCGTGGTCGGTCTGGGTGGAGGGTAGCGGGCGGTGCTTGTCTCAGGCTGACTTGATAGCCACGGCTGAGACAATCTAGGCATCAGCGGGAGGCGATGACGTGCGGCCTGCGCCCTGGCCGCCCTGGACCGTGCCGAGCCACTGGCGAACCCGGCCCGTGTCAGCGAAAGAGGACGACCCAAGAGGAAGCTGGCTATGGCATTGGCCGCCGCCATGCTGATGGTCGCCGCTGCGGCACCGGCGTCTGCCGTACCGGGAGAGAACAACGAGCACATCTCCCCGTGGACGATCTCGTGTCCGGGCATGTACGACATCAACGTGGTGGCGAAGGGGGTGCCCGGCAGGGATATCGCCTCGGAGAAGGGCACACCGCCGATCCACCTCGTCGCGGCTGTGTGGAACGTCTGGGAGAACGGTGCGGTCATCGAAGGACCCTTCGTGATGGAAGCTCCGCGTGGATTGCAGCCGAAGCCCGTCCCGCGATGGGCGGGCCTCTTCTCGATGTCGGAGAGGGTGCGCGACGAGCGCATGACCTCCACTGCGACGCTGTCGGTATGCCATGGCAGCACCGCGAAGATGGAACCGAACGGGCTGTTACCGCTCTCTGACTGGTGCGGGAGGCGATGACGCACGGCCCGTCGATGATGGCCGCTCTGGACCGTGCGGAGCCACTGGCGGACCCGGCCCGCAGACGAGAAGGGGGGATGTCATGAGGACGTTGCGGCTGTCCCTGGCAGGGACGGTCATCCTGGCGCTGCTCGGAGGACTGGCGGGCGTACCGACGATGGCGCAGGGCGACGAGGACGCACCCGTGTGGGTGACGCTCCTCACCCAGGGGAACGGACGGATGGAAGGCAGTCCCCGCGTCTTCGATCCGGGCGCGGGGCTCGCCAAGACGATCCGCGATCTGCCCCTCGCCGTGGACAACACCTACAGCGATGCCCGCCTGGACGGGACGCAGCACCTTCTCTACAGCGAGGATTGCTTCGAGTCGGGCATCTGCGTCGGCTGGGGGACCATGGAGATCGTCGGCTCCGAGGGGACGACGTGGACCGGTTGGTGGCACGAGATCGACGACGACGAGACCGACGGCGAGGACAACACCAGCTTCCATATCGTCCTGACCGGGACCGGTCCCTATGAGGGCCTCACAGCCATCCTCTTCTCGCTGGGTGTCTGGGAGCAGTTCCCCGACGCCGAGTACGGGGTCATCTACCGGGGCGACCCGCCCGAGGTCATCAGCGACCCCGTCAAGGTCGTCGTCGCCAGCCAGGATGCCCGCGCCGGGTCCTTCGTCGTCCCGACGATGCGGGCGGTGTCCGCGAGCGAGGTCAGCTCCGATGTCCTCACCGACTTCGCGCAGCTCAAGGGGCGCAAGGCGGTCGTGGACATCCCCGCGGGCACGCCCATCACATCCGACCTGCTGGAACCCGCCGACTGACCGGCCTGGCGACGAAGTGTCTCGGCCATCGTCATCGCTGCGACCTCCTTTGGCAGGTAGCCGATCTAGTCGCGGTGGTCTGCCGTCCACACGGCGACGGCGTTGGGGTCATGTCCTGTCAGAGCCCCCCTGCTCAGCCATGCCCCCGACAGCGCCGCGAGCCAGATCCCCATAGCGAGAGACACCGGCACGACGGGCATCGGCCTCGACGCGCCTATTCCCACGTACGGCATGGACGTAGACGAGCTGACCGATCCCATGCCCGGGATGTGCGGTCTCTACCAGGGCGACGGGTCGACTGTGCGTCGACTTCGCCCCGGTCGAGATGGTCCCGCCAACGGAAGTTGGCGACTGGGGGTCTGATCGTGCGTCTTATCCTATAGAGGAACGAAAGAAGCTCGGTCCTCGGCGGTCTGAGTGGCCGCCGGTCGAAGGGATGCGAGGCGATGGAAGCAGACCTCGTGGTCAGGGCACAGCAAGGCGACCAGCGAGCGTTCGAGATGCTCGCCGCCGACGCCTACCACCGCCTCTACCGCTTGGCACACGGCATCCTGCGAGATGGTGCGAAGGCTGACGACGCGACCCAGCAGGCTCTTGTCAGCATCTGGCGCAACCTCCCGCGCCTGCGAGACCCTGCCAGGTTCGAGGGCTGGAGCTGCCGTCTCCTCGTCAACGCCTGCCATGACCAGGTGCGACATACGCCCAGGTGGGCTTCCTCGGCCACCCTGCCGCGCAGCACGGAGCCGCTGGCTCACGACGACATCAGCCCGGTCGCCGATCACGATGCGCTGGAGCGGGCGCTGACACGGGTGTCGTTCGACCAGCGTACCGTCCTCGCGCTGCGTTTCCTGCTCGACCGGACGCCCGACGAGATCGCCGAGACGCTCTCGATCCCACGCAAGACCGTCTACTCGCGCTTGAAGCGTGGCGTGGCGTCGATGCGTGCCGCCATGGAAGCCGAGATCAGGCCCGTGATGTCAGGGGCTGCCTCGGGGGAGGCCGTTCGATGAACGACGACCGACTGACCGCCGCCCTGCGGTCGTTCTACCAAGGCACCGCGCTGACACCGCCCGACCCGGAGCTCGGCCTCGAGCGGGTCATGAACCGAGTGCCAGAGACCCAACAGCGAGGCCGCTGGTGGCCGCTGCCCAGCTTGGGGCAAGCAGCAGCCATGCCGTCAGCCATCCCCGACCCCGAGCATCAGTCCACACCCGTCCCAGCCACGAGCGGATACCCAACCACCATCACCGGGAGGACCTACGCCATGTTCAGTCCAGCCAAAGCCATCGTCGCCGGTGCCATCGTCTTCGCGCTCGGCGGTGTGTTCCTTGTCGCTCAGCCCTTCGACCAGCAGGGAGGAGTCGTCCCAGGCGCAGCGACCGATGTCGCGGGCGAGTCGACGGCAGTGACGGGGACGTCGGTGTGCTGGTTGAAGACCTCGGGCACGTTCCAGCTGACCTCAGCGCCGTACAGCCTGAGCGACCAGGTCCTGACGTGCAGCGAGGACGCCAGCGACCCACGCGTGACCGGCACGATGACCTTGGTCATCAACATCGAGGGCTGGAGCGAGGGCATCAAGCTGGAAGATCCTGCCAACTCCCACTTGAGGACCGACTATGCGCTCGTGGGTCCCGACGGCACCTGGAACGGTCACGGCTTCGGTTTCTATGAAGCTGACGGCACGGCCCATGTCGTCCACATCGCGACCGGCAGCGAAGCGTATCAGGGCTTGACCTACACGCAGTCGATCACCGTGGAAGCTGGTACTGCCAACGCGACATACGTCGGTCTCATCCAGACCGGCTCACTGCCCCTCGGCTATCCGGACGCGCCGTTCTCGGAGCCGGGGAGCGAGTAGCTCGCCGCGTAACCGAGTTTCAGGAGGCCCGTCCCGCGAGGGGCGGGCCGCTTCTTGTGGCTCCGCTCGCTTCGCGGTGTTCGTCCGGCTCATGCATGGTCCCTGTCCTGTCTCGCGGCATATGTCGCTGCTCACTACACCGTTCACCCCACCGCGTACCACCTCGCGTACCACCTAGATACCCCAGGTGCGTAACTTGTCAAGCTGCGAGCCGGTCCACCAGCGTCGGCCAGGCCAGATCCTCGTCGTAGAGGGTGCGATGGGTGAGGCAACCATGGAGGATGCCCACGAGCTTGTTGGCCAGCTTGCGCCGGGCGGTCTTGGCGGTGTTCGGGCCGGGGTCATGGTCGTCGTAGTAGGCCCGGGCACCGGGCGAGCGTGTGAGCGCGCAGAAGGCCCACTGATAGGCGGCGTCGAAGAGGCGCTTGTTGCGCGCGAGGCGGGCGATGACCACCCGGCTCGTGCCGGATGCCCTGGTGATCGGTGCGGTGCCCGCGTAGTTGCGCCGGGCCCTAGCATCGAGGTAGCGGTCGGGGGCATCCCCGAACTCCGCGAGCACCCGGGCGCCGAGGATGGCGCCGAGTCCAGGCAGACTTCGCAGGATCTCGGCGTCCGGGTGACGATCGAAGGCCTCGACGAGCTCGGCCTCGAGCCGGGCGATCTGCTCGTTCAGCGTGGTGATGACCGCGGTGAGCGCGATGGTGTTCGCGGCCTGGGCCTCGGCCACCAACGGTGGCGCCGCCAGCTGTGGCGCCTGCAAGGCCTGTCGGATCTCAGTGGCGCGTCGCTCGAGGTTGCGCTGCCGGCCACCGGTGCGCAGAGCCCGCACGATCCGCGCCTGCGTCAGCTTCCGGCCTCGCTCGGGATCGGGCGCGACGGCCAACACGGCGAGCGCGTCGCCATGGCCGAGGTCCTCGAAGGCGACGAGCGCGCCGGGGTAGTACTCGCGCAGGGCGTTGCGCAGCGCGTTGGTCTGGCGCTGCCTCGTCCAGACGAGGCTCTGGTGGGCCCGCGCGAGCACCTTGATGCTCTCGAGCAGCTCGCTGTCGGCGGCCACGGTCCGATGATTGTGGCGGTCGGTGCGGACGAGGTCGGCGAGGGTCCGCGCGTCACCGCGGTCGGACTTGGCCCGGCTCACGGTGTGGCGATCGCGGTACCTCGACGCTGCGAGTGGGTTGACCGCGTGGACCGTGTAGCCGGCCGCCACGAGATCCTCCACGAGCAGGCCCCGGTCGGTCTCGATGCCGACGACCACCTCGGCGGGATCCTCGGCATGCCCGCCGAGCAGGGCGTGCAGCGTGGTCACGCCCTCGAGGCCGTCGGGTATCCGCCTGGTCGCCAGCACCTCGCCCTCGGGGTCGAGCACGCACACGTCATGGTGCGCCTCGGCCCAGTCGATGCCCACGAAGATCATCGGCCCGCCCCTCCTGTCCTCCGCTGTGGAGCCGCTCGAGGAGGTCATGGCGAGCTAATGGACCAGTGCTCGTCGGCACGCTACCCCAGCAGCCATCTCGACCATCCTCGCCGACCACCCGGGGCACGCTCTAGGCGTAGGGCTCGAGGCCCTGCGATGGCAAGTGCTCACCGGGTGGTCCGGCACATCGACCAGTCTGATCGCTCAGTGCTGGTCGGGACCCATTAGCACCTGGCATCAGGTGGTACGCGGTACGACTTGAGGGCACCTGCTGAGCGTGGAACCGCTCAGGCGTTCTCGTGTGCCCGGGAATGGGGGTCAAGAGGTCGCTGGTTCAAATCCAGTCGCCCCGACCGCAAACTGAGCGTGAAACGGCCCTCGGGAGCAGTCCCGGGGACCGTTCTCATGGGTGCCGTCCCACCTGCGTAGCCCGAGGAACAGTGACTGCTGCTCGCACCACCCTGCTTTCAGGGGTGGATCGAGGCTGATGCCGACCTGAGACAGCTTCCGACTCGGGTGTTCGAGTTGCAGTGTCGCGGCCGATGCTTGCAGTGTCGCGGCCGATGGAAGAAAGGTCCCAACGACCCGCTGGCCGTGCAAGCGCACGAGCTACTGGGTCCACCTTGACGAAATCGAGGCTGGCGAAGTCCCCGCGCTCGTGAAGCGGCTAGAGCGCAAGGAACAGGCGGAGGACGCGAGGTCGGCTATCGCCCGCGCAGAGGTGGACGTAGCGGGCCACGCCGGCTGTGCCAGTGCCCATCCGGTAGGGCTCGGAGTAGGACCGAAAGCCTCTGCTCGCATCAGCATGGCCCAGGGTCGAGTCTCCGGTGCGGCGAGCGCTCGGACAAGGACGGTTCGATGGACTGCGGTGCATTCGGTCACCCCCGGGGTCGTCGGAGTCACCGTCACCACGACCAGCCCGCGCGATGTGGCGGCCACGATGGGTTGGCTTCGACGAGGCGAGCGCCGGGGCCGGGACGCCGTCAGCGCCGCCACAGCCCCACCATGCTGCCTCCCTCGCTGACCTTCACCCGGTAGCGGTCGCCCACCGTCGTCGCGAGCACGAGGGGAAGTCTCTCGACCTCCGTCGCCAGCTCGACGACTGATCGTGGAAGCACTTCCCGGCCGTCGTGACCCTCAGCTGGCGGCCTCACGCCATTGCTGCATCGTGGCGAGCGCAGCCGCTGGCAACAGTGGCCGACGAAGATGGAACCGAGCGCCTCCATCCCTGACTCATCCATGTAGCGGGAGGCTGCGCGGCACGGTCCGTTGACCGTGGCCGCCTGGGGTGTGCCTGAGCCACTGGCGACCCCGACCGCGGATGGAAGGGGGGGGGTGTCATGCGTACGTTGCGGCTGGCGATGGCAGGAGCTGCCGTCCTGGCATCGTTCGGCGGGCTGAACGATGGGGCAGTCGCGCAGGATCCGATACTCGACCCACGCGTCACGCTGGTGTCGGGGACGGTGACCACGGCGACTCCCGATACCTCCGACGAGGAGTGGTGGGTCGAGGATGCCATCGGCCATGCGCGGACCTACAAGGTCAACGAAACCGTGGACTGGAGCGACCGTCGCCTGGGAGACGGTGCCTTGTGGAGTCTGAACTTCGACATGTACGAGATCTCGGTGGCCAAGCAGATGCCGGTGACCGGGGCCGGATGGGTCCAGGGTCCGGATGGCCACTGGACCGCCACGTCTACCGGCTTCTGCGACCCCGTCGGTGACTGCCGTTCCATGATCGTCCTCACCGGGCACGACGGCTACGACGGGCTCTTCGCGACCATCCTCGGCACCGGCGACGGGGCCACGGGCGAGTCTCGCTACGAGGGGATGATCTTCGAGGGCCAGATGCCACCGATGCCCGACCCGGTCGCTCTATCCGCCGAGTAACCGCATCGCGCTTCCTCGGCTGCCGGCGCCGATCGGAAGCTACGTGGCCATGGGGCCCTGACGACCCCACGGACACGGCCATTCTCGTGCGAGTCGGTGGTCGAGCCAGCCGGCCCTCGAGCCCGTGGACGGGAACGGGGTTGAGATGCGCATCGCATGAGCCGCTGGCCCAGCTCTCACCCGTGCACGGCGTTCGTCAGCGGGATGACGGTGGCTGGCGAAGTCGACGGCGCATGGCGGTCCCAGTCCCATGGCTGACCCGTTTCGTGGCCATCGCGGGTGCCGATGCAACCCCGGAGAGGCTGCCGCTCGACGCTGCCGGTCGTGACCGCTGCTGGTGGACCGCGGTGGGAGAATCGCCTTGACACGGGAGGCGACGAGGCACGGACACGCCTCACCGCCGGGATCCTGCTGAGCCACTACCGCGCTCGGCCCGAGCAGAAGGGGATCTGTCATGCACACACTGCAGCGCTGGCTGGCGGGAGCCGTCTTCATGTCGTTGCTCGGACTGTCCGGCGTCGGAGGCGCCAGCGCACAGGACGAGGATTGGTATACGTACGACCCGGAGTGGCAGGTGTGGCACCAGAAGGTGCGGCAGCTCGAGGCAGGGATCACCGCCAATGAGGTGGCGCAGGCCGTGACACGCGCAAGACTCGCCAACCTCTCCGATACCTACCGCGGGGCCATCTATCGCCTCTTCAGCCCAGAAGGCTGGATCGCGAGCCTTCAGGCTGCCGAGAATCGGCTGCGCATCCTCCAGATGAAGCGAGAGTCCTTGGCAGACGAACGGGACCGCGCTCGCAGCGAGGTGGTGCGTATCGAGACCGACCCGGACCGCGAGAGGTTGGCTCTGGAGCGCAAGGCAAGCCGCCTGTCAGTCGGGACCGACTACCCAACCGACTACGGGGTCGACCCGAGCCAGTTCGTCTTCGGGCCCAACGTCGGCTACAGGGTGTCGTGTGCGGCCATGAGCCGGGACAAGGGCAAGGAGGACCTGGAGATCGGCAGGAAGCCGATCGGCGCCGCTAGCCGTGAGGAGATCGCCGAGGTCATCGCAGGTCCATTGGAAGGCTGCGTACCCAACGAGATGTTCAACGCGAAACTGATCATCGAGGCGATGACCATTGATCGCCGAGAGGTCATCGCGACCTACGAGGGCATACTGCGCAAGTACCCAGGCAATTAGTCAGCGTAGCGGCTCCATCATCGAGGGCGACATGCCGACCCAGCCACCGCCTGTCCCGCCGGTCGAGTGACGAGGGGACGCCTGCTGCTGGGCCGGGAATCGTCGATGAGCCTAATCATCGAGCGTGCGACACTCCGCCGTTGCGTCGACGGCAGTGACGGTTCTGCCGGCCCGGCTTCGCATCTGGTCTAGCCCACGCCTGCGAGCTGGCGGAGCGTGTCGCCCGCCGTCTCGACCATGGCACGGTAGCGCGCAAAGCCCTCCTCGTATGTTTCGCGAAGGCTCGTATCTGGCTCGAGGACGCGCTCGCGACGCACCATGGCGCTGACCGCGTCAGTGAGCGAGCGGTGGTGGCCGGCGGCAACCGACGCCACTACCGCCGCTCCGAACACTGATGCCTCGGTCTCCGCAGGGATGACCATCGGCCGCTGGAGGACATCCGCCGTCGCCTTGAGCCAGGTCCGGTTGCGCCTGATCCCTCCAGCAATCACGATCTCAGACACGCCGGCGCCGAGCGCCTCCATGGCCTCGACCGAGTTGCGGGTGCCGTAGGCGATACCCTCGGCCAACGCTTGGTACACGTGCCCGTGGGAGTGGTGGAGATCCAGTCCCAGGATGGCGCCCCGGAGCCGCTCGTCCCGATACGGGGTGCGGTTGCCCTGGAAGAAGTCCAGTACCAGCAGCCCGGTCCGACCGGGCTGGACAACATCCGCGGCTGCCATCAGGCGCTCGTGGTCGGGGTCGCCCACCTGGTTCCGATACCAAGTGAGGATGGAGCCGGCCGACACCTGCCCGCCCTCGAGGAGCCAGGTGCCGGGGCCGTAGACCTCTGGGTACGGGCCCCAGATCCCCGGGCCGAACGCGGCCTGGTCGGTGACGAGCATGAGCACCACGGACGTCCCGCCGATGAAGCATAGGGAGCCGTCACCAATCGCCCCGGTGCCGGCGATCGCCATGTGGGCGTCTACTCCACCGACCGCGACTGGGACGTTGGGAGCAAGTCCCAGGCCCATCGCTGCGGCAGGGGTCAACGCTCCTGCGAGGCTGCCCACAGGAGCGATCCGCGACGGCACCTTGTCCACAAGATCGCGGACTCCAAGCGCCTCGAAGAGGTCGAGATCGAAGCCGCCGTGGAGCGGATCGTAGTTCCACTTGCACGTCGTCGTCAGGACGGAGCCGACCCACTCGCCCGTGAGCATCCAGGTGAGGTAGTCAAGTGCCTCCACGACGTGGGCGGCCCTCGACCACAGGTCCGGCCTGCGGCGTTTGAACCACATCGCCTTGGGGACCAGCCACTCTGCGGCATCGGAGCCGCCCGAGTAGCGCAGCACCGGGTGATCGATGGCGGTGGCAGCAGCTTCATCGCTGGCGCGCACGTCCATCCACAGGACGGCTGGAGCAAGCGGGCGCTCGGCCCCGTCGAGAAGGACGACCGTCGATGCTGTCGCGTCGAGGCCGATGCCCTTGATGTCTCCGGGTGCGAGCCCGGACGCCGCCAGGGCGCGGTGCATCGCCAGGCAGGTGGCCGGCCACCACGTGGTCGTGTCCTGCTCGGCGAGGCCGGGGCCCGGATGGGTCGTGGCCAGGTCCTCGCTGCCGATCGCAAGGCGCCGTCCATCGGCGGCGAAGATGCCGACGCGGACGGAAGTGGTACCGAGGTCGATCCCGGCGAACGCGACGCCTACGGGAAGACCAGCGCTTTCAAGTGGAACTCGGAGCGGTCCGCGAGGCGCGGAAGCAGGGTCGGCACGTCGGGGACGCCCACTTCGTCCGTAATCATCTCGAGGCCCCGCAGGCGGCCGGTCGCGAACAGGTCAACCACCCGCCGCCATTCGTCGCCCGGGAACGGCGCGCTCATGGAGTTCCACGACCCCATGAGGCTGATCTCGTAGCGTAGGACCAGGTCGAATGCCTGCCGCGACAGCGTGACCGGAGCATTCGGGATGCCGACGAAGGCGACGCGGCCGTGGCGGCCGGCGAGCAGTACGGCGTTCTCCTCGCCCGCGTTGACGCCGCTCGTCTCGATCACGACGTCGAACCCATCGGGGTCGTGCTCGAGCGCCTCCGCGGCGTTCGTGTAGGCGCCGTCGGCGCCCAGCTGGCGGGCAAGCTCCAGCTTCTGGGGGACGATGTCGAGTGCGATGACCCGTGACGCACCCTGGATCCGGGCAAGCTGCAGGGCAAGTAGCCCGATAGGTCCCGCCCCCGCGATCGCGACGCGATCGCCCAGCTTGGCCCCGGTTCGCCACAAGGCGTGGAGCGCGATGGCGGCCGGATCGCACATCGCCGCAAGTCGCGGGTCCATGTCGTCCGGGACTCGGAGCAGGTTGCCCTCCGGGACGGTGACGTACCTGGTGTAGGCCCCGTCGACGCGGCTACCGAAGTACGAGTAGTCCGTGCAGAGGCTGTAGTGACCAGTCAGGCACGGCTCGCAAGCGCGGCAGGGGATGAGCGGGGGCACGGTGACGAGGGTCCCGAGCCAGGAGTCGTCGACCCCCGGTCCGACCTCGCGGACGTGACCCGAGAACTCGTGACCAAGGATGAGCGGGACGCGGTGAGAACCCTTGCGCAGGGCGCGGTCCAGGTCACTCCCGCACACTCCGCACGCCGCCACCTCGAGGAGGACCTCTCCCGGCCCGAAGGCCGGGAGAGGAACCTCTTCGCAGCGGAGGTCGCCGGGGGCGTACAGGACTGCTGCCTGCATCACGCCGTCCGTTGCCTCCATCTCATTGTTCCTTTCGACTACTTGGCCTGGCCGGTCGCCCAGTCGATCTCGGGCTCATAGATGGCGAAGAGGGTGTCGCCGAGGAAGTCTGCGACGTTCTCCGGGGTGACGAGCGTCGTTCCGGCGTCGATGACCGGCGCGGTCTCTTCACACTTCAGGAGCCGATCGGCGGCCTGGACGGTTAGGCGGCCCAAGTACTGTGGGTCGTTGAGCGCCGTCGCGTGGTACTTGCCGGACTCCATCATCTTGAGCGATTCCATCAGGCCATCGACGCCCGTGATGTACACGTCAGAGACGCCTGCCGACTCGAGGACCTGCGCAGCGCCCAGGGACATGTCGTCGTTGTGCGAGTAGACGAGGTCGACGTCCGGGTGTGCGACCTGCAGGTCCTGCATCGCCGATACGGCGTTGGCGCGGATGTACTCGGCGTACGGGCCCTGGATGAGCGTGATGTCAGGGTTGCCCGCGATGACGCCCTCAAAGCCGTCACGCCGGTTCTCCATCACGATGCCGCCGGCATCGCCTTGGATCTCGATGACCTTGCCGCCATCCGCGAGCAGGCGGTTGGCTTCCTCGCCCACGAGACGGCCCATCGCCACGTTGTCGCGGCCGACGTGGACGTCGGCACCCGACGCGACCGGGCGGTCGACGGTGACGACCTTGATGCCGGCAGCCTGGGCGGCCTCGATCGAGGGCTGGACCGCCTCGGGGTTGGCCGGGTTGAGGATCAGGACTTTGACGCCCTTCGTGATCAGGTCCTGCACGTCCCTGTTCTGCTTCGCGACATCTCCATCGGCGTCGAGCATCGTCATCTCGTAGCCGAGCGCCTCGGCCTCGGCCTGCGCGGCCTCGACGAGCTCGACGTAGAAGGGCGACTGCAGGGTCACCTCGGCGAAGCCGATCGGCAGGTTGTCCCCGGTCACCGGGGTGCACTCCTCGGGGGCCTGGGCCTCATCGGCGCCAAGGCTCACGGGCGCTACGCTGATCGTCAGCACGAGCGCCGTGAGCAGCGCGGCAGTTCTCTTAGTCGTAGTCACTGGACACCACCTTCTCTATCTGGAATGCCGAACACGACCGAAGACGGAGCCCGCGAGACAGCGGATCTCCTTCTCCCTCCTCACGCCATAGGCACCGACCTCCTGGCGATAGCCCAGTTCAGGAGCACCGTGCCCACGAGCACGACGCCGGTGAGGATCTGTTGGAAGTACGGGGAGACCCCCGCGAGGTTGAGGATGTTCGAGAGGATCGTCAGCAGGATCACGGCGACGAACGTGCCCAAGACGCCGCCCTTGCCGCCGAACAGGCTTGTGCCGCCAAGCACAACTGCTGCGATCGCGTAGAGCTCAACGCCCTGTGATGCGGTCGGCTGTCCGACGTTGAGCCAGGCGGTCAGGAGCACGCCGCCGAATGCGGCGAGCGCGCCTGACACCACGAAGGTGAACGCGATGACGGAAGCCACTGGCACGCCGGACAGGCGTGCGGCCTCCGGGTTGCCGCCGGCCGCGAAGATGTAGCGCCCGATCCTGGTACGTCCCAGGAACAGCGCGGCTGCGATCGTGACCACGATGAAGATGATCCCGACGACTGGCACGGGGCCGACGAACCCGGCCCCGAGGTATCGCAGGTCGTCGGGCACGCCGAATACCGGTTTGCCGTCGGTCAGCAGATACGTCAAGCCGCGGATCGAGACCATCGTTCCGAGCGTGATGATGAAGCTCGGCACCTTCGTCAGCGCAGTGATCATGCCCTGGGCCAGCCCGATGAGGGCCCCGAGCGACACGCTGATGAGAATCGCAAGCGGCGCGGGGACGCCCATCTCGGTGACGATGATCGCAACAGCCATGCCACCGAAGGCTGCGACCGCACCTACGGACAGGTCGATGCCCGCCCCGAGGATCACGAACGTCATCCCTATCGCGATGATCCCGTCGATAGACGACTGCTGGAGAAGGTTGAACACGTTCCGGGTCGACAGGAACGCGGGGGAGATCAGCGATGCCAGGATCACCGACAGGACGAAGATCACGATCAGCGGGCGCGTGAGGAGCGTTCGCGCCAACCGGGCGGGGATGGATGCCGCGGTCGCGCTGGCTCCCACGGTCTTGTCAGGTGCAGTCATACGTTAGCCCTCGCGGGTGCTTGGCCCGTGACCATGGCGTTGACGATGGCGGTCCGGTTCTGCTCGCCGGGCGGGAACTCACCCACGAGTCGGCCCGCGAAGAAGACGAGGATGCGGTCACAGTTGGGAAGGATCTCGTCGATCTCGCTGCTGGCGACGATCATCGCGACGCCCTCGCCGGCGATCCGGCGGAGCTCGCCGAAGAGCTCGGCCTTGGCTCCGACGTCGATGCCGCGAGTGGGCTCGTCGAGCAGAAGCAGGCGGACATTGCCGCCCATCCACTTGCCGAGGACGATGCGCTGCTGGTTGCCGCCCGAGAGTGCGCCGGCACGCACCCGCGGGTTCGACACCTTGATCGAGAGCGCCGCAATCAGGCGCCGGGCGAACGCGGCGACCCGGCCAGGACCGACGAACCCGAACCGCGACAGGCGCCGCAGTGAGGCGAGCGCAAGGTTGTCGGCGACAGAGTGGTCCACGACCAGGCCCTGGAGGCGACGGTCCTCGGGCACCAAGCCCACCCCTACCGCGATGGCCCCGCCTGGGGCCTTCGGGTGGTACGGCCGACTGTCGAATGCGGCGTCTACGTCCGCCCGGTCCGCGCCGAACAGAGCCCGCAGGAATGTCGTCCTTCCGGATCCGACCAAGCCGGCGATCCCCACGATCTCGCCGGGCCAGACGCGCACGCCCCTGATGTCGCAGGCTTGCGGCACGGAGACGGACCGGACGTCAAGGATCGGAGGGCCCTCCTCGGCTACCACGTGGCGATCAGACGCGGTCTCGGGCTCGCCACCGATCATCGCCGCGACGATCGAGCGCAGAGGCGTATCGGGTAGGGGGTAGGTGCCAACGAGCCCGCCATCCCGCAGCACCGTGGCGATCGATCCGACACGGTGGAGTTCCTCAAGCCGGTGGCTGATGTAGAGCACGCCGCAGCCGGCCCTCTTGAGCTCGCCAATCACCACGAACAGGCGGTCCAGCTCCTTGGCCGTCAGCGGTGCCGACGGTTCGTCCATCAGCACGACTTTCGCGTCGACCGCAAGCGCCTTCGCGATGGCCACAAGCTGACGGTCGGCGACAGCCAGCTGCTCCACGACCGTGGCAGGCCCAAAGTCAGCTCCGACTCGGGCCAGCAGCGCCTCGGCCTTGCGATTGCGTGCGGCTAGGTCGATCAGGCCGTACCGTCCAGGGAGGTCCGCCAGGAGCAGGTTCTCCGCGACTGTCATGCCGGGCACCAGGTCCAACTCCTGGAAGATGCACGAGATCCCAGCCCGCAGGCTGTCCCGGGGGCTGCGGAACACGACCTCGCGACCGCCGACACGCAACTGTCCGGCGTCGGGGGCATAGGCACCCATGATGATCTTGACCAAGGTGCTCTTGCCGGCACCGTTCTGGCCGACCAGGCAGTGAACCTCGCCGGGAAGGAGCTCAAGGTCCACGTCATGTAGCGCCACGACCCCCGGGAACTCCTTGCGGATCCCGGTCGCCTCGAGGATCGGGGTCAGGAGCTCATCCATGGGCCAGCACCCACTCCGCGGTGGCCGAATCGACAACCACGACGTTCACGCACCGGGCGCGCAATGCGGCAAGCGCGATAGGGCCTCGGCCCGCGCCGGCGGCCAAGCCGATAGAGATGCGGTCACGGGCGAGCTCGTCGAGCGACAGACCGACGGTCCTCTCGTCGAGTTCGGGCAGGGCGATCGAGCCGGTCACATCAAGGAAGCGGCCGATCACGTCGCCCACCGCCCCCGCGGCGCCTAGATCGGCGAGGTCCTGCTCGGTGAGGTAGCCGGAGCCGACGAGCACCGAGTCCGGGGTCAGGATGCCGAGCCCGAACACAGCCAGAGTCGTGCGCCGAGCTGTCTCGAGGGCGTGGCGAATCATGCCGTCCTCCTCGAGCGCGACCCTGAGTTCGGCGCTGCCGACGATGGCTGGGGCGGGCAGGAGGCTGATCGACGCGCCCGTCGTACTCCCGAACCGTTCAGCGATCTCGCTCGCGCGCGTTGGCAGAGGCGAGCGCGACGTGGCGCCGTTGAGCTGAACGATCTCAGTCGCGGTCGTCCAGCCCGGGCGAAGGATGCGGGCGAGCTCAAGCATCGTACGGCCCCAAGAGACGCCGATGGTCCCAGTCGGCCGGAGCTTCGCCAAGAGGTGAGCGGCGGCGCTCGCAACCGCCTCGCGGGCCAACTCCTGGGATGCCCGCTCGGAGGCTGACGCCGGGACGTCGACGACGATCGCGTCACGCAGTCCGAAGCGGTCCTCCAGTGTCGCCTCGAGGTCCATCAGGCGCGCCTCTGGGTGGACGATGTCGATTCGGACGATCCCCTCGCGCAGCGCCCGGTCCAGCATCCGGCCAACCTGATAGCGGCTCATCCCGAGTCGCTCTCCGATCTGCGCCTGACTGAGCTGCACCCGGTAGTACATGTGGGCAACCCGGACCATCAGACGCGCGTCGCCGGAACCAACACGATTGGCGTCCACCGCTCCCCCGTGGTCTCATCCCCTGCACATTTGAGCGCCGTGAAACGCACATGTGCACTACGGCCGGAGCATAGATCCGCAGCGCGGGGTTGTCAATCCGATGCCCGAGTCCCGCGAAGGGCGGCGTCGATCTCGCAGGCGGGGCGCACGCGGCCCCGCGACCTGGCTCGGCTGCGGCGGCCACGGTCGCGCCCGCGGCTCGTCTATGCCGCTGGACGGCTGCGGTCGGGCTGTGCCGGGCCGGCATGGAAGGCTGGATGGCCGTCACGTGCGGCGCAGCCCTGGCTCCAGCGGTGGGTGCCTGCGCACAGGTAGCACCAGGCCGTCGCCTGTGCCGGCCAACCCGCCTTGCGCTCCCTCTGCCCGACCTCCCGTCCGTACTTGCCCGATGTGTGCTTCGTCATGGCGTTCCCTCGATCACTGCGATGCCGATCGGATCGCTCTCGAGGGCGATGGTCCGACGGACGGCTCCCGGGGTCATGGCCACAGCACGGCAGACTCGAGGGCCCGTCGATTGCCGCGACCAGGCAAGGCCGGGCAGCGAGCCCCATCGACCACGCCTCAGGGCACGCGGTAGCCGCAGTCGAAGCACTCGAAGGCAGACGGCCGGCGACGCCAGCGCGCCACGCTGAACAGGAACACGCCGATGAGGATGGCGACAAGCGCGATGGTGGAGAGGTTGGCGCCCAGGATGCCGGTGTCGCCGCCGATGAAGACGATGATCAGCGAGACGATGCCGATGAGGACGAACATGCCTGACCAGAAGAGGTTCTCCTCTGCGTCACTGCGGATCGTCTGCATGTGGGAGCCACCGCAGCTGGGACACTGGACGCCGGACGCGTCACGACCGCTGCGGAAGACCGCCAGCGCGGCCTCGCGCCGGGCCTCCATGTTGCCGTGACCAGCCAGGCCGACAAGGGACACGCCGCAGCGTGAGCAGAAGGCAGCGTCGAGAGTGACCGGGGCACCGCAACGACCACAGCGCATCGGGGGGACCTGCTGTCGTCGCATGTCACCCGTGCCAGCCAGAGAGCCCGCCAGGTCGCGACGCAGACGACGGTGGGCTCAGCTTCCCACTTGTCACGATCGCCCGGCCGCGCGTGGCGCGGGAGTGCGGGACCAGAAGCAACGAGGTGGCGGCGGCACTCACGCGTGACCCTCCCGGATGCGGACCGCCACATGATGCGCCAGCCACCCACACAAGGGAAGCCGGCAGCCCCATGGCGGCCTGCGGAGTACCATCGGTGGCAGTGGACACCAAGACAGAGGAACCGCGCCGGGCGCCACGCGGCCACCCGCATGAAGCGCCGCGCAGCCTCGATGAAGCGCAGCGCAGCGGCACGGGCGACATGCCCTCCACGGAGCTGCGGGCCGCGCTGCACGAGGTGGCCGACATGGTGGCCGACTACCTCGATGGCGTCGAGGAGTACGCCGTCCTGCCGCACGTCCGCCCCGGTGAGCTGAGCGACCGCCTCGGCGGACCCGCGCCCGAGGAGCCCGAACCACTCGAGGGCATCCTGCGCGACCTGCGCGCCGACGTCATCCCCAACGTCACGCACTGGCAGAGCCCGAACAACATGGCCTACTTCAGCTCCACGGCCTCCGGCATCGGCATCCTGGGTGAGCTCATCAGCAGTGGACTCAACTCCAACGCATTCATCTGGCGTGTCTCGCCGGTCGGGACGGAGCTTGAAGGCATCACCATCGGCTGGCTACGCGGGGGACTGGGCTTGCCCGACGACTTCGATGGCGTCTTCAATGACACCGCTTCGATCAGCACGCTCTCCGGGCTCGCCTGCGCCCGTCAACAGGCCACCGGCAACGCATCGCAGGCAGGCCTGCGCGCCTCGGCTCCACTGCGCATCTACATCTCCTCGCAAGCCCATTCATCAGTCGAGCGTGCGGCCATGGTCCTGGGCATCGGCCGTGACGGCGTGCGGGCTGTCGAGGTCGACGAGCAGCTCGCCATGGACCCGGAGGCACTCCGGAACGCCATCGTGGAGGATCGCGCCGACGGCTGGCTGCCGGCGGGCATCGTGGCCACCATCGGCACCACCTCGACCACCGCCATCGACCCCGTCGAGGCGATCGCCGACGTCGCCGCGGATGAGGGCCTGTGGCTGCACGTCGATGCCGCCTACTCCGGTCCCGTCGCCCTGATCCCGGAGATGCGACACCTCTTCGCCGGCTGGGAGCGTGCGGATTCGATCGTGGTCAACCCGCACAAGTGGATGTTCACCCCGTTCGACTGCTCGCTGCTGCTGACCCGCAGGATGGACACGTTGCGGGCGGCACTGAGCCTCGTCCCCGAGTACCTGCGCGCCTACGACGGCAAGGTGGGCGCACGGGACTACTCCGAGTACGTGCCACAGCTTGGCCGCAAGGCACGCGGCATCAAGATGTGGATGCAGCTGCGCTACTTCGGCCTGTCGGGCCTGCGGCGCCGGCTGCAACAGCATCTCGACCTGGCGCAGGAGCTCGCCGGCTGGATCGAGCAGGAGGCCGACGCGCAGCTGCTCTACCCGGTGCCCCTCGGGACGGTCTGCTTCCGCATGCGGCCGGCACGCTTCGCCGGCAGGGAAGGGGAGCCGGCGGTGGCCGCCGCCATCGACGGACTCAACGAAGCGGTGATGAACCACGTGAACGACTCCGGTGAGGTCTTCCTGTCGCATACGAAGATCGACGGCACGTTCGTGCTGCGCCTCGCCATCGGCAACATCCGCACCGAGCGGCGCCACGTCGAGCGTGCCTGGCAGCTGCTGCGCAGCGCGGCCGTCGAGCTGGACGTCGACATCGCGTGAAGCACATCGGCCGCGGGCTGCCGGCGGCGCTGGTAGCGGTCCTGCTGGTCAGCTCCACGACCCAGGCGGCGGGCGTCGGAGGAGCGTCCTGGACACCCTCGCAGTCCATGACCACGCCACAGGCTGCCAGCTTTCTGGTCGAGGATGACGCCATCGACTACCGCACCGCGGCGATCTGGGATGCAGCGCAGGCGGCGGGCCTGGAGCGCTACCTGTCGACCGGCCTGCGCTACACGCTCGAGGTCAACGACCGCAGCGGCCGCCTGAGCGCTACCGGCTACTGGGCCACCAATCATCCCGATCCATCCTTCGACCGTGACGATGATGACGGTGACGGACGCTGGGAAGAGGCGGAGGTCATCGCCGGCCGCGAAGCGCCGGACCCCGGGCGCACGTATACCGCCACGATGCAGTTCTCGCGTTGGCACGCCAAGCGGGTGAGCGGCCGATGCACCTGGGCCTGGGATCGCCGACAGGGACGAACAGAGGTGCTCTCGCAGCTCTCGCGAGAGCTGCTGGGCGAGTGGCAGGCGGAACGCTACACGCTCACGTATGACACCCAGCCGTTCCCGCGTGCAGGGCAGCGGCCACAGCTCCCGACGGAAGTCGCCATCCCGCGCTGTCGCGACCAGCGGCCGGGGGTCAACCAGGACGGCTACGTCGTGACCTTCAGCCGGCCACTCTCGTGGCGCGTCTTCAGCGACCTCGTCTCCATGGGCAGCGGCAAGTGGACCGCCTTCGAGGCCCTGGGAGCGAGCGACCAGGACGATCTGCCGTGGACATGTGGCGGCCCCGTCGAAGGGGCCGTGCGGCTGTCGCAGTGCCGGGCGATGGGTGTCCGCCCACATGGCGTCACCGCGGCAGTGGGCTACTTCGACAGCGTGGCCGCCGGTCAGCTGCGTGGCGACCGCGCCGTTGCGGCGGTCGAGTCGCTGCAGGATCCGCTCACCGGGCTGCTGCTCGATGTCGGCGGCTTCGGTGTCGAGCCACCCGGTCTGACCGTGAATGACCGTTACTGGGAGCTGGTCCTCGCCGACTGAGCCTCCGCACACGCCGACATCCCGCGTTCCATGCGAATATCCGAGTCCCCGCACCTCAACGAAGGAGACGACATGGCCCAGGTCCGACGAGCTGAAGCCAACTGGAGTGGCGACCTGCTGAGCGGTGGTGGCGCGGTGAGCGCAGCCACCAGTGGCATCTTCGACAACCAGGCCATCACCTGGCGCGCCCGCACCGAGGCGTCCGAAGGCAAGACCAGCCCCGAGGAGCTGCTGGCAGCAGCACATGCGTCGTGCTACTCGATGGCCGTGAGCAACGAGCTGGCCAAGGCGGGCTTCCCGCCCGAGCGCGTCGAGGTCAGCGTCGAGGTCAGCGCCGACAAGACCGACGCCGGCTGGACCGTGACGCGCAGTGCCATCAGCGCCCGAGCCAAGGTCCCCGGCATCGATGCGGCGCTCTTCGCCGAGAAGGCCAACGCCGCCAAGAGTGGCTGCCCCATCAGCCGCGCCATCAGCGACTCGGTCGAGATCACCCTCGACGCCGTTCTCGAGGGCTAGCGCTCGGGCACGGAAACAGCGATCAACGCTTCCGAGTCTTCACACTCCGCACACCTCGGATTCACTGCCTGTCGGGTACAACTCTGGTCATACGGCCACGCAGCTTCCGCGTGACACCCACATGACCGCCGCGCCGTGCTGCGGCGCCGACGAGTATTCGAACGAAAGGCAGGCATGGATACCCTGTTCCCGACAACTACCAGCCGAAGACCGAGATCGGTCATCGCGCTCGCGGGCGTCCTCGGCATCACCGGAGCCGCCCTCATCACACCCACCAGCGCCCTTGGTGCGCAGGGTGACAACGACACGGTCATCGACATCATCGAGCGGGTCACGCCCGCGGTCGTGACCATCCAGACACCGGTCGGCTCGTTCGCCTCCGTGCGTGGCGAGGCTCCCGGTGACTTCCAGTTGCCTGATGACCTTGGGTTGCCGGAGGACTTCCAGCTGCCCGAAGGCACGGAGATCCCGGGCAGCCTCGAGGACCTGCAGCAGCTCCTGCCGGAGGGCTTCCAGCTGCCAGAGGGCTTCCAGCTGCCCGAGGATCTGCAGCCGCCCGAGGGCTTCGGCGACCCGTTCGGCGGGCCCCAGGGCTTCGGCATGGGCGGTAGCGGCTCAGGCGTGATCGTCTCCGAGGATGGGCTGATCATCACCAACGGCCACGTGGTCGGCAACGCCGACACGGTCAATGTCATCCTCGATGACGGGACCCTCCTGGAGGGCACCGTCACGGGTGTCGACACGCTGACCGATTTCGCCTTCGTCGATGTCGACGCCGAGAACCTGCCGACCGTGACGCTGGGCGACTCGTCCGGCATCAGGGTGGGCCAGCTGGCGATCACCATCGGCAACCCCCTGGGCCGCTTCCCGAGCAGTGCGGCCGTGGGCATCGTGAGCGGGCTTGACCGCAGCATCGATGTCTTCGGCAACAGCCTGGGCGGCAGCCGCCTCAACCACCTCATCCAGACCGATGCGGCCATCAACTCCGGCAACTCCGGCGGCGCCCTCTTCGACGGCGACGGCAACCTCATCGGCATCACCACCGCTGAGGCCGGCATCAACGACGGCATCGGCTTCGCGCTTCCCATCGACCTGGCCAAGCCCATCATCGAGCAGGCCCAGGCTGGTGAGCCCGTCTCCCGACCGTACGTTGGTGTCGTCTATCGCGAGATCGACGCCCAGGTCGCCCAGGAAGAGTCTCTTCCCGTGACCGAGGGCGCCTGGATCGCCGATACCGACGAGAACCAGGAGCCGGTCGTGGCCGGAAGCCCGGCCGACGAGGCCGGCCTGCGCGCGGGTGACATCATCACCGCCGTGGACGGGCTGGCCGTCGATCGCGCCAATCCGCTCGACTTGCAGGTGCTGCGCTTCGCGCCCGGCGACGACGTCGTGCTCGAGGTGCTGCGCGACGGTGAGAGCCTGGAGCTCAGCGCCACGCTCGGCACCCGGCCGGCCGACCTGAACGGCTAGCCGACCCATCCTCGCGGCCCTGCTCGTCGTCGGCAGGGCCGCTTCTTCGTGTGACCTGCCCTGCTAGCATGGCGCCGTCCGGTCCAGCCAGCCAGCGAGGAGGCAAGCCCAGTCCATGCCCCCCACCGAGAACCTGCAGCGTGTCCCGCAGGTGGCCCTCGACCGCCTCCTCCACCAGGGGCTGTTCACGACCGGCCTGTTCCTGGAGGTGTCGGAGACACCGACGCGGCGCATCTACCTCGCCGACCAGATCGGTGTCTCCATCAACGAGATCAACGATTGGCGGGATGAGGCCCTGCTGCTGAACCTGGCCAACTTCGGAGCGGACGAGCAGCGCATCCTGACCCAGGCCGGCATCGTCGGCCTCGCGGACCTGCTGGCCTGCGATGTGAGCGCCTTCCGCGAGCGCATCAACGAGGCGGCCTACACGCTGGGCGTCGAGGCGCCCACCGATCTCACCATCCAGGGCTGGCACGACCAGGCCCAGACGCTCGCAGAGGGCTAGTCAGGCGGCTCCGCGGCTGGGGTTCCTCGCTCGAGCTGGCGTGTTCGCCGGCACCGTTCTTGCCATCATCGCGCTCGCGGTGCTGCCGCTGCTCACCCCCTGGTTCATCCACGCCGCACTCGATGCAGCCGGCTCCGCGGAGCGCCTTGGCATCAGCGCGAGCGAGACCTACGCGCTTTCCGACCGGTCGGTGGCGGAGCTGGTCGTGGGCCCGGGCACGTTCCTGCTTGAAGGCCCGGACGGTCAGCCCTTCTACGACGCCGCCGAGCGTGGTCATCTCTCGGACGCGCGGACGCTGCTGGGCATCTTCCTGCTCGCCGGCGGACTCGGGATCCTGCTGGTGGGCGTCGTCATGGTGCGTGCGCCGGCCGGCCGGCCGCAGGTGTGGCGCACCATCGCGCGCGCCGGCCTCGTGACGGCGGTGGCGGTCGTCGTCCTGGGCCTCGTCTCGCTCGTCGCCTTCGACTCGCTCTTCACCCTCTTCCACCAGGTCTTCTTCCCGGGCGGCAACTGGTCGTTCGACCCGGGCACGCAGCGCCTCGTCCAGCTCTATCCCTTCGGCTTCTGGCAGATCGCCGCAGCCGCGCTGGGTCTGCTGGTCTTCCTGCTCGGCATCGGCGCCTGGCTGCTCGGCCGTTGGGCAGGGACTCGTTCCGGGGCGGCCCCGACACCCGGACGCGAGGAGGACTAGTCTCAGGGCTATGTCCATGCCACAGCTGCTCTCGCTGGAGGAGGCGCGCGACCTCATCCTCACCGATGTGCTGCCACTGCGCGCCGAGTCCCTGCCGCTGCCGGAGGCGCTGGGTCGCGTGCTGGCCGACGACGTCAGCGCGCTGCTGACGCTGCCGCCCTGGGACAACAGCGCCATGGACGGCTACGCGGTGCGCGCCAGCGATGTGGCGACGGCCAGCGCCACGACGCCGGTCCGCCTGCGCGTCGTCGGCGAGGTGGCCGCCGGGCACGAGCCGACCGTGCCGGTCGAACCCGGCACCGCCGTGCGCGTCCTGACCGGTGCGATGCTGCCACCGGGCGCTGACGCGGTGGTGAAGGTGGAGCACACCGATGCGGTCGAGGGTGTGGCCGAGCTGCCGGACACCGTGGCCATCCTCGCTGCGGTGCCCGAGGGCCAGGACATCAGGCGAGCAGGCAGCGACATGGTGCAAGGCGATCCGCTGCTGCCCGCGGGCACGCGCGTCGGGCCCGCCACCATCGCCGTGCTCGCCGCCGCCGGCCACGCGCGCGTGAGCGTCCATCGGCGTCCGCGCGTGGCGATCGTGGCGACCGGCGACGAGCTCACCCCCATCGGGGAGCCCCTGGGCCCCGCATCCATCCCCGACAGCAACAGCGAGTCGATCGCGGCACAGGTCACGGCGGCCGGGGCGGAGCCGGTGCGGCTGGGGATCGCCGTCGACGACGCGGACGCCATCCGCGAACGCCTGCTCGAGGGCATCCTCGCCGCTGATGTGCTCATCGTCACCGGTGGCGTCTCCGTCGGCGCCCACGATGTCGTCAAGGACGTCTTCAGCCAGATCGGCACGCTCGACCTGTGGCGCGTGGCCATCCAGCCCGGCAAGCCGCTCGCGTACGGCAGCGCGCCACGACCCGACGGCGGCTACTGCCTGCTCTTCGGCCTCCCGGGCAACCCGGTCAGCAGCTTCGTCACCTTCGAGCTCTTCGTGCGGCCGGTGCTGCGCCGCCTACGCGGCGATCGCGCCGATGGCGGCCGCCTGCTCGTGCCGGCGACACTGGCCGAACCGGTGCGCAAGTCAGCGCCGCGGCGGGCCTTCATGCGGGTCCGACTGGAGCCCGACCCGGCCGTCGCCGGCCACTACATCGCCCATCTCGCCGGCGGGCAGGGCTCGCATGTTCTCAGCGCGCTCGCGGTCGCCGATGGGCTCGCCATCATCCCGGAGGGCGCCGCCGAGGCACCCGCCGGCAGCCACGTGGAGGTCATCAGGCTTGACATCGAAATCTCGTGACGCCTGGCCCGGCCAGCCGAAGCCGTCGGCACCGGTCGCGCGCAAGGACCGCCGAGCGCTCAGCCATGTCGACCGGCTGGGGCGTCCGCGCATGGTCGATGTGAGCGACAAGCCGCCGACTGCCCGGCGCGCGGTGGCCGAGGCCACCGTCAAGATGGACCAGGAGACGCTGACGCTGATCATCGACGGCCAGGGCGCCAAGGGTGATGTGCTCAGCGTCGCGGAGCTGGCCGGCATCATGGCGGCCAAGCGCACCGCAGAGCTCATCCCGCTCTGTCATCCGCTGCCGCTGACCGAGGTCACCGTCGAGATCACGCCCGACCGCAAGGTCGGCGCGCTCGTCATCACCACCAGCGCGGCCACCACCGGCCCCACGGGCGTGGAGATGGAGGCGATGACGGCAGCGTCCATCGCGGCGCTGACGGTCTATGACATGGTCAAGAGCGCCGACCGCTTCGTCACCATCAACGGCATCCGCCTGCTCGAGAAGAGCGGCGGCAAGAGCGGGCACTGGAAGCGGCCGGCACCGAAGGTCGCGAACGCGGAGGCGAGTCCAGCCCAACCCTCCAGGCGGGCGCGCCCACCGAAGAAGGGGCAGGCGACCTGAGATGGAGCAGCCGATGGTAGCGGAGGGGCTGGCGGCGCTGGTGCTCACCATCAGCGACGGAGTGTCGGCGGGCGTGCGTGATGACCGCAGCGGTGACCTAGCTGAGGAGCGCCTGGCGGCGATGGGATTCGAGGTCCGCCGCGAGGTCGTGGCCGACGAGCCCGACGACATCGCCCGGCTCGTGGCTGCCGCCGCCGACGCTGGCACGCGCCTGGTGGTGACCTCGGGTGGCACGGGGCTGGGTCCGCGCGATCGAACCCCCGAGGCCGTGGAGAGCATCGCCGACTACCTCGTGCCCGGCTTTGGCGAAGCGATGCGCGCCGAGGGGCGCCGGCACACGCCGCTGGCCTCGCTGTCGCGCTCACTCGGTGCCGTGCGCGGGCCGGCCCTCATCCTGTGCCTGCCGGGCAGTCCCAAGGGGGTCGCCGAGTCGCTCGACGCGGTGGCACCGGTCCTGGGGCATGCGCTGGACACGCTGGCGGGACGCACGGCCCACGGGTAGTGGTGGTGTAGAGTCACCAGCGATGCGCTGTCCGAACTGCGGGACACTGGACGGGCGGGTCATCGACTCCCGGGACCTCGACGATGCCACCACCGTCCGCCGTCGCCGCGAATGCTCTTCCTGCCGCTCGCGCTACACCACGTACGAGCGCGTCGAATCGGCGCGCCTGCTGGTCGTCAAGAACAACGGCACTCGCGAGGAGTTCGATCGTGACAAGCTCGCCGACGGCCTGGCCCGTGCGCTGACCCGTCGCCCAGTGGGCAAGGATGCCGCGGATGAGGCCGCTGACGAGATCGAGGCCGCCCTTCGCGCACGCGGCGTGAACGAGATCCCCTCCAGCACCATCGGCGAGATGGCCATGGACCGGCTGCGCAGCCTGGACCACATCGCCTACATCCGATTCATGAGCGTGTACCAGTCGTTCGACGACATCGAACAGCTGAAGCAGGAGGTGGACACGCTGTACGAGGAGCGGACCGAGCGCGCGCCGGGCCAGACGACCCTGCGGTTGGTGGCCGAAGATGGGGCCATCACGCCGATCGGTCCGCGCGGCACCCCGCGCCGGCGGCCCACCAAGCGCAAGTAGAGAGCACATGAGCGTCCTCGCCGACCGCGACATCCGCGCCGCCCTCCAGGAGCGTCGAATCCGTGTCGACCCCTTCGACGAGGCGTGTCTGCAGCCCTCGTCGGTGGACCTGCACCTGGATCGCGAGTTCCGCGTCTTCCACAACCACCGCTACCCCTACATCGACCCGCGCGAGGAGCAGCCCGACCTGACCGAGGTCACCGCGGTCGAGGGCGACGAGCCGTTCGTGCTGCATCCGGGCGAGTTCGTGCTGGGGCAGACCCTCGAGTGGGTGGAGCTGCCCGACGACCTGGTAGCCAGGCTCGAGGGGAAGGCACTGGCGCTCGACACGCCTGTTCCGACGCCGACCGGGTGGCGCAGCATGGGCGACCTCAGGCCCGGCGACCACGTGTTCGACGAGCACGGGTTCCCGACCCTCGTGGTGGCAGCGACCGAGCCGCTGCTCGATCGACCCTGCCGCGAGGTCATCTTCTCCGATGGCCAGCGCGTGGTTGCGGACGCTTCTCACCAGTGGGTGACGAGCGACAAGAACGATCGACGATACGGGCGTGTGCGAAGCGCGATCCGGACGACCGATCAGATCGCAGCGTCCGTGCGAGTCCGTGGCGAGATGAACCACCAGGTCGCGCTGGCCGGGCCGGTGCAGTACCCATACCGGCTCGACTTGCCCATCGCGCCGTACACGCTCGGCGCCTGGCTCGGCGATGGCACAACGACCGCAGCAGCCATCACCTGTTTCGACGAAGAGATCCTCGAGCGCATCAGTGGTGATGGCTATGCCGTCCGACGGCTGACATACAAGCGCGGGCTCTACGGCATCGGCGGCGCTGGCCACACGCGCGATCCCCGGTCCGGCCGGTACGCCCGCAACGGCTCGCTGTCGAGTCAGCTACGGAACCTCGGCCTGATGGAGGGCAAGTTCATCCCGCGGCAGTACCTCGAGGCCGGGGTCGAGCAGCGTCAAGCCCTGCTCGAGGGGCTGATGGACTCGGACGGCTTCGTCGACGATGTCGCCGGCCGTTGCGAGTACACCAGCGTGTCCGAGCGATTGGCCGACGGCGTCGTCGAGCTGGCGGCGAGCCTTGGCTTCCGTCCCGTCAAGTCGGTCGGCCGGGCGACCCTGCACGGCGTCGACCAGGGTCCCAAGTATCGGGTCAAGTTCACCCCTGACCGACCGGTGTTCGGCTTGGGACGGAAGCTCGCTCGGCAGCGGCCAGGCGACGCGCGGTTCCATCGCTTCCGCGCCATCGATGTCGTTCGCCCCGTGCCGTCGGTCCCGGTCCGCTGTATCCAGGTCGCGTCGCCACGTGGGCAGTTCCTGGTCTCGAGATCGTTCATCCCGACGCACAACAGCTCGCTCGGCCGCCTGGGGTTGCTCATCCACTCGACGGCCGGATACGTCGATCCCGGCTGGAAGGGCAACCTGACGCTGGAGCTGTCGAACGTGGCCAATCTGCCCATCGCGCTGTACTACGGCATGCGCATCGGCCAGATCTCCTTCTTCGAGATGTCGAGCCCGGTCGAGCGCCCCTATGGCACCAAGGGCCTGGGCTCGCGCTACCAGGGCCAGTCGACGCCGACGGCGTCGGGCGCCTACCGCGACTTCGAGGCCAACCGACGCACCACCAAGGGCGGGCCGCGAGGGTAGGGGTGGCGCTGGTCGCCTGACGTCCGGGCGTGGGCGGCTTGCGGGCGGCGATGGCTCCTGGGCGGGAACACGGCCCATCGGGCTACCCTTCAGCGCATGCCCATCGAAGCGAGCGCCGAGTGGCGCGCAGATCTCGGCGGTGGCACGACCATCGCGCTCATCCAGGCCGGTGTCTTCACCAGCGACGCCGGTACCGTGCTGGGACCCGTCCCGCGGCTGATGTGGGAGCGGCTCGTGGCCGACGAGCTCAACCCCGACCACACGCTGACACAGGCGCTCAACTGCCTGCTGGTCGAGACGCCCTCGGGCCGCGTGCTGGTGGAGACGGGCGTCGGCGAGCGCATGGATGACCACCACAAGGCCCAGCGGGGCGTGCGTGGCGAGCCGATCCTGCCATCGCTACGCGCCGCGGGCGTCGATCCGGCGTCCATCGACTACGTGGCGCTCTCGCATCTGCACTTCGACCACGCCGGCGGTCTCTTGGCGGCGGACGGCGAGTATGCCTTTCCCAATGCCCGTATCGTGGCGCAGGTGGACGAGTGGGACTTCGCGCTGGGCTCGAACCCGCGCCTCACCGCGTCGTACGAGCAGAGCGAGCTGCGCCTGGCCGAAGCCTGGGCACGCCCAGGTGCGGCCGACGGCGATGAAGAGCTCATCCCGGGGGTCGAGGTTCGGCGCACCAGTGGCCACTCGGGTGGCCACCAGGCCATCATCGTGCGCGGGCGGCAGGGAACGGTGGCCTTCATCGGCGACCTGTGCATGCGGCCCTGGTCGGCGAATCCCAAGTGGATCACGTCGTTCGACGACTTCCCCCTGACGAGCGTGGAGGTGAAGGCTGCGCTCTTCGCGGAGGCGGCAGAGGAGGGCTGGACGATCGTGCTCTCGCACGAGCCGCGCCGACCGGTCGGCACCCTCGTGCCGCAGCGGGACAAGTACCGCTTCGAACCGCTGGTCTAGCCCGGGGCCCCCGGGCGGGCGGCAGCTGCGTCCGCCAGCAACGGCTCCACGATCTCCGCGACCACCTCGCGCGTGACAGGTCCGTAGCGCAGGTGCCGGATGACGCCCTCGCCATCGATGAAGACGTGCGTGGGCAGCCCGTAGCCCTGGTACGTATCGAAGATCGCGCCGCTGGCGTCGAAGCCGATGGTGTAGGGCAGCGCGTACGTGCGAGCGTACGCGGCCACGTCTTCCGCCGTGGTCTCCTGCACGCTCACCGCGATCATCTGCAGCCCGTCGGCCGCATAGGCCTCGTATGCATCCCGCAACACGGGCGTCTCCTCCTGGCAGGGTGGACACCAGGTGGCGAAGAAGTTCAGCCAGACCGGATCGCCGCGGCGATCGGCGAGCCGCACGGTCTCACCATCGAGATCGCGCAGCGGCTCCAGTCGGCCACCGACGTCGCCTTCCAGCTCCGGGGCCAGCTGGCCGACAGCGAGCCCGGTGGTGCGTTCGCCCGTCTGGTAGAAGCCCGACCCGGGCACCTGGCTCGCCGCCTGCGAGGGTGCCTCGATGGGTGTGGTCAGCAGCATCAGCAGCCCGGCCGTGGCGGCCAGGACGATGGCCAGGATTACCAGGTGGCGCAGCGTGAACGGCCCGATGGCCTGGCGCTGCCAGCGCGAGCGGGCCCCCGGCTCGGGGGCACTCAAATCGAGATCTCGATCCAGGTGTTGAAGTCCAGCCAGGCGAATTGCTGCGCGAACCAGCCGAGCCAGTCGAAGATGAGCGCCAGGCCCAGCAGGATGATGAGCACGCCGCCGGCGATCTCGATGAAGCGGCTGTAGCGCAGCAGCGGTCGCGTGAGCAGCGGCGCCCGGTCGAACGCGAGCGCCACGAGGATGAAGGGGATGCCTAGGCCCAGTGAGTAGGCCACGAGGAGTCCGACGACCTGCGGGCTGGTGCCGACCGCAGCCATCATCAGGATGCTGCCCAACACTGGGCCGATACAGGGGGTCCAGCCCACGGCGAAGACGCTGCCGAGAAGGAAGCCACCGACGACGCCGCCTCGTCGCTGCCTGGGCTGCCCATCGCCGAAGCGCTCCAGCGGCTTCCACGAGCGAGCCAGCGTCTGGAGCTTGAGTACACCCATCAGGTTGAGTCCCAGGATGACGAGGATGACGCCACCGATCTGGCGCAGCAGCGGGAGGTTGTCGCGCAGGGGGCCAGCAGCCGAGTAGACCGCGATGCCGAAGAGGGTGAAGACGACGGTGAAGCCCAGGACGAAGGCGAAGGCGTTGGGCATGGCGCGCCAGCCGCTCATGCGTGGCGGCGACGCTGGTGCGGGACCGCCGCCGAGGGCGATGGTGCCGCTCGAGCCGAAGCCGCTGCCGCCGGCGGTGGCGGGCGCGGCGGCGGCCAC
>CAVORC010000015.1:0-78674 GCA_963698505.1 uncultured Chloroflexia bacterium | reverse complement strand
TTCGCTGCGCATGGCGATGCGCTGACGGGCACTGCGGTTGCTGGGCGCGATGACGTTGTCCGAGCCGGTGACCTGCAGGCTGACGATGTACTCGCGGAGCTTGCCCTCCGGCGCCGCCAGTGTGGACGCAGGCAGCAGGGCACCAAGCAGGGCAAGCAGAGGAGGGCAAGGAGAGAGCGACCAGCTACCCGTCCGGCGGACACGGAGCCTCCAGCGACGATCAGACCACGACGACGAACCAGGCTCATGTGAACCAGGGTCATAGGGTACCGCGGTTCGACGGAATCCCCCCGGATTCGGGTTGACCCATGTCACCGAGCCCCGCTGTCGTGTCGCGGCCGCGCAGGCGCCGCCGGCACGGGAAGCGATCGAGGGGCCCCCTCACGGCTTCCGAGCATCGCCGATCAGTGACCCCTCGAACGTGATCGCATGGTGCGGTGTGGCGGGGCGGTGCCTGTACCACCCGTTGGTCACGGGGTAGTGACCCGGAAGGGTCGCTCGCTCCACGGCGCGGCCGGTCGCTCCTCCGTCCGCCCACGCGCTCGCCATCAGGTGCATCCTTAGGCTCGCCACAGCATGTCGGCCGTCGGCGTCGCAGGCTGGTCACAGGGAGGTAGCACGCACATGGGACTGCTGGAGGGCAAGCGCGCCCTGATCTTCGGCTTGGCCAATGACCACTCCATCGCCTGGGGCATCGCCCAGGCGCTCCACCGCGAGGGTGCCGAGGTGGGCTTCTCCTCGGTCGAGATGCTCATGGAGAAGCGCGTGAAGCCGCTCGCGGCCAGGCTGGGCTCGACCTTCGTGGAGCCCTGCGATGTCCAGAAGGACGAGGACATCGAGCGCGTGTTCGCCCAGTGGAAGGATCGGGTCGGGCAGCTGGACATCCTGGTCCACGCGGTCGCCTTCGCCAACAAGGACGAGCTCGGGGGTGAGTTCATCCGCACCTCGCGCGAGGGTTTCGCGCTCGCCCACGACGTCTCCGCCTACTCGCTCGTCGCGCTTGCGCGCGAGGCGCCGACCGCTGATGACCGACGGTGGGGCCATCCTCACGCTCTCCTACTACGGCGCCGAGAAGGCCGTCGTCAACTACAACGTGATGGGCGTGGCCAAGGCATCCCTGGAGGCCTGTGTGCGCTACCTCGCGGTGGACCTGGGCAAGGAGGGCATCCGCGTCAACGCCATCAGCGCCGGCCCGGTGCGCACGCTGGCCGCGTCGGGCGTCTCCGGCTTCAAGAAGATGCACCGGCTGTTCGAGCAGATCTCGCCCCTCCGACGACCGCTGTCGATCGACGACCTGGGCAACGCGGCGGTCTATCTGTGCAGCGACCTGAGCCGTGGCACCACCGGCGAGATCCACTACGTGGACGGCGGCTACAACATCATCGGCGTGCCCGAGGTGCTCGACGCCTGACCCCGGGGGACCGGCCGTCCGTACGACACGCCTGCCAGCCCCGTGACACGCCTGCCAGCGCTCGGGCCGCGCGGGGAGGGCTGGGTGCTGCTGCAGGTCATCCTGCTGCCGCTGGTGGCGCTCTCGGGCGTGGTTGCCGGCGGCGCGCTCCAGGGGTGGCCGGCATCGCTGGCTGTGCTCGCGGGAGTGGCGCTGATGACCGGCGGCGCCGTGTTGCTGGGCAAGGGACTGCTCGACCTGGGCCGCAACCTGACGCCCGTGCCGCGACCGCGCACCGACGCGCAGCTGGTGGAGACCGGCATCTACTCGCTCGTGCGCCATCCCATCTACGGCGGCATCATCGTCACCGCCTTCGGCTGGGCGCTGGTCGCGACGAGCCTGCTGACGCTCCTGCTGGCGCTCCTCCTGGCGGCCTTCTTCGATCTCAAGTCGCGCCGCGAGGAGGTCTGGCTGACCGACCACTACGTGGGCTACCGGACCTACATCGCCCGTACGCGCCGGTTCGTCCCGCGGGTCTACTGAGCGTTCCCTCGGGTTTCGGCGCGGGAACCGAGGCCCTCGACGGCAAGAAGAAACCCGGTGGCGAGGTCGGGAGGAGGGGGCCGACCTTGCCACCGGGCATAGAGTCCGCGTTGCCTGTTCCACCCCCATTCATGAGGGAGAGGGGTTCCTCATCAATGGGGCCGTGCAGTGGAGGGCATCGCTATGGGATATCTGCAGGGAATCTGCGCCTGACCCGATGTCCCCGCCCACTACCTCTTGGTACGGTCGCACCCCGTACCAGCGGGCCAGCCGAGTGGCGGTGGGGTGCGGTCCGGGGACATCGACCGGCAGCCTTGGCCCGGGGCGATCGGCTCGATGTCGCCCGTCGGCACGCGGTCTTCTCGGCTCTCGGGCCCCGTCGGCTACCAGCCGCTCGTGCCCGGGCCGCCCTTGAAGGGACCAGTCACGTCGGAGGTGATCCAGCCACCGTAGAAGTCGCCGGCCTGGGGCACGACGCGCTCGTCGTCGACCCACGCCTCATCCACCCGCCCCGGGTAGAAGGCGATGGCGCCGGCGATGGCCTCGAAGCCCGGCAGCGGCCGGAGGTACGTCCAGGCCGCGTCGACGCGGTCCCGGCCGCCGGCACTGATGGTGTAGTAGCTCGCACCGCCCTTGAACTCGCAGACGGTCCGGCGCTCGGTCGGCCGCAGCAGGTCCATGCGCACGTCCTCCGACGGGATGTACCAGCCGGGCGGGTGCGACGTCTCCAGCACCCGCATCGCCCGCCGCGTGTCGGCCACGACGATGCCGTCGACGATGACCCGCACGCGGCGGTCAGATGGCTCCACGCGTGGTGGGCGCGGGTAGTCCCACACTGACTCGGTGGCTCGGCCGCCTGGGCCTGTCGCTGGTGTCGGTCATCGTCGCTACTCCTCGCCGTCCAGGCTCACGATGCCATCGCTTGTCCAGATGCTGGTGTGAGGGACGAAGGCGGCCCAGGCGAACCAGAAGTGATCGCCGTGACCGGTGGCCTCCAGCACGGTGCCCGCCAGCGGGCCGTCGACGGCGCGACCGGTCACGTTCCAGGTGCTGCCGGTCTCGAGGTCGGTGATCGGCGCGTCCTCGCCGCCGTCTCGCGTGAACGTCAGCGGCTGGCCGTCGACGACCGCGGAGAACACCCCGGTGGCGCCGATGTCCCTGCTCTCGTCGATGGCGTATGCGTCGAGCGGAGAGGACACACCGGGCTGCCACATGGCGACGACCGGCTGCCCCTCGAACTCCAGCATGGCGACGCCGCTGGCGCGTAGCTCGCTGTGGGGGATGGAGATGGGCGCCGCGCTGTCCTGTCCACCCAGCGTGACCACGCGTTCCTTGGGTGCCAGCCGGCCGTCGGTGACGCCGCTGAAGAGGAAGGGCTGCTCGTCGGCATCGTCGTAGCCCAGGTAGGGGTTGCGGCCATAGTCGCGGCTGTAGCCCGTGTCGCGGCTCAGCACCACGCCGTCGGGATGGGCTTCGGCGAACTGGTCCAGGCCGACGATCTGGGCGGGGATGAACTCCAGCCTGGCGCCGGTCAGATCACCCACGATGCCGTGGCCGGTCGCCTGTTGCCACCATGTCTCGGTCTGGCGGTCGTACATCACCATGTCGCTGAAGCGCAGGTTGCCCGACACGCCGAAGTCGTGGACGGTCCCGTCGAGGGTGCGGCCGAAGACGAGGGCGGTGTTGCACAGGGGGCAGAAGGTGACGATGACGGGTGTGTCGCCGACGGTGTCGTTGACGATCTCGTGCCACGTCAGGATGGCCAGCGGATAGGCCCGTGCGTCGCCGTCGATCTCGAGCGCGATGACGGGCCCGCGGCCGCTGACCCACTCGCGTGCCGCGTCGATCGATTCGAACCGGGGGTCGTCGATGGCGGGGATGCCGTCCTTGCCCGGTCCACCCGAGAAGATCTCGTCGTACGGCACGGAGCTGATGCTGAAATCGGTGTCCCAGCCGCTGGTGCTGACGGCGTGGCGTCCCGGGGTCCTCCAGCTGCCCCGGCCGCTGGGGCATGGACTCGTCCGCCTGCGCCGCGACCGGTGCGGAGGCTGGGGAGGCGGACAGGGAGAGCGAGCGCCGCCACCAGCCCGAGAGCGGCGACGGCAGTACCGATGGCAATGCGCTTCATGCCGTGACCGTAGGACGCAGGTGGCGACGGGAATGTGACACGCGCGACGTCCGCCTGGCCGCCTCGTCACGCGACCGTCACACAGGGACTGGCCGCCGATCTCCGCGGCGAACGCGGACGAACCACCAGCCCCGCGTCAGTCGTCGACCGCGTGCCCCATCACGGTGTAGTAGGCCAGGTTGGGCTGCTGCACGTCCATGCGCCCGATCTGGCAGACGATCGGGACCGTGCTCACCAGCCTGAGGGCGTACTGCCCCAGCGGGATCCGGTAGCCATCGATGGGGTCGCTCACGCGGAGGCAGCGCACGCGCCTCGCACCGACCTTCTGTGGTGCCAGCACGACGGGATCCTGTTCCTCGAAGTAGACCGTGATCACCACCTCAGCCTCGTCGTCACTGGGGTTGAGCATGATGAGTGACTCGTGCCCGTGCGGCTCGCTGTCTCCCGGCGGTGGGATGTCTCCATCGGGGAAGAACCATGTTCTGGCACCCGGCCGACCGGTCAACTCGCCAGCCTCGAATCGGTCAGGATCCGGCGCATGCGCTCGAGGACCATCTGCGCACCCGTGGCACCGAGCTCGCGGTTGGCATCCCTGGCTGTCTCGAGATACCACTTGCTGGTGTCGAGGTAGTCCATGTCCACGCTCTCGGGGCAGAGCTCCAGCATCAGCGACGTCTCGCCGATGGCGGCGTGGTCGAAGGGGTACCGGCTGATGATCTCGGCGTCCATCAGCGGGTGGCCGCTGATCCAGTTGAAGGGGTTGGCGCCGCGCTCGTGATCAGCGTAGTACGTCGACATCTCGTTGCTGCCCCACCAGCCCTCGCCCCGCTCCCTCTCGAGGAACTCGAAGATGGCCAGTCGAGCACCGGTGCGGAAGGCAAGGTCGGTAGGCATGCCCTGGTAGAAGTTCTCGGACTGGTGGTGGATGAAGAAGTGGATGTTGCGGAAGCCGATCCGCAGCAGGCTGCGGAAGATGTCCTTGGCGACCGGGATGAGGTGCTCGGCCTCCACCTGCACGCTGCCCTTCAGCTCCGGTGGCTCCACGGCATAACTTGCTGGTCCCCACCAGAAGGTGGGCAGGACGACCATCTCCATCTCCTGCTCCAGCCGCTCCACGGTCTTCACCACGGCCAGCGTGTCCATGCCCACGGACATGTGCTGCCCGTGATACTCGAGCGGGCCCAGTGGCAGCACCACCGGCCAGTCCTCGTCGATGGCCGTCTTGATGTGGTGGGGCAGCATCATCTCGTAACGCATCGTGGTCTCCCCTCCGTCTCGATGCCCGGCCGCGTGGCCTAGCGGTCGATCTCGATCAGCTCCATGTGTGCGCCAGCGTTGATCATCTCTGCCGGCCCGGACTCCTGCACCAGCAGGCCGTTCTCCCAGCGACAGCCGAAGTCGTCGTCGTAGAAGAACGTGTCAGCCTGGAAGGTCATGCCCGGCTCGATGGTGTACTCGCTGACCGCCTCCATCCAGGGCTTCTCCACCTCCATCAGCCCGAGACCCGTGCAGGGGCCATAGAGGTAGTGGCGCTCCATGCCGGCGTCCCTGACGAACTGCTCGTACTTGAGGGCCACGTCCTTGGCCACCACACCTGCCTGCACCCATTCATAGGTGCGGTAGTGCATATCCCGGCCGAACTCGAGGAGCTTGCGCTGACGGTCAGTCATGCTGCCCAGGCAGATGGGCCGGCCCACGGACGGGGAGTAGCCGTCGACGCGACCACCCACGTCGATCTGGACGATGTCGCCCTTCTCCAGGCGCCGGTGGGTGCTGCGCGAGATGCCGTTGGTGGTCTTCTTGCCGCCGAAGGAGTAGACCGTATGCGCCTCGCCCTCGGCGCCGTTGGCATAGAGCGTGCCGACCGCGATGCCGGCCAGCTCGAGCTCGGTCATGCCCGGCTTCACCGCCTGCAGCATCGCCTCCAGCGCCAGCTCACCCAGGCGGAAGCCTTCGCGCAGGCAGGCCAGCTCGGCGGGCGACTTGCGTGACCGCAGCTGAGCCGTCAGCTCATCGGCGTTGATGATCTCGGCGTCAGGGAAGGACTCCCGCAGGCCCTCGTACATGGCCATGTTGGTGCACAGGTAGCCCGCCACGCCGATGCGCCGGACCTCGGTCACGCCGATGGACTCGAAGACGTCGCGATAGGTGCTGCCGGCCATGCCGGGGTAGACCGGATCGGCGGTCTCGCGGTACTCCTTCATCAGGTGGATGTTGTCGATGACGCTGCGGCCCTTGGCGAACTCGCCCGACTCCATGCCCGCCATGAGCGCGGATCGCCCCGATGGTGCGATCGCCACGCCACCCATCTCGAAGAGTGGCCAGTAGGCGGAGAAGTAGCGCACCACCGAGGCATCCGCTTCCGTGCCGTTCCCGACGAGCACGTCATAGCCGGCCTCGGCGATCAGCTTCGCGGCGCGCTCGCGTCGCTGTGCGTATTCCTCGACTGGGATCGTCGGTCCTGGCGTCATCTCATTCCTCCCAAGGTTGACCGGAACTGGGCCCAAGGATACAGTAGGTCAATCGATTACGGTAATCGTTTGCACGAGGACTGATGGCGCATTCGGGAACGGTCACCATGCAGGACGTCGCCCGTGAGGCGGGCGTCTCGACGGCGACCGTGTCCCGCGTGCTGCGCGGCGTCGAGGGAGCCAGCTCCGCCGAGACAGCCACCCGCGTGCGGGACTGCGCCGCGCGGCTCGGCTATGTCGTCAACGCCGTCGCCTCCAGCATGCGCAGCCAGCAGACGCGGACGGTCGGGCTGGTGATCGCGGATGTCGCCAACCCATGGTTCGGCCAACTCGCGGCAGGGGTCGAGAGCGTGCTTGCCCCCGCCGGCTTCAGCGTCATCCTGGCCAACACCAACAACAGCGTGGAGCAGGAGCGGGGCGCAGTCCGGACCCTGGTTCAGAAGCAGGTCGACGCGCTGGTCGTGGCATCGAGCTCGGCCGATGGGGAACACCTGCGCGGTGTCGTCGCGCGGGGTATCCATGTCGTGCTCGTGGACGCCGTGCTGCCGGGGTTGGACGTCGACTGCGTGACGATCGACAACGAGGCTGCAGCACGGGCCGCAGTGGAGCATCTCCTGGAGGCCGGGCACCAGGACATCGCCATCGTGGCCGGAGGCCCGGGGCCGGCCTCCGACCGGGCCCGGCTCGATGGCTTTGCCCACGCGCTGGCGTCCGGCGGCGTCGAACCCCGACCCGAGTACATCTGCACGGGGTCCGGCACCTTCGACGGCGGGCGCACCGCGGTGGCCGAGCTGCTGGCGCTGGCGCGACGTCCGAGCGCCATCTTCGCCACCAACAACCTCATGACCGTGGGTGCGCTCGTGGCCATCGCGGACGCTGGCCTGGAGGTACCACGGGACATCTCGATCGTGGGCATCGACGACATGGAGTGGTACCCCATCGCCAGCCCCGCCATCACCGCGGTGTACGAGTCGGCCACGGAGATGGGCCGGCGCGCTGCCCACCGGCTCCTGCTACGCCTGCGCCGCCAGCGCCAGCCGCGACCTGAATGCATCACCCTGGCGGTGGAGTTCCGTGAGCGCAACAGCGTCGGCCCACCGCTCTCCGCGCGGTCTCGATCCAGGCGCGATCAGCGCGAGCAACGCAAGGGGAGGCATGGATGAAGGACCAGTTCCATCCCGTCAGGAACAACGAGGAGTGCGAGCGGATCATCGCGGGCACGTACCAAGGGGTGCTGGCGATGGCGGCCGGTGACGCTCCATATGCAGTCCCGCTCAACCATGCGTATCAGGACGGCCGGTTCTACTTCCATTGCGCGAACTCGGGGCAGAAGCTGGATGCCATCGCCGCCAACCCCATCGTGGCCTACGTGATCAACCGCTACTACGGCGACAGCGCGGAGCTGGCCAAGGCCATGAAGTGCCACGGTCACTGGGAAAGCGTCATCGCTCACGGTCGCGCCAGGGTCATCTCCGAGGACGACGAGCTCATCGCCGGCATGAAGACCTACATGGCCTACTACGGTCACGGCGACTACCAGCACGGCGACGACCTGCTGGGCAGGACCAGGATGATCGTGGTCGAGGTGCAGCGGATGACCGCCAGGCGTGAATACGACGAGTTCAGGACCGACTACTGGTACTGGGAGCCGGAGGTCTAGGCGGCCGCCGGACCAGCAGGGAGGAAGACGATGGTGACCGGACAGGCGATGATCGAGGGCCACGCGGTCCTGCGCGGTGGCGACCTGCATCCGCACGCCGCACGACGACTGCGCGAGCGCTTCCCTCGCATCGAGTGGCGCGACAGCGGGGAAGGACCGGTCCTCGAGCTGGTCGAGGACGCCGCGTTGGCAGAGGGTGCGTTCCGCATCGACGTCGCGCCCGCACGCATCACCATCAGCGGTGGGCCGTTCTCCGGGGTCATCTACGGCGTGGAGGAGGTCATCGATCGCGCCGGCGCGGGCTCCGACCGCATCGCCCTCCAGTCTGGCACGGTCGAGCAGGCCCCCGGCCTCGCCTACCGCACGTTCTGGACCTGGGACCACTCCACCAACTGGGAGCTGTCTCAGGTCGGCCAGCAGGAGATCGGTGTCTTCAACCCCTACGGCAAGCCGCCCGGAGGCTTCCTGCGCGACTACGAGCGCGTGGTCGACTTCTGCTCGCGCAACCGCATCGCGGCTGTCGTCATCTACGGCTTCCTGCGCGATCCCCATGGCGGCGTGGAGGCGGCCCAGGAGCTCTGTCGCTATGCCACGGAGCGCGGCGTGCGCATCCTCCCCGGCATCGCCATCGGCTCGTACGGCGGCGTGTACTGGGAGGGCGACAGCCGCTACAACCTGGCCTCCTGGCTCCGGGAGAACCCGCAGCACGCAGCCACGCTGGAGAAGGGGGTCGGCTTCCAGATCGCCGACCTCGCCTTCCCGCTCAACTTCCCCAGGTCCGACTACACCCTGTCCGCCTGCCCCTCTGCCCCCGAGACCATGGCCTGGATGGAGGAAGGCGTGGCCTGGCTGGCCGAGACCTTCGACATCGGCGGCATCAACATCGAGGCCGGTGACTACGGCGTCTGCGGCTGTGAGCGCTGCGTGGCGCGGCGAGCCAACGAGGCCGAGGCAGCCCGCAGGGTGGACGACTTCGGCGACAGCTGGTCGCACACCGACATGGCCGACAACTTCCCGCGCCTGTATCGCACGGCCAAGGACGTCAAGCCCGACCTGTGGCTCTACAGCGAGATCCAGTGGGACAACCTGCTCGACCCGGTGGCCCACGAGGCCCAGCGGCGCCTGCCCCACGGCGGCATCTACCAGCACACCACGAACCGCAGCTACTGGAACCGCATCCAGGCAGAGCTGACGCGCGAATACGTCGAGTCGCTGCCCATGCAGCCCAACGTGCTGCGCTGCCAGTTCGCCTGCCAGTGGAACGGCGACGAGCGCAGCGAGCGCTACTTCCTCAATGCCCGAGTCTTCAGCGACATGGCCCGTCTCTGCGCCGCCACCGGCATGCAGGGGCTGACGGTGTGGGGTGAGCCTTCGCCCTATCTCGCCACGGTCGAGCTCTCCTACCTTGCCTTTGCGCGCTTCTCGTGGGACCCGACGCTGACCTGGGACGGCTTCGTGGGCGATGTCGCGGCTCCGCTGCTCGGTGGAGCGGATGCGGCCGTCGAGTTCGTCGCCATCGCGGAGGAGCTCGACGTCAACCAGGTGCTGCCGCTGGATCGACTGCAGGCCCTGCGGGCGGCCACGATGGCACACCGCGCCGATGACGACGCTGGCCGGCGCTGGCTCTCGCTGGAGGACCAGATCGCTCGCCGCATCTACATGGGCGCCTGACCGCGTGAGGGGCGGCACCGCGTCGACGCCGCTGCTACTCGAGCCGGAAGATCTCCTCCAGCCAGGTCACGCCCTCGGTGGCTACCTCGTCCTCGAAGTACTCGCGCATGAGCGCTCGCCAGCGCTGCGTGGCCTCGGCGGCAGACTCGATGCGTAGCGATGCCTCCTGGTCGTCGGTCTCGTACTGGGCGAAGACGCGGTCACCACACAGCCAGATGGAGTAGTCGCGGATGCCGGCCGCGCGGATGGCTGCTACCACGTCCGGCCACACGTTCGCGTGTGCCTCGACGTAGGCATCGGCCTTGTCTGGTCGTAGCCGAGCGGTCCATGCGACCCGTGTCATGACCATGTGATGCTACGCCTTCGGCATGCGCGGTCGGGCGCCGTCGTGGGCGAGTCGGTCGACCGACTGAGCACCAACGGGGGTACGCTCCGCGTATGACGCGCTATCGCTATGCCGCTCGACTCAACTCCTTCGTCGCCAGACCGGAACTCGCCTGGCCGGGGCGACCCGACGCCCCAGGCACGTTCGATCTCATCGCGCGCGCCGCGTCGGTCGAGGGCCTGACCGCCGTCGACATCAACTACCCCCAGCAGGCCGCCGGTGTCTCGCCGGCGGAGATGCGCCTCCGGCTGGCTGACCTGGGGCTCGCGCTCAACGGCTACGCCATGCGCTACAACGCCGACCCGGCATTCGTCTCGGGAGCGCTGACCAACGCCGACCCGACCATCCGTCAGCGCGCCATCGACCTCTCACGTCGCGGTCTTGACGATGCCCGCGAGGCCGGCGGCACGATGCTCACGCTGTGGCTCGGCCAGGACGGCGTCGACCACCCCTTCGAGCGCGAGTACGGGCGCCTGTGGGAGCTGGAGGTCGAAGGCATCCGCGCCATCGCCGAGCACGACCCCGAGTTCGCGGTCTCGATCGAGTACAAGCCCAACGAGCCTCGCGCCCGGTCGGTGCTGCCGAACATCGCGGCCACGCTGCTGGCCATCGAGGAAGCGGGCGCACCGAACCTCGGCATCACGCTCGACTTCGCTCACGTGCTGTATGGGGATGAGTCGCCGGCCATGGCCCTGGCTCTGGTGCACCGTCGCAGCCGCATGCTGGGCCTGCACCTCAACGATGGCTATGGCAAGCGCGACGACGGTCTGATGGTGGGCTCCGTCCACACGCTGCAGACGATCGAGTTCCTGCGTCAGCTGCGGCGGGGCGGCTTCGACGGCACCATCTACTTCGACACCTTCCCCGAGGGAGCCGCGCTCGATCCGGTGGCCGAGTGTTCCGCCAACATCACCACCGTCGAGGCCCTGCTCGATGTGATCGACCGACTGCCCGACGCTGAGCTGGACGCTGCGCTCGACGCCGGGGATGCCGTGGCGGCGCATCGTCTCGTCCAGGCGGCCATGTTCCGGCTGGACGGCTGACGCCGCAGCGTCATGGCCGAGCCGATGCGCGTGATCGTGGTCGGCAGCCTGCACTACGACATCATGGTGCGGGCCCCGTACCTGCCACGGCCGGGTGAGACGCTCATCGGCGAGCGCTGGTGGTGGAAGCCCGGTGGCAAAGGTGGCAACGCCGCCATGGCGGCCGCTCGCCATGGAGCGACTGTCGAGATGATCGGTTGCCTGGGTGAGGACGGCTTCGGTGAGCGGCTACGCGAGCGGTTGGCGGCAGCCGGGGTCGGCATGGGCCACCTGCGCGTGGTCGCTGCCGGGTCGGGCATGAGCGTCGCACTCACCCAGGAGGATGGCGACTACGCCGCCGTCGTGGTCTCCGGCGCCAACCGTGACCTCGATGCTGCGCAGGTCACGGCCAGCGCCGACGTGATCGGCGACAGCCGCGTGCTGCTGCTCCAGAACGAGATCGACGAGCAGGCGAACGCCGCGGCCGCGGGGATCGCCCACGGAGCCGGAGCCCGGGTCATCCTCAACGCCGCCCCGGCGCGGCCGATGGGGGCGATGAGTGGCCTCATCGATGTGCTGGTCGTCAATACCGTGGAGGCGGAGATGCTCGGCGCCGACCCGGTGACGGACCTCGCCACGGCGGCGGACGCCGCCCGCCAGCTGTCAGCGGTGGCACCCACGGTCATCGTCACCGCCGGTTCCGCCGGTGTGGCCGCGGCCTCGGCCCAGGGGCGCTGGCGGCTGCCGGCGCATCCCATCGACGGGCCCGATGCGCACGGTGCCGGCGATGTCTTCGTTGGCGCCCTCGCCGCTCGCCTGGCCGATGACGCTCCCTTGCCCGACGCGCTGCGCTACGCCAACGCCGCGGCTGCCCTGCATGTCGGCACGCCCGAGGAGCAGCGTGCGGCACTCGGCGAGGCGGCGGTCGAGGCGCTGCTGGATGCTTCTGCGGAAGAGGCCGTCGAGAGCTGAGCTCGTGGCCTAGCGTCGCCCGGGCCGGCCGCCGGGGACGCGCAGCTCGCCACCCTCGAGGAGGATCTCGCCGTCGATGTAGACCGTGCCTCCGGCTCGTGACGGCCCAGGCCGCAGGTCCTTGACGATGTCCCAGTGGATGGCCGACTGGTTGACGCCGCCGCACTCGGGGTAGGCGCGGCCGAGGGCGATGTGCGTGGTGCCCACGATCTTCTCGTCGAAGAAGAGGTCCTGTGTCCAGCTCTGGATGTGGCGGTTGACGCCGATGCCGTACTCGCCCACGCGTGACGCGCCGTCATCGGTGGCGACGATGGTCTCGACGAAGCCGGTGGCCGCGCCAGCCTCCACGCTCGTGACCCGGCCCGCGTGGAAGTCGAGCCGCAGGCGGTCGATGCGCTGGCCGCCGAAGACGAGCGGGTCGGTGAAGGTGATATGGCCTTCGACGGTCGTCTCCACCGGGGCGGTGGCGACCTCGCCATCGGGCAGGTTCATCCTGCCGTCGAACAGCTTCCAGGTCCGGCCCTCCACCGAGAAGGTCAGGTCGGTCCCGTCGCCCACGATGCGCACCTCGCGCGCCCCGTCGAGCGCCTCGGCGAGGCCTTGCCACTCGGACCAGCCGTCGTCGTCCATGCTGCCGCGCAGGAACTCGTCCACGAGCGTCTCGACCGGCAGGCCGAGGTACTCGGCGTACGCAGCGGTGGGCACGCGCACGATGCACCAGCGCGTCTCGGCCCAGCGCGCCGCCGAGACCTCGCCGTGCGCCGCTCGCAGCAGGGCTGCCCGTCGCCCGAAGCCCTCATCGCCAGCCGCGCCCGCCGGTGGCACCAGGGCCCGCAGCGCGACGTGCGTGTCGGCCCATGACATCGCGTAGAGCTCGACCTCCAGCCGCTGCCTGGCCTGCTCGTCGCTGCCGAAGCGGCGGATGGCCTCGTCCACGTCCTCGGTGTGCAGCAGCGCGTGGTGGTTGGCGCCACGCCGCACGGCGCCCGTGGCCAGGGCCCGCGCCAGGGGGTAGGCCCCGGGCGAGGTCAGGGTCACGAGCAGGTTCTCGCCGGAGCGCAGCGCCACGGACTCGTCGAGGATGCGATCGGCCAGCCGGTCCCAGTCCGCGCCGGCGTCGACGTCAGGCTTCATGGGCCACCTCGTGCATGAGCGTCCTGGTGGACTGATAGAGCCGACGGTGGCGCGACGCCTGCCGCGCATACAGGTCCGCCAGCGCAGGGTCGGGCTCGACCACCCGGTCGACGTCGATCCACGACGGCACGTCCTCCCGCCGCAGCGCACCGATGCCGATGGCCGCGAGGATGGCGTCGCCATAGGCCGCGCCGCGCCGCGCGACCACCTCTTGTGGCTGCTCCAGGCAGTCACTGACGGTCTGCAGCCAGGCCGGGTTGTTGACGCCGCCGCCGACGGCCCGGATGCGCTCGATGGGCACGCCGATCTCGTGCATCACCTCGACGTTGAGGCGGATGCCCTGGGCGATCCCCTCCAGCGCTGCGCGTGCGACATCGGCGCGCCCGTGGCGGAGCGAGAGGCCGAAGATGACGCCGCGAGCGTCAGGATCGTGGATGGGCGTGCGCTCACCGCTGAGGTAGGGCAGCAGGTCGAGGCCGTTGGCACCCGGCGGCGATGCGGCCGCCCACGCGGCGAACTCGCCATAGCCATCGGCGATGGTCGCGCCGTCGTGCTCGTCCGACAGCAGCTCGATGAGCCAGCGCGTGAGGGTGCCGGCGGTCGACGTTCCGCCGGCCACGATCGACGTGCCCTCGAAGACGAACGGGGCCGCCCACATGCGTGGATCCACCACGCTCTCGCCGACGACGGCGATCATGAAGATGCTGGAGCCGTACATGATCATCAGGTCGCCCGGCCCCAGGACACCTGCGCTGACGGCCTCGGCCGGGGCATCAGGGGCGCCCGCGATGACCGGTGTGCCCGCTGCCAGGCCGGTCGCCTGCGCTGCCTCCGCGGAGACACGACCGACCACCTCGGTCGGCCAGACGAGGCGCGGCAGGCGCTCTGGCTCGACGGTGCCCGCGACCCAGTCGTCGATCCAGGCGTTCTCGCGGAGGTCGTAGAACGGTCCCCAGTAGGCCGCGGTCGTGTGGTCCATGACGTGCTCGCCGGTGAGCCGGGCCACGAGGAAGGACTGGCAGGTGTGGAACATGGCCGCGGCCGCGAAGGCGTCGGGCCGCTCATCCCGGAGCCAGGCCACCTTGGGGCCGGCCGACTGCGACGTCAGGGCGTTGCCGGTGCGCTCGAGGATGGCAGCCGCACCGAGCTCGTCGTCGAGCCGGGCGATCTGCGCGCCCGCGCGAGTGTCGATGCCGTAGAGGATGGCCGGCGCGAGCGGTCTGACGTCGCGGTCCACGGGCAGGACGCAGGGACCGATGCCGCTGCAGCCGACCGCCTCCACGTCGGCCGGGGAGACGTCGCTGCGCGCGAGGACCTCGCTCACCACCGTACACAGGTTGCCCCACCAGTCGCGGTCGGCGTCGTGCTCCGCCCAGCCCGGTTGGGGCACGTGCAGCTGATTGGGCGCGGACGCCGCAGCCAGCACGCGGCCGCCCTGGTCGACGAGCACCGCCTTGGTCTCGGAGGTCCCCACGTCGACACCGATGAACATGGCGCTAGATCGTCTGGCGGAGGTCCGTCACGACCTTCATCAGGGCGGCCGTTCGCTCACGGTCACTGGGGTGCTCGAAGACCCCGTCGACCTTGAAGTACGTGCCCACGACGGCCCCGTCCGCGATGCTCAGCTGCTCGCGCACGTTGGCCGGGTTCACCCCGGTGTTGACGAAGACCGGCGTGTCGCCGACGGCCTGCTTGACCCGGGACAGGACCTGCGTATCGGTCTCCGCGCCGGCGGTGAGACCGGAGACGCAGAGGGCGTCGGCCTTGGCGTTGAAGACCGTCGAACGGGCGATGTCGGCCACATCGCGATCGGCCAGGTAGCGGGCCCCCTCGGGCACGATGTTCATGAGCAGCCGTACGCCCCGCGCGTCGAGCGCTCGTCGGCGCCGGGCCGCGGCCCCCACGTCGGTGTTCCAGAGCCCGAAGTCGCTGGCGTAGACGCCGGTGAAGATCTCGCGCACGAAGCGCGCGTCGGTCGCGGCCGCCAGCTCGATCGACGCCACCCCGTCCCACAGCACGTTGACCCCGAAGGGCACCGAGATGTCGGGGTAGAGCTCGGCGATGACGCGTGCCATGGCGATCGGCGTGATGGGCTCGACCTTGGTGAGATAGGGCAGGCTGAACTCGTTGGAGAACATGACCGCGTCGATGCCGCCGTCCTGCAGCGCGCGCAGGTCGGACCTGGCCCGCTCGACCACGGCCGCGAGGCCGGCCCGCTCGTCGTAGTCGGGATCGCCGGGCAGGGCCGCGAAGTGGCACATGCCGATGACGGGCTTGTGGATGCCGAAGACCTCGTGGAGCCAGCTCACGTCGATCACTCCTCTGACATACGTATCGCTCCAACTATAGGTGGACGTCTCACCTCCAGTGCCCTCGCCGGGTGCCAGAATGTGCTGAGCACAGGATCACCGAATCGACGCGCAGGAGGACGCCGTGGAGGCGATGGAGAGCGGTCCCGGACCGTGGCTGGCCGTGGTCGGCAGCACGATGATCGACCAGATCGCGTACGCCGCGCGGATGCCCGAACGCGGGGAGACGGTCATCGGCGACCGCTTCGCCCAGGGTTTCGGCGGCAAGGGTGCCAACCAGGCCGTGATGGCGCGCCTGATGGGTGCCGAGGTGGCCATGGTCAACGCCGTCGGCGACGACAGCTACGGTGGCGAGACCATCGAGAATTTCGCCAGCTTCGGCATCGACACCACCCATGTCCGCCGTGTCCCCGGTTCCAGCGGCGTCGCGCCCATCTGGGTGGAACCGGATGGCAGCAACCGCATCATCGTCGTGCCCGGCGCCAACGACGGACTCCTGCCTGAGCATGCTGCAGCCGCCGTCACGCAGCTGGAGCGCGTGGACGCCGTCATCGGCCAGTTCGAGATCGGCCAGGCCGTGACCACGGCCGCCTTCGCCGCTGCTCATGAGCGCGGCGCCATCACGATCCTGAACCCGGCGCCCGGCGCGGCGGTCATGGCGGAGCTCGCTGCCGTCACCGACTGGCTCATCCCCAACGAGACGGAGTTCTCGATCATCGCCCAAGCTGCCGGCCTGCCCGGCGACGTCGACGACCGAGCCGCCCTCGCGGCCGCCGCGGAGGGCCTCGGCGTGCGGCTGCTGGTCACGCTCGGCGAGCGTGGAGCGGTCATCGTCGGCGAGGACGGCGAGCTCCAGCGGGTGGCCACGCCGAAGGTCCAGGCCGTCGACACCACCGGTGCCGGTGACGCGTTCGTGGGCGCCTTCGTCTTCGGACTCGCCTCCGGCTGGCCCGAGGCCGCGGCTGCTCGTCTCGGCTGTGCCATCGCGGCGGAGTCGGTCCTGCGCCCAGGGACACAGCGGTCCTTCCCGGACCACGCGCGCTGCCGCGAGATCATCGCCAGCGTCGCCGCGGGCTGAGATGTCGACGATGCGTGAGGCCGCTGCCGAGCTGGCTGCGGCCGTCGGGCGCATGGAGGACGCGACGCTCCAGCCCACCGTGGAGACGATCGCCGCTGCCGAACGCGTGATGCTCTATGGCTGCGGGCGCGAGGGCCTGATGATGCGTGCGCTCGCGATGCGACTGCACCACCTGGGGCTCGATGTCTGCATGCAGGGCGACATGAATGCCTTCCCGTTGGGCCCGCGTGACCTCTTCCTGTGTGCCGCCGGACCGGGTGAGCTGCCCACCGCGTCGGCCCTGTGTCGCGTGGCCAGCGCTGCCGGCGCGCGCGTGCTGGTGGTCACCGCCGAGCCGGAGGGCGCCACCGCCGCGCTGGCCGACGAGCTGCTGGTGATCCCCGCACAGACGATGGCCCGCGACATCGGTAGCTCGTCGGTGCTGCCCATGGGCTCGCTGTTCGAGGGGGCCATGTTCCTCGTGTTCGAGGTCCTTGTCCTGCGCTTGCGGGACGCGCTGGGTCAGACCGCGGAGAGCATGCGAGCCCGCCACACCAACATGGAATAGCCCCGCGCGGCCGGACCGGCGCCCCTGGCCCTGGCGCCGCCCGCTACTTCACTGCGCCCGCGGACATGCCCCGAACGATGAAGCGCTCCAGCAGCACGCCGACGACGATCAGCGGCAGGATCGCGGCGAACGAGATGGCGGCCATGGTCCACCACGAGATGCCCTGGCTGCCTGTCTGGCTGGCCACCATGACCGGTAGCGTGATCGTCTGGGTGGACGTCAACAACGCCGCGAAGAAGTACTCGTTCCAGGTCAGCACCAGCGACAACACGAACGCGGCGATCATGCCGGGCAGGGCGATGGGGAGGATGATCCGGGCGAACGCACCCCACACGCCCTGGCCGTCGACCAGCGCCGCCTCCTCCAGCTCCGTCGGGATGGTCATGAACTGGTCGCGCATGATCCAGATGACGATGGGCAGCACCGTCAGCGTGTAGAGCAGGATCAGCCCGATGTGCGTATCGAGCAGTGCGAGTTCCTTGTAGAGCACGAGGAATGGCAGCGCCAGCACGACGGGCGGCAGGATGAGCTGGCTGATGAAGAAGAAGCCGATGTCCGCGTTCTTCAACGGGCCGAACTGGTAGCCGAAGCGTGACAGCCCGTAGCCGGTGAGGGTGCCCAGGAACACCGCCAGCCCCGAGGCCGAGAGCGACACGATGGCCGAGTTCATGAAGCGGGCCAGGAACTGGTCGCGGACCGTGCTGGCTGCGTCGATCGTGTCCGGCGAGAGGCCCAGCGAGCGCCAGCCCAGCCAGGCCGGCTCGAAATCCAGGAAGGGGATGAGGTTGCTCTGCATCACGTCCGGCGCCGTCTTGAAGCTCGTCGTGACGGTCCAGAAGATGGGGAAGAGCGCGATGATGGTCCACCCGATCAGGATCCCGTAGATGACGACGCGGCTGGTGTACCACTTGGCCTTGTAGGTCAGATCGTCGTCGCTGCCCCGGAAGACCACCCCTGGCTTGCGCTGGGGCATGCCCTGTGCCGTCATGAGTACGGCCTCATCCAGCGTCCGAGGCCCCTGATGAGGGCCGTAAGGCCAACGATGATGATGATCAGGTAGAAGATGGCCAGCAGCGTCCCATAGCCGACGTTCGACCTGTCCCTGTACTCGCGGAAGATGAAGCTGGTGACCGTGTCAGTGGCACCGCCCGGGCCACCGGCGGTGATATTGATGACGATGTCAGCAAGCTTCAGCTTGAAGATGATGCGCACGATGATGGCCGTGAGGGACACGGGCAGCATCAACGGGAAGATGACCTTGCGGAAGGTCTGCCAGGCGGAAGCGCCATCGACACGCGCTGCCTCGATCACCTCCGTCGGCAGGGCCTGCAGGCCGGCCAGCAGCATGATCATCATGAAGGGGATGAAGATCCACGCGTCGAGGATGCTCATCGTGATCCGCGCCAGCTCGGGACTGGCGAAGAAGGCTGGCTGATCCCAGCCCAGCGCGCGGGCCAGCTGCGACACCGGGCCGAAGCGGAACTCGAGCATGGATTTGCCGATCATCCACGACACCGCCACCGGCGACAGCATCAGCGGCAGCAGGAAGGCAACGCGGAAGAACCGGCGTGCCCGGATCTGTGAGCTGAGCAGGAGCGCCAGGCCGAAGGCGATGGCGTACTCGACGAGGACCGCGAGCGTGTACCACACCATGTTGGTGAGGGCGTTCCAGTAGAACGGGTCCGAGAGCATCTTCTCGATGTTGCCCAGGCCGGCGAACGTGGGGCCCTTGGGCGACGAGAGGTTCCAGTCCGAGAAGGCGATGGCGATGCCCAGCAGCAGCGGGATGACCGTCAGTGAGACGACGAAGAGCGCCGCTGGCAGCACGAACAGGATGCGCTTGCCCTGCTCTCCCCGGATGAGCACCTGACCCACGCAGAGCGAGACGCACCAGAAGATCCAGGCGAGCAGTGCCGGCTGCCAGTTGGAGAAGCCGAGGTCCCACACGCCCATCGCCTGCAGCGCCTGTGCCAGCACGACCACGACCAGCAGCAGGAACGAGCCCCGGATCAGGATGCGACCGAGGCGCTTGCGGGTGTCGGAGATGTCGTCGGGATTGACGACGTGGATGAGGTCGGCGCCGCTCACGTGAGAGTCTCGTACGAAGGGTCAGCGAGCGCTCGTGGCGCCCGCCGTGAGAATCCAACGGGGTGCGCGATGACCACGCACCCCGAGGTGGAAGGCCGGAGGGCGCGGTCAGCCACGCCCTCCGGGGTCATCACAGCCCCAGCGATGCTCGATAGAGCTCGATCTGGCTCTCCCGACCGATCTGGTCGGTGATCTCTTCCCAGCCTGCGGCGATGGCATCCGCGATCGCCTGTGCGGAAGCCCCGCTACCGAGGCCCTTGACGAGCTCGTCTTCGGCCCTCGAGTAGTACTGGAAGATGCCCGGGATACGCGGCTCGTTGGCCGCGTTGGGGTGGTTGTAGCTGTCTGCGTTGGACGAGAGGTAGTCCTCGACGAAGGCGCGGTCGTAGCCCGCGGCCTCCCACTCGTCGTAGTTGAAGTGTGAGTTTCGGTAGGGCTGGAAGCCGGACGGATAGGCCGCCATCCACAGGGAGAGGTCCTTGCCGCCGAGGTGTGCCGCGGCCGACCAGGTGCACTTTCGCTTCAGCTCGTCGCCTGACACACGGTTGGTGACATAGACGCCCCAGCCGATGTAGGCGTTGTGCGGGGAAACGTTGGGGGTCTCCTCCCACTCGCCGGCGGCCCAGTTGTAGACCTTGCCGGTGCCGGGGTTGATGTCGAAGCCCACCACGTCACCCACGAGCGAGGTGTCGGAGGTGCGGGCGTTGGAGCCCACATCGCCCCACCACATGACCGAGCTGCCGGTGCCGGCGAGGAACTGCTGGAAGGCCGTCGTGTTCGGATCGGCGTTGATCTGGTCGGGCGGATAGGCGCCCGGTGTCGCCATCAGGTCCATGACGTCCTGGATGGCCTGCACCCAGCCGGGGTTGTTGACCAGCGGGGTCATGGTGTCCGGATCGAACAGCCAGGCGGGGTTGTCGGGATGCTTGACGTAGGGAGCCGCGCGGTCGGCCAGGAAGTAGAAGCCGAAGCCGCCCCACAGGTAGTTCAGCGGGTCCACGATGCCGTAGGCGTCGAGACCGGTCAGCGGGTCGGTCTTGCCGGCCAGGAACTTGGCGTGGGCGTTCATCGCCTCCCAAGTCGTGGGCGGTGCCCACTCGCTGCCGTCGCCTTCCTCGGCCCAGGCTGCCGCGAACTCCTCGTTGTCGTAGTAGTCGGTGCGATAGGCCAGCGTGTGCGTGTCGCCGTCGATCGAGACGCGGTAGGTCTGATCACCCCAGGTGCCGATGGGCGGCTTCAGGTAGTCGACGTAGTCATCCATGTCGATCTGCTCGGCCACCCAGTCGGGCATCGGGTCGAGCAGGCCACGGCCGGCAGTGTCGCCCTCGAAGGGTGCACCCATCTCCATGATGTCCCAGTCGACCGTGCCGGTGGCGATGGCCTGCTGGAGGCGGCCGTTGTAGTCGTCCTGTGCCAGGTCGATCCAGTCGATGGTGGCGCCGGTGTAGTCCTCCCACGGCTTGAGGAAGCCACGGAAGAGGAAGTTGTGCAGGTTCTGGTTGTTGAGTCCCATGAACGTGAGGCTCACGTCCTTGCACTCACCCTCGGCGATGTTGGCCTTCGTGGGGCCCAGCGTCAGCTCACCGACAGCCTGCCAGTCGGCATCGGTGGGGCTGCCCATGCCCACGCCGGGGATCTGCAGGATCTCGGCACGCACATCGTCCTGTGCCAGTGCCGGCAGCGCCCCGATGGCGAGGGCTCCGATGACGCCCAGGGCCGCGGCCTGCGGCAGTATCTTGCGCTCACTGCGCTTGACCATGTTCGTCCCTCCTCCTGGGAAGACACGTCGCCTGGTCCAGCCGTATCGTGACGCTGGAGGCCAGACGCCTTGGTGGAGGCTAGGGTAGCGTCATCCTCGCCGGCGATGTCAACGTTTTCGTCGTCGTGGCCGACGGACGCGCCAACCGCTCGTCACGGGCCTACCATGCAGCGACGACACACCGACGTCACCTTGGAGGGAGCCATGCTCAAGGGGATCGACAACCGACTCAATGCCGACGTGCTCGGCTGCTTGCGTGCGATGGGGCACGGCGACTATCTCATCGTCTCGGACACCAACTTCCCGGCCGACTCGATCGCCCGCGAGACGACCATCGGGACGCTCCTGCGCATGGAGAATCTGACCGCCGCGGAAGCCATCAACGCCATCCTCTCGGTCATGCCCCTCGACACCTTCGTGGACGACTTCGCCGGTCGGATGGAAGTCGTGGGCGCTCCTGATGAGATCCCTGCCGTGCAGCAGGAGGTCGCGTCCGAGATCACCGCTGCGGGCGAGTCGCGGCCGATGCAGGCCATCGAGCGCTTCGCCTTCTACGACCTGGCCAAGGGTGCGTACGCGGTGATCCAGTCGGGTGAGCGCCGCTTCTACGGGTGCTTCATGTTGCGCAAGGGCGTCATCCCGCCCGAGGAGTAGCCCATCGTCGCGCTGCTCGATCAGCCGAAGCGCTGGCGCAGCCTCGGGAGCACCTGCTCCGCATACAGCGCCATCGCCCGCTCCTGGTCGTCACCGGGGAAGTGGAAGACCAGGTGGTCGAAGCCCCAGTCGAGGTAGGGCTTGATGCGCTCGATGTGCTCCTCCGGGTCGTCGGAGACGATCCAGCGACGGTGAGCGACGTCCTCGACCGTGGTGGCCAGCCGCTCCATCTCGCGCGGATCCTCGACACCCGTCTTCTGCTCGCCTGACAGCGCCAGCGCGGCCCAGATCTTGGTGTCCTCCATGGCCCGCTCGCGGTCCGTGTCGAAGCTGACCTTCATCTCGATCATCTTCTCGATGGCGTCACTGGCGCGTCCGGCCTTCTCCAGGCCCTCCGCGACCGCCGGCAGCAGGCTCTCCGTGTACAGCGCAGGATCCTTGCCCGAGGTGGAGATGTAGCCGTCGCCGATGCGCCCGGCCAGGCGTGAGGCGGCCGGACCCGAGCCCGCGACGTAGACCGGCACCGGCTCCGCGGGCTTGTCGTAGACCGTGGCGTTGTGCGTCTGGTAGTACTCGCCCTCGAAGCTGACGAAGTCCTCGCGGAAGAGCTGCTGCATCAGCAGCACCGACTCCTTCAGTCGGTGGAAGCGCTCCTTCTGGTCGGGCCACGGTGCACCCACGACGACCTCGTTGAGCGACTCGCCAGTGCCCACGCCGAGGATGATGCGGCCGGGTGCCAGGCAGCCCAGGGTGGCGAAGGCCTGTGCCACCACCGCAGGGTTGTAGCGCAGGGTGGGCGTGAGCACGCTCGTGCCGAGGATGACCCGCTCGGTCGATGCCGCGGCGGCGCCCAGCCAGGCCAGTGCGTTCGGCGCGTGGCCGTCGGTGTGGCGCCACGGCTGGTAGTGGTCGCTGGTCCAGACCGAATCGAAGCCGTGCCCCTCGGCAGAGACGGCGAAGTCGAGGAGCTGCTGGGGGCCGAACTGTTCAGCCGAAGCCTTGTAGCCGAGTCGAAGCATCATGTCCTTTCGCGGATCGTCGGCGACCGCCCGGGCGCGGACGCTGAGGACGAATCATGCGGCCAGTACGCGATCCTGTCGAGGCGCGCTCCTCGAGCGAGACCGCGGAACCCCGCATGGGCGATCAGGGCTGCCTGCTCTCCGCGTCCTCGGCGACGGCGATCGGCTCGCCCAGCTCGTGGTACGGGTCGTGGAGCTTGACCGGCTGGCTCTTCGACGAGCGCCGGATGTTCAGGACCTCCACCAGCACCGCGAAGCCCATCGCGAAGTAGATGTAGCCCTTGTCGATGTGCTGGCCCAGGCCGTCGGCCACGAGCGTGAAGCCGATGAGCAGCAGGAACGCCAGTGCCAGCATCTTGAGCGTGGGATGGCGGTCGATGACGCGCGTGATATAGCCCGACGCCACCAGCATCACCAGCACGGCGATGACGACCGCGGCGATCATGATGGCGACCTCGTTGACCATGCCCACCGCGGTGATGACGGAGTCGAGGCTGAAGATGATGTCCAGCAGCATGATCTGGACGATCACGCTCCAGAACGAGGTCACGGGGCCGATCTCCCGCTGGTGGTCATCGCCTTCCATGCGACCGTGGATCTCCCAGGTCGCCTTCGCCAGCAGGAAGAGTCCGCCGCCGATGAGGATGAGGTCGCGCCCGCTGAACTCGTGGCCCAGGAGCTCGAAGAGCGGCTCGGTCAGGGTCACCACCCAGCTGATGCCCAGCAGCAGCAGGATGCGCATGCCCATCGCCGCGAAGATGCCCACGCGGCGCGCGTTGTCCCGCTGCTCCGGGGGCAGCTTGTTGGCCAGGATGGAGATGAAGACGATGTTGTCGATGCCCAGCACGATCTCCAACGCCGTCAGCGTCAGCAGCGCGATCCAGACCTCGGGGTCGGTCAGCAGCTCCATCTCTCTCCCTCACTGGCGGTGGCGATGGCAGCGTAGCGGGTCGGCTATCCCTTGCGAGCGGTGACGTTGAGCCGGACGTAGTCGATGGCCAGGACGCCGAGCCGCTCGACGACGCCGTCCGCCAGTCGGAACAGCTCCTCGTCCGGCAGGCCGGTGGCCGGGCGAAGGTAGGGCGTGACGATGTACTCGAGCATGTCCGCGCGCGTCTCGAAGGTGATCGTCTGTGGCTGCAGCCAGGCCTCGATGCGCCCGAAGCCGTTCGCCGCCAGGCGCGCGACCGTCTCATCGACACCGGCCATGTGGAAGACGCTCGCGGTCTCGACGCCCTGCTCCCGTACGGCCTCGATCATGGCCGCGGCGTTGCCCTCGCCACCGCACTGGAAGGAGAGCTGGCCGCCCGCGCGCACGGCGCCGCCGACTGCCCTCGAAGAGCGCGTCGTGGTCGATGATCCAGTGCAGCGTCGCGGTGGACATGACCGCGTCCACCGCGCGACCGATGGGCAGGGGCGGGCTCGCGAGGTCTGCCTGGACGTAGTCCACGCGGTTGCCGAAGCGCGCCAGGCGACGTCGGGCCTCGGCGAGCATGGAAGCCGACCCGTCGAGGGCGATGGCTCGACCTCTCGGCAGACGTTCCAGCAGTCGCTCGGTCACGCGCCCGGAGCCGCAGCCGAGGTCCAGCACCCGCTCGTCGCCCGCCAGCCTGAGCCGGTCGAGGGCGGGCGTTCCCATCTCGGCGTGTGGCGCAGAGATCCGGTCGTAGTCGTCGCCCTTCCAGGGGGTCGGAACCTCAGCCATGGCCGAAGGGTAGCGTCGGCCGGCCGCCGCCTGCGCGAGTGCTCCGCTTGACGTGGCGCCCATGATGGCCCGACGGGGGTGAAGCAGCACGATCCGTGCGGCCCCACGAAGAGGAGCTCCATGTCTGACCCCCGTTCGCCCCGGCGTGCCCGCACGCTCGCCTCCCTGCTCGGCGTGGCCCTGGCCGGCGCGCTCGCACTCGCGCCGGCAGCATCGCTGGCGCAGGACGACGAGAGCCCGGCCGCCAGCGATGCTGCACCCTCGGCCGCCAGCGAGGCTGCACCCTCGGCCGCCCCGCTCGGATCGGCCGCCCCGCTCGGCGACGCCGTCGCCCTCGTGCCGACCGAGCTGGCCGGCACACCGGTCGCTCCCGAGAACGTCGTCATCTTCCGCGGCCAGGAGATCGTCGAGCTGAACCCCGCTGCCGCGGAGCAGTTCCAGGCGGTGGCCGAGGCCACGGGCACCAGCATCGACGACATGATCCAGGTCAGCGCCTACGTGGAACCTGCCGAGGGCGACCTGGTGTTCTTCGGCGCCGTGCGGGTGACTGGCGCGGATGCCGCCGAGGTCCTCGAGGTGCTGCTGCCGCTCTCCTTCGAGGCGATGCAGGAGCCGCGCGTCGAGGTGGTGGAGATCGGCGGCAGGCAGGTCACCGTGCTCTACGAGGACGCTTCACCGACCATCCCGCCCACCAACCTCATCGCCAGCGGCGATGTCATCTGGATCGTGCAGGCCGACGAGGCCTACGTGACCGGTGTCATCGAGCAGCTGCCCGGCTGAGCCGCTCCGGGCGCTGCCACCTTGCCCGCCGGAGCCTAGCGGGACCGCGACGCGGCCTGATCGTGATCCGCCTCGATGAGGATGGCACGCGCGGCGACCCCGCCGTCGCCCGCAGCTACTGGCAGCGCCCGGTCGAGAGCTTCCAGGGCGCCTGCTGCGCCGATGCGCCCGAGCTCGCGTCGCAGCTCACCATCGACGCGACGCACCTCATCGTCATCAGGCCCCACCAGCCCGACCAGGGCCACGACACCCAGCGTCCACACCTCGATGATCTCTGACTCTCGCAGCCGGTCGACACCCTCTCCGTAGCGCTCGAGCGCAGCTCGGTCGAGCCCAGCCATCAGGCGCAGGCCGGCTTCGCCGGTGGCCCGCACGCCCAGCTCATACGGTCCCACCATGGTGGGGGTCGCGCCCAGGGCCTGGAGCCCAGCTGCCACTGCTGCGGCGTCGCCGCGCAACAGGGCGATCAGCGGCACCAGGCGGGACGTGGACATCCCGACGGAGCCGGCCACGAGGCCTGCCGCCTCGTCGTGGCGCCCCTGGAGGCACAGGCCGACGGCGGTCGTGAACTCCCGCCAGTCCGCGCCCTCCGGGTTGCGGTCGGACTCGGATTCGACCTGCGCCCTGGCGACCTCCCAGCGCTCCCAGTCACCCGCCAGCCCGGCCAGGGCGAGCCGAACCAGGGCGAGGGTGAGCTCATCGCGGGAGCCGTGCTCCACGCGCTCCGCGACCTCTGCTGCGAGGCGCTCGGCCGCCTCCAGGCCCTCCACCAGGACCAGGCTGACGGGTCGCTCGACGTCGAGCTGGATGGTGGCATAGCCGGCCCGGTCACAGAGCTGCAGGACCCGCGCTTCAAGCTCCCTTGCCAGCGCCGGATCGACGATGCCGGCCCATGCCGCCAGGTTGTTGAGGGCCCGCAGCTCGGCGCGGACGAACCCTGCGCGGCGCGCCAGGTCGACACTGCCGAACAACATGGCCAGGGCTGACATGCGGCCGTCGTAGATGCCCACGCTCCCCAGCGAGATGATGGCCTCGACCAGGGCCTCCTCCGGCCCGATCCGCTCGGCCGCCTCGATCGTGCGCCGCAGTGCCGTCTCCGCGTCGTCGACGCGCTGGGCCAGGAAGTAGGCGCGTCCCAGCTGGCCCTCCAGCATCACGCGCCCGGGCCCGTCGAGCTCGGGCCCCAGCCGCGCCACGGCTGCCTCGAGGAACCCGATGGCCTCCTCGATGCGCAGGTCCATGATGACCTCCGTGGCCACCTTCGCGGTGACCCGAGCGAGGTCGTCGGCGGACGCCTCGGCGGGGAGCGCCGCCAGGCACTCGCGATAGCGGCCTTCCGCCTTCTGCACCGCGCCGCCGCGAGCCAGCAGGTCGCCGCACCGCTCCAGCATCGCTGCTCGTTCGGCCTCGTCGTCGGTCAGCTCCAGGCTGTGGCCCACGAACGAGGCGGCCTGCACGTAGTTGCGCAGCCGCTCCGCGCGGTCGCTGGCGGCCCGCAAGGCGACCCGCGCCTGGCCTCCCAGGGCGACGGCCTCGTCCGGTCCCGAGGCCGAACGCCAGGCCTCCAGGTAGTGGTCGGCGACGACCCCGGCGGACTCCTCGTCGCCGAGGGTGTCGAAGTAGCGCGCCGCGGCCAGGTGTCGCTCGCAGCGATCGCGCCGGGACAGCGTGGCGTAGGCCACCTCACGCAGGACCGCCTGCACCCACATGTACTGGCCGCGCTCCGGCGAGCGCGGGTCCGCCTCTACGCGCAGCAGCTCGCGCCGGACCAGCTCCCGCAGGCTCGGCAGCAGGGACTGCTCGTCCACGCCGGTCACCGCGGCCAGGGCCGCGGCGATGAAGGAGTGCCCCAGCACGGCCGCGTCCTGCACGAGGGCGCGCTCGGCGGGCGGCAGCAGGTCGAGCCGGGCGGCGACCAGGCCGCGCAGCGAATCGGGGATGGCCACGTCCGCCACCTCGCCGACCAGCCGGATGACACCTGACGAGCGATCCTGCACCAGCACGCCCTGCGCCAGCAGCATGCGCAGCGTCTCGACGGCGTACAGCGGCACACCCTCCGCGCGCGCGGCGATGCGCCGGCTGGCAGCCGCAGGCAACCCTGGCACCGCGCCGTCCAGCATCTCCACGATGGCGTCCGGCGGCAACGGCTCCAGGTGCAGGCTGCTGAAGTTGCGCAGGCCGGCGCCCCACGTGGGGTGTCCCTCGAGGAACTCGGGCCTGGCGAGCGTGACCACCAGGATGGGCCGGGTCCGCGACCACTCCAGCAGATGCTCGATGAAGCCGACGAGTCCCGCGTCTGCCCACTGCACGTCCTCGAAGACGAGGACCACGGGGGCCTGCTCGGCGATGCGCTCGAAGAGCGTTCGCCACGCGGCGTAGAGCTCGCCCGTCTCGGTGCCGCTCCAGCCGCGGGTGTCGAGTCCCACCAGCGCCCGTAGCGCGGGCTCGACGCGCGCGCGCTCATCGGCCTCGACCACGAACTCGTCCAGCATGAGGCCCAGCAGCTCGGCGGTGCGCTCGGGAGTGTCGGTCTCGGCGATCCCGGCGCGGCGGCGGACCATCTCGCCGACGGCCCAGTAGGTCAGCCCCTCACCGTAGCTCGGGCAGCGGCCGCGGTGCCAGTAGACCGTCTGGCGGATGCCGTCGAGGTAGACCTCCAGCTCGCGCGACAGGCGGCTCTTGCCGATACCCGCCTGGCCCGTCACCGAGACCAGGCGCAGACGGCTCTCCCGCGCCGTGGCGTGGAACATCTCGGTCAGCATGCGCAGCTCGGCGTCACGCCCCACGAACGGCGGCTCCAGCTCGTCGCTGCCGAAGCGCCCGCCGATGCCCGCCCGGGCACGGATGGCCCTCCACGCTGCCACCTGCTCAGCCTTGCCCCGCAGCGTGGCGGACTCCGCCGCTTCGTAGGCGATGGCCCGCGCGGTGGCGCTCCACGTGGCCTCGCTGACCAGCACGGTGCCGGGCTCGGCGTGGCCCTGCAGCCGGCTGGCGGTGTTGACCAGGTCGCCTGCGACCATGCCCTGGCCTTCGGCGCCCAGTGTCACGGCCGCCTCGCCGGAGACCACCGCGGCCCGCGCCGCCAGCCCCGCCTGGGCCTGCGGCACGGCGGCCACCATGTCCAGCGCGGCGCGGACGGCGCGCTCGGCATCGTCCTCGTGGGCCACGGGCACTCCCCACACGGCCATCACCGCATCGCCGATGAACTTCTCGATGGTTCCCCCGTAGCGCTCCACCCGCTCACGCGCGAGGTCGTAGTACGCCGTCAGCAGCTCGCGGGTCTCCTCGGCGTCACGCTCCTCGGTGGCGGAGGTGAAGCCGACGAGGTCACAGAAGAGCACCGAGACGAGCCGTCTCTCGGCGACCGCCTCCGGAGCTGCGCCGGTGACATCCGCCGCGTCACCGGGCGCCGGCCCGGCGCCACCGCCGGCGGCAGTGGGCCCGGGTGCGGCGGCCCCGCAGGCCGGGCAGAAGCGCGCTTCGGGAGGCAGCGGCTGCGCGCACGCCTGGCAGGATCGCTCCAGGCGCGCACCGCACTGGGCACAGAACCGCTGGCCGGGCTGGACGGGGGCATCGCAGCGTGGACAGGACATCGTCGCGTCAGAGTAGCGACTGCCGCGCAGGACCGCGAGCCCCGTCGCTCGCATCTTCCCCGCACGGTCGCGGGCAGGTCCCGAGCTGCACGTCAGACAGCGGCTACGATGCGTAGCGCATGACCGAGACCACCCTGACCCCGTTCGCCTCCGACACCGACCCCGATGCGCTCGTGCGCCTCATCCGCGACAACGTCATCGGTGACGACGAGGCCTTCGCCGGCCCCTTCGGTGTACGTCGGCTGACCTACGCCGACTACACCGCCTCCGGTCGCAGCCTGGCCTTCATCGAGGACTACATCCGCGACCAGGTCCTGCCGCTGTATGCCAACACGCACACCGAGTCGAGCGGCACGGGCCGCCAGACGACCCGCTTCCGCGAGGATGCCCGCGACATCATCCGGGCGGCCGTCGGTGCCACCCGCGACGAGCACGCCGTCATCTTCTGCGGCTCGGGCTCCACGGCCGCGGTGGACAAGCTCATCGGTATCCTGAACCTGCGCATCCCCGCCGACCTCGATCGCCGCTATGGCCTCTCGGCGCACATCCCGCCAGCGGAGCGCCCGGTCGTCTTCATCGGGCCCTACGAGCACCACTCCAACGAGCTGCCCTGGCGCGAGTCGATCGCCGACGTGGTGACCATCCGCGAGGACGCCGACGGTCGCATCGACCTTGCCCAGCTGGAGGATGAGCTGCAGCGCCATGCGGACCGGCCGCTGCGCATCGGCTCCTTCTCGGCCGCATCCAACGTCACCGGCATCAAGTCGGAGACACGGGCCATCTCGGTGCTGCTGCATCGCCACGGAGCCCTGGCCTTCTGGGACTACGGCGCGGCAGCACCGTATGTCGATCTGCGCATGGCACCTGGACGTCCCGCCGATGACGCTGACGGCAGTGACGCCGATGACGGTGACGGCAATGACGCCGCGCTCGACTACAAGGATGCCGTCTTCATCTCGCCGCACAAGTTCATCGGCGGCCCCGGCACCCCGGGCCTGCTCGTCGCTCGCCGGGCGCTGTTGACGAATTCCGTGCCCACCGTCCCCGGGGGCGGCACGGTCGCCTACGTCAACGCTGATGAGCACGTCTACCTGGGTGACGCCGAGCATCGCGAGGAGGGCGGCACGCCCGCGATCATCGAATCCATCCGTGCCGGGCTCGTCTTCGGGCTCAAGGAGGCCGTGGGTGCCGACACCATCCGCGACCGTGAGCAGTCGTTCATCGACCGCGCCCTGCAGCGCTGGGAGGCCGTCCCTGGCCTGGAGGTGTTGGGGCGTCGGGAGTGGCCGCGCCTGTCGATCGTCAGCTTCGTCGTGCGCCATGGGGGTCGCTATCTCCACCACAACTACGTGGTGGCACTGCTCAACGACCTCTTCGGCATCCAGTCACGCGGTGGCTGCTCCTGCGCCGGCCCATACGGCCACCGTCTGCTGGGCATCGACATCGAGACCAGCCACGAGTTCGAGCGTGAGATCGACCGCGGCTGCGAGGGCATCAAGCCCGGCTGGGTACGGGTCAACTTCAACTACTTCATCGACGAAGCCGTCTTCGAGTACATCCTGGGGGCGGTGGAGCTGGTCGCGCGCGATGGCTGGCGGCTGTTGCCGTACTACCGCCTTGATGCCGCCAGCGGGCTCTGGCAGCACGTCGGCCGTCAGGCGGAGGCGCCGCTCTCTCTCCACGACATCCGCTACTCGCCACAGGGTATGCAGTTCGAGGGCCATCGGCGCCAGGAGCCCGTCAGTCGCCTGGCCGACTACCTGGCCGAGGCCCGGGCGCTGCTGGCTGACCCCCCACCACCGGCAGAGCCCCCGCAGGGCCTCGACGACCTCGTGGTGGGCGACGATTTCGAGGCGCTGCGCTGGTTCCTCCTGCCCGCTGAAGCCGCCGCCGAGCTGCACAGGTAAGCGCCCCGCCCGATCGGGGAGAGGACGAGGCGGGGCGCGATCGGTGCGGGGGCGTCCCGGGCGGGAAGTGGGTACCGGCCCGGGGCCCCCGCTTAGGTGGTCGCCAGTGTCATCTGTCTGCCAGTGTCGTCACCTGGTTCGCCAGTGTCACTCGGTCACCACCGGGTGGTGCTAGAAGAGCAGCAGGCGCAGCCGCAGCGGCATGTTGTCGAACACGCAATTGAGGAAGGCCTTCTGAGCATCGGCCTGGCGGCCGTCGATGCGATCGTAGATCAGCATCTGGCGGACGCGGGCAGCAGCGCGGTCCCCGGACGGGAACTCCTGCCACCCAGTGGCCTTGCCGCGGAAGTAGCGGAAGCCGACGCGGGCGACGCTGCGCGTCTCGAGCAGCCAGGCGTTGTACTCGGGCACGCACGCGAGCCGGGTGACGAACGGCGGCGTGCCGTGCTTGCTGACCCAGTGCCGGATGTCCTTCATCAGCTCGACCGAATAGTTAGCCTTCTTGTAGTAGTTGCCCGCAGCGTCGATGTCCTCGAGGGCGATGACCGCCTGGACGACGATGCTGGGATGGCCCTCGTCGGCGCTGACGGCCGGGGCCACGAAGGCTACGGTGCTGAGCGCGAGCAGGGCGCTCAGCAGGAGCATGGTGAGGCGCTTGGTGCGCATGGTTTGATCCTCCTGATCGACTGGCGATGGCGTCGTCCGACCTTGAGTTCGCGCTCATCGCCCTACAGGAATGGACCCCTCTCGTCGGCTGCGAAGAGGGAGGGTCGCAGCCGAGTGGAAGCATCGTCCAGGACGCATGCCAGCCGCTAGAGCCATAGGGACCGAAAACCGTTCAGGCGAATCCGATAGGGCCATTGGTCACACGCCAACACGCCCACCGGCTCCTCGTGTCCACTGCCGGAGACCCCTCCGCACTGGCGCCGGAGGGGTCTCCGGGGGACGGTCCGTCCGCACACCCGTGAGTACCGATCCTCGTAGGGGAGGCCTCGGTCAGGGGCCCTCGGGGTACGGTGGCAGCTCTCCCTCGAAGAGCATGCCCTCCACGGACCAGGAGAGGAAGAAATCCATCGCGGTCGCTGGCTGCGGTGTGCTGAACAGGACGGCCGTGAGGCCCTCGTAGGCACCGTTGCCGGACAGCTCGGTCAGCGAGTGGAGCCCGCTCAGGTATTCCTCAGTGGGATCGGCGTAGCCGCGGATCTGCCCGCTCCAGCCACCGGCCGCACCGCTCGAGCCGCGGCTGATGCCGGCCATGGCCGCGCCATTCTCGAGCGCCTCGAAGTACACGGCATTGGTCAGGACCTGGTAGTCGCTCATCTCCAGCCTGGGATCGCCCAGCACCGTCTGTGCCACCATCCATTCGGGCGCCAGCTGCATGCGTGTCGTGGCAGCATCGACGAGCACATCGTCCGACAGCCACTCGACCGACTGCTCCATCGTCCCGCTGAGGCTGGCGGGCAGGCTTGCGTCACCGGGCTCAGGCGTGGCGTCCGGCGCCAGGGGCTCGGGCCCGTCCCAGTAGGGCGCGTAGCGTGCGAAGCCATCGGCTGTGGGGTACTCGGGGAGCGCACCCGGGTACACCACGCCCGCGATCATCTCCGCTTCGCCCCAGGGCTTGCCGAGGTCGTAGCGGAGGATCGCCGACAGCCCCTCGTACGCTCCCTCACCGACGAGCTCGGCCTGCAGCAGGCTTCCCTCGCGACCGGGTGGGCTGATGCGCACGAAGGTCCCTGCCCAGGTGCCGGCGTCATTCTCGATCGACATGGTGCCCGTAGCGAGCGAGCCCTCCCCGGAGGTGCCGTATCGCCGCTCGTTGGCCTCGCTGCGCTGGGTTCCCGTGAGGCGCTCATCGTCGAAGGTGACCGTGCCGGTCGTGGTGGCGCCAAGCACCTCGGTGACACCTTCAGCCGACATCGTCGAGACGCCCTCGTCGATGGTGGCTGGCGCGCCCGCCAGGGTTCCCGCCACGGCAGTCGCCCCGGACTGCATGGGCTCATCAGCTACCACGGTGGCCGGTGTCTCGGGCGCGGCCGTTGCCAACCCCACCTCGGTGTCGGGCGATGCCACCGCCGCGCCGGGGGCCACCGGCGCAACAGGTGCAGGTTCCGCCTGGCCGATGGTCGCGAGCATGCCGATCCCGGCACCGCCCAAGCCAGTCAGCGCGACGACCAGGACGCCCGTTGCCGTGACCAGCAGCCAGCCCGACTGGCGACGGCCCCCCGGCCGCCACTGCCACCAGTCCGCGATGCGCCAGCCGCTTCGCCGGCGCGTGACACGCAGCTGGGCGCAGACGGTCGGGACCAGGGTCGGCGGTGCGGTGGTCGGTGCCCGCTCGGCGAACCACTGGGCCAGCTGCTGCCCCATCTGCCAGTCGGCACGGGGGTCATCGCGGCCACGCTGCTGCCGTGTGTTCATGCCGACTGCCCTGCTCGCAACGGGGCCTGCTCGAAGTCCGTGGACAGGGCCTCGCGCATGGCCGCGCTCGCTCGCGAGATGCGCGACTTGACGGTTCCCACCGGCACACCGAGCGTGTCGGCGATCTCCGGCAGCGTATAGCCCAGGTAGTGGTGCATCACCAGCACCGTCCGGTGCTCGACGCTCAGGTGCGAGAAGCCGCGCTCAATCTGATCGCTGACCACGGTACGGCGACTCGGATCGTCCGCCGCCGCCAGGGGTCGAACCTGCCCTTCGACCTGGATGCGGCGGCGCTCGCGATGAGCGTGCTTGTAGCACTGTCGGACGAGCACCCGGTGCAGCCACGCTCCGAACCGATCGGGATCGCGCAGCGCCGAGAGGTCTCGCCAGGCGACCACCAGCGCCTCCTGCGTGGCGTCCTGTGCGAGGGCATCGTTGCGCAGGATCAGTCGCGCCGCGCCATAGAGCCGCCGCGCTGATGCACTGGCCAATGCCGAAAAGGCATCCCCGTCCCCGCCCATGGCTAGCTCCACCAGCTCCCGTTCGGTCGCGGCCCCTGGTCCTCTCGCATCGTCGCAGACCCTCCACGCCATCTCATGCGCTCCTACCAATGCTGGGCACCCTCGGGGCCCAGGGGTTCCATCGATCCGTCCCGGCGCTAGCGCCCCGGGGCGCTACCCCCTCCGCGCCGGCGCCACGTCGCCGTTGGCGACAGACCGCCTCGGGCGTTCGACCGGCCGTGAAACGACGTCGCACTCGTGCTCGACCGGCACCGCCACCAGCGGCGAGCCGCTCGCACGCGTTCGCTCCAGGCGGTCGCCGTCCTGTCCCTTCGTGCGGACGCGAGCGACCGGCAGGAACACGGCCACCTGGCACTCCTGCCCGTCCCCCCGGCGTGGCGGGTGGGACAGGTAGCACTCCCAATGACCGCCCGTCGCGACCAGGCCGGCCCGCTTGCAGAAAGCGCGCAGTGCCCGCACCTGGCGGTACAGCTCGCTCGGCGGGCCGGTGTGGATGGTGCACAGCGCCGGCCCCGCGGGCAGTGTGCCGGGCGTGACCAGCCCGTGCGCCAGGATCGGCTGTGCCAGCGGGATCCCCGCCTCAAGGTCGACCACCGGCCCGAGCTGGTGGTAGCGGGCGTAGAGCGGACCCGCCGGCGCCAGACCCTGCACGCCCACGGCGTCCATGACCATCTCGAGGAGATCGGAGATCGTGCGCCTGGCGCGATGAGGTGGACATGTCGCGCGGATGGCTGCGACGTGACGCTCGGCCAGCTGTCGCAGCCAGATCCGCGATGGATCCTGGGCTGCTCTGTTCATCGGGCCCCCTTCGCCCTGCCTGCCCTAGGACAGCCCGAATGATGAAGGGTCGCTAGCACGCTTGGCGAGTGCCTTTCGGACCTTTCTTCATCGGCGGCGACCCGCGCTGACCGATGACCATCGTCCATGCCGCGCGGATGGGACCAGGACCGAGGCAGGTCGATGCCCCGGACGGCGATCCGTCTCGGTCGGCCCGGGGCCGACCCCGACCGGCTTTACTCGGCCAGGGCGTCCTCGGTGACCGGGCCGAGGTCGAAGATGAAGTCCTGCTCGGTGGGGATCATCATCAGCTTGATGTTGTCGGCGAGCTGCTGGATGTAGGTCCACTGCAGCAGCGGGCCCGAGAGCGAGGCGTTGATCAGGTCGTTGGCCTGGGCCTCGCCCTCGGCGCGGGTGATGCGCGAGTCACGGTCACCCTCGGCCAGCTTCACCTTCGTCTGGGCCTCGAAATCGGCGCGCTGCAGGTCCTGCTCGGCGATCTGCTTGGCTTCCACGGAGGCCAGGAACTGCTCGTTGAGCGAGACGTTCTCGACGCTCACGCGCTCCACGATGATGTGGAAGGGCGCCATCCGCTCGCGCAGGGCTTCCAGCGTGCGGTTTCCGATCTCGTCGCGCCGGCTGACCACGTTGGAGGCGTTGTAGTCGGGCGTGATCTCCTTGAGTGCCGTGTTGGAGGGGCGCAGGAAGACGATCTGGGCGTAGGTGTTGGGACCACCGATCTCCTGCAGGATCTCGTCGGCCTTGTCAGGGTCGATGCGGTAGTTGATCAGGCCCGACAGGCGCACCTGCTGCAGGTCCTGGGTCGCGGATTCGATGTTCTCGAAGTTGTAGGCCTGGACGCGGCCGTCGAAGATGGTGATGCCGTCCACCGCGGGCACGATCCAGTGCAGGCCCGGGACCAGGGTGCCCTCCTGGACCTGGCCGAAGCGCGTCTTGACGCCGATCTGGCCGGGACCGACCTCGCGCCAGCCGAAGCCCACGATGATGGTGGCCACGCCGGCCACGATGAGGATGGCGGAGATGACGACCTTGCTGGCGGTGAAGCCGGACCCGACGTTGGACGCTGATTGCCCGATGAGGACGACGGCGCCGATGATGGCGATGATGCCGATGGCGAGGAAGATGAGCGTGAGCATGTCGGGGTACTGATCCTTTCGACTCGGACGGCCGCCCGTGAGTGCGGGCGGCCACGCGTGAATCGTGCCCCAAGTGGCGCGAAGGCGGGCGCGGCGCGCCGCCACTCCAACACGGACCGTCGCGCCGTCGCTACCGCGCGGGGTCGGCCGAGACCTCGTGGACGGGTGCGCCATCGCGCTCGAAGGCGCTGATGTTCTCGATGGTCGTCTCGGCGATGTTGCTCAGCGCGTCGGCCGTGAAGAATGCCTGGTGCGCGGTGATGAGCACGTTGGGGAACGTCAGCAGGCGCGCGAAGGTGTCGTCCTGGATGACGTTCTGGCTGAGGTCCTCGAAGAAGCCGATGGCATCCTCTTCCTCGTAGACGTCCAACCCGAGGTAGCCGATGCGCCCGTCCTTGAGCGCCTCGATGGCGGCCTCGGTGTCGATGAGCCCGCCGCGGCTGGTGTTGACGATCATCACGCCCGGCTTGACATCCGCCAGCGACTCGCGGTTGACGAGGTGGTGCGTCTCCGCGCGTCAAGGGCGCATGCAGCGCGATGATGTCGGCTCGCGCGAAGAGCTCCGGCAGTTCCACGTAGGTCGCGCCGAGCCCGCGCATCTCATCGTTGGGGAAGGGGTCGTAGGCCAGCAGCTCACATCCGAAGCCGGCCATGATGCGGGCGAAGACGGTGCCGATGCGGCCGGTCCCGACCACGCCGACACTACGGCCGTGGAGGTCGAACCCGAGCAGCCCGTCGAGCGCGAAGTTGCCCTCTCGCACCCGGTTGTACGAGCGGTGGGTGCGCCGGTCGAGGCTGAGGATGAGCGCGACCGCGTGCTCGGCGACCGCGAAGGGTGAGTAGGCAGGGACACGCGCGATGCGGATGCCGACCTCCCTGGCAACCTCCAGGTCGACGTTGTTGAAGCCGGCCGCCCGCAGCGCGACGAGCCGCGTCCCTCCTTCGGCGAGGCCGCGCAGGACCTTCGCGTCGATCTCGTCGTGGACGAAGGCGCAGACGGCCTCGTAGCCGGCTGCCAGGGGCGCGTGGTCACAGCACAGCTTGGCCTCGAAGAAGTCGAGCTGGTGGCCCGACCCCTCCGCGGCCGCTCTGAGGTACTTCTCGTCGTAGGGCTTGGAGCTGAAGACAGCGACTCGCATGTGTGGAGCGTAGTCGATGCACGCGCCACAGCCAACGTCGGCGCACAGCGAAGCGGGCCGGGATCGCTCCCGGCCCGCTTCGTCGCGATGGCTCGCGAGGTGGTGGCTAGCTGATCTCGTACTGGATGAAGACGTTGACCGAGAGCTCGACCTCACCTGGCAGCACCGGGGTGCTGGCCATCGTGTCCATGGCGGCGCCCTCCGCCATCGCCCGCTCGAAGTAGATCGGCTGCGGCTGCTGCCCACCCGATTCGGTGATGCTCACGATGCCGATGATGGTGACGCCGGCGTCGGCTGCCAGCTGGTCGGCCTTGGCCCTGGCGTCGGCGACAGCCGATGAGCGAGCCGTGGCTTCAGCCTCGGTCGGATCTTCGACGCGGAAGCTGATGCCGTTGACGTTGGTCGCGCCCGCAGCGGTGGCGGTGTCGACCACGTCACCGACGGTGTCGATGTCACGCACGGTCACGGTGACCATGTTGTTGGCCTCCCAGCCCTCGATGGTGGCCGGCTCGTTGTTCCAGTCGTAGCGAGGGTTGAGGCTGAGGCTGCTGGTCTGGATGTCCTTCTCGTCGATGCCCATCGCGAGCAGGGCGTCGATCATGGCCGACATCGCTTCGGCAGCCTTGTTGCTGGTCTCCGCCGCTTCCTTGCCCTGCGTGGTGACGCCCAGGCTGATGTCGGCGACGTCCGGCGAAGACTTGACGCGGCCGGTGCCGTTCACGCTGATGGTACGGACGGTGTCATCGCCGTCGCCCTGGGACTGCGCGCTGACGATCGCGGGTGCGGCCAGCGAGGAGACCAGCAGGCCCACCGCGAGTCCGCTGGCGAGCCAGCGAAGACCGGGCCGTGAGAGGGAGCGGGTCGTGTTCACCTTGATGAGACCTCCGAGTACGCTTGACACCGCCGGACGGTGATCCGCCGGGGTCGGGGCTCGATGGCCGCAGACGTGGCTGCCCCGCACCGCCTAGACGCCGGGTGTGGGCAGCCGGTTCCCTCGGTCTGTTCCGAGGCTCGCTCAGCCCGGCCGGACGGGGAAGATGACCTCCGTGAGCCAGCGGCTGGGGTCCGGCTCCGCGGACGGGTCGGTGATGTACAGCTCCCACGGGCCGCCGTTGGGCTGGTGGGGGCTGGCGGTGAGCCACCGCTGCATCGCCTCGTAGGTTGCTCCCAGCGTCTCGTACGAGCCGGCGTGGATCGCGATGGCGGCGGGCCCGGCGGGGAGCTGGCTCGGCTTGACGTCGCCACTGGGTGCGATGGGCGTCGCCACCATCACCCCAGCCTCCAGGTCGATGATGTCGCCGAAGCTGTGATAGCGAGCGAACGGCGCGCCGTCTGCTGCGATGCCCTGCGCCGCCAGGGTCTCCCGGACGGCACGGAACATGGTGCCCATCGCCTCGGAGATGTCATTGCTGCCCACGTCGCGCCGGATGCTCGCGACGTGGCGACTCCGTAGGACGCGAAGCTCGATCTTGGACGACGGGGCTCGGGGATCGGCCATGCCGGCACCTCGCTGCTTGAACAGCCTCCAATGTGACGCCTTTGCGTCCAAAGGGCAAGCCGAGGATAGTCGCGTCGTCGGTCAGGGGCTTGGGGTTTCCGTACCCGATGCTCTGCCGCGCCCGGCGGCCCGGCGGCTCGCCCGCCTCCGCCCGCCCGCCTCCGCCCGCCGGCCCACATGGACTATCGCTCGTGCACGGAGCCGTAGTCCGAGTGCGATGGGTGTCGCGCGTCGATCGCAGGCGTGGTCCAGGTCGCACCCAGCGTGTGCCGGATGGACCGCAGCGTGTTCCAGCGGGATCTCGGCGTGCTCGGAGGGCCACGCGCTCGTGCCAGTAGCGTTAGTTCAGGACCGGCGCGTCAGCGACCCGGTGATCCTGGCCTTGTGCCACCCCGAGTCGCGCTGGTCCATGTCGCCAGCCGCGTCGCCACCCGTGCGCTCCCGGCGGGGCGGCCGCGGCATGGCAATGGTGCGAGCGCGGTAGGCTGAGACGGATGAAGCTCAGCGTCATGGCAGCGCTCGTCCTGTGCGCGATGTGGGCGGTACCAGGTGCCGTCGGTGCTGCCGAGGCCTCCCCGGGTCCGAGTGGCGTCGTTGACGAGGCGCCCCCGGCCCGCGACCTGTACGAGGACATGCCGTACTACCTCGGCGGCTACGAGCCCGACATCGTGATCACGCGCGGCGCCGAGCACACCGCCGCTCTGGCGCCCGACGACGAGTCCCGCCAGCGACTGGAATCGTTCATCGAGGGCCTCGGCGCGCGCATCGAGGACATGGACTCGGGCTACGCCCTCGTCGCCACCGACGACACCTTCGCCTTCGTCGTCGCCATCCGTGTCCGCGGTGTGCGACCGGGCACCCTGCTGCCGACGTACCTGCCCATCCTGCTGGAGGACCTCGTCGATCCGTCGACCGTGACAGCCGCCGACGGCGGCAAGGAGGTCGTGGTCATCTCCTCGCTTGGCGAGGACGACGAGTACGTCGACCTGACGGCCTACGACCAGGGCGAGACCATCTGGTTGCTGCAGGGGCCCGACGACATCGTCACGGCGACGCTCGAGAACCTGCCCGATCCCGCGTGAGAGCGGCCTCGTGAGGGCGGCCTCGCCAACGAAGGGAGCCTCGGTCAAGGCGAGGGCAGGCTCATGAAGAAGCGGGGTCCGATGCTGGGGGGAGAGCATCAGACCCCGCCTTGACGCGTGCCGGCCGCCCGCGGCCGACGCATGTGGTTACGCCAGCGTGGTCCGTCGCGTGAGCCTTCTGGAACTGCGCGGGCAGCCACCACTTCAGGAAGTACATGCGGCAGCCGAGGCAGTAGCCGGTCGCGGCGAGGACGGCTTGCAGCGCCCCGACCGCGGCCGCCACGACCCAGCCCGCCACGGGCAACCCGAGCAGGAAGAGGGCCGACGCGAAGCTGAAGCCGACGAACCCGAGGGCCTGCGCGAAGCGCGGCGGGAGCTCATGCTCGAGCTCGCTGGGAGGGGCGATGCGAAGAGCCCGACGGACGACCGGCCAGGGCCGACCGAGGATCGAGTAGCGCGTGCCGAAGAAGGCACTGATGCCGAGGGCGATGGCCAGGAAGCCGACGACCACCGGAGCCCCCAGGGCGAACCCGGCGGTGAGGATGACCACCGAGAGAGCCGCGCCGAAGCGGTGCCCGCGCGGGTCGATCATGCGGCTCTTGCGAGCGGTGGCGATGGGGCCTGGCTGACCGGTGGTCGCGGTCATCGGCGTCTCCTCGTGGTGGCTGGTATGGCGCTGACTCGACTCTCAGCGTACGGGGCTGCTCGTGGCATGTCCAATCGAATTGTGAGACCCTGCTGATCGACATCATCGTTCAGCACAATGAGGCTCGGCCAGCATGGACATCCCTCGACTCGAAGCATTCCTGGAAGTCGCGAGGCTGGGCACGATGCGGGCTGCGGCGCGTTCGCTGCACCTGGGCCAGCCGGCACTCTCGGCGCGCATCGTGGCCCTGGAGGACGAGCTGGGGGCCCGCGTCTTCGAGCGCACGAAGCGCGGCGTCAAGCTGACGCTCGCGGGGCGGGCGCTGCTTCCGCACGCCGAGCGTGCCATCGACGCGGTCGCGGCCGGACGCAGCGCGGTCAGCCAGGTGGAGCAGGGAGACGACGGGGAGCTGGTCATCGCCGCCGCCTCGGCCATCAACGCCTCGGTCGTACCGGAGCTGGTGGCGCGCTTCCGGCGCTACCACCCCGGGGTCCACCTCTACGTGCACACCGGCACCTCCGAGCGCATCACCGAGCTCGTCACCCTCGGGACCGCCCAGGTGGGGCTTGTTCGGGACGCCGGCCTGGTGCGCGATCCGCGCCTGCTGGTGACGCCGCTCTACGGCGAACGGCTGATGCTGGCGGCGCGGCCCGACCACCCCTTCGTCGGGGAAGGGCCCATCCCGATGGCGCGCCTGGCCGACGCCACGCTGGTGTTCTACGACCGTGGATCGGAGGACCACGAGCTGTCCCGGTCGCTGCTGAAGGAGGCACGCGTGGTGCCGTACGGGGTCATCGAGGTCGACAGCGTGGACACCGCCCGTCGGCTGGTCGAGCGCGGCCTGGGCGTGGCCTGGCTGCCATCGACGGCTGCGACCCCCGAGATCGAGGCGGAGCGACTCGCGCCGGTCACGCTCTCCGACGCGCCTGAGCTGTCGCGGCGCGTCGTGGCGCTCGAACGGGCCGGTGCGGCGACCTGGCCGCCGATCGAAACGCTGCGGCGGCTGCTGGGGGAGGTCGCGACGTTCGTGCCCGGCGCCATGCCGCTCGGCTGACCAGCGGTCGCTGGCCAGCGGCAGGTCTGGCGGCCACTGGCAGGTCTGGCAGCCGCCCCGACAGGCCCTGCGGCCGCCCAGGCAGGCCTAGCGGCCGCCCAGGCAGGCCTAGCGGCCGCCCGGAGGGATGTTGCGGTTGAGTCGGAACAGGTTCTGCGGGTCCCACGTGGACTTGAGCGCGACCAGCCGCTCCCACGTCGCCGGCGGGTAGGAGGCACGCGCTTGCGCACGGGCCTCTCGGGTCTCCTCGTGACCCAGGAAGTTGGCGTAGTGGCCACCGCGCGCAACGCGCTCCATGGCGCTCCAGAAGTCGCGCACCCAGCCGATGTGCCGGGCATCCTCGTCGGCGTCCGTCCAGGTGCCGCGGATGTTGAGCAGGTACTTCGCGTCGCGACCTCCGAACGCGGTGGCATCCTCGTCGACCCGCCCGAAGGCCCCGCCCAGCTGCCGGATCTCCGTCGCCGAGGACGCCGAGCGGGCACCCCCGGCGTGCCCTCCGAGGATGTCGATGACCTCGTCGCTGAACTCGTCGAAGTAGAGCGACTTGAAGTAGGCACGGGCACGGGGCGGGAAGAAGACATCGTCCTGCGTCTGGAGATCGAGCCAGTTGACAGGCCCGGCAACCAGGTGGTCCGGATCGGTCTCGAACAGGCCCTCGATGGCTGCCTCGCCTGCTGCCATGTCGGCAGCGGCCCAGCACCAGGCCAGGGACAGCACCTGCTGCCCGACCAGCTCCGACGGCACCTCGGGACCGCGCGGCACCGTGAGCCAGGTCGCCATGGTGGTCGCCGCATCGGGCAAGCTGGGAGCCCAGTCGGCGTAGAAGCGGAGGGCATCACTCCAGCGGGCGCGGGTGAACCAGGCGGCGCCGGCGTAGACCGACGGACCGAGCGGCACACCCTGGAACTCGAAGCGGGTGATGACACCGAAGTTGGAGCCGGCACCGCGGATGGCCCAGAAGAGCTCCGGGTGATCCTGGGGGCTGGCGTGGACCAGCTCGCCTGCGGCCGTGACGAGATAGACGTCCAGCAGATTGTCGATGCTGAGCCCGTAGGCGCGCGTGAGCCAGCCGATGCCGCCACCCTGCGCCAGACCGCCGACGCCCGTGCCCGAGGCGGTGCCGGCGGGAACCGCGGTGCGGTAGCCGATGGTGCCCCGGTCGAGCTCCCCCAGCGTGGCGCCACCCCCGACGGTGACGATGCGAGTGCCGGGGTTGACGCCGACGTCGTTCATGCGGCGGAGGTCGATGACGAGACCGCCCAGCACGGTGGCGTCGCCGGCGAGGTTGCGGCCCGCCCCGCGCACCGCGAGCGGAAGCTGGTGTCGCTTGGCCGCCTCGATGCCCAGGGCGACGTCCGCGGGGCTGGCGGCCTGCAGGATGGCCGCCGGCTGGGGGTCGACCAGGTGGTTCCAGACCGACCGTGCCTGCTGCCAGGCCTCGTCGCCAGGCAGCACGATGCGGCCGTCAAGCCTCAGCGACCTGAGCTCGGTCGCGGCGTCGGACAAGGGCATCGTGGACTCCTCTGCGCGAGTGCCCTGATTATCGACCCGTGGGCCATCGCGGCGCCCGATGATCTGCTCCGAAGCACCGTCCGCTACGCTCGACGGGTGAACCCAGTCGCCCACATCCTCGAGGGACTCAACGAGCCCCAGCGTGAGGCCGTGACGACGGTGTCCGGGCCGGTGGCCATCATCGCGGGCGCCGGCAGCGGCAAGACGCGGGTGGTGAGCCATCGCGCGGCCTACGCGGTGGCCACGGGCGCGGTGCCGGAGCGTGAGGTGCTCCTGGTCACCTTCACCGACAAGGCCGCCGGGGAGATGCGCGCGCGCGTCCGCGGGATGGGCCTCTCGCAGGTGACAGCGCGCACGTTCCACTCGGCTGCGCTGGCGCAGCTGCGCTACTTCTGGCCGCGTCGCCATGACGGGGCGGAGCTGCCGGAGGTGATGGCCGACAAGTGGCGCATCGTCTCGCCGCTGGCTCGTTCCCTGCCGGGTGGCTATCGCTTCACGCCCGCCCGGGACCTGATGGACGAGATCGAATGGGCCAAGAGCCGTCGGCTGACACCCGACACGTACGAGGCTCGAGCCTCGGGACGGACGCCCCCGACGACGATGGACCTCTTCGTGCGACTGTTCCGCGACTACGAGCGGACCAAGGCTCGGCGCGGCCTCATCGACTTCGACGACATCCTGACGCTCACCGTCGAGCTGCTCGAGGAGGATGGCGAGGCCGCGTCTACGGTGCGCTCGCGCTACGCCTGGTTCACCGTCGACGAATACCAGGACACCACCCCGCTGCAGGCGCGTCTGCTCGAGCTGTGGCTGGGTGACCGTCGCGACCTGTGCGTGGTCGGCGACGCCGACCAGACCATCTATACCTTCGCCGGCGCCACACCGGAGCACCTGCTGGGATTCGAGCATCGCTATCCTGGCGCCACCGTCATCCCCCTGCTGGCCAACTACCGCTCGAGCCCACAGGTGATCGCCCTGGCCAACCGACTACTGTCCGCCGCTGGAGCCGACAAGCAGCTGGTGGCTACGCAGGCGGACGGGCCGAGCCCATCGGTGCGCTCCTTCGCCAGTGCCGCCGACGAGGAAGCCTGGGTGGTGGCGCGGGTGAAGGCACTGCTGGCGGAGGGCGTGCCACCCGGCGAGGTGGCGGTGCTGCTGCGGCTGAATGCGCAGTCCGAGGGGTTCGAGTCTGCCTTCGCTCGTGAAGGGATCCCCTACCGACTACGCGGCAGGCGCTTCTTCGAGCGCCGCGAGGTGCAGGCGGCCGTGCGGGGACTGGAACGCGTGCCGCAGGATGCCACCGGAGATGCCCTGGTGGCGGCGACGCGGCAGACCTGGAAGGCGCAGCTGGGGTTCGACCCCGACGATGAGCCCGAGGGGCGCGAGGCGCGTGAACGGCACGCCTCGCTGTCGGCGCTCCTGGCGATCGTTCGCCAGCTGGCGCTGGCGCACGGGGGGCAGGACCGGACAGCCGTGGCCGCGGCGCTGGGTGAGCGCGCGGAACGCGAGCGGGAGGACGATGCCGAGGGCGTCGAGCTGCTGACCCTGCATCGGGCCAAGGGTCTCGAGTGGGACGCGGTCTTCATCCCCACGCTGGAGGAAGGGTCGTTGCCCGTGAGCCAGGCCGGGGACGAGGCATCGCTGGCCGAGGAGCGCCGGCTGCTCTACGTCGGCATCACCCGCGCACGGCGACACCTGATGCTGAGCTGGGCACAGGCGCGGCCTTCGAGCAGCGGTCGGCCCCAGCGTCGCAAGCCCTCTCGTTTCCTGGACTCCCTTGGCGCCGGCGAGACGAAGAGGGCGAGGTCCGCCGCATCGCCGTCCCCGCCTCGCGCCGATCGAGAGCCGGGGGCCGCGCGGGCGAGACTGAGCGCCGACGATGCCGTCATCTTCGATGCGCTGCGGGCGTGGCGGCTGGAGCGGGCGCGAGTGGAGCAGGTGTCACCCTTCATCGTGGCCTACGACACGGTCATCGCCACGATCGCCGAACGACGGCCGCGCTCGAGCGGGGAGCTGCTGGCCATCCCCGGCATCGGCCCGGGCAAGGTCGAGAAGTACGGCGCCGAGATCCTCGCCATCGTCGCTGGCACACCGATCCGCGGCCAGGCACGCGGCGCGAGCGACGTCCGGGCCGGCTGACCGGCGTCCTCGCGCTAGGTGCGGATGATCCAGTCAGGATCCGCGCTGCGCTCGTAGACCAGCCGCGCGTTGGGCATGTCGTTGTCATCGAGCTTGGCGCGGATGAACGCCTCGTCCATCCCGTACTCGACCCAGCGCTGGCGGTTGCGCACCAGGAGTGCCGCCATGTCAGCCACGACCAGCACGGTGCGGTCGAAGTACCGCCGCAGCATCGGCCAGGGCTCGTCGTCGAGCAGCAACCAGTTACCCTCGCTAACGATGAGTCGGACGCCCGGCTCGATGATGATGGCACCAGCGCGTGCGATCTCGATGTCGCGGTCGAAGCGGGGCACGGCCACGGACGGCTCGTCATTGGCCTTCAGGCGGCGCAGGGCCGAGGCATAGCCGCCGACATCGAAGGTGTGAGGTGCGCCCTTGCGCGGCCGCCAGCCGCGGGGGACGAGGACCTCGTCGTCGTAGTGGAAGCCGTCCATCGGCAGCAGCGCCGTGCTGCCGGGCGCACGCTCGTTCAGGCGCTGCTCGATGCGGTGGGCGATGGTGGACTTGCCTGAGGCCGGGGCGCCGGCGATGGCCACGATGCGTCGCTCGCCACCGGGGATGTCGCCCGCGTATGCCTCGAGGTGGGCGATGAAGCCGTCGGGATCGAACTCGGTCGCGCTCATCCCCCGATGGTATCGGGCGCGGGCGCGCCAGTGGCGGCGGCCGTGCCGCACAGCCGGCACCCGACGTGCGCCATCACCAGCCGAGCGGGAGCTATGGCGCAACTGTTCGCGGTGCGTTACGCTTGTCACATGGACGGACGCGCACGCTACAAGCTGGCGGTGCTGGTCGAGGACATGGGCAGCCAGGCACAGGTCGCGCGGGCCCTGGATGTCGACCGGTCGCGGGTCAGCCGCTGGCTCGCTGACGAGGAGCCCGACCGCGAGAACCTGCTCAAGCTCGAGGCCGTGGAGTTCGCGCTATCCCGGCTCCAGCTGACCTACCAGCGCTCGACGGCGATGAAATGGCTCTTCGGCTTCAACGCTCACCTCGGCGACGCGCGGCCCATCGACCTGCTCACGCGCGGCCGCGTCTCCGACGTGTTGCGCGCGATCGAGGCCGACGAGACCGGCGCCTACGCCTAGATACCCCAGGTGCGTAACTTGTCAAGCTGCGAGCCGGTCCACCAGCGTCGGCCAGGCCAGATCCTCGTCGTAGAGGGTGCGATGGGTGAGGCAACCATGGAGGATGCCCACGAGCTTGTTGGCCAGCTTGCGCCGGGCGGTCTTGGCGGTGTTCGGGCCGGGGTCATGGTCGTCGTAGTAGGCCCGGGCACCGGGCGAGCGTGTGAGCGCGCAGAAGGCCCACTGATAGGCGGCGTCGAAGAGGCGCTTGTTGCGCGCGAGGCGGGCGATGACCACCCGGCTCGTGCCGGATGCCCTGGTGATCGGTGCGGTGCCCGCGTAGTTGCGCCGGGCCCTAGCATCGAGGTAGCGGTCGGGGGCATCCCCGAACTCCGCGAGCACCCGGGCGCCGAGGATGGCGCCGAGTCCAGGCAGACTTCGCAGGATCTCGGCGTCCGGGTGACGATCGAAGGCCTCGACGAGCTCGGCCTCGAGCCGGGCGATCTGCTCGTTCAGCGTGGTGATGACCGCGGTGAGCGCGATGGTGTTCGCGGCCTGGGCCTCGGCCACCAACGGTGGCGCCGCCAGCTGTGGCGCCTGCAAGGCCTGTCGGATCTCAGTGGCGCGTCGCTCGAGGTTGCGCTGCCGGCCACCGGTGCGCAGAGCCCGCACGATCCGCGCCTGCGTCAGCTTCCGGCCTCGCTCGGGATCGGGCGCGACGGCCAACACGGCGAGCGCGTCGCCATGGCCGAGGTCCTCGAAGGCGACGAGCGCGCCGGGGTAGTACTCGCGCAGGGCGTTGCGCAGCGCGTTGGTCTGGCGCTGCCTCGTCCAGACGAGGCTCTGGTGGGCCCGCGCGAGCACCTTGATGCTCTCGAGCAGCTCGCTGTCGGCGGCCACGGTCCGATGATTGTGGCGGTCGGTGCGGACGAGGTCGGCGAGGGTCCGCGCGTCACCGCGGTCGGACTTGGCCCGGCTCACGGTGTGGCGATCGCGGTACCTCGACGCTGCGAGTGGGTTGACCGCGTGGACCGTGTAGCCGGCCGCCACGAGATCCTCCACGAGCAGGCCCCGGTCGGTCTCGATGCCGACGACCACCTCGGCGGGATCCTCGGCATGCCCGCCGAGCAGGGCGTGCAGCGTGGTCACGCCCTCGAGGCCGTCGGGTATCCGCCTGGTCGCCAGCACCTCGCCCTCGGGGTCGAGCACGCACACGTCATGGTGCGCCTCGGCCCAGTCGATGCCCACGAAGATCATCGGCCCGCCCCTCCTGTCCTCCGCTGTGGAGCCGCTCGAGGAGGTCATGGCGAGCTAATGGACCAGTGCTCGTCGGCACGCTACCCCAGCAGCCATCTCGACCATCCTCGCCGACCACCCGGGGCACGCTCTAGGCGTAGGGCTCGAGGCCCTGCGATGGCAAGTGCTCACCGGGTGGTCCGGCACATCGACCAGTCTGATCGCTCAGTGCTGGTCGGGACCCATTAGCGACGGCGCACCCGGCGTGCTCTTTCGCGTCTATCGCGCCCTCGAAGGTGCATCAGCCACCGCCCGAGGCGGCCCGCTGTTCGTCCCGCGTGAGCGCCAGGGATCTGGCCGTCACGACAGCCCGGGCCTCTTCGGCGCGTTCTACGCGGCGCGATCGGCCGTCGCCGCGGTCGCCGAGACCATCCAGGCGTTCCGCGGCCGCGACCTCAGTGCCGATGACCTGCAGCTGGCTGACGGTTCACGCCTGACACTGGCCACGTTCGACGGCCTGGGGCCGGCACTCGTTCTCGACCTGGATGATCCAGCGGTGCTGCTGGAGGAGGGCTGGCGACCCTCGGGCGTGGCCAGTCGGGACCGCCAGGTCACACAGGCGATGGCGGTTCGCGCGTTCGAGGCTGGCGCGCTGGGCCTGAGCTGGTGGTCCACGCTCGATTCGACCTGGACCAACGTGACGCTGTTCTCGGAGCGCACGGTCGACGCAGGCGCGGTCGCTCTTGCGGCACCGCCCGAGGTCCTGTCGCTCGCCCATCCCGCCCTCGTGGCGGCGGCCGACCACCTCGGCATCGCGCGGGTCCCCCGTCGCCGGAGGACGCGCTAGGGGGCCGTGCCCGGGCGACCTCGACCAGCGGGGTGGCCACCCCCGGGAACGACTGGTATTGACAGTGCGACGTGCAACTGTCACAATCCGCCCATGCCGACGGACGAGGAGTATGCGATCGGGGAGCTGGCGGACCTCGCAGGAGTGACGCCACGGACCATCCGCTACTACGTCTCGATCGGCCTGCTGCCCTCACCGGTGCAGGCCGGGCCGAGGACGCGCTACACGGATGCTCACCTCAAGCGCCTGCGCCTGGTGCGACATCTCCAGCGGCAGCACCTGCCGCTGGCCGAGATCGGCCAGCGCCTTGCCGACCTCGATGACGAGGCCGTCGAGGACGCGCTCGATGCCGCGGTGACGGCCAGGCCGGACGACTCGGCACTCGACTACATCAACCGGCTCACGGGGCGCTCGCTCGAGAGCGGACCGGCCCCGGAGCCACCGATGGCGAAGGAGATCAGCCCGACCAAGTCCTGGGCAGGGGTCCAGGCACCCGCTGAGATGCGCCCCGCGGACCGCAAGGCCGCGCTGGACACACGGACGCGCTGGGAACGCGTCCCGCTCGGCGAGAACGTGGAACTGCACATCCGCGAGCCGCTGGGCAAGCGGAAGCGCCAGCAGGTCGAGCGACTCATCCGGCTCGGACGGGAGATGCTCGAGGAAGGGGACTGATCATGACCTCGCAGAACGACAACGACGACCGCCGCCACCGCAACGACAGCAGGCGACTCGCCGTCGCCCAGGACCGCCGGCTCATCCGCTCCCGCTGGCACAGCAAGCGCTTCGTGGTCGCCCACATCGCCGCGCCAGAGGCCGTGACCAGCAGCGAGCGCGTGCCCGTCAACCTCGCCTTCGTCATCGATCGCTCCGGCTCCATGGCCAACGGCCGACTGGCGCTGGCGCTGAAGGCAGTAGAGGAGGGCATCGGTCGGCTCAAGCCCAGCGACCGCTTTGGCGTCGTGGTGTACGACGACCGCATCGACTCGCTCGTCACCGGCACCCACGCAACGGCCGAGGCCAAGCGAGACGCCATCGCGCGCCTTCGAGGCGTCGACCCGCGCGGCATGACCGACCTCTCTGGCGGCTGGCTGCGTGGCTGCGAGCACGTCGCGAGTCAGCTGCTGGAGCTCGGCGTCAACCGCTGCCTGCTGCTCACCGACGGGCTCGCCAATCACGGCATCACCGCGCTCGAGGAGCTGGAGCACCACGCGGCCGAGCTGCGCAAGCGCGGCGTCTCGACCTCCACCTTCGGCGTCGGCGACAGCTTCAACGAGGTGTTGCTGCAGGCCATGGCCCAGGCCGGCGGAGGCCAGTTCTACGACATCGCGGGCGCCGCCCAGATCCGCGACCACATCGAGAGCGAGGTCGGCGAGACGCTGGAGGTCGTGGCACGCAACGTCACCCTCGACGTCACCTTCCCCGACACCGTACGGCTGGAGTCACTGGGTGCCTTCGGGGCGCGCGTGGGCACGGACCGGGCGATGATCGACCTGGGCGATCTCGTCTCGGGCCAGGAGGTCGATGTGCCCCTGCGCCTGTCGTTCCCCTTCGGAGCGCCCGGCGGCTCGATGCTGGCCGAGTTCGCGCTGGCCGACCGGGACGGCGTCCTCGCCGGCCAGAACGGGCGGCTCGCGTGGGAGTACGCCGATGACCGCGCCAACGACGCCCAGCGGCGGGACCGCGAGGTCGACCGGCTCATCGCGGGCGTGTACGCGGCGCGGGCGCGACGGGCGGCGGTGGCGCTCAATCGTGACGGTGACTTCGACCGTGCTCGCGAAGCCCTCCGCTCCACGGCCCGGAAGGTTCGCGGCTATGCCGGCGACGACACGGTCCTGCTGTGCATCGTGGAGGAGCTGATGCGGGAGTCCGAGCAGTTCCACCGCGTCATGGAGGAGCGCCTGCGCAAGGAGCACTTCGCCCGCAGCAATCACGCCATGCGCTCCCGCGACTGGGAGGGGAGGGCACTGCGGCGGACGTCCTAGGGGTCGGCGCCCCTGGCCAGGCCATCCACCACGACACCGCTGAGCGCGACCAGGATCCGCGGGGGCGCCAGGACCTTCCGGTCGCGGCTGCCGCCACCCAGGATGATCCGTGGGCGCTCCATCACGCGACGATCGACCCACAGAGGCAGCTCCGGCGGAAGGCCGATCGGTGTCACCCCGCCGATGGCCATGCCGGTCAGTCGCTCGGTCTCCTCGCTTCGCGCGAACGATGCGCCGCGAACACCCAGCCGCTTGCGGACCACCTTGTTGACGTCGAGCCGGGTGGTGGCCAGAACGACGCAGGCGGCGTGGACCGGCGGGTCCGCCTTGCCCGCGACCACGATGGTGTTGGCCGAATCCCCGAGGCTGTACCCGTAGGCCGCGCAGAAGTCGGCCGTGTCGGCCAGCGCCGGGTCGCACGCCAGGATCTCGTACTCCACCCCGAGCGACTGCAGGATCTGCACGAACGGATCACCCATCCAGCGGCTCCTCTCCTTCGATCATGCTCGTCGATGGTAGGGCCGACGCGCGACGTGGGTGCGGGACGTTTCGAGCCTGCCCCGATGACGTCCGGCTCTGGTCAGCCGCCTCGTCGTGTCGCACGCTGGTGCCGCATCGGGCTGCCGACAGGGCTGGGGCCGATGGCCACATCCACCAGCAGGCATGCCCTCACCACGCCGAGCCAAGGAGGGCCACCATGAGATGGCTTCGAGGGACCGCCAATGCCGTGCTCGTGGCGACGCTGGTCAGACCTGTGGCCCGCCGCCTGATCGCCAGGACGCGCCGACGGGCACGTGAGCATCCGGCGTCTCCGTTGCTGATCCCCGTCGAGGAGCTGCTGGAGGCCGCGCTGATGGCCGAGCTGGCTGCCTCCCGGGCTGAGCGGGAGCCCTCGCCCGACGGGGCCGGGGAGCCGGCGCTCGACGAGACCGGGGACGAGCATGCCGAGCGGGGCGTGGATCCCACGCTGCTGTGGGCCGGGGCGCTGGCGGCGGTCGTGGTCATCGCGAGCGTGGCCGTCGTGGCCGTCGTTCGCCGCCGCCGGCGTCGCGCGCCTCAGTCAGAGGCCGACAGGACCGACTGGGTGGCCGTGCCCGTGGAGGCACCGGCCGATGTGCCCGCCGAGGCAGAGGCAGTCGACGCGTCGATGTCGCTGGGGTAGCAGCATGAGCCGCCCGCGCCGAGGGTCTCGTGCGCTCAGGCGAGCGGCGGTTCCTCGTCCTGCGGATGGCTGACCACGGTGAGGTCGTCACACTCGGGACAGACGTAGCCGCGGCCCACGAACGCCGGCACCTGGGCCGACTCGAGCGGCTCGGGTGCCAGGCGGACGGGTGTCGCACCGGCTCCGTGCTGGTGCCAGACCTTGGCCGTGGTGCCGCCACGGCCGACGGAGATGAGCGTCCAGGTGGCACCCTGCGGCCCCACGCTCGTCGGCAGCCGGCTGTGATCGGGGATCCACCAGTACGGCATGGACCCGTCCGCGTGTCCCATGCCCGCCAGCACGTAGACGCCCTGGTCTTCGGGGCCGGCGTGGAAGAAGTCGGGCGGTCCGCCACCCGGCAGGGCGGTCACGCGAACGACAGCACCGTCGTCAGGGCCGCCGCGGAGGCGAGCTTCGTACGCTGTGCGAGTCCGCTCGCCTGCCTGGATACCCATGGGTCCCATCGTGCGGATAGGACGATGGTCCTGTCAACGAGATTCGCCTCGCCGCGGTGCCCGACGGCACCGAATGATCGAGGCGGCAGCCTGCTGGTCGCCGCGGGCACGGGAGCGGAGCCGACCGTCGTCGACGATGGACGGACCATCGGGTGTCCACCCCCAGCTGGCGCCGCGACCCTCGTCAGCGGGCGTCGACGTCCTCGGCGGGCGTCGCGCCGCCGATCTCGACCGCACCGGCCTCGCTCAACCGGATCAACTGCGGGGCCAGCGTGGACTGGACCACGGCCGGCTCCCAGCGGAAGGTGCCCGGGTTCACCACGCGTGCCCCGTAGCGCAGCGTCTGGAGCGGCTTCCTGGGGTTGGCCCAGACACACCAGCTGACCTGCTGGCCGGCCACGTTCCACGGCTGCAGGCCGCTGGCCGCCGCCTTCGTCCCGCCGCGCCGACGCCAGGAGGTGCCTTCTCGAAGTGGTGCCAGGCCCGACGGCGCGACCTCGGTCACGAGGTAGCAATCGTCCACCGCAGCCGGGCCCAGGTTCACCTTCAGCGTCACCTCGACGAGGTCGGACGAGCGGATGACCCCGGCAGGGCTGACCGAACGCTCCACGACGATGGACTCGTCCTGGGCGATCGAGCCCGGATCGAGCGGCTCGCGCCAGGAGCTGGCCACGCCCAGCGAGCCGCTCGCCGGCGCCAGCCGCAAGGCCTCTCGCTGGGGCGCCGTGAGCGTCAGGCGATGGCTCTCTCCGGGGCCCAGCTCGACCGACTGTGGCTCGCCATCGACCTGCCAGGTGAAGCTCGCTGGCGGCGCGGGAGTGCGCTCGATGACCCGCGTGATGTAGGCGATCCGCTGCAGGTTAGCCAGCGTCTCTGGCGGTGGGTTCTGGGCTACGTAGGCATCCGCCGCGGCGGCGACCGCATCGTCTCCGACGGCCGCCGCCAGGATGGAGAGGAGCGCGGTCAGCTCGGGGCTGCGCTGGGCCGGCCGATCATCCTCCGCGTCCCAGAGGCGGACCCATTCGCCCAGCTGCTCTCCGTAGCGCCGCAGGAGGGCTTGCTCCAGCTCCAGGGCCGCGGCCTCATCGCCGGCCTCTGCGAGGCCGATCCCGAGCAGCAGGCGCTCGTAGGTGGTGAGCTGCTCGTCACCGAGATAGTCGGTCAGTCGGCCCAGCACGTCATCACCCAGGGCCGCCCGGGCCACGTTCGCCTGCAGCGCGCGCTCGCGCGAGATCGCGCGTCGCCGCGCCAGGTCGCGGAAGCCCTCCAGCAGGGCGGCACGATCGACCGCGTCCGGTGTGGCGATCGCCACGAGCACCGACAGCGCCTCACTGCTGCTGCTGTACGGCAACAGCGAGATCAGGCCATCGCGTGCCTGGAACTGCTCGCTCCCGAACGCGCCCGCGGGTGCGTCGAGCGACGCCTCGCCGAACGTGCGCTCGAGCAGCTCACGAGCCTGTCCCGCGGCGAGGGCCTCGTCGGCGCGCGGTCCGGCCGACCATGTCAGCCCGACCAGGGCTGGATAGAAGCGTCCACGTCCAGCGTCCGTGATGACGACGGTGGTGAGTCCGCCGCCGCCGGGCACGGCCTGGCCCTCTGTCAGCTGGGCGTAGTCGCTTCGGCCGTGCTCCAGTCGCGAGCGTCGGACCTCGATCTCGCGGGTCAGGCGATCGTGCAGCTGCCCGCCGCTACCTGCCACGCCGTCGAGGGTGATGGCATGGCGCCCCTCGATCAGCGGCGGCAGGTCGATGCCGGCGGTCTTGAACGCCGTGCCGCGCACGACGGTCGGCTCCAGGCCCAGCGTCGGAGCGCTGACCGTGAACGTCACCGGCTCGTCAGCCGCGAGGCCGGGTCCATACGCGCGCACCCGTAGCCGCGCGTCGTCACCCACCACGAACTCCGGTGCCGTCACCAGCTCCACGAAGAAGGGCAGGCCGACAGGCACGAGCGTGGTCGACTCGCCGGCTTCGACGCGATCGCTGACCGCGGTCGCGCTGACGCGCCACGAGGTCAGGTCATCGGAGACATCGAAGCGCACGAGCGCTTCGCCAGCGGCATCGGTCTCGACCTGCTCGAACAACACCGAGTCACGGAAGTCTTCCCGTCCGCCACCCGCGGTGTCGCCGCCCTCGCCGATGCCTGCCGCCAGTCCGGTCGGGAGCAGATGTGTCGCGTAGGTCCGGATGGTGCCCGACCAGACGGGCTCGTAGAGTGACTCGAGCGGTGCACGGTCGACAGCGAGGTCCATGGCATAGAGCTTCTCGTCGACCGCCCGTAGCACCACGCTCGCCGGCACTCCTTCGCCCTCGCCGCGCGTCGTCCGCACCGCGAGCTCGACGGTATCGCCGGGTGCATAGCGCTCGCGGTCGGTGGACAGCTCGACGGCGAGGCGCCGGGTCTCCGGGTCCAGGCTCACCCTGAACCCGGCCGGCACCGGGACGTAGCCGGAGCCGGTGAAGCGCACTGCGCCGATGTCGACCGCCGGTGCGTGCGACGGCTCGAAGGTGTAGGTGTGGGCCGGTGAGCGCTGCACCACCGCCTCCTGCAGGCCTGCCTGGCTGAGCAGGAAGAGATAGCGGTCGGCTCCTCCCGTCGGTCCCGGCTCGGAACCCTGTCGCAGTTCGACGGTGTACACCTCGCCATCCTCGACGACGGCACCCCACTCGGACTCCTCCGACCCCACGAGCGCCAGGGAGGGGCCCGTCCACTCCGTCTCCGGCCAGGGTCGCCACGCATCGCGGGTGACACGGGCGGAGCGGCCGGCGGGGTCCACCGTGGTCAGCGTCACGTCGTAGGCGCGATCGGCCGCGGCCGGCGTCGTCAGCTCGAACGAGCCGTCCGCTCCGGTGACCAGCTCCTGGGGCGGGAGGCGGCGCCGCTTGGCGTCGTAGCGGTAGACGGGCACGACCGACTTGGTGATGAAGTCGTACCTCGTGCCGGTCTGGCGGCGGATCCACTGGGTCTCCACGATGCGTGCGCTCACGCTGGCGCCGGGGACGGGTGCTCCACGGGGATCGAGCCGGCGATGGATGTCCCGCTCGATCTGTCGTTCGAGCTGCTCGAGGTCGACCTCGTGGACGGTTCCCGAGGCGCTGACCTCGCCGTCGCCGCGCCGGACCTGGACGTCGAGATAGCGCGAGCTGGGCAACACCACGATGCCCGTGCCGCTGCTGATCTCGCCCTCCTCGGAGCGCCGCGGCCGGACACCGATCGACTGGTGCGTGATCTGCTCGACGCGACCCTGGGCACGTGCCTTGAGACGAGCGACGGCACGTCCGGTGGCATTGGTCATCGCCGCTCGTGACTGCCCCGCCGAGCTGATGATCAGCGGCGCGCCGGGCACGGCCGTGCCGTCGAAGAAGCGTGCCGACGTCGACACGCGCACGGTCTCCCCCGCGAGGTAGGCGCGGCGGTTGGTGTCGACAGCGAGCTGGTAGGCGGGCTTGATGATGCGGCGCACGTCCACCCAGGCCTGCCCGATGGGCTCGTCGTCGACGAGGGCTTCCACGATGTAGCCACCCAGCGGCAGCTCCTCGAACGAGAGCGAGCCGCTGTAGATCCCGTTGGCCGAGGGGACGGCGGTCGTCGTGGCGATGCTCGGCGGGCGCGCGCCGCGTGGAGCCATCTCGTCGCTGTCGGTCGTCAACCGCAGCTCCACCTGGTCGGGGACCGTGCCGTCTGTCCGATCGCGCTGCATGCCCCAGACGTTGATGGTGTCGCTGCTGCGGTACCCGCTGCGGTCGGTGTAGAGGAACGACCATGCCAGGTCCTGGGGCTCCAGCTCGCGCCCCCAGCTCTCGACGTTGGGCGCAGCCCAGGAGCCACCGCCGAAGGGCAGGTAGACCATGGCATCCTCGCTGCGGACCAGCCCGAGCGGCGTCGGCTGGTGGGCCGCCAGCGCACTCGGCGTGGGCACCTGCAGGAGGCCATCGTCGTCGGTCCGACCGAGCAGCTGTCCGTCCGCGAGGCTGACCTGCGCGCCGGGCACGGGCTTGCCGCTGCTCACGTCATTGACCCAGAAGAGCGACGACGTCGTGGTCACATGGGCGTAGGCCGCGAGATCGGTGACCTGCAGGATGAGCCTCGAGCCCGTGCCCGATCCGCCACGCGCGGGGATGACCAGCACGTACCAGCCCGTCGGCAGCGGCTCCTCGAGCACGAGCGCGCGGCGCTGACGGTCCCACTGGTCGAGCGAACGCAGCGACGCCTCCTGCGAGCCCAGCTGCTGCATGCCGGCTGTGTCGACGACGTGCTCGCGGTAGGGCCACTCGTTGCTGCTGCGCACGGACAGCAGCGCCGCCTCCACCGCGTCAGCCGAGCCGAAACGGTAGATGTCCACAGGGATCTGCGCGGTCGCCGTTGCCCGCGTGTAGACCTCCGTGATCGCCGGCTCGCCCGGCCGCGTCTCAGCCACCTCGCCGAGGAAGACCGCTGCTGGCCGGACCTTGGTTCCCCTGGCTGGACGCGTCGCGAACTCGATGACGGTGTCGCGTGTGCTGCGAGTCCGGGGATCGGTCGTGCCCACGCCGGCTGCGAGCGTCACACGGTAGACCGTGTCCTCCTGCAGCGGCTTGTGCGGGATGAACGAGAGCACCCGGCCTCGCCGCTCGAAACGGCCCTTGACCGGCGGCTCCATGGAGAACGCCTCCTCGGGGTCGATGACACCGTCCCGGTCGAAGGTCAGCTCGATGCCCGTGTCGGGCGGGACGTTGGTGCGATGGTGGCGGGGGAGCGTCTCGACGACCGCGACCGGGGTGCGCACGTGGAACGACCACGCGCCCAGGCGGGCGCCATCGTCGCTGCTGAGCTCGAAGCGCAGCTCGATCCCCGGCTCCAGCGGCTGCTCGGGCCGCAGCCTGACGACCGAGGTGTCGGTGCCCGCTTCGATCGCCAGCTCGATGTCCGGATCGACGACAAGCCGATCGGCCAGCTCGCGAGCCGGTTCGCTGCCGCGGCTCACCAGGCGGAAGGAGGCGTCGGCAGGGATGCCGCTGGCGTCCACCTCCGACGGTTCAAGCTCGACGAGTCGTTGCGCTGCCGGCAGCTCGACGCGCGACCAGGCCCCGCTGGGGTCAGCCGCGAGGATGGGGGTGCCCGGCAGCGCGGACATGAGCAGCCCGACGACGAGCAGGAGGGCAAGGGCGGAGCGGCAACCCCGACCCCGAGCTGGCGAACCTGCCTGTTTGGACGCCATCATGCCTCCCTGGCCCGGATGCTCGGGCCGCGCGACGACGGCCCCAGCGTGGACCACGTTCTCACCTCGCGCAAGTGCCCGATGGTGCAAGCGTGTCGCCCTCAGGTCCCGCGAAGCCGCTCCGCCAGGGTCGCCGGCGCGATGACGACGACGTGCGTGGTCGCGCGCGTGAGGCCGACGTAGAGCAGCTCGTCGAGGCGGCCCGTGTCCTCCGGCAGCTCACAGAGCACGATGACCTCGCGCTCGAGGCCCTTGAAGCGTCGGATCGTCTCGAAGAGCACCACGTCAGCGGGTTCGTCGGGCACGCGCTCCGGTGGCAGGCCGCGGGATCGTCCGGCGTCGTCGAGGGCCTCGTTCCACAACGTGACGTTGCCGAACGTACGCTGCCGCCAGACCTCGCTCGAGGTGGCCGACACGCCGGAGAGCACGGCGATACGGAACTCGGGCACGCGTTCGTCCACGGTCAGGCGGTGCAGCGCCACTCGCAGCGCTTCCACCGTTGCCCTGCCCGGTGCGGCCTCGATCACCTCCGCCGGCAGTCCCTCCTCGCGCAGGACGTCGATGGGCCGGGCGTCGTCCCGGAAGCGTGCCGCCAGTCGAGCGACCGATGGCGGATTGCGATGATCCTCGAAGAGCTCCAGCCGCTCGAGACCGAGCTGCTCCACGACATCGGGCCGGAACAGCGCCTGGGCTGGGTCGTGGAAGACCCAGAACACCCCGTGCTGCGTATCGACCAGCAACATGGCCAGCGATTCGAGCCAGCCAAGGGTGAAGTCCTGCCCCTCATCGATGATGACGGCGTGGTAGCGCGCGTCCGGATCGGCATCGATCGCCGCATCCAGGGCGTCAGGCAGCGTCCGGTCCCACCACTCCTGCGGGATGGGGCTGGGCCGCGTGGGCAGGGTCCCTGCCTTCGCCGCCAGCAGCTCGCAGAGCCGGTGGAAGGTCGTCACGGTCAGGCCGGCGGGCTGCGCGGCGTCGGCAAGATCGCGCTGCAACGTCGTCGCCAGGCGCTGGTTGAAGCACACCAGCAGCGTGCGGTAGCCTTCCGCCGCCAGTCGCCGCGCCCGCTCCGCGGCCAGCATGGACTTGCCGCTGCCGGCCGGACCCACGACGGCTACCTGGCGCAGGGCACGCCACTGGTTGAGGATCCGGGACTGTGCCCGACTGGCCTGCACCAGGGCTGCCCGATCGTCCTCGATGCGGCCGCGTACCAGTCGATGCAGCGAGACGGTCGGTCGCAGCAGCCCATCGACCAGCTGCACGCCCTTCTCGCCGAGAGGCCGCCGCGCCCCGGCGCCATCGCCGGTCCAGTAGCCGAAGACGTGGTCGAGCCAGCGCTGGATGCCGTCGACGGTCTCGAGCGCATGGGCATCGAGGACCAGATCGGCGGGCGCGTCGAGTCCCAGCAGCGCATGGCCGCGCGGCAGGCTCTCGAGGTCCACGTCGGGGAAGGCCACTGCGTGACCAGCGAGCGGATCCAGGTCGGGCGGCCAGTCGGGCAGGTCACGCAGCTTGGCGCACAGGAAGTACTTGCTGGCCTCGGCCTGCTTGAAGGGCGACTCCTTCAGCGTGACCGGGCCCAGGTGCCAGCGGCCAGCGTGGTCGACAGATGGCTCGCCGGACTTCACCTCCAGCACCAGCAGGCCGTGCTCAGGATGGGCGATGATGGCGTCCGCCTCGCCGTCGCGCGCCGGCCCGTGCCGGCGCACGGGCCCGGTCCAGGTGACGTTGACGTAGATGCGGTACTCGGGCTCCGGCAGCGCCGCGCGAAGCCGCCCCTCGACCAGCCGCTCTGCCTCCTGCCCGCGGGTCATGCCGCCATTCTGGCTGGCGACGCACCAGCCGTCGTGGTGCAGCACCAGGCGCTCGCCCCGCCGATCGTGCTGACCACGACGATGACCCGGGCCGTGGGGCCCGGGTCAGGGTGTCGGCGGTCGTGCAGGCTCAGCCGCCGATCTTCGTCAGCAGGCGGTGTGCGCTCGAGCCATTGGTGGCCTCTTCAGGCTCGCCATCCTGGCGCGGCAGGCCCCAGGGATCAGCGACGCCCGTGTCATCCTTGTTCTCGGGCACCTCGACGGGCTCGTCGGCCGCCACTGCGTCGTGGTCGGCCTCCGTCTCGACGGCGTCGCTCTGCTCCCCATCTCCCTCGGCTTCGGCTTCCGCCTCGGCGACGGCTTCGACCTGCTGGGTGCGCGCCAGCGCTTCGGCGGCCTTGGCGGCAGGCGTCGAGCCCAGGTCCACGTCATCGCTCGCGAGCGCCACGTGCGGCACGACGATGGCCTCGGATTCGCCGCGCCACACCGCGAGCTCTACGACGACCAGCGGCAGGTGCTCGGCCAGCGTCTCGAGCGTCGTGCGATAGCGCTCTCCGGCAGTCTCGGTCACGAGCACGGCCACGTGTGTCTTGTCAGGGTGACGAACCCGGTTGCGTGCCCAGTTGTCGAGGAGCTGGAAGCCGTGCGACGCCTCCATCTCGCCCAGCCGGACGTCCACGCTGAAGCAGCGGGCGTCGTCGGTGGCCACGAAGGACCGGTCATCCTCGTCTGCCCCGTCGGCCACGTCCAGCTCACCCAGGCCAAGCCGGCTCGGCTGCTCCTTGAGCCAGCCCTGTAGCCAGGCTTCATCCTTGCCCAGGTCGCTCACGGTGCTCACGGCACCGGAGACGATGGTCGGCGTGGTCATCGCTCGCTCCTCGCACTCGTACACGCACGGCGCCGGCGAGGGTGCCGGACACGTCCCCACGAGTACACCGCGGCGCTGCCGTCCCCACCACAGCCCCGATGGTCCGCCCCCCGGTAGGCCGACCGTCGCTCGAACGCACCATCGAGCTTGGAGCGCTGTGTCACGATTGTGGTTCCCCCGCGTTCATCTGAGTCGCGCCCGCCCCTGCTCGCGCTCCCGAAAGGAGCCCTCCATGGCCACCAGCTCCAGCAAGTCCACCAAGTCGGGGCCGACCCCCCTCGATGTCGTCCGGCCGCTCATCCGCGTTCGCCAGATCCGCGAGTTCACCGGCAAGCGGGTGACCAACGCCGAGCTGGACGCCATCACCGAGGTTGCGCGCTGGTCCGGCAGCAGCCGCAACGAGCAGCCCATCCGCTTCGTCACGCTGCGCGACAGGGATGTCATCAGCCGCATCGCCGAGCTGGGCCTGCCCCAGACGCGCGGGTTGCGCTCGGCCAGCGTGGCCGTGGCGATCGTGGAGCCAGACGAGCCCGAGCGGGCGATCTCGCGAGCCTTCGACAACGGCCGCGCCGCCGAGCGCATCCTGATCGCCGCCACGATGCTGGGCCTGGGCGGTGGCATCTCACGCGTTCGGCCGGACGTCCGCGACGGCATCAACGAGCTCCTGGCGCTCCCGGCCAACCGCTCGGTGCGGACGATCGTGGCCATCGGGCATCCGACGGAGGAGGCGCTGGCCCCCAAGTCGAGGCCGGGCAAGGCCCGCCTGCCGCGGGAACAGGTCATCTACGACGAGGCCTGGCCACCGCCTCCACCCAAGACCTGACCGCAGGCGAGCTTCGTCAGCGCACCGAGCTGGCGCCGAGGCCGCTGGTGACCGCACGCTCGATCGCCGCGACGACGTCGTCGAAGTCGTGGTGCCGCAGGGCCGTGACCTCGTCCATGTAGAGGCCGCGCCGGATCTCGACCATCACCGAGCGCACGCGCCGCTCGCGCCCGTAGAAGCCGCCCGGGACGAACGTGCCGGCAAAGGGCGAGTCGCGCCTGACGCGGAAGCCCTCGGCCCCGAAGGCGGAAGCCATCGACTCGGCCAGGTCGGGCGGGGTGTGGAATGCATCGGTGCCGATGCAGATGTCGGGTCGCCCGGGCGCTTGCTCGATCTCGCTCGGCAGCGGCAGGCTGGGGAACGAGTGGCAGTCCAGCACGGTGCACGCTCCGAAGCTGCCCAGGAGCTGCGCCACCACGCTATCGAGCGTGGCGTGGTACGGCCGGTAGAGCTCATCGATGCGCTGCCGGCGCAGCTGGGCGTCGGGCGTCCGCAGCGGCCGGCCCTGCGTGTCGAGCCAGTAGACGACGCCCTGGCCGAGAGCCGCCATGGGCTCGGCCTGATCGTCGAGGAAGCGCTCGGGATCGAACACGAGTCGCGACAGGCGGTTGACGAAGCGTATCGCCCCCAGCTGCCCAGCCCAGCCGAACAGCTCGTCGGTGTACCAGTCAGTGAGTCGCACCAGCTCGTTGGCGAGCTCCTCGTCGGACAGCAGGATCTCGGCGCGGACGTCATCCGGGATGCGGGTGGATGCGTGCGGCACGTGGGCCACGATGGGCGCCGCCGCGCCGTCGGGTGCGAGGACCTCGAAGGGTGTCGCGGTGTTCACCCGCGACGTGTCATGAGGAAGGCGTTGACCCGCGGTCCCTGGGTCATCTGCGCGAGCTCCTCGATCTCCCCGTCCGCCCCGAACCGTTCCTCCATCTCCCCGGGCTCGATGGCCGGGGCCATCCGTGATGGGCCGCGGAGGCTGACGCGGGGCAGGTCCGAGCGTGGGGCGAAGAAACACCAGACGAGGCACCTGGCGCCGGGGCGGCGCGACGGGTCATCAGCGCGGCCATGCGCTGGCGGGCGTCGCCGCGCAGGTCGTCCAGGGTGCCGTAGTCGAGCAGCAACCCGAAGGGACCCTCGGCGCCGGGGATGGTGTCGGCTGTGACATCACCCTTCACGAACGTGACGTCCACCCCGGCCTCCTGTGCTCGCCACTCGGACTTGCGCAGGGCGACCGAAGAGAAGTCCACGCCGACGGTCCGCCAGGCAGACTGTGCCAGGAACACGGTGTTGGCCCCGGTCCCGCAGCCAAGGTCGATGGCTCGCTCACCGGGTGCGGGGGCAAGTCGGCCGCTGGCCACCAGCTCGCGCAGCTCGCCGCGCACGCCGATCTCCCATGGCGCACCGAACCGGTAGATGACGTCGTACAGCCAGGAACCAGGCATGCGATCTCCTGCGCAGGCGCCGAATCGTGCCACACCGGTGGCACGGCGGACTGCCATGATCGGCCGGCGATGTCGCTGGTCGAGCCGGGGAGGGGGCTCGCGCTGCAGTCTGCCGTCGCCGGCGCCATGCTTGGCGATCTCGCCGCACAGGAGGGGCAACCCATGGGACGGACCGCCCGCATGCTCGGCGCGCTGATCCTGGTCATCGGCCTCGTGGCACCGGTCTCCGTGTGGGCCCAGGGGCTGCCCGCCGCCACCCCACCGGCCGACGCAGAGAGGGCCGTGGTCGTCGATGTGACTGATGGCGACACGATCCGTATCGACCGCGGGGCCGGCGTCGTGGAGCGCCTTCGCTACATCGGCATCGACACGCCCGAGACGGTCCATCCGAGCGAGCCGGTGGAGCCGTGGGGTCCGGAGGCCTCGGCGGCCAACCGGCGTCTCGTGGCTGACCGAGAGGTGCTGCTCGAGCGCGACGTCAGCGACCGTGACCGCTACGACCGGCTCCTGCGCTACGTCTGGGTGGAGCAGCCGGACGGCTGGCACATGGTCAACGCCGAGCTGGTCGCGCTCGGCCTCGCCGAGGTGCGTGCCTACGAGCCCGACACCCGGCACGACGCCTGGCTGCGCCAGATCGAGGACGTGGCGCGCGCTGCCGGCCGCGGCATCCACGGTCCGGCTGGCGCCTCACCCGAGCCGGCGGCCGACGACGAACAGGGTCTGATCGACTCGATCCTCGACTTCCTCTTCGGAGGATGACGCTCCGCCGCCGGCGAGTGCGTCCGCCGCCGGCGAGTGCGTCCGCGGTCGCGAGGGCGGCCGCCGACCTCGCCGTGCCTGACCTGCGCGACGGCGGGCACGGCCGCATCATCGACCGGGGAGCCGTACGCTGGCACGCTGAGCAGCCACGATCGATCGACAAGGAGCGAGATGACCGAGCGGACGACATCAGCCGCGGGCACACCCGTGACCGTTTACGACGACGCCGATGCGCTGGGGGAGGCGCTGGCTGGCGAGATCCTCGCCGGCCTCAACGAGACCCCGACCGAGCGGCGGTACCTGCTCGGCTGCCCTGGTGGGCGTAGCCTGCGCTCGACGTATCGAGCGCTCGCCCGCTCGGTACCGCCGGACGCCGACCTCAGGCGCCTGGTCATCGTGATGATGGATGAGTACGTCGTCGGCGCACCGGGCGCCCCTCGACCGGTCGCTGCCGATCTGCACTGCTCGTGCCAGGGGTTCGCACAGCGTGAGATCGTCGGCCCCATCGATGCTGCTGTCAGTCGCGGCCACGGCATCTCGCCCGACCACGTGTGGGGCCCGGACCCGGCGGACCCCGCGGCCTATGACCAGCGCATCGCCGATGCCGGCGGCGTGGACCTCTTTCTCGCCGCCAGTGGTGCAGGCGACGGGCATGTCGCCTTCGTCGCCCCACCAGCAGACCTTGGGGCTGGCGCATCGCTACTGGAGCTTGCGCAGCAGACGCGCCTCGACAACATGGCCACCTTCCCGGGGTTCACGGCACTCGAGGACGTTCCCAGCCATGGTGTCTCGGTCGGCCTCGGCAGCATCATCGGTCTCTCGCGCGCCGTGCGGCTGGTGCTCGTGGGTGAGGCCAAGCGCCTCAGCGCGCAGCGTGTGCTCGACGCTCGCGACTTCGATCCGGCCTGGCCGGCGACGTTCATCCACCGCTGTCCCGACCCGCATATCCTGCTGGACCGAGCCGCGCTCCCGGACGCCTGAGGGCCGACCGGCCGTGCGGTCGATCGCACCCGTCGGGTCTCTCGCCGGACGCCTACCCGGTGCGCCGCGGCCGCGCCGTGTCGCGGTCGAGTCGGGGGCTCGCAACGAGCGTCGAGAACAGCTAGCCTCTACAGGATGAGCATCCGGACAGGCCTGTCCCGGCTGACAGTGGCGCTACTCGCGACTGCCCTCGTCTCGTTGCCGGCTGCCTCGTCCGTCGCGCTCGCTGCGGAGGTCACCGATCCAGACCTGCTGGTGACCCTGGAGCTGCCCGCAGGCGACGTCGACTACGAGGTCGAGCTCGACAAGCTCTATCTCTACACCGAGGAGGACGCACCCTTCGCCATCTCGGTGATCGACGGCTGCGGCGTGAACGATCACGTCTGGGTCTTCGGAGCGGGCCTGTCTGGCATCCCGCTCGCTGTCGACATCCTGGACATGCGCAGCGGCAGGAGCGCTCGCCTCGCCCTGCCGGCATACGAGCCCGGCAGCCCCATCGGGACCGTGCTCGACCCTGAGGCCCTCGCGGTCTGCGGCGATTTCGGCCAGCGGCGGACTGCCGCCACTGAAGGGAACGGTCAGGCTGGCCAGCGCCGACGGGCGCGGTGATACCTACGAGACCGCCATCGAGGTGCGTTCCGACGGCGACGACGGGGCCTACCGTCGACTCATCCGCGGCGGAACCTCCTACGCCATCATCGGCAAGGGCTCGCCGGTCTTCGCGGTGGACGAGAGCAGCGGCTTCGACGAGCTGATGCTGCTGGCGGAAGGGCGCACGCCGCGGCAGGTGGAGGGCATCTCGTTCCGGGGTGCCGAGGGCATGCTGCCTGGCCGTGCAGCGCTCGAGCGGGCGCTCAAGGGGATCGACCGCGCTCGCGTCAAGCGGGCCTTCGAGACGGCGCGCAACATGCGCGTACCGCGAGGCATCATCGAGGACCTGGGCCTGTCCGGGGTCGACCAGGTGCACCACGTGAGCCTCGATCTCGATACGCTCGGGTCGGACGCCTACCTTGCCGCGGCCGGCTGGATCCGCGAGCGCGGACGGCCGATCGAGCCGCCAGTCCCGGTGGAAGAACGCTTCGACGTCCACATCGCGCGCGCCAGCGGCGAGATCTCCAGCCGTGCCCCTCGTCGGCCCGCTCGTCGGCAGCGATGCCGAAGGTCTGGTGTGGGAGCACCGCGGCGAGGGTGCGCTCGTGCAGATCATCAACGCGTGCGACCTCGACGGCTCGTTCTGGACGCTGGCCGGCGCCCGCACCGACGAGCCCCTCGAGCTGCTCATCACCGACACGCAGTCAGGCAGCAGTGTCTCGCAGCTGCTCTGGACCGACCGCGAGGACGTCTCCCGCGCCACCCAGACGGGCGCGCTGACCGACTGCCCCTGAGGACATTGGTGCCATCGGGGGGTGATACGTTCGGTATGGTGACGGGCGCATCCCCGGCCCTATGCTGAGCCCATGGGAAAGGCCAAATGGTGGGTCTGTTCCGATTGCACCAGCCTGAACGATCTGCCTGCCAACAAGTGCTACAAGTGCCGGGTGGAGAAGCCCGCCAGTCCGCGGCTCATCGATGACGAGTACAGCGAGGTCCGCAGCGTCCAGAGCCGGGTCGGCGTCAGCGTAGACCTCTCCAAGCTTGGTGACCTCTCCGCGCGCGACCCACTTGAGACCGCCAAGGGCGGCAGCGTCATCGAAGCCTTCGGCACCGCGGACGCGCCGCCGGCCGCTCCTGCCGCCGCCGTGCAGCCGCCCAGGCCGGCCGGGCCCGACTGGTCCAAGCCGCGCGTGATGCCCCCCGCGCCGCTGCGCGATCCGACGCCGCGCAGCATCTCCGCCATCGGTGGTCGACCCTGGTCCGATGCGGAGGCGACCACGCCGCCGCCCCCGCAGGCCGCCCCGGCGGCCCCGCCCAACGGCTACGCCCCGCCAACGGCTATGCCCCGCCCAACGGCTATGCGCCGCCCAACGGCTACGCCCCGCCTCGCGATGGGCACGAGCTGCCGCCCGCCGTCCGACGGTACCGCCCCGCGCCCGACACAGCCGCCCGTGCCTCCGCAGCGTTGGAGCGAACCGCAGCGCTGACCCGGCTCGTCGCCTGACCGCTCCACGCGGGACGACGTCCCGGGCATCTCCTCCGCCACGTCACGTGAGGCGAGCACCCCCGGTCGTCCGTGGCTGGCCCTCCTGCCTCGCAATCGGGTACGCTGCGCTCCCTGAGCGGGGGTGGACGGGGAACCTGTGAGCGTCTTCTGCACGAGCTGCGGTCAAGCGAACGACGACGGTGCGGCCTTCTGCGATGGCTGTGGCGCGAACCTGGCGTCGGGCTGTCCGCGCTGTGGCGCGGAGAACCGGCCGGAGGCGCGCTTCTGTCGTAGCTGCGGCACCGCCCTGCGCGGCGATGCGGCCGTCGCCCCGCCACCTGCGGCAGCAGCGGACCCGCGGGCGACCTGCAGCCACGTCCGCGCCCCCGAACCTGGCCGAGCGGCGCCTGGTCACGGTGCTGTTCGCCGATCTCGTCGCCTTCACCCAGTACTCCGAGGGCCGCGACCCCGAACTGGTGCGGGACACGCTCTCGCGCTACTTCGAGGCCACGCGCGACGTCATCGAGCATCACGGCGGCGTGGTCGAGAAGTTCATCGGCGACGCGGTGATGGCTGCCTGGGGAGCAGCGCGCGCCAACGAGGACGACGCCGAGCGGGCCGTTCGAGCGGGCCTCGAGGTCGTCGGTGCGGTGAAGGCGCTCGACGAAGGGCTCCAGGCCCGAGTCGCCGTGCTCACCGGCCAGGCCGCGGTCACGCTGGGCGCACAGGGACAGGGAATGGTGGCGGGTGATCTGGTCAACACGGCCGCCCGGCTGCAGGCCGTGGCACCGCCCAGCGCCGTGCTGGTGGGCGAGGCGACGATGCAGGCCGCCTCGTCGGCCATCGTGTTCGAGGAAGTCGGCGAGCAGGTGCTCAAGGGCAAGCAGGCGCCAGTGCCCGCGTGGCGCGTGCTGCGCGTCGTCAGCGAACGCGGCGGGCGCAGCCGCTCGGAAGGCCTGGAGCCGCCGTTCGTCGGTCGCGAGGTCGAGCTGCGCCTGCTCAAGGACCTGCTGCACGTCGCCGGACGCGAGCGCCGCCCCCGCCTCATCTCCATCACCGGACCGGCTGGCATCGGCAAGAGCCGCCTGGCCTGGGAGTTCGAGAAGTACCTCGACGGCCTGGTGGAGGACGTGTTCTGGCACCGCGGTCGTGCCCCCAGCTACGGTGAGGGCGTGACCTTCTGGGCGCTGGGCGAGATGGTCCGCAAGCGCGCCGGGCTGGCCGAGGATGACGACGAGGCCACCACGCGGACCCGCATCAGCGAGACCGTCGTGGAGTGGGTGCCCGACCAGAAGGACCGCGAGTGGGTCGAACCGGCGCTGCTGACCCTGCTGGGCCTGGAGCCGCCCCCGGCCGGTGGTCGCGAGGTGCTGTTCGCCGCCTGGCGCATCTTCTTCGAGCGCATCGCCGGCCGCGGCCTCACGGTCATGCTCTTCGAGGACCTGCAGTGGGCCGACGGAGGCCAGCTGGACTTCATCGACCATCTGCTCGAGTGGTCCAAGGGCGTGCCCTTGCTGGTGGTCACGCTGGCGCGGCCGGACCTGCTCGATCGCCGCCCCGGCTGGGGCACGAGTGCGCGCTCGTTCAACACCATCGGCCTCGAGCCGCTGACCGATGAGCAGATGCGGGAGCTGGTCGCCGGCCTCGTGCCGCGCATGCCCTCTGCGGCGACGTCGGCCATCCTGGCTCGCGCCGACGGCATCCCGCTGTACGCGGTCGAGACCGTGCGCATGCTCATCGCCGATGGACGTCTGACCGAGGCCGGCAACGGCACCTTCGTGCCATCCGGCGACCTGGGCGAGCTGGCCATCCCCGACACGTTGCGGGCGCTGATCGCCTCCCGCCTCGACGCGCAGGCACCGGAGGATCGCTCGCTGCTGCAGGACGCCGCGGTGCTGGGCAAGACGTTCTCTGCCGCCGCCCTCGCTGCCATCGCCGGCGAGGACGAGGCTGCGATCGAGCCGCGGCTGCGCTCGCTGGTCAAGCGCGAGATCCTCGAGATCTCGGTCGACCCGCGCTCCCCCGAGCGTGGCTACTTCGGCTTCGTGCAGTCGGTCATCCGGGAGGTGGCGTACGACACGCTGTCCCGGCGCGACCGGCGCTCCCGGCACCTTGCCGCCGCCCGCTACTTCGAGGGCCTGGGCGAGGACGAGCTGGCGGGGGTGCTCTCGACGCACTACCTGGCCGCCTACGATGCATCCGACCCGGGGGCCGAGGCCGACGGGCTCAGGATCCAGGCCCGGCTCGCGTTGCGCGGGGCAGCCGAGCGAGCCATCGCCCTCGGGGCACTCGACCAGGCATCGGCCTGCCTGGCGCAGGCGCTCGCCATCACCGATGCCCCCGCTGAGCGAGGTGAGCTGCTGGAGCGCGCCGCCGATGCGGCCGACATCGAAGGTCGCTACAGCGAAGCGGAGCGCCTGGGCATCGAGGCCATCGCCGCCTACGAGGCCGTCGGCGACCGTACCGGCGTCGCTCGTGCGTCGGCCACGATGGGCGGCATCCTGGCAGATGCCTCCAAGCTGGCCGAGACGGTCGAGTTCCTCGAAGCTGCCATCGCGCGGGCAGACCGGCCGGAGGACGCGGAGCACCGCGCCGACATGCTGGCGCGACTGTCACGTGCGCACATGCGGCTGGTGCAGGAGGACCAGGCCATCGCGCGTGCCGACGAGGCGCTGGCCATCGCCGAACCCCGGCGTCTCACGCGCATCATCGCCGAGGCGTTCATCAACAAGGCCGCCTCGCTCGGCGGCAAGGGTCGCCTCCGGGAGCCGGTCGTGCTGATGGAGGCGGCGATCCAGCTGGCGCACGAGGCTGGTGACGTAGCCCAGGAGCTGCGGGCGCGTAACAACCTCGCGGCGGTGCAGGGCAACGAGGACGGAGCGGCGGCCATGCGTGTCGCGCGTGAGGCCTACCAGCTCTCGACCCGGCTGGGGATCAGCCAGATGTCGCAGTGGATCATCGGGGCCATCAGTCTGGGAGCGATCTACGAGGGGCTCGACTGGGACGCGGCCCTGAAGGACCTCGACGCTGAGCTGGAGCTCACCCGCTCCGACGCCGACCGCGCCCGCCTGCTGGCCATCCGCGAGTACTTCATGGTCTTCCGGGGCGACGACACCGCGGCCATCGCCGCGGAGCGCTCACGGCTGGCGCGTTCGATGTCCGACCCGGACGCCGAGCTCTGGGAGCGCTTCTACCCGGCCATGGCGACGCTGCTCTCCGGCCGTGCTGCGAGCTCGATCGAGCTCTTCCGCGCGGCTGCCGAGATCCCCAGCCAGAATCAGACCGACGCTCGTCTGGGGCTGACGCTGGCTGCTCACTTCGCCGGTGATGTGGACGTCGCCCGGGAGTGCCTGGCCCGCATGGACCAGGAGGTCTATTCGGGCAACTTCATCGAGGGCACCAGGCTGCTCGTGGAAGCCGGCATCGCTGCGCTCGAGGGCCGCAGCGAGGATGCCTTGGCCGGCTTCAGCGGCGCTGTCGAGAGGTTCGGGCGCAACTCCTCGCGCCTCCATGCCGCGGTGGCGCAGCTCGATGCGCTGACCCTGCTCCCGCACGAGCCGTCCATCGCCGACTGGGCGGACACAGCGCGGGAGCGCTTCGAGGTGGTGAAGTCCCCGCCGCTGCTGGCCCTGCTCGACAAGGCACTGGCGGCTCGCAGCAGGCCCCCGGTCGGTGACACACCGGGCGCTCCGGGCGCTCCAGCGCCCGCGGAACCGGCTGAGCGCCGTCCTCGCTGACGACACGATCCCCTGCGGGATCCGGGCGACGCCGCTACCCTCTCCGAGCCAACATGACACGTCGCCGTGTCGTCGCGTTCGCCCAGGCGCTGACGATGATCATGCTGCTCCTGCCTGGGCCTCACGCTGTCGGCCCATCGTCGCTTCGGGCTGCCTTCGAACCGGTCGAGACCGATGCCGTCAACGTCTTCGATGCGGCCGGCAGGGGCATCGGCTGCCAGGCAGGCACGCGCAGGTACAAGGGGCCGGGGCTGCCCAAGGACCCGCCCTGGCCGCCGGGCGCCAAGCCGACGCCCACGCCCGAGCCGACTGACGAGCCGAGCCCCGCGCCTGCCGACGAGCAGGACGGCAAGCCGTCGCCCGAGCCGACGGCACCGACCGCCCTCGACCGCACGGCCTACGTGGCCGCGACCGACGTGCGCATCGTGCAGGCGGAGCTCGAGGTCGGGGCGCCGGCGTCCGCGCCACCGTCCGACAGCCGCGACCTCATCAAGGGGATCGACGTGAGCCACCACAACGGCGACATCGACTTCGCCCGTGTGAAGGCCGCGGGCTACCGCTTCGTGCTGATGAAGGCGACGCAGGACAACGACTTCAGTGACCCACGCTTCCTGACCAACATGGCCGCAGCACGCGCCGCCGGACTGGCCGCTGGCGCCTACCACTTCTTCGACTACACGCTCGACGGACGGGCCCAGGCCGACCACTTCCTCGATCGCATCGAGGCGGCCGGCGGTGTCGACGACCTGCTCCCGCCGGTCGTCGACGTGGAGTGCTGGGCCCCCATCGGCGCTTCCATCCACGCCGTGGCGGCCACGCGACTGCGCGACTTCGTGGCGCGTGTGTACCAGCGCACCGGGCGCCTGCCCGTCATCTACACGTCGGTCTACATGTGGCGCCAGGTCGTGGGCGATGCCGAGGGCTTCGAGGAGCACCCGCTCTGGGCTGCCTGCTGGGGCTGCGAGGAGCCGATCTCCATCCCGCCGGGTTGGGATGACTGGACGTTCTGGCAGACCACCATCTCGGGCAATGTCCCGGGCATCAGCGGGCGCGTGGACGGGAACTTCTTCGGCGGCGGGCGCAAGGACCTCGAGGCGTTGAAGCTGCGGCCGTTCAGCCTCGAGAGCGGCGCCATCGCCACCTCGCGCGAGCAGGCGACACTCGACCTCGGTGGCCGCGACGCAAGCCATCTGCGCACGTCGTCCGACGGTGAATCATGGTCGGGCTGGAGCCGGATCGGCTCCGAGCCCACCGTCGAGCTGCCGCGCGCGGAAGGGGAGGTGGACGTCTTCGTCCAGCTACGCCAGGGCCCCGGTCTCGTCTCGCCGGTGCTGAGCGACAGCATCCTCATCGACCACACGCCGCCGTCGGTGTCGCAGCCGGTGGTCTCGCTGCGAACCGGTGCGCTGGGCGACGAGCCGACGCATGGCGTGCCCGTCGCGGTGGCCTGGCAGGCGCGCGATGCCGCTGCGGGTCTGTCCGATGCGTCCGTGCTGGTGGACTGCGGACCAGCCGGCACGATGCGCAGCGAGGCACCCGGATCGGCCGCTCCCGATGAGTCCGCCGAGTGGCTTGCGGAGGACGCGCAGGCGGCGCCCGGCGCGACCTGCACCGCGACCGCCATCGGCCGGGACGGCGCCGGCAACACCGCGCGCGCCGAGAGCCTGCCGTTCAGCATCGAGCTGCTGGCGGCCACGGACGATGCCGTCGAGGGCAGGCAGGTGGGTGTCGTCGCCCGGCGAGGCCCCGATGCCGGCCGCGTGGCGGTGCTGCTCGATGGTGTCGCGGTCGGTCTCGCTGACCTCTACGCCGCGGAGGAGACGGGGCCGCAGGTCGTGTTCGTGGCCCAGCTCCCGGCCGGCAGCCACGCCATCAGCGTGGAGGCCACCGGCAGCGACGACCCCGCGGCGGGCGGTGTCGCCGTGCCCGTCGACGGCTTCGTGACCCTGTCGGGCTAACGCCGCAGCGCGTAGCGCATGAGCTGGGATGCTGCGACCCGGCATCAGCGCTGATGGCGACATGCCCACGCGTTCGGCCCCCAGGCGGAGGTAGAAGGCCTCCGCGAAGGGGTCGCTCTCGAACTCGAGCACGCCCAGGCCCCAGCCGCGCGCGACATCGGCCGCTCGTTCGAAGAGCTGCCGTCCGAGCCCCCGGCCCATGCCGTCGGGGTCGATGAAGAGGTCCTCCAGGAAGGCCAGCTCGGTCCGTCGCCGCAGCCGGTAGTAGCCCAGCAGGCGCCCATCCTGCTCGAGCACCTCGACGTGCACGAGCGGCAGCTCCAGGTCCGTCGCTGTCGTCGTCAGCGCCGGCAGCATCGTGGCCATGAAGGCCTCGTCATAGCCCCAGTGCTGCTTGGAGCGCAGCGTCAGTCGCGTGATGGCCTCGGCGTCGGCGGGCGTGGCACGACGCAGCCGTCGGCGTGGCACGGCCGGGGAGTCGTCCGCCCGCGCTACTTGCCCCTGCCCTTCTTCTTGTCCTTCGGGTCCTTCTTGTCCCGGGAGCGGCCATCCTCCAGCCAATGCGGCTTCCGCTGGCGTGCCCAGGAGGGACCGGACTGCCGGCGCAGGATCACCCACAGGCCCAGCACGCCGAGCACGGCGATGCCGAAGAAGACGAGCCCGCCGAGGCGCAGCTGTCCGGCCGACGATCCGCCCTCGACGAGCGAGATGACCCGCGAGGACTCGTTGATGGCGTTGTCGACGTCGCCCGCCAGCCCGGCATCCTTGGCCGCCTGCAGCGGGGTCTCGACATCGACGCCCCACAGGCCGAAGTCGGTGAGCAGGTCGCGGTCGGCGGCGGCGGCCACCTCTGCGCGGTTGATCCAGTCGGCGGCCTGCGACCACTTGCCCGCGAGGTCAGCACCGGCCTCCAGCGCTTCAAGGCTCTCGGCGCTCTCGAACTCGGGCTTGACCCGGTCGAGCGCACCGAACTCGGGCCAGTCGCGGTCGGCCTTCCAGGCGTTCTCCACCCAGCGCTGCGCGGCCGAGGCGGTCAGGGCCGCGGTGGCGAAGTCGCGTTCCGCAACCGGGTCGGTGACGACGGCGGGGATCTGCCAGGCGGGCACACGGTCCTGCAGGAGGTCGAGCGCGTTGCCGACGGCCTGGGCCTCCCGGCTGCGCTCCTCTGCCTCGGCCCGCAGGCTGGCCATCTGGGCGCTCGAGGTGACGGCCTCGAAGCGGGGCCGGATGTCGAGGCTCAGCTGGGCTGCGGGCAGTGCGATGTCTGCGGTCCGTGCCGCAGCCACCACCGCGCGTGCGTCCTCGATGACGGCGCGGCCGGCGCTGATCTGGCCACGCTCGACGGGATCGGTCACGGCGGCCGGGACCTGCCACTCGCCGACCTCGCTGCGCAACAGGTCCAGCGAGCGACCGGTGGCCTCGGCCTCGCGCCGCACGCCCGTGGCCGCTGCCGCCAGGTCCTCCAGCTCGTTCTGCGTTGCGGCCGAGCGGTAGTCATCGGCGAACGCCTCGATCAGGCCGGCCTCGGGCAGCGCTTCGGCAGCGGCAGTGATCGCCCCTGCGACCTCGGTGGCCGCGGGGATCGCCGCCCTGGCGTCGTCGAAGCGGCGGTCGTCGATGGCGGAGCCGATGACGGCGGGGTAGGGACCCCACTCGACGGGCGTGATCGCACTCAGGTCACCCAGCGGGACGGACCAGCTCCTCGGCATCCTCGGCCAGGCTGAGCGCCTCGGTCCGGACCGCCTCGATCTCGGCCGGGCTGGAGGCGGCTTCGAAGGGGCTCTTGATGATGGTGATGAGGCCGGCCGTCGGCAGCAGCTCGTCGGCCGCGCGCAGCGCCTCGAGGACCTCGAACGACACGTCGAGCGCGTCGGTGGCGTCACTGAAGCGCCAGTCGTCCATGGCCTTGCGCACCGCCAAGGGTGCGCCCAGGCCCTCGGCCGCCGCCTCGCTCAGGAACTGGTGGTAGTAGGCGCGGGCAGCGGAGCGCTCGACCAGCTCGGGACTGCTGCCGGTGATGCCGTAGGCCTCCAGCAGGTCCTGGGCGAAATCGAGCTCGTCGAGGTTGGCGGCGAACGCAGGGTCGGCAGCCGCGGGGACCAGGCCACGCTCGTCGACGGCGTCGAGCCACTCGCGGTAGTCGACGGTGGGGCTGGAGGCGATCTCCGGCCCGGCGCTGCCGACGTACTTGGTCTCGCTGTCGAGCAGGGAGCCGATGACCTCGCGCCACTGCTCCTCGGACATGCGCGCGGCCACGGCGCTGACGATGCCGCAGGCGGCGGCATCCTGGTCGTCGCTGACCTGTTCGGGGTCGCCTTCGGACGTGGGCCGCACGACCTGCCAGTCGGACAGGTCAAGGCCAGCGTCGTTCGACCCCGCGGGCGCGCAGGCACCGCCCGGGCTCATGGTCGAGGCGGTCCAGAGCGCCATGCCTTCGCGCAGCCACAGCTCGGTGAACGCGTCGGTGGTGAACCAGGCGTGCGCGAGCTGGTGCTCCGCATCGAAGACGCCGGCGTTCTCGTCCAGCTGGACGATGCCTGGCGTGTCGTGGGCGCTGGCGTAGCCGCCCAGCTCACGCGGCGGTGCCATGCGGATGATGACCGGTGCGTTGCCGGGGATATCGTGCTGCAGGAAGCGATGGATGGCGTCGAGCACCGGACGCGCGCGCGTCTCGGCGGCGCTCAGCCAGTTGTCACGCTCCCGCCACGCCTGGAGCACGATCTGGCGGCCGGCCGGCCCGACGAACTGGCTGGTCCTGAGTCGGTCTTCGCGGACGCCCTCCACGCAGGTGAAGATCTGCGCCGGCGTGCGCACCACGTCCGACTTGAGACCATTGTCACCGGACTTCATGAGCGGGGTCCCGCTCTGGGTCAGGGTCCAGGCGACGCGGTCATCCACGTCGATCTCGACCGATCCCTGGTCGGCGTCCTGGCCCACGGCACAGAAGTAGAAGTAGCTGCTGTCGATGCGAGCCGGCGTCTCGGCGAGCGAGGCGTCGGACTGGTCCAGGCTGCCGTCGAGTGGGTAGGTCAGGACGAAGCTGACTCGCGCCCGGCCGCCATCGATCCTGGGCACCTGCACCTGGAACGTCTTCCACAGCCCGGGCGCCTCGCCAGGGCGGACCAGGTCGAACCCATCGACACTGCCGGTGACAGAGGGACGCGCTCGTTGCTCGACCACGACCGGTCCCCAGCGGCCTTCGGTGAAGGGCTGGTTCAACTCGGTCTGGAGCGTCACCACGACCCTCACGTCGACCTCGCCGTTGGCTGGGTCGATGGTGTATTCGACGGTAGCGAACTCGTTCAGCGCTTCGGTCCGCGCTGCGACGGGCAGGACCAGCACGGCCGTTGCGACGAGCGTGAGCAGCAGGGCGACGAGGGCGCGGCAGGCCCCAGACGACATGGGACGTTCCTCGTGTGCGGGGAATCGACGGATGTGCGGTTGAGTGCAGTTGGGACCGTACCCCGGAACGCCAGGGACCGGCAAGCGGACCATCGGCAGCGTCGAGACAGGACCGCTCACCCATACTCGGTCGGTGACGCGTCGCCGCCTCCGGATCCTCTTCGCCGTCCAGGGTGCGGCCTTCGGCTTGCTGATGCCGTTCCCGGTCCCGCTGCTCGATGAGCGGGGCCTGGGGGCGGCAGAGATCGGGCTCATCCTCGGCATCACGGGCGTGGCCTCGCTCCTGGCCTACCCGCTGTGGGGCATGATCGCCGACGGCTGGCTGGGTCGGCCGCGCACGATCGCGCTGGCCTCTCTTGCTGCTGCGATCGGTGGTGGGCTGATCCTGGCATCGGGCAGCGACCGCTTGTCGCTGACCCTCGCCCTGTCGGTGGCCGTGGCCGGCGTGATGGCCTGGGGCCCGCTCATCGATGCGCTGGTGCTGGGCGAGCTGGGCGAGGCAGCGTCCGACTACGGCCGCGTTCGCGTCTGGGCCTCCGCCGGCTGGGCGCTTTCCGCCACCGCCGGTGGCGCCGTCTGGGCGTTGGCCGGCCCGCAGCCGGTGTTCGTGGCGTTCACGCTCAGCGCGTTGCTGCTGGCCACGCTGGTGCTCCTGCCAGCGAGGGGAGCCGGCGTGCCCAGCGACAGCCACGAGCAGCCACCACGGCTCCGGCTGCGTGCCTGGCTGCCACGCTTCACCACTCCGGTGCTGCTGGGGTTCCTGGCCGGCCTGCTGCTCACCTCCATGGGCGAGCACGCCTCGTGGCGCTTCATCAGCTTGCGCATCCTCGACCAAGGCGGCGGCGTCTTCCTCGTGGGGCTGGCCGCGTCGCTGCCGGCCCTCGTGGAGATCCCCGTCTTCGCCTCCTCTCGCCGGCTCGCGCCTCGACTCGGCCTGCGCGGCCTCTTCGTCCTCGGGTCCGCCATCGCCGCCTCATTGATGGCGCTGGTCGCGATCGCGCCCGAGGCATGGATGGTGGCCGGCCTGCGCACGCTCGACGGTGTCTCCTATGCGCTGCGCTACATGGCCATGGTGCTCATCATCGGTGTGCTCATGCCACCGAGGCTGTATGCCATGGGCCAGTCGATGGCCTGGTTCATCTACGCGGGAATCGCGCCCATCGCCGCCGACGCCGCCGGTGGCCTCATCTACGAGACCCTCGGTGCCCCCGTCCTGTTCCTTGCGGCGACGGGCACGCTCGCGCTCGGGGGCTTCATCGTCTGGCTCGTGCTGCGCGCACCCGCGTTCGGGCGCGATCCGCCTCGCGGCGTGGTGGAGGAGGTCGCACCACCCTTGCCGCCCGCCTGAGCGTCAGTGGCTGACGATCCACTCCCCAGCGCGCATGACGCGGCGGACCGCGAACGTGTCCGCGTCCAGCTCCACGAGGTCGGCTCGCAGCCCGTCCGCCAGGTGGCCGCGATCGGTCAACCCCAGCAGCTCGGCCTGGTTGGTGGCGGCCGCCCGCACCGCGTCCGGCAGGGCGATCCCGGCTCGCACGACGTTGCGCAGCTCCAGGTCCATGGCCGTCACGGAGCCGGCCAGGTTGCCGCCCTCGACGAGCGTGGCCATGTCGCCGTCCACGCGCACCTCCAGCTCGCCCAGCATGCCGCGGTCGCGCCCGGAGCCGGCGAGGGCGATGGCGTCGCTGACGAGCAGCACCCGCTGGGCCGGCTTCAGGTTCCAGATGAGCGGCCAGAGCGCCGGATCGACGTGCAGGGTGTCGGCGATGAGCTCCACCCACACGGCATCGTCGAGCAGCGCCGCCAGCGCCAGGCCGGGCTCGCGGTGCCCCACGCCCACCATGGCGTTGAAGAGGTGCGTGGTGCTGACCGCCCCCGCGGCATAGCCGGCTCGGGACTGGGCCACGTCGGCAGCCGAGTGACCCAGCGAGACGCGAACACCGGCCCCGGCGAGACGGGTGATGAGCTCGGCTGCGCCGCGCAGCTCGGGCGCGATGGTGATGATGCGCAGGCCCTCGGTGAACGTCGCCAGGCGTTCCTCGTCGAGATCGGCCGGGTGGCGCAGGAGGGCGGCCGGATGGGCGCCCTTCTTGGCTTCCGAGAGGAACGGCCCCTCCATGTTGAAGCCCAGCGGCTCGGCGCCGTCGGCCGGTGCAGCGGGCATCCAGTCGCGCACCGACTCGGCGAAGACGGTGAGCTTCTCGAACGATGCCGTTACCGACGTGGGCAGGAACGAGGTCACGCCGCGGGCCGCCAGGGCGCGGGCCATGCCGCTGAGCGCGTCGCCGCCGCCCATGGCGTCGTGGCCGCCCCAGCCGTGGACGTGGACGTCGATGAAGCCGGGCACCACGATGGTGCGGTCGCTGACTGCTCCGTCGGCTTCGACCGCCGTGATGCGCCCGTCGTCGACCAGGACCCGTCCTAGCAGCTCGCCGTCGTCGACGATGAGTCGCCCGGTAAGCACCTCAGTCATAGCGGCCGGCCTCCTCCACGGCCTCCCAGAAGGCCAGGATGTTCTCCACCGGCACCTGTGCCTGCATGTTGTGGATGCTGGCGATGACGAAGCCGCCGCCGGGCTTGAGGTCCTCGATGCGGCGCATCGTCTCCGCCTTGACCTCCTCGGGTGTCCCACGTGCCAGTGTCTTCTGGGGGTCCACGGTGCCACCCCAGAAGGTGATGTCGGCGCCGAACTCGCGCTTCAGCGCGGCCGTCTCCATGCCATCGGCAGACACCTGCACGGGATTGAGCGCGTCAACGCCGATGTCGATGAGGTCGGGGATGAGCTCCCTGATGGCGCCGCACGAGTGCAGGAAGAACCTGGCGTTGGAGCGGCTCTTGATGAGGTCGATGATCTGCTTGTGCAGGGGCTTGACGATGTCGCGATACGCCTGCGGGCTGAAGAGCGGCGCGTGCTGAGCCCCCAGGTCGTCCGCTTCGGCGGCGATGTCGATGTCGGGGCCGATCTCGTCGAGCACCTTCTCCCAGTAGGCCAGCTTCAGCTGGGTGATCCTCTCCATGAGGTGGCGTGCCAGGCGGGGATCGAGGGCCATGTCCATGTAGCCGTGCTCATAGCCGCGCATGCGGAAGTGCATCTCCGTCACGCCGGCGCATAGCGAGCCCACGAAGACCGCGCGCTTCTCCACGTCGCGGATGTGTCGAGCCCGTGACTTCATGCCGGCGAAGCGTCCGGCGTCCTGCGGGTCCGGCCAGGGGTAGGCGTCGATGTCGGCCGCGCTGATGTCGCCCGAGAGGGGTGCGGTGGTGGACTCGTAGTAGAGCCCACCGTGAGGCCTGGAGCGCAGCACCCCGAACTCGTCGAGGAAGCGCTCGTACTCGCCATCGTCGCTGACCTCGCGGGTGTAGCCCGACGGCGAGCCGGCCGGCACGAGGCCGACGTCGGCACCGAAGCGGTCCAGCACGTCGTCGTGCACCTGTGCCAGGCCCTGCGTGGTATCGACGATGCGGATCTCCGCGTCGGGCAGGCCCAGCGCCGGCCGCAGCCGCTGGTAGGCCTCGGCGTGGATGCTGCTGTAGCGCGTGCCGGCAAGGTCTCGCGGAACGCGGTCGGCCTCCCGGTGGTCAAGTGCGGCGAGCACGCGTTCTCGTGGTTCCATGGCTACCCCCAGGCTCCGGCCGGAGCCGGCGTGATGTGTGCTTCAGGCATCGGGTGAGATGGTGACGGCGCCGCTGTCCTCGACCGAGAAGCCCACGTTCAGGCCGTAGCGGTCGGCGGCGTAGCGGGATTCGGTGCGCTCGATGGGGCGGCCGCGCTGGTCGTGGATGAGGCGGCGTTCGACGAGCATCGGCTCGCCGGTGGCGACGCCGAGCAGGACGGCGTCATCCCCGGTGGCGGCCTCGGCGCGGATCGACGACTTGCCCCGCGACGGCACCATGCCGTCCCTGATGAGCGCTTCATGCAGCGAGCCGCGTTCGAGGTCGGCGGCAAGGACGGTCTCGATGCAGCGCGTGGCCAGCACCGCGAGCTCCAGGGCCACCGGCTGCCCGTCGGCCAGTCGCACGCGGCACAGCTCGATCAC
>CAVORC010000014.1:0-44143 GCA_963698505.1 uncultured Chloroflexia bacterium | reverse complement strand
CGGCAACGCGCGGCAGCGCTCTCCGCCCCTGGCTGTCCGGCCAGCGGCCGCGTGGTCGGCCAGGCAGCCACTGGGCGATCTGTCCAGGCAGCCACCGGGCCATCAGCCCCGCGGCCGCTCGGCGAGATACGACGTCCTCGCCGGTGCGCCCGAACCGGCCGCCGGCGGTGCCACCGTCGCGCCCTCGGAGATGCCGACCTCCTCGTCCAGCGTCTCGCGGATGGGTGCGTCCCAGGGCGTGTCCAGGATGAGCTCCACCGCCCTGCGGCCCAGCTGCCGCAGCGGCATCTCGACGCAGGTCATCGCCGGCAGGCGGTACTCCTCGGCGGGCAGCTTGTGGATGGCGATGAGCGAGACGTCCTGCGGTACCCGCAGGCCCCGCTGGTGCAGCTGGTGCCAGACCCCCAGGCCCTCGTTGGCGTCGGCGGCCACGACGGCCGTCGGCGGCTCGGCGCTGCTGAGGAACTGGTCCACCGCGCGGGCGCCGCCGGCGGGCGTGTAGTCGGCGCTGACGACCCAGCTCGGGTCGAGCCAGAGGTCGGCGGCCGCCATGGCGTCACGGAAGCCGTTCTGGCGCCGCTCGGCCGTGTCCACCCCGGCCGGGCCGCCGGCCCAGGCGATGCGCTGGTGCCCCGCCGCGATGAGGTGCTCGGTCGCCAGGCGCGCGGCACGCGCGTCGTCGAGGATGACCCAGCGCTCGGCACCGACCGAGCGACGGTTCACCAGCAGGGTGGGCACGCGCGGATCGTGGAACAGGTCCTCGGCGTCGTACCCGGCGCGCAGTCCGGCCACCAGGGCACCGTCCACCGCGCCGCCGCGCAACAGCCGCAGGTACCGCTCGGTGAGCTCGCCCTCGTGCGAGGCCGTCCACAGCAGCAGGCCACGCTCCGCGGCCACCTCCTCTGCACCGGCGATGACCGACACCATCAGCGGGTTGCCGGAGGGGACCAGCAGCGCGATGGCGCCGGCGCGGGCACGCGCCAGGCCGCGGGCATGGAAGTTGGGCCGGTACTGCAGCGCCGCCGCGGCCTCCCGGACCCGCTGGCGCGTCTCCTCGCGCACCCGCAGCGTGGGGTCGTCACTGAGGACCTTGGACACGACCGCGCGATCGACGCCAGCGCGCCTGGCGACATCAGCGATGGTCGTGTGCGTCTCGCTCAATCGAACTCCAGGCCTCCGCAGACGTTGAGTGACTGGCCGGTCACGTAGGCCGCCGCGTCCGAGAGCAGGAACTCGACTCCGGCGGCGACCTCATCGGGCGACTCGATGCGGCCCAGCGGGATGCCCGCGACCATGCGGGCCACGGACTCCTCACGGGTGATGCCGAGCTGGCGCGCGGTCTGCTCGTGGATGGCATCGGTCATGGCGGTGTCCACCACGCCGGGGCAGACCGCGTTGACGCGGATGCCGTGGGCGGCCAGCGCCACCGCCGACGAACGCACGACGCTGATGACGCCGGCCTTGCTGGCGGCATAGTCGACCGCCGTGGCGCGCGGACCTCGCCCGGCGACCGACGAGATGGCCACCATCGCGCCGCTGCGCCCCGCGGCGACCATCCGGCGCGCGGCTCGCTGCAACACCAGCCAGGTGCCGGTGAGGTTCACGCCGATGGTGCGCTCCCAGGCCGCGAGCTCCAGCTCCAGGTAGTCCGCCTTCCTGATGACCCCGGCACACGTCACCGCGGCGCTGATGGGCCCGAGCTCCGACTCGGCAGCGTCGAGCGCGGCCTCGACGGAGTCCGGTTCGCGCACGTCCACGGCGACGGCGCAGGCCCGGCCGCCGGACGAGCGGATGCGTGCCGCGAGCGCGTCCGTGCTGCGTGGTGTCGAGGTCGAGGAGTGCCGACCGCGTAGCCGACCCCGGAAAGGCGCATCGCGATGGCCGTCCCGATGGCCCCGCCGGCGCCGGTGATGATGGCGACTTCCTGGGACACTCGGCACCTCCCACGCTCGCGAACGGCCAGGCAATGGATGTCGGCTGGCATGGACTGTAGGCGACCGTCGTCGCCCGAGTCAATCGCTTGACCAAGGGGCGCCGCTCAGCCCGGCTGGACGAGCTCCACGCGGATGCGGTCGGGATCGAGCAGGTACACGCTGCGCCCGTCCTGCCAGCGCCCGGCCGTGGGAGTCACGGGCGCGGCGACGGCTCCGTGGCCGGCCTCGATGGCGCGCCGGTAGATGGCCTCCACGTCATCCACGATGAAGCAGATGTGCGCCGTCCCGGGATGGGCCGTCCCCGGCTCCGCGGGCGCGCCGGGATGCGTCAGGACGCTGCAGCAGCTCCAGCATGATCCCCGACGCGGCATCGACCAGCAGGCAGGTGTCGAGGCGGACACCGGGATAGCCCGTCAAGGTGCCCAGGTAGCCTTCGTCACGCACGCGCCGCTCGATCTCATCGAGGCCGATGACGTCGCGGTAGAAGCGGATGGAGCGCTCGATGTCGGAGACGTGGAGCCCGATGTGTCCGAAGGCGACCGGGCGGCCGCGATCACTCGTCTGCATCCTCCGCAGCCTAGTGGATTCGGCGCCGGCCGATCGAGGGCACAGGCACGTGCTAGGTTGCTAGGCGATGACGCAGCTCACGGGCCGACGGGTGATCCTCACGGGCGGTGCCTCGGGCATCGGGCGCGCCGCCGCGGAGCTGGTCGCGGAGCGTGGCGGGCGCGTCGTGGTCATCGACGTGGACCAGCAGGCCGGCGTGGAGGTCGCGGGCACGGCCTCCGCAGCCGGCCACGACCTCGCCTTCGTGCGCGCCGACATCTCGCAGGCGGAGGAGGTCGCGGCCGGCGTGGCTCGTGCGCTCGACCTGCTCGGGGGCGTGGACGTCCTCGTCAGCGCCGCCGGCATCATGCGCGGCCAGCAGCAGGCCATCGCCGATCTCGACGAGGCCACCTGGGACAACGTGGTCGACGTCAACCTCAAGGGCGCCTTCCTGGTCACCCGGCAGGTGGCGCCCGTCATGCTCGAGCAGGGACACGGGGTCATCATCCTCGTGGGGTCCAAGGCCGGGGTGACCGTCGGCAGCGGCTCCATCGCCTACGGTGCCAGCAAGGCCGGCGTCCACGGCCTGGCGCTGACGCTGGACCGCCACCTGGGCCCCAGGGGCATCCGCGTCAACGATCTCTGTCCCGGCGATGTCGACACGCCGCTCTACCGTCGCTCGATCGCCGAGGGCGTGGAGCACGGCGCCGACCCGCGTGAAGCGGAAGCGGCGCTGGCCCGCCTCACGCCCGTCCGCTCGGTGGCAGAGGTGCTGGCGTTCCTCGTCTCGGATGCCGCCTCCGCGGTCCGCGGCACGGTCTTCACCAGCTGAGATGGCGACCGCGGGGCCGCGGATGAGCGACCGAACCCCGGCCCACCTCATCGACCTGCGCCGTGAGCTTCACGCGCACCCGGGCGTGCGCTTCGACGTCGAGCGCACCGCGGCCATCGTGGCCGAGCGCCTCCGGGCCGCTGGCTGGGATGTCACCACCGGCGTGGGCCGGACCGGCGTGCTCGCACGCACCGCCTCCGCCGAACCCGGTCCGCACGTCCTGTTGCGCGCGGACATGGACGCCATGCCCGTGGCCGACACCAAGGATGTCCCCTATGCCTCCACGGTGCCCGGCGTGGCCCACGCCTGCGGCCACGATGTCCACACCGCGATCATGGTCGGTGTGGCCGAGCGCTTGGCTGCCACGGGGCTGCCGCGGGGTCGGGTGAGCCTCATGTTCCAACCCGCCGAGGAGACGCCCTACGGCACCGAGAGCGGCGCGCGCACGATGCTGGAGGACGGGCTGCTGGCCGATGGCGTGCCCGACGCGGCCGTGGCGCTGCACTGCTGGCCGGGGCTGCCGGCAGGCACCATCGGCATCGACGAACGCATCGCCATGGCGGCCAAGGACGCCTACCGCATCGTGCTCCGTGGCCGCAGCGCGCATGCCGCCACGCCGTCGGGCGGGCGCGATGCCATCCTCGGTGTCGCGCAGCTCATCAGCGCACTCCATGGCGGCATCGCCCGCAGCCTCGACGCGACCGACCGGGCCGCCTTCAACGTGGGCACCCTGCGGGCGGGTGCCTCGCAGTCGGTCGTGGCTGACGAGGCCGAGATCACCGGCACCATCCGCACGCTGGAGCCGGGGGTGCGCGCGCGGCTGACCGCTGCCACCGAGCGCATCACCGACGGCGTCGCAGCGGCGATGGGCCTCGAGCACGAGCTCACCTGGATGGAGCCGCTGCCGGCCGTCGTCAACGATCCCCGCGTCGTCGCCTGCGGCCTGGAGGTCGCTCGCGAGCTGCTGGGTCCGGACGGCGCCATCAGGCTCAGCGAGCCACCCATGACTGCCGATGACTTCGCCTTCATCGCCGCGCTCGCGCCTTCGCTCTACTTCAAGCTCGGAACCTGCGGTGCGCCGCCGTGCGCGCCGCTGCACAATGGCGCCTTCGACGTGGACGAGCGGGCCATCGGTGTCGGCCTGGCGGTCATGCTGGCGATCACCCGGCGACTGCTGGAGCAGCCCCTCGACCATCGGGCCACCGGCTGACCGGAGGCGCACGAACGGGAGGACCTGGCGATGCAGCTGACCGATCGCATCCACCTCGTTGCCAGTGGCGCGCAGGGCTTCGGGCTCACCCATCCCTCGGACTGCCACGCCTACCTCATCGACGGCGGCCGCGAGGCGGCCCTCATCGATGCCGGTGCCGGTGTCGAGCCCGAGGGCCTGTTCTCCCAGCTGGCAGCCAGTGGCGTCGCGCCCGACCGCATCCGACGCCTCTTCATCACCCACGCGCATGCCGATCACGCCGGCGGTGCGGCGAGCGTGCATGAGCGGCTGGCCGTCGAGGTCTCCTGCTCGCCGGAGGTCGCCACCATCGTCCGCGCTGGTGACGAGGCGCGGGCCAGCGTGGACGTGGGCAAGGCCCAGGGAGCATACGCGCCCGACTACCGCTACCGTGCCACTCCGGTCGCCACCGAGCTGGCCGATGGCCAGGTGATCCGCGTCGGTGACCTGGAGGTCGAGACGGTCGCCGCACCGGGGCACTCGAGCGGGCATCTCGTGTTCCTGGTCCGCGGCGCCGGCCGCACGGACCTCTTCACCGGCGACACCCTCCTCTTCGGCGGACGCATCATCCTGCAGGACACGTGGGATTGCGACCTGCTGGCCCACCTGCGCACGGTCCGCCGCTTGGGCACGCTCCAGTTCGGGGGACTCTTCCCGGGTCACCGCACGATCTCGATCAGTGACGGCAAGCGACACGTGGAGGCGGCCATCGACGCGCTCGACCGGGGCGGCATCCCGCCCCTGCTCCTGTGAACGGGACCCGATGGCACGCTGGTCAAGCGGTTGACGGGTCGGTGCCACGCGGCTATACCTAGGCGGTCCAATGGGGCTCATGCCGGTTGAACCCAGCCGCTGTCCCGGGTCTAGGGGGGATAGGAGGAACGGATGAGGAAGGTTCTGCTCACGACTGCGGCCAGCGCCCTGCTGGTCGTCGCGTCGGTCCCGGCCGCCAGCGCACAGGATGCGTCGGCCGAGGACATCATCGCCGGCCTGCCAGAGGAGCTCGCGTCCCTGTACGGCAACTACTCGGGCGAGGTCGTGCCGGCACAGCTGCCGGAGATCGCGGCCGGTGAGGGACCCTGGAAGATGTGCCACTCGGAGTCGTTCCAGGGCAACCCCTGGCGCGTGGCACTGTCCAACGAGATCGAGCGCCTGGCCAACGAGTTCATCGAGGCCGGCGTGCTGTCCGAATGGAAGCAGACTGACGCCAACGGCGATGTCCCGCTGCAGATCACGCAGGTGCAGTCCTTCATCGATGAGGGCTGCGACATCATCACCATGATCCCCGGCTCGACCACCGGGCTCGACGAGGTCATCGACAACGCCGCCGAGGCCGGCATCCCGGTCGTGACGGTCTCCGGCGCGGTGACCAACCCCAAGGCCATCAACGTGGACTGGAACTGGTATCGCTGGGCCTACGACATGGGCCAGGCGCTGGGCGAGGAGCTCGGCGAAGGCAACATCATCGTCGTCGAGGGCATCGCCGGTGCCCCCATCGTGGCCATGCAGGCCGAAGGCCTCGCGGCAGCGCTGGCTGACCAGCCGGGCCTCAACGTCGTCGCCACCGTCAACGGTGACTGGACGCCGACCACGACCAAGTCGGTCGTGCTGCAGACGCTGGCCACCAACCCGGCCGACATCGACGGCGTCTGGACGTCCGGTTCCGAGAGCCGTCTGGTGACCGAGGCTTTCGTGGAATCCGGCCGCGAGGTCCCGCTCGTCACCGGCTCCATCTCCGGCGACGGACTGGGCTACTGGAACGAGAACCCCGACGGCTACCGCTTCACGGGCCAGGCTGTGCTGCCGGTCCTCAGCGGCAATCCCATGGTCCGCGTGGCCGTGCGCATCCTGCAGGGCCAGGACCCCAAGCTCAACACGCTGATGTTCGAGCTTCCCAAGGTCACCCAGGACGACCTGGGCGACTGGTACAGCGAGTGCATGACGTCGGAGACCGCGACGCTCTTCCCCATCTCGACCGAGGATCCGTATCCGGACGCGGTGATCGATCCCTATTTCGAGAACCCGGCTGCGACGCCGCCCTACGACTACGCCACCACGCCCGACCCCTGCGGTTGACGCGGTGATCGTGCGGGCCCGGAGGGATCGAACCCTCTGGGCCCGTTTTCCTGCCACCGGGGAGGGCTAGCAGCAGGGCCGATGCAGGTACTCGTCGACAGCCTGAGCAAGAGCTACGGACCGACGCATGCGCTCGACCATGTCTCGGTCGAGTTCGAGGGCGGCACGGTCCACACCGTCCTGGGCGAGAACGGCTCGGGCAAGTCGACGCTCATCAAGGCCCTCTCCGGCGTGGTCGTGCCCGACGCCGGCTCGATCAGCGTCGACGCCGAGCGTATCCGTCACGCGAGCCCGCGCACGGCACAGCGCCACGGTATCCAGACCGTCTTCCAGGAGGTGCTCACGGCACCCAACCGCTCGGTCGTCGAGAACGTGTACCTGGGCTATCACCCGTACCTGCGGGCACGCCTGAGCCGGGATGCGCAGGAGCACCGAACGCGCGAGCTGTTCGCCGAGCTGGGTGCCCCGGAGGCCGATGTCCGGGCCGAGGCCGGCGAGCTGCCACTGCTGCTGCAGCAGATCACCGTCATCGCACGGGCCCTGCTGCGCGAGCCGCGCGTGCTGATCCTCGACGAGGCGACCGCCGCACTGGGCCTGGTGGAGCGCGACGCCCTGTTCACGGTCATCCAGCGGCTGCGCGCCGATGGCGTGCTGATCATCTTCGTCTCGCATCGCATGGACGAGGTGGTGGAGATCTCCGATCGCGTGACGGTGCTGCGCAGCGGCCGCGCCGTGGACCATGTCGGACGCGACGGGATCGTGCCGGCTCGCCTGCTCGAGCTGATGGCGCCGGAGGGGATATGAGCGGCCACGTGGTCATCGAGGCCAGCGGCATCAGGCTCCGCGAGCACGCCCACGAGTTCGACTTCAGGCTGGCCGAAGGCGAGATCGTGGGCCTGGCCGGCCTGGAGGGACATGGGCAGGCCGCGTTCCTGGAGGCGCTCGCCGGGCATCGTCCGCCACTGGCCGGCAGCATCACGGTCGCCGACGGTGCTGCCAGGCATGCCATCACCGACGCCCACGCGGCCTACCGGCACGGTGTCGTCTACCTGGCGCAGGACCGCAAGAGCGAGGGCATCTTCCCCTCGCTGTCGATCCTGGACAACTTCCGCATCCTCACGCTCGGCGAGGCCAGCCGCTTCGGCGTCGTCAGCAGTCGGCGGGCGCGCGAGGCCTTCGAGCGACATCGCCAGCGACTCGACATCATCCTCTCCGGGCCGACTGCACCCATCACCAGCCTGAGCGGTGGCAACCAGCAGAAGGTGCTGCTGGCCCGCCTGCTGGAGGCGCAGCCGCGCGTGATGCTGCTGAACGATCCCACGCGCGGAGTCGACTACCCCACGCGACTGGCCCTCTTCGCGGTCTTCGAGCAGCTCGCCGTGGAGGCCGACGTGTCCATCGTCGTGCTCTCGACCGAGATCGACGAGATCATCAGCCACAGCCATCGCGCGGTCGTCTTCCGCGAAGGTGCGCCGCGAGTGGAGCTCGGCCGCAACGAGCTCACGCGCGAGGCCATCCTCGCGGGCATGTTCGGCCTGGAGGTGCCGGACGGCTCGCCGGAGGCGGCGACGTGACGGCGCTCGCGGTCCGGCGCAGCTTCGGTGCCGGCGCCGGCATGGTCGTGACGCTGCTGGTCGTGCTGCTCGTCGTCAACGCCTTCCTCAATCCGGCACGGCTGGCGCCGGCCGGCATCCTGACCACGCTCGGGCTGGCAGCGCCGCTGATGCTGGCGGCCCTGGCCACGACGCCCTCGATCCTGTCGGGCGGTGGCGGCATCGACATCTCGATCGGGCCCATGATCGGCTTCATCAACGTGGTCATGGTCACGTTCCTCTTCGGCAACGGCATCGAGTCGCCCATCGTGGCCATCCCCCTGATCCTGGCCCTGGGCGGGCTGCTGGGCGCGGTGAACGGCTTCCTGGTCGCGTACGTGCGGCTCCAGCCGATCGTTGCCACGCTCGGCACCTACCTCGTCTTCTTCGGCATCACGCCCTGGATCCAGCCGCGACCGGGCGGCGACGCCCCCGAGTGGCTGCTGCGCCTGGGCGACGACTTCGCCTTCGTGCCGCTCGTCTTCGTCGGCGTCCTCTGGTTCGCCATCTGGCGCACGCCGCTGTACGCCTATCTCATGGCCATCGGCGGCTCGGCCAAGGCGGCCTATACGAGCGGGGTCGAGGTCGCGCGCGTGAAGCTGCTGGCGTACGCCCTCGGTGGCGTCATCGCGGCCGTCGCCGCCTTCGCCCTGACGGCGCTCATCGGATCCGCCGACCCCAACATCGGCGCGCCCATCACGCTCAAGGCCATCGCCGCCGTGGCCCTCGGTGGCGTCAGCCTCGCGGGCGGGCGTGGCGGCCTCATCGGGGCCGGTGTCGGCGCGCTGGTCATCTTCTCCCTGGAGCTGGCACTCACCGGCACCGGCGCCTCCACCTTCGTGCTGCAGATGATCTTCGGCCTGGTGCTCGTGGCTGCCGTGCTCTTCAACGCGCTCGTGGCGCGGCGACGATGAGCCAGTCGAGCCGGGACGCTCTCGCGCGCCTGCGGACCAGCATCGCGCTCCCGGTCATGCTGGGTGTGCTGCTGTTCGTCCTCGGAGCCGTGCTCATCCCCGGGTTCGCCAGCGAACGCAGCGTTCGCGCCATCCTCGTGCTGGCCTCGTTCGTCGGGATCGCCTCGGTCGGTCAGAGCCTGGTCATCGTCATGGGCGGCATCGACCTCTCCATCCCGTTCCTCGTGGGCGTGGCCAACATCGTCGCTGCCGAGGCCTTCGGAGCCGGCATCGCCGACCCGCTCGTGCTCGTGCTGGTCGTGGGCCTGACGGCCTCGATCGGAGCGGTCAACGGCTTCCTGGCGCGTCGCTTCAACATCCATCCGCTCATCATCACCCTGGGCATCGGCACGGCGGCCCTGGCCGCGGTGCTGTGGTGGACGGCCGGGTTCCCCTCCGGCTCGACGCCCAAGTGGATCACCGGCGTGATCTCCATGGCCGCGTCCACGGGCCCCATCCCGCTGCCGCCGATCGTGATCTTCTGGGCCGTCGTGGCGGTGTGCGTGGTGCTGGTGGAGCGCTCGACCTCCTATGGTCGCCGTCTCTTCGCGCTCGGCTCCAACCCGCGTGCCGCCGAGCTCGCGCTCGTCCGGCCGCTGCGGATGTGGGTCGCCACCTTCGCCCTGTCGGGCGCCTTCGCGGGCATCACCGGCATCCTCTACCTCGGCTTCACCGGCAAGGCCTCCGGCACGGTCGGGGAGCCCCTGCTGTTCCAGACCATCGCCGCTGTCGTCATCGGCGGGACCTCGCTCATCGGCGGCATGGGCGGCTACGCCCGCACCGTGCTCGGCGCCATCGTGCTGATCCTGCTGGGCACGCTGCTGCTGGCGCAGGGCGTCCAGTCGACGCTCATCCAGGCCGCCACGGGCGTGCTCATCATCGCGCTCGTCTCGATCTACGGCCGCGAGGCGAGGTTGCGCGACACGATCTGATCGGTCAGCGAAGGAGGAACCCAGGATGGAAGACCGGAGGTACACGACCCGATGAAGCTCTACGTCGGCACCTACACGCGCCCCGCGCCCTACCTGGCCGAGACCAACGGCAAGGGGCTCTACGTCCTCGACTACGACGAGACATCCGGCGCAGTCTCGATCAGCGCGGAGGTCCCGGGCATCGAGAACCCGTCGTACCTCTGCATCGCTCCCGATGGCCGCAGCCTCCACGCCATCTGGGAGGTCCTCGAGTGGCCCGAGGGGCTGGTGAGCTCGTATGCCATCGACCCCACGAGCGGGCAGCTCTCCTACCTGGGCGTGCAGGGGTCGCGGGGCACCGTCACCTGCTACGCGATGATGGACTCGCGGTCGCGTGCCGCGGTGATCGCCAACTACTGGTCGGGCACCGTGGCCATGTTCCCGGCGCGGGCGGACGGCTCGCTGGCCGAGGCCTCCAGCGTCGACCAGCACGAGGGCAGCGGGCCCGACGAGGCCCGCCAGGAAGGGCCGCACGCCCACTGCATCGTCATCTCACCCGACGACGCCTTCGCCTTCAGCGCCGACCTGGGGACCGACTCGATCTACGGTTACCGCCTCGACTACGAGCGGATGGCGCTGGAGCGGGCTTCCGAGCTGGCCCTGCCCCCCGGCGCGGGACCGCGCCACTTCGTCTTCGCGCCGTCCGGCCGCCACGCCTGGGTCATCTGCGAGCTCGACTCGACGATCGCGTCGCTGGCCTACGACGCGGCTGGCGGTCAGCTCAGCTATGTCGGGTCGGTGCCGCTGCTGCCTGCCGAGTTCGAGGGTGAGAGCCACTGTGCCGACATCGGGGTGCACCCCTCCGGGCGGTTCGTCTACGGCTCCAACCGTGGTCACGACTCCATCGCCATGTTCGCCGCCGACGCCGATACGGGCGAGCTCCGGCTCATCGGCCACCGCAGCACCGAGGGCAAGACGCCGCGCAACTTCGCCATCTCCCCGGACGGACGCTTCCTGCTGGTGGCCAACCAGGACAGCGACAGCATCGTGACCATGCCCATCGATCCGGTCAGCGGCGAGCTCGGCGAGACCGTCGCGGTCGCCGAGGTGCCCACGCCCGTCTGCCTCAAGTTCGCACCCTAGCCCCCGCAGCCGGCGGCCTCGGCGGCTGCTGCGGTCGATGTGGTCAACCGGTTGACGTGCCGGTCATCGCGAGGCTACCGTCGGCAGAGCTCAACGGCGCCGACCGTGCCGGCATCAGGGAGTGGAGGAGCGGAGCATGCGTTTCGGAGTTCTCGGCGTCATCTGGAGCGACTGGACCGACGTCACCTATGAGACCGTGGCGTTCGCCCGTGAGCTCGGGTTCGCCGGCATGGGTGCGCACCTGACCGTGCCGGCAGCCACCATCAGCGACGAGGTCGCGGCCAATGTGCGCGACTGCATCAGCGGCAACAAGCTGGACTTCCTCCAGCTGTGGGGCCCGTACCCGACCATCATCACCGCCGACGAGGATGTGCGACGTGCCGGCGTGGAGGGCATCCGCGACATCGTGCGCCTGGCCGCCCGCATGGGCGTGCCGGAGGCCGGCATCAGGCCCACCAGCCACAACCCGCGCGGCGACTGGTGGCCGCACCCGGAGAACTACAGCGCGGCCAGCGAGGACCGGCTGGTGCAGAGCATCTCCGAGGCCCTGGAGGTCGCCGTCCCGGCCGGTGTCGACATCGTGCTGGAGGTGCACACGACCACCACGCTCGACACGCCGGAGCGCGTGAAGCGGGTCATCGAGCGCACCGATCCCGAGCACGTCCTGGTGAACATCGACACGGTCAACTACGTGCGGGACCTGCAGACCGCCTTTGACCCGGCGCCGATGGTGAACCACTTCTTCGACGTCCTCGGACCACACTGCTCCACGGTCCAGGTCAAGGACTACTACCTGGAGGACCGCTTCGTGGTCCACATCAGCGAGACCATCCCCGGCACCGGCATGATGGACCTCGACACCGTCCTGCGACGGACCGCCGCCCTGGGGCCGGACATGTACGCCGTCATCGAGCACCTGCCGGTCAGCCAGATCGCGCTGGCCAAGAAGAACCTCACCGAGCGCGCACGATCGCTGGGTCTGCTCGACTGATGGCCGTCTCTCGATGACCGCCTCGCCGCCAGAGGTCGCCCGGCTGCGCGAGCTGGCGCGGGAGCACCTGTGGATGCCGTACTCCCCACCCGGGGCGCAGGGCTCGGTGCGCGACGAGATCCGCATCATGACCCACGGCACGGGCGTGCGCACCTGGGACGACGAGGGCCGCGAGTACCTCGACGGCACCAGCGCGCTGGAGGCGCTCATCCTTGGCCACGGCGACGAGGAGATCGTGGCTGCCATCGCCGAGCAGGCGCGCACGATGTCGTTCGTCGACGTCTTCCGCTTCGTCACGCCACCACAGGTCGAGCTGGCGGCGGAGCTGGTGGCCGCCTCGCCTGGCATGGCCATGGCCCACTTCACGCCCGGCGGCGCGGAGGCTGACGAGGTCGCCATCAAGATGGCCCGCCAGTACCATGCGCTGCGCGGCGAGCCCTACCGCATGAAGGTCATCACCCGCCAGGGCGCCTTCCACGGTGTCACCGCCGGGGCCATGGCGCTCGACGGGCAGTACTTCGCCTCGCGCAACGTGGTCTACGACGGTGGCCTGTCGTGGGGCCGCACCGTGCCTGCCGGTGCCTGCCCGCGCTGTGACTTCGGCAAGGCCGGCCGGCACCTCGCCTGCGTCCACGCCATCGAGGCCACCATCCGGGCGGAGGGGCCGGAGACGGTGGCCGCCGTGGTGGTCGATCCCTGCGCCACGGCCATCGCCGTCTCGGTGCCGCCGGTGGGCTACCTGCGTGACCTGCGGGCGGTCTGTGACCGCTACGGCGTGTTGCTGGTCGTGGACGAGATCATCACCGGCATGGGACGCACGGGGCGGCTGTTCGCCACCGAGTGGGATGGCATCCGTCCCGACTTCATCACCCTCTCCAAGGCCCTCAGCTCGGGCTACGTGCCCATCGGGGCGACGCTCATCTCGCCCAGGGTGCGGGATACGTTCCTGGAGCACGAGGGCGTCTTCCTGCACGGCCACACCTACGCCGGTCATCCGCTGGCGGCCGCGGCCGCGCTGGCCGTCCTGCGCCGCGTCATCCGCGACGACCTCGCCGAGCGCTCGGCGCGCCTGGGAGCGCGCCTGCTCGACGGGCTCCGCTCGCTGGGACATCACCGCACGTTCTGGGACGCGCGCGGGAAGGGCCTGCTGGCAGGGCTCGAGATCGTGCGCGACAACGGCAGCGGCGAGGACTTCGAGGACCGCCTCGCTGCCGGCAACGCCCTGCGCATCGCGGCTCGCGAGCGCGGTCTCACGACCCTGCTGCTGCACCCGGGCAACGTGCTCTTCGTGGCGCCGGCGGTCGTCGCCAGCGAGGCCCAGATCGACCGCATGGTGGCCATCCTCGACGATGCCCTGACTGACGTCGAGACCACGCCGGCATGACGTCGCCCGGCATTGGTCAACCGCTTGACTTGACCCGCCGGGACAGGCTACCGTGCGGCCACGCCCGCGCAGATGCGACACACGACGTGCGACAGGGAGGTCGAGCGTGATCGTCGACAGCCACCAGCACTTCTGGGACCTGGCCTCGGTCGAGTACCCGTGGCTGGTGCCGGAGTACGGGCCCATCTACCGTACCTTCACGCCAGCGGAGCTGGAGCCCCAGCTGGTCGCCGCTGGCGTCGACCGCACCGTGCTGGTGCAGGCCGCCAACTCCTACGAGGACACCGATTCGATGCTGGCACAGGCTGCCGAGCACGACTGGATCGGGGCCGTGGTGGGCTGGGTGCCTCTCGAGGACGCCGCAGCAGCCGCCAGCGCCCTCGACGAGACATACCTCGCCAACCCCTGGTTCAGGGGCATCCGCCACCTCAACCACGAGGAGGCCGACCCCGACTGGCTCGTCCGACCAGCCGTCATCGATGGCCTCAAGGTCCTCGAGGAGCGTGGGCTGGTGTTCGAGGTCGTCTCCATCCATCCACTGCACCTGCACCACGTGCCGACGCTGGCACGCGCCTGCCCGGACCTGCGCATCGTCGTCGACCACCTGGCCAAGCCGCCCATCGTCAGCGGCGACTACGACGCCTGGAAGGCGGACCTGCGAGCGGCGGCGGAGCACCCCAACGTCCACGCCAAGGTCTCGGGGCTCAACACCGCGGCTGACCCCGAGACCTGGACCGGCGCAGACCTGGTCGAGGCCATCGGCTTCGCCGTGGAGGTCTTCGGCGCCTCGCGCCTGATGTTCGGCAGCGACTGGCCGGTCGCCATCCTCGCCGGCGACTACGCCAAGGTGTGGGCGGAGACCAACCGCGCCCTTGACATCCTGGGCATCACGGGCGTCGATCGTGCTGCCATCCTTGGTGACAGCGCCGCCGCGCTGTACTCGATGGGAGGGAACTCGTGAGGCGATACGGGCAGCTCATCGGCCTGAAGCCGGAGCACTACGAGGAATACGTCAAGGCGCACGCCGACGCCTGGCCCGGTGTGCTGGCCAAGATCAGCGAGTGCAACATCCGCAACTACTCGATCTTCCACCGCAAGGGGCTGCTCTTCGCCTACTTCGAGTACGTCGGCGACGACTTCGACGCCGACATGGCAGAGGATGGCCGACGACCCCGAGACCCAGCGCTGGTGGGACTGGATGAAGCCCATGCAGGAACCCCTCGCCGACCGCGCCGAGGGAGAGTGGTGGAGCGACATGGAGGAGGTATTCCATACGGATTGACGCGTGACCAACGGAATGGCAGCTGACGACCAGACCCGGCGCACAAGGGAGAGCCGGGAACCTGATCCTGCAGGAGGAGAAACGTGCGAGACACCAACTTCAGCAAGAGTGGGCGCCTGGCGATTCCGCTGGCGGTAGCCCTCGCGGCCACCGCGGTCGGCGCGGGCGCCGCGATGGCGCAGGACGAGCCCGCCTACGCCGGTCTCGACAAGGACCTGACCGGGACCACCATCAAGATGGCGGCCATCGGCGGCTGGCAACTACGAGGCCATGTACGACTCGATCAGCATGTTCGAGGAGGCGACCGGCGCCGACGTCGAGATCGTCTTCCTCGGTGACGGCTTCGAGATCGACCGCTACCTCAAGACCGAACTACGCGGCCGGCACGGTCGACTTCGACGTGGCCTGGAACCACACCAGCTTCATGTCGCAGTACACCAACTTCGTGGAGCCGCTGCAGGACTACTTCACCGCCGAGGAGCTGGCCGCCTTCTCACCCAGCATCATCGAGGCCGCCACCATCGACGGCAACCTGCAGCTCATCCCGCGCCACGCGGACATCAGCGCCCATGTACTACCGCACCGACCTCTTCGAGTGACGCGGACCTGCAGGCCAAGTTCGAGGAGGCGTACGGCTACCCGCTGGCACCGCCGGCCACGCTCGACCAGATGTACGACATGGCCGAGTTCTTCGTGGGCGAGGGCGTCGTCGACCTACGGCACCCAGTTCGCGGGCCAGGAAGAGGCCCTCGCCGGCCGCTTCTACGAGCTGCTCTTCGCCAACGGCGGCGACTACTTCGACGCCGACCTCAACCCCATCTTCGACTCCGAGGCCGGCGTGCTGTCCGCGACGTGGATGCAGGACCTCTACGCCAACGGCCTGATCCCGGCGGACACCCCCAACCTGCGTGTGGGACGGCGTCAGCCAGCCAACTTCTGCAACGGCGACGTGGCCTTCTACCTGGAGTGGTACGGCTGGTACGGCTACTTCCAGGATCCCGAGTCCTGCCCCGACGTGGCCGGCAAGTTCGGCATGGTCCGCGGACCGGTGGGCGCTGCTCGGGCGACATCCACACCGGCTGGGCCGGTGCGCATGCCTTCAGCGTGGCCAAGGACTCGCAGAACAAGGAAGCCGCCGTCGCAGCTGATCAAGTTCCTTACCTCTGAGGCCGTCGAGTTCGACGAGTCGAACACCTTCGGCGTCCTGCCGGTTCGTGCCGACGTCTCGGCGCGTGTCGAGGCCGCCAACGCCGACACCGACAACCCGCTCGATGCCGAGCGCTGGGAGCTCGCCGAACCTTCAGGTCAGCGAGGACTTCCGCACGCCACCGCTGTTCGCTGACTGGATCAGCTTCACCGACGAGTGGTATCCCACGCTGCAGTCGCATCATCCTCGGCGACCTGAGCGTCGAAGACGGCCTGGCCAAGGGCGTCGCAGACGCGGAGGACCTGCTCGACAGCCTCGGCTACTAGCCCATCGTGAGCAGAGGGGCCGTGCCACCAGGTGCGGCCCCTCTCCTCGTATCCGACCGACGAGCATCGCTGGGGGCAGCTGACCGATGACGACCGACGCGGCGCGCCTGCGCGTTCCGCCACAGGACCCCGGCGCGACTCGTTCGTCGCGCGCCTGCGGCGACGCCACTGGTTCCCCTACCTCATGACGGTGCCGGCCGTCATCGTCGTGGTGGCCGTCGTCATCTACCCCATGGCCTACTCGCTCTTCGTCTCGTTCACGCCGTTCCACCTGCTGCGGCCGGACACGACGTCGCAGTTCGTGCCCGCCGAGATGTTCGACAACTACGCGCGCCTGGCGCGCGACGACGTCTTCTGGCGGGCGCTCTGGAACACCATCCTGTTCATGTTCGTGACCGTGAACGCGTCGCTGCTCATCGGCTTCGGGCTGGCCATGATGCTGGCCCGCATGACCTTCGCCATGGGCCCGGTGCGGGTGCTGCTGATGATCCCGATGATGTTCGCTCCGGTGCTCATCGGCTTCCAGTTCGCCTGGTTCTTCAACGCCACCGTGGGCCTGGTCAACAACGCCCTGCTCACGCTGGGCTTGATATCCGGGCCCATCGCCTGGCTGGTGGACGAGCCCAGCGGCATGATCTCGCTGATGATGGCCACGCATCTGGATGACGGTCCCGGTCGTCACCATCGTGCTGCTGGCCGGGCGGCTCTCCCTGTCGGACGAGCTGTATGACGCCGCCTCGGTCGACGGGGCCTCCGTCTACCAGCGCATGCGCCACATCACGCATCCCGCAGATGCGGCCCTTCTTCGTCATCGTCATGGTGCTGCTCTCGCTCGACATCGCCCGCGCCTACGACATCGTGCGCATCATGACCGACGGTGGACCTGCCCACCGCACCGAGCTCATCTGGACCTACGCCGGCCAGCTGGCCATCCGTGGATCGCAGTTCGGCATGGCCTCCGCGATGTCGATGACCGGCGTCGTGCTGGGGGTGGCCTTCACCTTCATCCTCTTCCGCCAGATGATGGGACTACGCAAGGACATGGGATGACCAGCAGCGCGCCTTCGACCACCGTCGAAGCCACCACCGCCCGCCACGCCCGACCGCGCGGCGTCGCATCCACTGGCGCGATGTCGGTGCCAACTGGCTGGCGTTCACCGTCATCGCCATCCTGGCGCTGCCGGCTGTCTGGATCATCCTGACCGCCTTCCGGCCCAATCTCGAGGTCAACGCCTCGCCGCCGATCTGGATCCCGCGGGCGCTCACGCTCGATGCCTTCGAGTCGCTCTTCGGGCTGAACCCGTCGACGGCCTCCGGTGTGCCGGTCATGCGCTACCTGACCAACTCGCTGACGATCTCGCTGCTGGCCACGGCCCTCTCGGTGCCCATCGGCACGGCGGCCGGCTACGCCTTCTCGCGCTTCGACTTCGTGGGCAGCCGGGTGCTCCTGCTGTTGCTGCTGCTGACGCGCGCCGTCCCCGGCGTGGCGTTGAGCCTGCCGCTCTTCCTGCTGATGCGCAACATCGGCCTCATCGACACGGTGCAGGGCCTGGCCTTCGTCTACATGGCGCTCAACATCCCCTTCACCGCGTGGCTGATGGACGGCTTCTTCCGGCGCATCCCGCGGGAGCTCGATGACGCGGCCTACGTGGACGGCGCCAGCCACTGGCAGACCTTCTGGAAGATCGACCTGCCGCTGGCGCTGCCGGGCCTGGGCGCAGCCTCGGTGTTCGCCTTCCTGGCCGCCTGGAACGAGTACCAGATCGCCTCCATCATCACCAAGACGCCGGCGTCCAAGACGTTCCCCGTGGGCCTCTCCGACTTCACCACCCAGTTCACCGTGGACTGGCGCGGCATGGCCGCCATGTCGGTGCTGATGATGATCCCGGCCATCATCTTCGTGCTGCTGATGCAGCGCAGCCTGACCAAGGGCCTCACCTTCGGCGCCGTCAAGGGGTAGCGAGATGAGCACACTCTACGAGCCGCGCGTGGCGTATCGAGGCCGGGGCCGGGCGGGACCTGCGCATCGGCATCATCGGCTGCGGCGGCATCGTGACCGGCGCGCACCTGCCGGCCTACCAGGCGGCCGGCCTGAACGTCGTGGCCGTGTTCGACGTGGACCAGGAGAAGGCTCGCAGCGTGGCCTCCGACTTCTCCATCCCCGTCGTGGCCGGCTCGGCCGCCGAGCTGGCCGCAGCGCGACGACGTCGACATCGTGGACATCGCCGTGCTGCCGTGGGTGCAGCCGGAGATCGTGCCCGTCGTCGCCGCCGCCGGCAAGCACATGCTCTGCCAGAAGCCGCTGGCCATGGACTACGCCACGGGCGTCATCGAGGTGGAGACCGCCGAGGCCGCCGGTGTGCTGCTCGCCGTCAACCACCAGATGCGCTGGGATGCCGGCATCGCCGCCTCGCGTGACCTCGTGGCCCAGGGTGCCCTGGGGACCGTGACCGAGGTCCAGATCCAGGTCTCGGTCTCCACGCCGCTGCACCTGTGGGCCTGGATCGCCGAGTCGCCGCACCTGGACATCAAGATCCACAGCACCCACTACCTCGACGCCATCCGCTCCATCCTGGGTGAGCCCATCTGGATCACGAGCATCCACGGTCGCTACCCGGACCAGGCGCCGGTCGTCGGAGAGACCGTGACCAAGACGGTGCTGGAGTACCCCGACGGCCACCAGGCGCTGGTGGCGACCAACCACTACAACCAGCACGGACCGCCCTATGCCGAGTTCCGGCTGCTGGGCACCGAGGGCATGCTGGCGGGCACCATCGGGCTGATGTACGACTACCCCAACGGCCGGCCGGACACGCTGGCGCTCTACCGCGAGGGGGAGGAGGTGCAGTCCTTCGAGTTCGACACGATGTGGCTGCCGGACGCCTTCCTGGGCCCGATGAGCGACCTCATGGACGCCATCGCCACGGGGCGCGAGCCCATCACGGCAGGTCGCCGGATGCTGCCCACGCTGGCCATCGGCGAGGCAGCCTACCGCTCGGCCGAAGAGCGCCGCAGCGTCCGCCTCGACGAGATCACCGGTGGCGTGGCGTGACCAGCGCCGCAGAGACGCCCGGCTTCATCTTCTCCATGCTGCAGCGCGCCTTCGGCGATGCCGAGATGGAGGCGGTCTTCTCCGAGGAGGCCACGGTCGACGCCTGGCTGCGCACCGAAGCTGCGCTGGCCCTGAGCCAGGCGGAGGTCGGTGAGCTCAGCCCGACCCGGGCCGAGGCCATCGCCGCGGTCTGTACGCTCGACCACGTAGACCTGCCGGCGCTGTGGGCCGACATGGGCAACGTGGGCTATCCCATCCTGCCGCTGGTGCGGCAGCTCACCGACCGCCTGCCCGAGTCGGAACGCGGATCGCTGCACTACGGCGCGACGACGCAGGACATCATGGACACGGGCCTGAGCCTGCAGCTCGAGGGCGCCATCACCCGCCTGTCGGCCCTTCTCGACGTGCTGGGCGATGCCCTGGCCGACCAGGCGGAGGCTCATGCCGACACGGTCATCGCCGGCCGGACGCACGGCCAGCAGGCCGTTCCGACCACCTTCGGCGCCAAGCTGGCCACCTTCCTGCAGCAGTGCACGCGCCTGCGCAGCGACCTTGCCTCCACGCGCAGCGTCTGCTGCCTGGTGAGTCTCCACGGGGCGGCGGGCACGTCGGCGGGGTTCGGGCCTCGCATCGGCGAGGTGCGCGCCGCCATGGCCCGTCGCCTGGGCCTGCTCGATGCTCCCGCACCCTGGCACGTCACGCGAGACGGGCTGGCCGCCTTCGGTGCGGTGTGCGCTCGCGCCTCGGCCGTGACGGCGCGACTGGCGCGCGAGGTCATCGACCTGTCACGCACGGAGATCGGCGAGGTCAGCGAGTCCACGGGCCACCACCGCGGTGCCTCCTCGACGATGCCGCAGAAGGCGAACCCCATCGACTCGGAGGCCATCGTGGGGATGGCTGCGAGCGTGACCGCGATGTCAGCGAGCCTGTATCGCGCCATGGAGGCCGGGCACGAGCGAGCGGCGGGCGAATGGCAGATCGAGTGGCACCAGCTGCCGCAGGTGGCGGTGCTGACGGCCGGCTGCCTGCTCATCGCCGGCAGGATCGTCCACCAGCTGAACGTGGATCCGGAGCGCATGGCCGCCAATCTCGCTGCCGAGCAGGGGAGGACCCTGGCCGAGGCCTACATGTTCGAGCTGGCGCCGGAGCTCGGGCGCGAGGTCGCCCACGACTACGTCTACGAGGCGGCCACGCGCTCGAAGGCTGAAGGCCTTGAGCTGCGCGAGGTGCTCGAGGAGATGGCCGGCGGGCGACATGCCGTCCGCGAGATCCGCCCGTCGGACTACACCGGTCAGGCTCGCGAAGACGCCCTGCGGGCCGTCCGAGCGTGGCGCCACGACCGCGGATGAGGCCGCGCTCAGCCCATCCAGCCCCCGCCGCTCACGTTCATGATGGCGCCGGTCACGAAGCTGGCGTGGTCCGACGCGAGGAAGACCGCCACCGCTGCCACCTCCGCCGGGTCCGCCTGGCGAGCCAGTGGCGTGCTGTCGATGTAGGCCTGCGCCGCGGGCGAGAAGCCGGCTCGCTGCATCGGCGTGTCGACGAAGCCCGGAGCGATGCTGTTGACGCGGATGCCGGCCGGTCCGTAGTGACGGGCCATGGCGTAGGTGAGCGCGATCACCCCGCCCTTCGACGCCCCGTACGCCGGTGCCGAGCTGACGCCGCCCATGGTGGCGGAGATGGAGGTGAAGGTGCAGATGCTGCCGTTCGTCCCCGCCTCACGCATGTGCTCACCGACCGTGCGCGAGAGGAAGAACGACGCCTTCAGGTTGGTGTCCAGCTGCCAGTCCCAGGCTTCCTCGGTGACGTCGGTGAAGGGCTCGCGCTTGAGCACGCCGGCTGCCAGCACCAGCGCCTGGATCGGGCCCAGCTCGGCCGTGGCACCCTCGAGCAGGCGACCGTGAGCGTCGAGGTCGTTGAGGTCCATGCCCACCGCCTGGTGGGGCCCGCCCGGCAGCGACGCCACGACCGCCTGTGCCTGCTCGGCTCGCAGGTCCACGGCACAGACGCGCGCCCCCACGTCGGCGAACGCTCTCGCGGTCGCCTCGCCGATGCCCTGCGCTGCGCCCGTCACGATGACGGCGCGATCCTCCAGCCCCCATCCCGTGCGGCCACCATCCATGTCCTGACCTCCTGTCCAGCCTGCGGGCAGCCGCCCGACGGACCTAGCCTACTTGCCCCCGGAGCGACCAGATGAGCCATCCGACCAACCGGCCCGCGGGCTGGCCCGCCAGCCCCATCGCGCACAGTGAGCTGCTGGGTCGGCCACTGCGCCAGGACGATCTGGACACGCTCGGCATCAGCACCCAGACGTGGGCCGAGGTGGCGCTCGAGGAGGGCCGCTGGGACCTGGCCCTCGAGCTGGTGGAGTACTTCGCCCACGAGATCTCGATCATGAACGACGTCCTCTTCGTGTGGCTGACCGACATCCTCGACTATCGCCTGGCGCGGGCCGGCGCGACCGAGCCGGGCATGGGCGCCAAGCTGCTTGGAGGCTACCGTCGCTTCCAGCCCGGCGCCGGTGACCTGGAGCGTGCACGGCAGGCCATCGAGGCGCGTGACGCAGCCGCCGCGGCTGCGGCGGTCGAGCTCATGCGCGTGCGCTGGGCGGCGCAGCACGACGGCCTGGTGGCCTGGATCCAGGAGGTGCAGACCGAGATCGCCGCGGCGTTCGGGGAGGACGCCATCCGCGAGTCGGTCACCCTGGCCTACGAGCACATCTGGAAGCCACGCTACGCGCTGTGGGGCCGCATGAGCCCCGAGCTGCGCCTGCAGCTCAGCGTGGAGGGGATGCGCGGTGGCCACCTGTCCGGGCCTCGCCACCGCGGTGACGTCGGTGTCAGCGACGAGGGCGACCGCTACGTCATGTCGCTCGACCCCTGCGGCAGCTGTGGCGTGCTGCGACGGGGCGATCCCGACAGCGGCCGGCCGCCGCACCTATCGGCCACCAACCAGGAGCCGCACCCCTGGACGCAGGGGCGCACCGGCATGAGCTGGTACAGCATCCATTCGATGATCGCGCTGGAGTACATCCAGATGTCGCAGGGCCAGCCGCCGCTGCGCCCGGTCGAGGACTGCGACCTGCCCGACCGGCCCTGCCGCTGGTTCATCTACAAGGACGTCAGCAAGCCTCGTCGCGTGCACTACGAGCGACAGGGCTTCACGCCACCGCCCGATGCGCCGGCGTAGCACCGGTGCCGGCGTCGCACTCGCGGCCGGCGTACGCGCTCGCGCCGAACGCCACCTTCGCCCCCATCACCCAGGAGGTCACTCATGTCCCGACTCGCCGATCTGCCGCTGCTCCCGGTCCAGGCGCTGGGCAGCGCCGCTGCTCCACCCTGGGTCTGGCTCCTGCGGGACGCGGTGGGGGAGGGAACGTTGGGCCCCTCGGACATCGCCGAGTCGCTGCACGACGCCGCCCGCATCGCCCTGCTGGACCAGGCGGAGGCCGGCTACGACATCGTCTCCGACGGAGAGATGCTGCGAGCCGACTTCACCCGCAACTTCCACGGGCACATCCGCGGGCTCGAGCCCATCGAGTACGAGCGGCGCCTGGGCTATCCGGGCCCCGACCAGCTGGACGCCTTCAGGGCCGTCTCGCCGATCGCCGCGCCAGAGGGGTACGGGCTCGTGGCGGAGACGCGGGCGATGCTGGCGCTGACCGACCGTCCCTTCGTGACCCCGCTGCAGGGGCCGGTGACGCAGGCCTTCCGCATCGATCCCGGTGACGCCTACACCGACAAGGGCAAGGTGGCCTGGGCGCTGGTGCCCGACATCAACCGCGAGCTGAAGGCGGCTGTTGCCGCAGGCGCGCACCTCGTGCAGATCGACGAGCCGGCCTTCTGGATCATGCCCGGCGGGCTGCCGGAGATGGTGGATATCGCCAATGCCTGCATCGAAGGCGTGGAGGCGATGACCTCGCTGCACCTGTGTTTCGGCAACTTCCGCGGCCGGCCCGCGACCGCCTACCGCTCGTACGCTGCCTTCGCGCCGCATTTCGCCGACCTCGCCTACGACGCGCTGAGCCTGGAGTTCGCCAACCGCTCCATGTGGCAGGCCGACCTGTGGGCCGAGCACGGTGCCGACAAGGTCCTGGTGGCCGGCGTCATCGACGTCAAGGGCCGCGATGCGGAGACGCCGGAGATCGTGGCCGAGCGCATCCGCCTGCTGCTGCGCTCGGTGTCGCCGGGGAAGCTGTGGCTTTCCGCGGACTGTGGCTACAGCCAGACCGCGCGGCCGCTGGCAGTCGAGAAGATGCGCGCGCTCACCGCCGCGGCGCGCATGCTGCGGGCCGAGCTGGCCGACTGAGCCTTGGCGCAGGTGCGCGGTCAGGTGACCTACGAGCCGTGGTCCTGTGCCACCTCCATGGCGATGGAGGTCCATTCCCACAGTCGGCGCGGGTCGTAGCGGACCGTGGAGATGTCCTTCATGATCAGCTCCACGTGGCAGCCCTGGGCTGCGTCGAGGAACTCGACCAGCTGACTGCGCGCGAGCTCGCGGTTCCAGGTGTCGCGGGCGAAGACGTTGGGGTTGGGCTTGCGGGAGAGGACGTAGTCGGTGCCGACCTGCTCCACCATGCGCGCCGTGTCGGCCCACGGGGTCGTCGAGATCTTGCGCAGGTTGGGGATGCGGCGGATGACGTCGATGGACTGGTCGAGCGGCTCACAGCAGCCGTAGTAGGTCAGGCCGAAGCGGGTGAGCCACTTCAGGTCGTGCTCCACCGCGAACTCCCAGCGCATCTGCGGTGACACCTCGGAGAAGATCTGGGCGTTGGAACAGCCCCACATGTTGTGCGGCCGTACCCACTCGGGGTCGAAGTCATCGCCCGGCAGCTCCCGCGTGTAGCCGTAGCCGCCGGAGCCGATGCGCGTGTTGTTGGCGTCGAGCGCGAGCAGGTTCATCGCGTCGAACTGGTCCAGCTCGACCATCCAGGCGTCCACCATGCGCTCCACGCCGGCGTGCACCAGCTCGGGCCGCTGGACCAGGTCCATCATCGCCTCCTGCACGCCCCACCAGCGCACGAGGTAGTCCCAGGGCGTGAACCAGATGTGCGTCTGGCCCATCTTGCGCACCGGCATGATGCCCTCGTAGACCTCGCACATGGCCTGGTAGCGGAACTCGGTGGCGGCCTCGTTGTGCGTGACCACGGGCATCCTGATCTTCTCGAGGTCGTCGACGTCGCGGATCTGGATGTGGAACTCGCGCGAGACGATGTCGTTGGCCTCGTCGGTGCGGGCCAGCTCGACGTCCTCGACGATGCCGAAGTCGGTGCTGTGGATGGCCAGCGGACAGGCCAGGAAGTCGTCGAGGATCATGTCGCCGGGCAGGTGCCGCCACTGGTACAGCGTGCGCCGCAGGTCGCGCTCCTGGTCCTGCGCCCAGGCGTCGCGCGTCCGCAGCGTCAGCTCGCCGTCGACGTCCATCTCGTGCCAGGGGATCTCGTTGATCCAGACCATCGGCCGCACCGACTCGAGGTCGTTGAGCCGGCGCCACAGCTCGGCCTTCTCCTTGTGCACCGGCAGGGCCGCGTACTCCGCCAGCTGCGAGGCCAGCTCTCGCAGGACCTCCTGTGTCGTGGTCGGAGACCTCGATCTCGTGGGCGATCGGCGGCGGTTCGTAGTGGCTGGGATCGTGCAGCATGCGTGGTCCTCCCCGCCCGATGTATAGCAGTGCGGCAGGTGCAAGTCAACCGGTTGACCAACGCGGTACCATCGGTCGGTCAAGCTGCTGCGGTGGCCGTCGGCCGTCCGCATCGGCGCTCGAGTCGATCGGAGGAGTCGATGACCGAACCGGACAGCCGCCGCCTCGGGTGGTACCGCCAGATGGTGCTCATCCGCGCCTTCGAGGACATCGTGCAGCAGATGTTCCTGGCCGGCCGTATCGAGGGCACCACGCACCTGTGCCAGGGCCAGGAGGCGGTCTCGGTCGGTGCCATCGCTGCCATGGCGCCCGGCGACGTGCAGACCAACACCTACCGCGGCCACGGCGAGGCGCTGGCGCTGGGCATGGAGCCGGAGGTCGCCCTCGCCGAGCTGATGGGTCGGGCCACGGGTGGCTCGCGGGGTCTCGGCGGTTCGATGCACCTCATCGACACCGACAAGGGCAACATCGGGGCCAACGCCATCGTCGGTGCGGGCATGCCCATCGCGGTCGGGGCCGCCAGGGCCTTCCAGCTGCGCGGCGACCCCAACGTGGCGCTGACGTTCATGGGTGACGGCGCCACCAACATCGGCACCTTCCACGAGTCCATGAACATGGCCGCGGTGTGGGCCGCGCCGGTGGTCTTCATCGTCACCAACAACCTCTACGGCGAGTACTCGCCGCTGCGCATGACCACGCCCATCGACGATCTCGCCCGGCGCGCCGACCCCTACGGCATGCCCGGTGTCATCGTCGACGGCCAGGACGTGGAGGCGGTCCACGCGGCCACGGTCGAGGCGGTCGAGCGTGCACGCCGCGGCGATGGGCCCAGCCTGCTGGAGATGAAGACCTACCGCTATCGCGGTCACTCCCGCACCGACCCGGCCAAGTACCGGCCGGAGGGTGAGCTGGAGGCCTGGAAGGAGCGCGACCCGCTGGTCATCCTGGGCCGGCGCCTCGTCGACGAAGGCCTGCAGACGCCCGACGAGCAGGCCGCCCTCGCGGCCCAGGCCGAGGCGGACATCGACGCCGCCATCGCGCGAGCCGAGGCAGCACCGTACCTGACACTCGAGGAGGCCGGCAGCTATGTCTACGCAGACTGACACGCGCGCCGCCGGGGCCGTGGACGAGGCCGTGGAGATGACCTACCGCGATGCGGTCAACGCGGCCATGGACGACGCGCTCGCCGAAGACCCCGCGGTCGTCTTCATGGGCGAGGACGTGGCCAACGAGGGTGGCGTCTTCAAGACCAACGCCGGCCTCGCGGAGAAGCACGGTGAGCGCGTCTTCAACACGCCCATCTGTGAGAACGGCTTCACCGGCGTGGCGCTGGGCATGGCCGTCGTGGGCATGCGGCCCATCGTCGAGTTCATGTTCGCCGACTTCATGCCGACCGCCGGCGACGCCATCGTCAACCAGCTGCCCAAGTACCGCTTCATGAGCGGGGGCAAGCTGTCGGTGCCGGTCACGCTGCGCGTCATCTCCGGTGGTGGTGGCCGCTTCGGCACCCAGCACAGCGCCACCGGCGAGTCCTGGTTCATGAGCCAGCCGGGCATGCGTGTGGCGGCGGCCGGCACGCCCGCAGCGGCGTACGAGCTGCTGCGCACGGCCATCGCATCTGACGACCCGGTCATCGTCCACGAGCACAAGCTGCTGTACACGCGCAAGGGCCTGGTGCGCCGTGGTGCGGTCGCCGAGATGGGCAAGGCCGCGGTGGAGCGCCAAGGCTCGGATGTCACCATCGTGGCCACGCTGCTGATGCTCGAACGGTCGCTGCAGGCGGCCGCGCTGCTGGACGCCGAGGGCATCGACGCCGAGGTCATCGACCTGCGCTGGATCCGGCCGCTGGACGTGGCCACGGTCGCGGCCTCGGTCGAGAAGACCGGCCGCCTCGTCATCGCCGAGGAACAGTGGCATGACGCCGGCTGGGGCGCCTCGCTCATCAGCCGGCTGGCCATGGGCGGCGCCTACCTCGCCTCGCCTCCGCGCACCGTCGCCCTACCCGACGACATGCTCATCCCCTACGCCCCACCGCTGGAGGACGCCGTCATCCCCTCGGCCGAGCGCATCGCCGAGGCCGTTCGCGAGGCGCTGCGCTCGTGAGCGTCTTCTCCGAGTCCCTCGCCCGCAACGACGGAGGTACCACGCTGGTAGAGCTGGTGCCCTGGGCCGGCCCGCTGCAGGATGAGGCCGGCGAGCGCCACCGGGCGATGGCTGAGGAGATGGCTGCCGACGCCCGCATCACGGCGCTGACCATCACCGACAACGCCGGCGGCTTCGTGCGCCTTGGCCCGCTGACGCTGGGCCGTGCCATCCACGAGCTGGGCGGCGAGGTCGTCGTCCATCTCGCCTGCCGCGATCGCAGTCGCGCAGCGCTGCAGTCCACCGCCTTCGGCCTGGCCAGCGAGGGCCTGACCAACGTGCTCGCCCTGTCCGGCGACTATCCCAAGGACGGCTTCCACGGTCGCTCGCGGGCCGTCTTCGACATCGACTCGGTGGGCCTCCTGACCCTGCTTCGCGACGTCTCCGATCACGGTCCCGACTTCACGCTCGGCTGCGCCATCAACCCCTTCAAGGCCGTCGAGGGCGACCTGGTGCCGCAGTACCTCAAGCTGGCGCTCAAGGTACGTGCCGGGGCGGACCTCGCCATCACCCAGGTCGGCTACGACACGCGCAGCTGGTCAGAGCTGCTGACCTGGAACGCCGCCCAGCCGCGACCCATCCCGCTGATGACGTCGATCTACATCCTGTCGCGGCCGGTGGCCAACGTCTTCCACCGCGACGGCGTGCCCGGGATCCGCCTGTCCGACGAGCTGCTCGCGTGGGCGGAGAAGCAAGCCGCAGCCGATGACAAGGGCCGCGCAGCCTTCCTCGAGCTCGCCGCCAAGCAGGTCGCCGTGGCCCGCGGCATGGGCTTCGCCGGCAGCTACCTCGCCGGACAGCGCAACGCGGCCGAGATCGACACCATCCTGCGCCTGGCCGACGACTTCGCCTCCGACTGGCAGGTCCTCCTGGCCGACATCCACTTCCCCGAGCCGGGGGCGTACCGCCTGTACGAGCCGGGCGACGTGCCCCAGCTGGCCTCGGCGAGGGCGACGTCTCCGACACGGACCAAGCGCGTGCCGCTGATGTATCGCTTCAACCGGCTGGTGCACGACCACGCCTTCGCACCCGAGTCGCGCGGCTTCGCTGTCGCCCGGGGGGTCTACGGGCGCCTGGGATCGGCGCACCTGATGTGGCCGGCACACGTCCTGGAGCAGGCCGTCAAGGTGCCCATGTTCGACTGCAAGGACTGCGGTGACTGCTCGCTGCCGGACATCGCCTACCAGTGCCCGGAGGGCGCCTGTGCCAAGAACCAGCGCAACGGCCCCTGCGGCGGCTCGCTCGACGGCGAGTGCGAGGTGCCCGGCAAGCCCTGCGTCTGGACCAATGCCTACGATCGGCTGCGCCCCTACGGCGAGGCCATGACCATGCTCGAACGCGAGCCCGTGCTGCAGGACAACGCCCTCCGCGGCAGCAGCGCCTGGGCCAACACGTTCCTGGGCCGCGACCACTACGGCTACAGGACCCAAGGAGACGACTCGTGACCGACGCTGCCGGCGACACCCCGTTCATCATCATCGGCGAGAACATCCACTGCAGCCGCGTGGTGAAGCGCGAGGGGGCGCGCGGCGGGATCGCGCCCGACGGGCGCCCCGGCGTTCGCTTCCCCGACGGCGAGGGCGGCGAGGCGTGGGTGCCGCTGCCGGCCTCGATCATCGAGTCCAAGGAGTTCAGCAGCAGCGAACGCATCAAGCACGTCATGGCGGCAGTGCGTGTCGGTCTCGCCGGCGGCGCTGACGCCGACGTGGCCGCGCGCTACGTGGCGTGGATGGCGCAGCGCCAGATCGCCGGCGGCGCGCACTACCTCGACCTCAACGTCGACGAGATCAGCCCCGAGGTCGGTGGACGTCTCGAGGCCATGCAGTGGCTGGTGGCCGCCGTGGGCCCCGCATCGAGCGTGCCGCTGTCGATCGACTCCTCGGACGCGGCGGTGCTGGAGGCCGGTCTCGATGCCATCGATCCCGCCTGGGCCGAGGGTGCCACGCCCATGGTCAACTCGGCGTCGACCGAGCGCCCCGACGTGCTCGAGCTGGTCAGGCAGCGGGGCACACCGGTGGTGCTCTCGTGCACGGGGGCGTCGATGCCCTCGGGCACGCAGGATCGCATCGACCGCGCCGAGCAGATCGTCGGCATGGCCTTCGACCTGGGGCTGGCGGCTGACTCGCTGTTCGTGGACCCGCTGGTCATCCCCATCGGCGTGGACCCCATGGCCGGCAGCTCCTACCTCGAGGCCGTGCGGACCATCCGCGAGCGCTTCGGCGCGGACATCCACATCACCGGCGGGGTCAGCAACATCAGCTTCGGCCTGCCGGCCCGGCGCCTCATCAGCGACGTCTTCCTCGACCTCTCGGTCCAGGCGGGGCAGGACAGCGGCATCATCGACCCGGTCGCAGATGTGCAGGCAGCGCTCGACCCCGATCGTGACTCGGAGCCCTACCGCCTGGCGGCTGCCATGCTCACGGGCGAGGACGCCTTCGGCATGGCCTTCATCGAGGCGTTCCGGGCAGGCAGGCTCGGCTAGCCACTGCGAGCGCCCCGTCAGCTCCCGGCCGTTCGCGGCGGCTGGCGCGCGACGCTGTGCCCTGCGCGGCGGAGTCCCGCTGCCGGCCAGATTCCTGACCTCGACTGGACAACCCGAGCGCTCGATGGTACGTTGGATGGTAACGTTAACAACGCACGGCGCACGTAGCCGCTCGGCGAGGAAGGACCATTCGATGACGACGTTCTCCAGCACCATCCCAGGGACCGATGTGGAGCGTGGCCTGGCACCGGATGACCTGATCGTCATCACCGGCGCCGGCGGTTTCATCGCCGGCTCGCTGACCCGCTACTTCGCACAGCAGGGCTACACCAACATCCGGGCCATCGACCGCAAGCCGCTGCCTGACTGGTACCTGCGTGTGCCGGGCGTGGAGTCGATCTCCGCCGATCTCAGCGTGGAGGCCAACGCCATCGAGGCCGTCAGGGGGGCGAAGGAGGTCTACAACCTCGCTGCCGACATGGGCGGCATGGGCTTCATCGAGCACTTCCGCGTCGAGTGCCTGCGCAGCATCCTCGTCAACACGCACCTCACCGAGGCCTCCTACCGCGCCGGCGTCGAGCGCTACTTCTTCAGCTCGTCCGCCTGCGCCTACAACACGGACCTGCAGAAGTCACCGGAGGTCATCGCGCTCAAGGAATCGGACGCCTATCCGGCGATGGCCGAGCGCGGCTACGGCTGGGAGAAGCTCATCAGCGAGATGTTCTGCCAGGAGTACTGGGCCGAGCGCGGCCTGGAGACGCACATCGCCCGCTTCCACAACATCTACGGACCCAACGGCACCTGGTTCGGTGGCCGTGAGAAGGCACCCGCCGCGATGATCCGCAAGGTCCTCGAGGCGCAGGACAGCGGTGACCTGCGCATCGAGATCTGGGGCGACGGAGAGCAGACGCGATCGTTCTGCTACATCGATGACTGCCTGCACGGGATCGACCGCATCATGCACAGCCCGGAGCTGATCGCCACGCCCATCAACCTCGGCTCCAGCGAGCTGGTCTCCATCAACGAGCTGGTCTCCATCGTGGAGGACATCGCTGGTGTGAAGCTCGAGCGTGAGTACGACCTCGACGCTCCCAAGGGTGTGGCCGGTCGCAACAGCGACAACACCTTCATCAAGGAGGTCCTTGGCTGGGAGCCCAGCACGCCGCTGCGTGATGGCATGGCCGAGACGTACGCCTGGATCGCGCAGCAGTTCGCCGACCGCAAGGCTGGCAAGCGCGTCGTCGAGGGCTAGGACCGATGCGCCGTGCGGCTGCTTCGGTGCCGGCCGGGCTGCAGGGGACCATCGGCCGGATGCCGTATCGGCTGCAGATGGCCGGTGGCTGGATCGACCAGCCGTTCGTGTCGCGGCACCACCCCGAGCCGCCCGGTTCGATGGTGGTGGTCTCCCTGCTGCCAACGGTGCGCTACATGGATCGCAGCGGCCTGGCCACCGGAACGCGTGTCGTGGCGCAGGCGCTGTGGGGTGACGAGCTGCCCGACCGGCCAGCGGCAGACCTGGTGCGCGAGCTGTATCGCGCCGAGAACGAGGGGCGCGACGACCCCTCGGGATCACAGGACATGTGCGGCATCGTCTACCCCGGTATCAGCCGGCTCGACTACGACGCGGCCATCGACGGAGGCTGGTTCCCGGCCCACGTCGAATCGACGTCGGACCCGCAGGTCGTGGCCTGGCTGGAGCGGGTCATCCACCTGGTGCCCGTCGGGCGGCCGACCAGCGGGCTACGATCCGCTCGGCATCAAGCACCTCGACCCCGCCTGGATCGCGCGGCTGGGCGCCAGTGGACAGGCCTGCTATGCGGCCATCGTGGCCATGGATGTCGACGCGCTGGGGGCGTCGCTGAACGAGTGTGCGCGGGCATGGGATGCCATCCTGCCCCAGGTCTACGAGCACCCGGCCATCAGCATCGACCTGCGCAGCCTGCTGGCCGCCTACGCCGATGCCTACCCGGGCGCGATGTTCTCCGGCTGCGGTGGTGGGTACGTCATCGTCGCGTCCGACGAGGCGCCCTCCGGCTCGACCGGCATCGCCATCCGCGCATGAGCGGGACACGCGTCGTCGTCGAGGCCGACCTCGACGACCTGCGATCGGCCGATGTCCGCTTCCTGCAGGAGGCGGCCAGGCGCGGGCCCTTGCACGTGCGCGTTCCGACGGATCGCCTCGTGGCGCGACTGACCGGTTCGCCGCCGCGGTTCCCGGCGGCAGAGCGGCTGTTCCTGGCGCAGTCGATCCGCTGGGTGACGAGCGCGTCGCTCGTGGACCGCCCCGTGGGCGAGGACCTCGCCGAGCTGGCCGCCGCAGGCCAGGCGCTCGTCGAGCGCGAGGAGCGCGCTGATGCCGCCCTGCGCGAGGCCGCCGACGCGGCTGCCGTGCCCTACGGGCTCGTGATCCCGGCCGAACGGTCCGGGTTCCCCACCTGGGATCCGGCGGCGCCCCCGCCCGATGTGCCGCGTGTGGTCGTCACCGGCTGCTTCGACTGGCTGCACTCCGGCCACCTCCGCTTCTTCATGGACGCGGCCGCGTACGGTGCGCTCTACGTGGTGGTCGGCAGTGATCGCAACGTGGCGCTGCTCAAGGGTGAGGGGCATCCGCTGCAACGCGAGGAGGAGCGGCGCTACATGATCGGCTCGGTGCGCACGGTCCACGCGTGCCTCGTCTCGACGGGCTCCGGCTGGATGGACGCGGAGCCGGAGATCGACCTCATCAGGCCCACCACCTACGTCGTCAACGAGGATGGCGACAAGCCCGAGAAGCGCGAGTTCTGTGCGGCGCACGGCATCGAGTACGTCGTGCTGCGGCGCGTCCCCCACGCGGGGCTGCCCGCTCGCTCCAGCACCGACCTGCGCGGCTTCTAGGCAGCATCGCTCGTGCCCACGCTCGTCGACGTCGCCCGGCGTGCCGGCGTCTCGCCCATGACCGTATCGCGCGTGGTGCACGGATCGCCCCTCGTGAGCGCCGCCATGCGTGCGCGCGTGGAGCAGGCCATCGTCGAGACCGGGTACATGCCCAACACGCTCGCGCGCAGCCTGCGCTCCAAGCGCACGGACACCATCGCCCTGCTGCTGCCGGACATGACGAACCCGTTCTTCACCGCTCTCGCCCAGGGCGTCGAGACGGCGGCCCGCGAGGCCAGGGTCAGCATGATCCTGGCCAACAGCGACGAGGACGAGGACGAGGAGCTGCGGCTCATCCGGGTGCTGCTGCAACGACAGGTCGATGGCCTGCTGGTCATCCCCAGCGGGTCTGGCCGGGGTGCGATCCGGCTGTGCGCGGAGCAGGGCGTCAGCCTCGTGTGCCTGGACCGACGGCCGGAGCAGCCCGACGCAGACGTCGTCCGCGCTGATGCGGAGACGGGCTCGCGGGAGCTTGGGCGCCTCCTCGTAGGGCTGGGCCACCGACGCATGGCCATCCTCTCGGGGCCGGCCTCCGTGCCCACCGCCCGCGATCGCGCCGCAGGCTTCCGCCGCGCGGTCGTGGATGAGGCCGGCTTGCCGGAACCGCGCCTGCTGGAAGGGTCGTTCAGCATCGAGAGCGGCCGACGGATGGCGCTCCAGGTGATGGCCGCCGAGCCCCGGCCGACGGCGCTGTTCGCGGCCAACAACTTCATCGCCATCGGTGTGCTGCATGCCCTCCGGGAGCTCGCCATCGCGGTGCCCGGGGATGTCGCCGTGGTCGGCTTCGACGACCTGCCCGAGGCCATGGTCACCTTCCCCTTCCTGACCGTCGCTGCGCAGCCGGCAGCCGAGATCGGCCGCCGGGCCGTGGCCATGCTGCGAGAGCGGATGGAGGATCCCGACGGCCCCTGCCGCGAGGTCATCCTGCCCACGCGCATCGTGGTGCGACAGTCCAGTGGTGGCCCGCTCCCGGCAGCGCCGGAGCGCTAGCGGGCCGCCGACGGAGCGTCAGACAGCCGACTGCTGCAGCGTCAGGCGGGCACCGCCTTGATCACGCCCTCGTCGTAGCTCATCACCAGCTGCTCGCCCGGCTGCACCACCAGGAAGTCGTCGTCCCACTCGCCGTCGAGCAGGCGCCCGATGAGCGTGAGGTCGGACAGCACCGACTCGAAGCGCCAGCCGCGCAGCTCCGACTCCTCGCGCGCCCGCCGCTGCGCCTCGTCATCCGGCGCCAGCCCCGTCTCGAGGAAGGCTCCGCGCTCGTAGTGCGACTGCCACTCGCCGAGCGCCTCCATCAGGTAGTCGGCGTTCTCCTTGCCGTACTTGGCGACGTACTCCTCGTAGGTGGCGTTGACGCCGTCGGAGCGACCGGAGTCGCCCAGCTGCCAGCCCTTCAAGGCATCACCGCGCTTGACGTTGTCCTCGGTGAACCAGTACGTGCCCGGCGTGGTCCGATGCTCCTGCTCGTAGCGCTCACGGCTGCCGAGGAAGATGGTGGCGCAGTCGTGGGCACGGGGCAGCACGAGGGGCTTGCTGCGCGCGACCAGGCCGCCCGTCGCGCCGCCGCAGAGCCCGTAGCCCAGCAGGATCGCGTCCGCCTCGGGGTCGGTCGCCTCGACACGATCGATCTCCTGCTGCAGGCGGTCACGCAGCGGCAGCGGGTCCACGTGCAGCGAGGCAGAGAGGTCGGAGACCACGATCTCGTGCGGCGAGCGGGCGGCCAGGTGCTCGACCGGCAGCATGAGCATGTCGCAGGTGATGAGCTGAAGTCGCATGTCGTGCCTCCGTGCCTAGCTGGCGACCGCCAGCACCTCGGGATGGATGAGGCCCTGCAGCGTGGTCTTGCCCCGAGCGGTGTCCACGACCGCCTTGGCCACCCCCACCGCGGCCGCCGCGTCGGGCGCCCAGCCGTCTGCCCCGATCTCGTTGGCGAACTCCAGCGTCACCGGGGCACCCCCGATGATGACGCGCAGGTGGGGCAGGTCGTCAGCCGCCCGCACCGCCTCCACCACGCCGCGCATGTTGCCCATGGTGGTGGTCAGCAGGGCGCTGCAGCCGATGAGGTCCGCCTCGTGCTCGCGCGCGGCGGCGAGGAACTCCTCCGCGCTGGTGTTGGTGCCCAGGTCCACGATCTTGAAGTTGGCGCCCTTGAGCATCATCGCCACCAGGTTCTTGCCGATGTCGTGGAGGTCACCCTTGATGGTGCCCAGGACGGCCACCTTGTCCGGCTTGTGCCCCGATCCGACCAGCAGCGGCTCCAGCAGCGCCACGGCGCCCTTCATGGCGCGGGCGCTGATGAGCATCTCCGGCACGTAGATCTCCTGCCGGCTGAAACGGTCGCCGATGACGCCCATCGCGTCGGTCATGGGCTCCAGGATGTCCAGCGGTGCGATGCCCTCATCGATGGCCGCCTGCGTGATCTCGATCGCGACGTCGCGATCGCCCGCCTCGACGGCCGCCTGCAGGCGCTTCAGCTCTGCCATCCATCCTCCTCCGGGGTCGTGCCGCGCGTCTTGCTCGCGCTCGGCGCCACTGTAGCGGGAGTCAGCCCCCGCTGGTGCCACCGCCCATGCGACCAGCCTGGATGACGCGGTCGAGGAACTGCCGTGTCCGGACCTCGCGCGGATGGCCGAAGATCTCCGCCGGTGGACCCTCCTCCAGCAGGCGGCCGGCGTCGAGGAAGCAGACCCGGTCGGCGATGTCCCGGGCAAAGCCCATCTCGTGGGTAGCGATGATCATCGTCATGCCTGCCTCGGCCAGCTCGCGGATGACGTCGAGCACCTCGGCCACCAGCTCCGGGTCGAGGGCGCTCGTAATCTCGTCGAGCAGCAGCAGGTCGGGCTGCATCGCCAGCGCGCGCACGATCGCGACACGCTGCTGCTGTCCGCCGGACAGCCGGTCGGGGTACTGGTCTGCCTTCTCGGACAGGCCGAAGCGATCGAGCAGGGTGACCGCCTCCGACCGGGCCTCGTCCTTGCTCATCTTGAGCACCTTCCGCGGCGCCAACGTGATGTTGTCCACCACGCTCATGTGGGGGAAGAGGTTGAAGGCCTGGAAGACGATGCCGATGCGGCGGCGGATGACGTCGATCTTGACGCCGCGGGCGGTGATCTCCTTGCCCTCGACGACGATGCGACCGGAGTCGATCGGTTCGAGGAGGTTGACGCAGCGCAACAGGGTCGACTTGCCCGACCCAGAGGCCCCGATGAGACAGACCACCTCGTGCTCGGCCACGATCAGACTGATTCCCTTGAGTACCTGGAGCTCACCGAATGACTTGTGCAAGCTCTCGATGCGGAGAGCCTCCTTCCCGAGGGTTCGGCCCGATGCGCCCTTGGTATGCGGGCTTGACGTCGCTGCGTTCATGGCCGTCTGTTCATCGTGCACCCGCCTCCTGGCGACGGCGATCGCGAGCGACCAACCAGTCCACGAAGCGGGCCATGGGAATGGTGAGCACCAGGAAGATCAAGGCTGTAACGAGGAATGGCGTGAAGTTGAATGTCGCGGCGTTGGCGATCTGCGCCCGCCGGAAGGCCTCGATGGGGCCCAGGAACGCGATGAGTGCCGTGTCCTTCATCAGGCCGATGAAGTCGTTGAGCAATGGCGGGATGACTCGACGCACGGCCTGTGGCAGGACCACGTAGCGCATCGACTGGAAGGCGGAGAGTCCCAGCGACCGCGCGGCTGCATTCTGGCTGGCGTGCACCGACTCGATGCCCGAGCGGTACACCTCCGCCACATACGCGCTCCACACCATCGTCAGTGCCACCACGGCCCACACGAACGGATCCTTGGAGACGCCCGGGATGCCGAGGGTCGGGATGCCCAGGCCGAGCATGTAGATGACCAGGACGCTGGGCAGGCCGCGCATGATGTCGATGTAGGCCACGGCTGCCAAGCGAATCGGGAAGAAGAGCGGGCTCTTCAGGCCACGCAAGACGGCCAGTAGCAGGCCTCCGATGAGGATGAGCACCTCGGCAGTGAGGAAGAGGCGGACGTTCAACGCGAACGCCCTGACGATCTCCGGCAGGCGGTCGAAGAACACCTCGGCGTCCAGGAAGGCCTTCTGGAACTTGGGCCACCCCGCCGTGTTCACCGTCAGGAATCCGACGACGGCCAACACGATGATCGTGCTGGCCGTCGCGATGACAAGCGCCGTCAGGCGCGGCCATCTCTGTGCCGGAGCGCTGATGGCCTGACGGGCCCGCGAGAAGCGTGCGCGGGGTGAGCTACTCACGGCCGGCCCGCGGACCGGCCGGTCATTCGAAGGTCGGGATGTCCTGCGCAGAGGCGATTTCCCGATCGAAGATCTCCTGGAGCTCCCCGGTGGTCTTGACCACCGCGAGCGCCTCATTCACGCATTCGACCAGGAGACTGCCCTTCTCGAGCACCATGCCCATCTGGTCACTCTGGGCAGAGACGCTGAACTGGCCCACGATCGTGCCTTCGGGCTCGGGCGTATCCCAGTCTTCCATCTGCGCGTCGCGCATGTAGAAGGCGGTATTCAGGTCCACGACCAGGCCGTCGACCAAGCCGCTCTCGAGCGCCTGCCGGGCGGCGGAGTTGTCATTGAAGACCTGTGGTTCGGTGTTGGGCTGGATGTACTCCTCGATGAGCTGCAGGCTGGTGGTGCCCACGGCGGCGCCAAGAGTCAGGTCCTTGAGCTCCTCGACGGTCGTCGCGCCGAAGATCTTGTCGTTGGCGGTCATCGCCAGGAGCGACTGGTTGGCGTCGAAGTACGGATCGGAGAAGTCGATGTTCTCGGCTCGGTCAGACCGGATCGAGATTTGGGCCATGTGCCAGTCGAACGGCTTCTCGCCAGGGGCAAAGGCTAGCTCGAACACGGTGTTCTGCACCCAGTCCACCTGGTCCGGGCCAAAGCCGAGCGCTGCGGCTACCGCATAGGCGGTCGCGGATTCGTAGCCTTCACCCGAATAGGGGTCGCTCACTTCCCAACCGCTGCCACCTTCGGGTTCGTTCGGGTACTGGACATCTGGATCACCACCCCACCAGGGCGGATAGGCCGGGATGTCTGTGCTGAGCGTAAGGCGCCCGGGGTTCTTGAGGATGCCGTCGAGGTTGGCCGCCTGGCAGGCCTCGCTCACGGTGGCCATGGACGCATCGTCCTGGGCTACGCTGGCCAGCGGGCTGACGAGAAGCGCGAGGCTGACGGCCCCGATGGCCAGCACGCTTGCGCCCCTACGGTGGTCGGACATGTGGAACTCTCCTCCTGCTTCCTTGACCGGGCCGCAATGGTCCCACAGCCGGGCAAAGAACGCGGCCCCGTGCAAGCATGGACAACGTGATCGATCCGAGCGCTCCGCTGGGCCACCCGGGAGGGCAGCTGCGGCCGCCTTCGCCCCCGTCGAATCAGCCGAGGCTGTATCAGCCGCCGCCCGCCTGGGGCCCACCACCACCGCTGTCGCCTCCCGCGGCTCCGCCACCTGGCGCTGCTCCGCCACCGACGTACGCGCCACCCGGCATGTACACACCACCGGGGACAGGCTATGGGCCGCCCGGGGGTGGCCCGCCCTCTCCATTCCTGCCCCCACAGGCTGCCCGCCGTAGACGTGCGCCGCGCCGCGATCCCGGTGGCCTGGTGGCGGGCCTCGTCATCGCTGGTATCGGCCTCTTCTTCCTGGCCGGACAGCTGGAGCCGGACATCGGCCGCTTCGTCACGCTCTTCATCGGGCTGGCCCTGCTCGCGGTGTTCGTGGTTCGTCGCGAATACGGCTTCCTGGTTCCGGGCTCCATCCTCACCGGTGTCGGCATCGGCATCGTGCTCGACTCGGCGGCCAGCGGCGAGGCAGAGAGCGGCGTGATGATGCTGGCCATCGCCGGCGGCTTCCTCGGGATCTGGGTCATCGGCTCCATCTACCGGCTGCCGCAGAACCACTGGTGGCCGCTCATCCCGGGCGGCATCCTGACGCTCATCGGCCTGGTCCAGCTGACCCGTACCGACGTCGCCGGCGCACTGCGGCTGTGGCCCGTCATCCTCATCGTGCTGGGCGCATTCGTGCTGGCCAAGGCCATCACCCGCCGCGACTGATCGGGCCAGCGTCTCGTTGGCGGGGCGCCGCCCGGGTCCGCCGCCGCGGCCGCCGTTCGGACCGCCGCTCAGGGCAGTCGCCCGGACCGCCGCTCAGGGTCCCCGCTCTGGGTCCCCGCTCAGCGTTCGGTTCAGTGCCAGTTGTCGCCACCGGCGGCCTTAGGCCCGGAGGTTGGCGTCGATGGCTGTCGCGCGGAGTGACGCTGGCCTGCTGTCACGCTTGGGCAACCGCGGCGCCCGGGCCGGAGAGCGGCTGGCGGTGCCACCCCGGTGATGGTTCCGGGCCTAAGGCGACCCAGCCGGACATCTGTCACGAAACCTGCCACGCCGCGGCCTGCCCCGCCGCGGCCTGCCACAACGCGGCCTGCCACACCGCGGTCCGCCACACCGTCTCTCCAGCTACGAGATCGGCGGCAGCTCCTGCGGATCCACGAGGACGCCGGCGAAGAGGTCACCGCGCTCGGCGACGCGCTCGATGATGCTGCGCATGTCCCAGCGCTGCGCGCCCAGGGCCGGGTCCTCCAGCTCGTCCCAGGTGATCGGTGCCGACACCGCCGCCGCCGGGACCGGTCGCACCGCATATGGCGCCACGAGGGTCTTGATGGGCGAGTTCTGCGTGTAGTCCAGGCGTGCTCGACCCCCGCGGTCGGCCTTGCTCCACTCCCACGACACCAGCTCCGGGACGACCGCTCCCACGCCCCGCGACAGGGCGCCGACCCAGTCGCGCGTCTGGTCGAAGGTGTAGCGCGGCTGCACGTGGATCCAGACCTGCACGCCGCGCGACCCGGTGACCTTGGGGAAGCCCTGCACGCCGAGATGGCCCAGCGCCGTGCGATACAGGCGCGCCAGCGTGAGCACCTGCTCCCACGTCGTCTCCGTCCCGGGATCGATGTCGATGTAGGCGTACGTGGGGCGCCGGTACTCCGGCAGCCGGCTGGTCCAGGGGTGCAGGTCGATGGCGGCCTGGTTGGCCAGCCAGGCGAGCGTAGCCACGTGGTCGGCCACGACATACGTATGTGACTGCGAGCGGCCGGCCTCGGGGTGATCCCAGCGAGCCACCCAGTCGGGCGCGTGCGAGGGGATCTGCTTCTGCCAGAAGCCGGGCTTGCCATCCACCCCGTCCGGCCAGCGATGCACGTTGAGCGGCCGCTCGCGCAGGTAGGGCAGGATGGCCGGCGCGATGGTCGTGTAGTAGCGCACCAGGTCGCGCTTGGTGTAGCCGGGCTGTGGGAACAGCACCTTGTCGAGGTTCGTGAGCTGCAGCCGTCGCCCGCCGATCTCCCAGGTCCCGCCGCCCTCGAGCGCATCGAGCGCCGCCAGCTCTGCCTCCGTCGCCGCGTCGGGGCTCGCGCCTGCCCCCACGCGGCCGCCGGGGGCATGCACGGCGGGCTCCTCGCGCGAGACGGTCGCCGGCTCCCGGCCAGGGTCGCGACCCCTGTACACCGCCTGCCGCAAGAGCCCGTCGGGCGTCCACTCCGCGAACCTGGCACGGATCACGTGGCGTGGCTCGCTGTAGCGCGCACTCGCCGAAGGCGGCACACCGCTCGCGGGCGCGCGTGGCCACTGCATCCTGCTCGATCAGCTCGCGCCACTCGGCGCGGGTGGCGGCGTCCATGCCGCTGCCGACATGCCCGGCGAAGCGCCACCCGTCCGACTCGTGGGTCGCCAGCAGCAGCGACCCGAGGTCGGCGTGGCTGCCTCGCCCGGGCTCGTAGCCGATGACGACCAGCTCCTGCTCGCGGCGGGCCTTCACCTTGAGCCACTCGCGCGAGCGCGAGCCTGGGGCGTAGCGGCTGCTGCGCCGCTTGGCGATGCTGCCCTCGAGACCCTGTGCCGCGACCGCGGCAGCGAACTCCTCGCCATGCTCCAGCACGTGGCTCACGTAGCGCACCGACGGATGGCCGCGCAGCTGCAGCCGCAGCAGGCGCTTGCGCTCAAGGAGCGGCACATCGAGCAGGCTCCAGCCGTCGAGGTGCAGCAGGTCGAAGGCGTGGTACACGAGCGTGCCCGTCGCGGCGCTCGGCCGTCCCCTGGGGCAGGCGCTCGCGCCGCCGCACCCCCAGCCCGCGCATGCCTGCCAGGTCCTGCAGCAGGCTGAAGTCGGGGCGGCCGTCGTCATCGAGCGCCACCATCTCCCCATCGACGATGGCCTCGACGGCCGCGATCCAGCGCTCGACGGGACGTGCGCTGAAGTCCGGGAACCAGGCCGCGCCATCCTTGTGGTTGCGAGTCCAGGTCCTGCTGCCACCGTTGCCGACCACCGCCTGCAGCCGGTAGCCGTCCAGCTTGAGCTCGAACAGCCAGTCGGGGTCGCTGAAGGGCGCTCCCGTCGGCGTCGCCAGCATGGGTTCGATGAAGTCCGGGCAGGGCGCCTTCCGCGCAGCCGAGAGGTCCAGGTCGCCGATGGTTCGGTCGGGGCCCACCGGAGCGGCGATCTGGTCAGCGACCTCCTCGTTGGTGCGGCCGCTCAGCACCGACGTGGGATGGTCGTCGATGTCCCACCCGGCATCGGCGTACGCGTCGTCCTTGTGGATCAGGAGCCAGTCCTCGCCGTCCTTCGCCTTGCCGGTGCGCACGATGACGAACCGCCCCGCCAGGCGCGTCCCGTGAAGCAAGAACTTGAGCTCGCCGGCGGCCACGCAGGCGGCAGGGTCGTCGGCCAGCTCCGGCTGCCACGCCCCGTGATCCCAGACGATGGCGTCGCCCCCACCGTACTCGCCGGCCGGGATGATGCCCTCGAAGTCCAGGTACTCGAGTGGGTGGTCCTCGGTCCGCGCCGCACGGCGCTTCTCCAGCGGCCGCATGGACGGCCCGCGCGGGACGGCCCAGCTGACGAGCACCCCACCGATCTCCAGGCGCACGTCGTAGTGGAGGCGGCTGGCTCGATGGCGCTGCACCACGAACCGCCGCAGCGACGGGATCTGCCTCGGGGCAAGGGCGCCCTGTGGCTCAGGCGTACGTTCGAAGTCGCGCTTGCGCCAGTACTCATCCAGCGACATCGCGGAAGCCTAGCGGCGAACGACAGGTGACGTCGACCGAGGGTAGCGCAGCGGTCTACGAGGTCGGTGCTGCTAGGAGGGGATGACGCAGCCCTTGGGCTTGTCGGTGAAGCCGGGCTGGCAGGTCGGCGCAGGGCCGTCGTTGCCACCACCACCACCACTGGGCTTCTCCTTGACGTCATCGTCGGTGTCCGGCTTCGAGGTGCGCGGGCCGCTGCAACCGGTGCCAGGACCTACGGTGCCGGCTGCGCCCGAGTAGACCCACCGTGCCAGCCCCATTGGCTGATGCCGCGCCCACCGCGGGAGGCCCAGGAGTTCACGGCGCTGGCCCACGACGACGGGGCGCCCGGGTTCTCCGCACGCAGTGGCTGGACCCACGTACCACTGCAGCCACGCGAGTAGATGAGCCCGGGTCGACCGCTTGTTGGCCCCGGGCTGCGTGCCCCGGACGAACAAGTCGTCCTGGCCGCGGGTCCAGCGCCCGGTGCACCGCCGCTGTACTTGTCGATGCTCGCGGCCACCACGCCCGTCTTGGGGCGCTTGAACTTGGGCGCGGGCTTGTTGTTCATGTAGTCGCGCACGAAGGAGTGCCAGGTCTCCCCAGCGTTCTCGATCGAGTAGACGCGGCCGCTCAGGTTGGGCGGGGAACTGTCGCTGTTGCCGTACCAGACACCCACCACCAGCGCCGGTGCGTTCTTGCCCTTGGGCTGCGGCAGGAAGCCGTAGGTGGAGTAGTCCTTGAGGTTGTTGGTGGTGCCGGTCTTGACGGCCACCTCGCGGCGAGAGCCGTCCTTGGTGTTGCGCAACTCGAAGGTAGCGGCCCACTCGGCGTTCTCGTTGGGATCGGTGTTGCCCTTGAGGATGTCGGCCATGATGTAGGCCGTCTGCGGGCTCCATACCTGCGTCGTCACCGGCTTGCCGGCCTGGTAGATGAGCCTGCCCTTGGGTCCTTCGACCTTGAGGATGTAGCGCGGCCGCGTGACCTTGCCGTCGTTGCCGAAGGCGCCGAAGGCGGCGGCGTGGTCCAGGGGCCGCACTTCGACGGTGCCGATCGCGCCCGCCAGGCCGGCCACGTCGAGCGCCTTGTTGCCGTAGGTGGGCAGGAACTCGAAGCCAGCCTTGACCGCGTACTTGCGCACGGTCTTGACGCCGGTACGGTCGAGCGCGCGGATGGCGGGCACGTTGAGCGACTTCTGCAGTGCGTCGCGCACGAGGATCGGTCCGCTGTCGGGCCGTCGGCGTTCTCCGGCACCCACGGCTTGCCTCGGCGCCGACCGGCCACCGAAGGGCGTGGAGATATCGAGCAGCACGCTGCCCGCGGTCAGTGCCTTGGTGTCGATGCCAGTGGCATAGACGATGGGCTTCCAGGCCGAACCAGGCTGCCGCTTGCCCAGCCCCACGTGGTCGTACTTGGGTTCGAACCTGGGGTTGCGGGACTTGCGGTAGTAGCCGGCCGAGCCGACGTAGGCGAGGATGTCGCCGGTGCGATAGTCCATGGCCACCATGCCACCGTTACGCAGGTTCAGCCCGCGCAGGCGATTGATCCAGCCGGCGTCGCGGCCGAGCTTGGACTTCTTGATGGCGTTGAAGTACTGGCTCGCGGCAGGTTGGGCACGACCGCGCCAGCATAGACGAACTTCTCGGCGAGCTGCTGCGCCCGCCAGTCCAGCGTGGTCGTGACCTTGTAGCCGCCCACCGGGATGGGATCGCGATCACCGAGGATGAGGACGAGCTCCGGGAGCACCGCCTCCACGAAGTGGGCCGCCTTCCACCTCACCGGCGACTGCTTCCTGATGACGATCTTCTCGCGAGCGCCTCCTGGTACTGGTCGTCCGACAGCCAGGTCGAGTGACCCTTGCCCTCGCGGAGGCGCTTCAGGATGAAGTTGCGCCAGTTGACAACCTCGGTGTTGTCAGCGCAGCCGGGGCCGCAGTCCTTGAGGACGAGCCGCGTACGCTGCTTGCCGGTCCGCTTGACCTTCTTGCCGTACTTCTCCTTGACGACGTTGGCGTACTTGCCCTTCTTGTTGACGGCATAGGGATAAGAGGTTGGCGGGCTCCTGTGGGATGGCCGCCAACAACGCGGCCTCGCTGACGGTGAGACGTCCTTGAGCTTCTTGCCGAAGTACACTTCCGCGGCCGCGGCGACGCCGTAGACGCCGCCGTAGTTGATCTGGTTGAGGTAGGCGGTGATGACCTCCTGCTTGCCACCCTCGTCACCGAACTCCTGGGTCAGGTACTCGGTGAGCTTGTAGGCCTGCAGGATCTCCTTGGCCTTGCGCAGGTAGAGGCCTTCCTTGGTGTCGTCGTTGTCGATGACGTCCTGGGGCAGCAGGACCGCGCGGACGAGCTGCTGGGTGATGGTCGAACCGCCCACCGCGGTCGCCACCGCCGGCGGCCTCGGTCACGAGCGCGTTGATGGTCGCCTGGAGGTCCACGCCGGGGTTGTCCCAGAAGGTGTCATCCTCTGTCGCTGTGGTGGCGTCGAGCACGATCTTGGGGATCTCGTCGAACTCGATGAC